>DASPTQ010000038.1:0-2937 GCA_035623335.1 Terriglobales bacterium
AATGTGACCGAAATCACAGTCACCTTGTTCGAGCCTCCTTAGACTTGTCCCAACGAGCCTAAGTGCTCATATACCATTGGCCTGCTTGGGTTACATACCATGCTAGGGACTTCGATAGGGCATTACCGCGTCATCGAACGCATCGGGGGCGGTGGTATGGGAGTGGTCTACAAGGCGGAGGATGTCCGCCTTGGCCGCTTCGTTGCCCTCAAGTTCCTGCCGGAGGAAATGGCGGCGGATACGGGCGCCGTGGAGCGCCTTCGGCGCGAAGCCCGCGCCATTTCCGCACTGAACCAACCAAACATCTGCACTCTGCATGACATTGGCGAAGAGGATGGGCGAACCTTCCTGGTGATGGAACTGCTCGAAGGCCAGAACTTGCGCGACCGCATTGCTGACAAAGGTGCCTTGCCCCTGCCCGAACTCCTGCAGATTGCGGTGGGCTTGGCTGAGGCCCTGGAGGGGGCGCACGAGAAGGGCATCCTGCATCGCGACCTCAAGCCCGCGAACATCTTCATCACCCGGCGCGGGACCGCCAAAGTGTTGGATTTCGGCTTGGCCAAAATGGCTGGCCCAAAATCGGGCATTCAGGCCTCCCACGGAACCGGGACGCGTGACGGGGATTCGCAGCGTACCGGCGGATGGGCGCTCGGGACAATCGCCTATATGTCTCCGGAACAGGCAATGGGCCGGGGATTGGACGAGCGCTCCGACCTCTTTTCCTTGGGCGCGGTTCTGTATGAGATGGCGACCGGCCTGGCTCCTTTCCGGGGCGACACCACCGGCGCCGTTTTCTTGTCTGTCGTGCAGGAAAGGCCGGTCGGCCCACTGGAACTGAGAGGTGACCTGCACACCGGGCTGCAGCAGGTCATCGAGAAGTGCCTGGAGAAAGACCCGGAGAAACGTTACCAGCACGCAACAGAGATCGCTCGGGATCTTCGGGCCTTGCAGGAGGGCCCCCCACTTGGTGCGACCGCACCGGCAGTGTCGGATGGCAAAAGCGCGCGGCCACAAGCGCGCAAGGCTTGGCTCCGGGCCCTGCACTTACCGCTTAAAAGGAAACACAGAACACTGTTGGCCGGCTTGGCGCTGATTATTGTCATCGTTTCGGGAGTGTTCTCTTACTTCTACCTACATTCTCGCCCGATCGTGCTTACGAATAAGGACAAAGTTGTCCTGGCGGACTTCACGAACATCACCGGTGAAGCAGCTCTGGATGACGCCTTAAAGCAGGCCGCAAGGATCGACCTCAGACAGTCCCCTTATTTGAACCTGCTTTCCGATCGGGAAGTTTCAGACGTCTTGAAGCGGATGGACCGGCCTGCGAACCAGCGCCTGGACAGGAGCGTGGCACGCGAGGTTTGTTTGCGGAGCAACAGCCGCATCCTAATCTCGGGAACGGTGTCGGCCATCGCTGGGCGGTACAGCCTGGAGATGATTGCCGCCTCCTGCGCCGACGGCAAGGTGGTCGCGAGTAGCCGAGCGGAGGCGGTGAACCGAGCCGAGCTAATACAGAGCCTCGGCAAGGCTGACGAGCAGTTGCGAGAGAGATTGGGCGAATCGTTGCCGTCGCTTCGGCAATTCAGTCAACCGCTTAGCATTGCGACCACCGCCTCGCTCGAGGCACTCGAGGCATATACCAATGGCAATCGCAAAGTGTCGCGAAACGCAGTCGATGCCATTCCAGAGTTTGAGCGCGCAATTGCCATTGATCCTAACTTTGCGGGAGCTTATCTCGAACTTGGTGTTGCTTACGGGGTCGCGCAACAGAGTCGGTTGGCGGATGAAAACTATCGGAAGGCTTTCGAACTGCGACACCGCTTGGGCGAACTCGATCGATTGGCGATCGAGATAACGTATTACGGGTTTGCTACTGGCGAGACCTCGAAGCAATCGGATGCTGCGGAGGAAATGGTGCGCAAGTACCCAAATATCGGCCTGGGATGGAACTCAGTTGCCACGACCCGGTACAAGTTGGGCAATCTCGATGGCTCGATTGAGGCGAATCTCAAAGCAATCCAGTTAGCGTCTGACGCGTGGTCAAGCTACTACAATCTGATGCTCGCCTATGTGGGCTTGGGCAGGTTCGATGAAGCCAGGAGCATCTACGATCTCTCCCAAACCAAGAACTTTGACAATGAAGATTTTCGGGAACTGCGCTTCGTACTTGCTTTTTTGCAACATGATGAAGCGGCCATGCAGGAGCAGGTGAAATGGGCGGCAGGTAGGCCCATTGCTGAGGGATTGATATTGAACGACCTTGCGGAAGCGGAAATCTATTTCGGACGGGCCGCAAGTGCACGTAAGATCAGCGCCCGGGCCCGATCGGCGGCTATCCGTGACGGCTCACGCGACCTTAGCGCCACTTACGAAATGGATGCCGCACACCGCGAAGCGGAAATTGGAAACTTCGCTGTTGCGCGGAGGATGGCCGAGGAGGCACTACGCACCCCAACGAACAGTCAGGTACTTTTGGAAGCTGCCGCCACGCTTGCTGAATCCGGCGACAGCGAGGGAGCTGAACGGATTATCCAAGACTTGAGACGTGATCATCCGCTTGATGAATTGTTGCAGAACTACGACCTGCCTGCGCTGCGTGCCATCATCGAACTCAACCATGACAGGCCAGATGCAGCATTGTCTATCTTAAGCCAGTCTGCGCGGTACGACTTCGTTGCAGGAGACGATGTCGATCACCTGCAGCCGGTCTACCTGCGGGGGTTGGTTTACCTGAAGAATAAGCAAGGCAGAGAAGCCGCAGCCGAATTCCAAAAGGTGCTGGATCATCCGGGACTGACTGAGGAAAATATGACGGGCGCCCTCGCCCATCTGCAGTTAGGACGTGCGATGTTGCTTACGGGCGACCCCCAAGCGGCGCGCAAACACTATGAGGATTTCCTGAGTCTGTGGAAAGATGCCGATCCGGATATCCCCATC
>DASPTQ010000039.1:0-19519 GCA_035623335.1 Terriglobales bacterium
CCGGCGCACCCAAGAAGCAAAAGGCCTCCAAGGCACCGGCGGCGACTCCCCCCGGACAATAGGGGCCACCGCAGTCCATTCCTACCGCGAGCCGACTGGCCACCCAGTCGGCTCGTTGCTTCTCCGACCCAGATCGACCAAACGCACCACCGGAAATAGGTTCACTGCAGAGGATTAACTTTGGAGGATTAACTTTGAATCTTGCCTGCGAGGTGGAGGATCCCTTTGCCTAGTCTGTCGAGGCGATATACCCCTTCTTGTAGTGCACGTGCAGCGGCTGAGCGCCACTCGCAGAGGTCACCTGCACTTTAATCTTCCGCCACTTGCCATCGTGTTCGGCACGATCGGATTTGTAAGCCAGAACATATTGCTGGCGCAGTTCCCGGCTGACCGTAGCGGCGATTCCGGGAATCTTATCGCGATTATCTGCTGCGATCGTACGACCACCGGTCAGCTCCGTAAGATCGGTCAGGAGCCGCTTGCCCAACTTCTCCTCGATCGTCTTGAACACAGGCACCGGCATGTTGTCGAAGATACCGATCGAATAGAGCAGCACATCGGCCTCCTCGACCAGCTTCTTCGTCTCTCGGGTGTTGTAATAACTGTGATTGTCCCCGCCATCGGAAATAATCAGCAGGGCCCGCCGTTCATAGCGGGCGAAGCGCATCTTGTCCACCCCGAGGTAAATTGCGTCCAGCAGCGCGGTGTTCCCGGCCGGAATGGCCAGGGTCAACTTGTCTTGAAGGTCGGAAAGTGACTGAGTGGAGTCGGCGATCAAGGTTGGACGGTCGGAGAAAGCAATGGCAAAATAGTCGTCCGCAGGATTGGCATTCTTGAAAAACTCCGCCACCGCGGTCCTCTCCGCTTCAAACTTATTGTTCATGCTGAGACTAAAGTCCAGGACCATTCCCACCGAAATCGGAGCATCCTCTTTCGAGAAGAACCGGATGGTCTGCTGACTGTCATTTTCATAGAGTCTGAAGTTGTCCTTCTCCAGATCGAGAACCGGCCGATTCATGCCATCCGTAACCGTCACGGGTACGAGCACAAGATCTACATCGGCCCGCAGACGCTTGGTGTGCACGTTCAGCTTGGTTTTCTTGCTGGTGCCTCCGGCTTCCACATGGATTGGATCTGTCGACTGCGTTTGGGCAAGCGAAGGCAAGCGAACGGTGGTAAGAAGCAGAAACAGGATTACGAGGGTTCTGGAGGTACAGCGAAGACAAAGCTTGGCTATCACGGTGGGGGACTTGGCGCAGCCGTTTATATCTAAGATACTACCACGACAGGATCGGAACTTAAGGATCGATCGAGCCGTAGGTGCATGCCTGGAAGGGAATTGGTAGGGAGAACCTGAGCTCGGCAATGAATCATCGGTCGGCATGAGAAGAACCGATCACAGGCGCGTCGCTAACCGCCTTCCCAGAATTCGAGGTACGCCCAACCTGTGCCCAGGTGACGCCGTCTTCGATAAGGGTGTCCAACTGTGTCTTGCTAATTCCCGGCATCAGTTGAAACCGCACTCGATCGGCCTTGTAGTCGTTCGCCAAGTCGCTGAATGTTTCCCAATTCGGCCAGCCAGGAGGCTTCTCGAACCACTGGGAGCTGGATGGGGCAATCGTGCGTACCACTACCGGACCGCCTACCGATCCCGGCTGAACTGCCGTCGCATAATCGTCGATCGTCTGTTGCATGAAATGAGCGGCACTCTGGAACGATAGCGAGCTTGCCTTCTTGAGCCCGATGATCTGTTGTCCGGGACTGGACAGGTACCCCGCAGAGTGACACTTGGTCGTGCGGCTGGATTCGCCCCGATAAATGCACACGAGCGGTCTGTTCTTCTTGAAACCGGCAAAGATCAGAGTTTGCAACTGGGCAGACTCCGCGCCTGCAGGGGGTAATACCGCACTGGCGTACTTGAAATAAGCAGCCGGGAGCTGGTCGACCTCAACGTGGGAAAGAGGGCTCTTAGCAAAGCGGGACATCAGCGCGGGCAGGAATGACAGTTTCGGATCATTGAGGGAGGCGTACCCGGTATCGGCGATCAGTTTGTTCCCGATCGGAAAAATCTTCTGGTCAAGATCGTAATAGGCGATGCGGCGACCCCCACGGTCCTTCAAGGTGCCTCTCGAATCGGAGGCGACAATAATGCCATCCCGGCAGATCACAGCGATCACGAAGGAGCCCTTGATCCGGATCGGCGCAGGCCCCACCGGCTCAGTGGGAGCCGTGGCGCCAGACAAAGCGGTACACAGCAGGATTAAGGCAAGGCAGGTCCTGAGTGATTTTCCGCGGCCACTCGGAACCATCCCAAGTGACGGCCTTTGGGGGATTAGGTTCCGGTTCGAAAAGGACATTCAGATTTAGGATTCCTACGAATGTCGAAACTAACAGACAAAACGCTCAAGAAACACTTCAGACTAGCGATAGAAATTACTGAGGTAACGCGCACGGTGTGGTGTGAATAACGTTTCAGGGGAGGGCGTTGCTTCGAGGCCTTCGCCTCGATCGACCAGACTATGCTAGCCGACCTGGGTGGGGATGTCGTTGCTCGATAACCATGAAGACCTGGGTGGGGATGTCGTTGCTCGATAACCATGAAGACCCGGGTGGTTGTCTCGGGCTAGCTTTCTGTGCCGGGAGGCGCGCTCGTCGAGAGTCTGGTCTGCGAAAAACCGTGGGTTTGCTTCCGGTTTCCTCTGATGTTCCGCCTACAAGTTCACATTCTGCGCCTACTTAAGCCTCGCGCCGAAGCAGGGGTTGGCTTACAATCACTGGGCTCGAGTGTCGGGTGGTTCCACCCGAACCGTTTCTGTCCGGCAGCTCGAGCCCGAGCCTGTAACGAAATGCTCCTCTCGCGCAGCTAGGGTTGCCCTAGCTTCGCCGCCAGGGAGTTTCTTGACCCTGCGAAATCAGCTTCTCGTCCAATTCCAATTCGCGTTCCAATTCGCGGAACCAAGTGTTATCGGCGCGCCGAGACCTTGGAATCCAGGAGAGAAATCAGGGGCTTTCCGGCATCGGTGGTCTGTACGGCATTTTGGCGGAGAATATCGGCTGCAGCCACGTCCTTGCCGTAGAGGCGCTTGTTGGCATCTTTGTCCTCTTCTATGGTCGCGCCCCCCAGCGAGACTCCGGCATACACGCCACTGGATTTGGCGTAGGTAAGGATGTCATTTCCAGCGCCCAATTGTTTTTCAGTTGCTCCCGGGCCGGCCGCCGCAGTCGCGTCCTTACCCAGCTGGGTCTTCCCTTTCAGGATCGCGTCCAAGCCTCTCTCGTCCATAACCAGGAGAACAAAATCTGTAGATGAGCCGCCGAGTTGAAGCCCGGCGCTGGCGCCGCCAATCGTGTACATGGCTGGCGCCGACCAGGATCCTTTGAAATTCTTCCCCTTGCGGCAGGTCATCGGCCCACGACCGCCAGTACCACCGATGCCGACACTGAATTTCTTCACATTGGGCATGACAATGACGCACTCGGCCTTGCTGATGAGGTCCGGCGGAATGCTGTTACCGTTGAGCATCTCCTCGAGAACTTGAGCGGAGTCCTTGAGTGTTTGTTGATCCTTTTCCTCGGAGGCGCTCCACGCCGGCAGCGCAACCAGAAACACTAGTGTCAACACGAGGAAGCACGCCATCACTCCGCGGCGTGCATATTGGCGAGATACGACTGATGTTGTGTGAAGCATGTGCTATTACCTCTCCTTCTTGGTTGTTTTTGGCAGTCGTCCAACGTGCTGGCTCCGGGCACCCCTGGACACAACCGGCAAATTCCGATTGAAGCCATTACACTACGGCAATCGGGTCCCCGCCCGAAACTGTCAACTATGACAGTGCGAATGTAGAGCCGTCGACAGTGCAATCTAGAATCACGAATGGACGTCCTTTTCCCCGATCTCCTTACCTCGGGCCGTCGTGGAAACGGCCTTGCCTCAATTCTTTGCTCTGTGCTCCTGTCACATGTGACAGTTGTCATTGCTGTGCCAGCGTAATTCACTTTCCTGGGGAACAAGCTGGTTCGTGAGCCATCAAACCACCATGGTCCGCTGCTGAATTGGTGGTGTTTTTTGGTGCGCCACATTTGTGAGGGCAATCAGCACGAGATTGAACTTCTAATTTGCCAGCAACCCGAATTACGTTGACGCAGCCTTCGGAGACGGAGCGAACCTCATGGGTGTACCAGCGAGAAATCCGGAACTCCCGCCTCAGCCTCGTCCGACCTTGGAGCCTTCTGCTTCCACTCGCAGCCCGAGTGCGCAAGAGATCACGGATTCGACGGTCCGGCACTTTTCGATCGTCTTGGGTGGGCCACTCTACGACTGGTTACTGCGGTCCGGAGTTGTGCGCTTTGTCCTCCCTAACGTAGCCCGCAGAATCGGGATCCTGGTCGCGCTGACATGGTTGCCACTGCTGCTCCTCTCGCTTAAGGACGGTCTCGCCTTCGGGAACCAAGTCAGGATCCCGCTGCTCTATGACGTCTCGATGTACGGACGCTTCCTGCTCTGCCTGCCCCTTCTATTGGTCGCAGAGATCGTGATCGATCCCACCATCCGGCAGGCGGTGGCAGAATTCGTAAATGCGGGGATTGTGCCGGCGGAGGAGCTCCCCGAGTTCGATAAAGTCCTCGAACGAACGCAACGGCTGCGAGATTCATGGATTCCCGAGGCCGCTATCTTTGTATTGGCATTTTTCCCATTATTCTTGTTTGAACACGAATGGTCACGCGGTGCAATCTCGACTTGGCACACCACGGCGGGCGGGCTGACGGCGGCGGGATATTGGTATGCGATCTTTAGCACCCCGGTCCTCCGCTTCCTTATCTACCGATGGATCTTTCGCTATTTTATTTGGGCACTCTTGCTGTGGCGGATCAGCCGACTGCATTTGATTCTCCCGCCCACTCATCCCGACCATGCCGCCGGTCTCAATTTTCTCGGCGTTGCCCAGAAGCGTTTCGGAATCCTGTTCTGTGCTTTGGGATGTGTCTTTTCCGCTCGCATGACCAACAGTATGGTGTTCGAAGGAGCTCCGTTGACCTCTTTCAGATTCTTGGTAGTGGGATTTATCGTTCTATCGGTGATCGTGGGAGTTCTTCCCCTCCTGCTCCTGGCACCCAAGCTGTCGAAAGTTCGCAAAACCGGCCTGCTCGAATACGGCAAGCTGGCTCAGTCCTACACCGATTCCTTCGATCGAAAGTGGGTGCACTACACCGAACGACCGACCGAGCCCTTACTGGGGACGGGCGACCTTCAATCCCTGGCCGACTTGGGAAACAGTTTCGCCTTAGTCGAGGCCATGAACATTGCGCCGATCAGCAGGAGACTCCTCGTGCAACTGGCCGTTCAGACGGCCCTACCGCTCCTTCCGGTGATTGTCCTGGGCACGCCAACTCCGGAGTTGGTACGTGCCGTCATGAAGATGCTGGTACCCTAGCGAGACTCAATTCGACCAACGCCATGCCTTCCTCGGAGCTGTCTGGACGGGCGCCGGCTGTTACATTTGCCAGTTGACCGCTCCGAGGTGGGCAGATACTTTCCCGCGATAGTGTGGGTCTGTCTCTGTAGCGCCGGTTGTACCCAGCACTGAGATGTGCACTTCCGAACGGCCGAGCCGTTGCGGGTTCATTGCCCGATCACTTACGACGAAACCAGCATGGAGGAAGTATTCAAGCAAGCTGCCGGTTATATCGCGCTCGGGGTGGAGGCATCCGCGGCCCTGATCATCGCCTACGGGGCAATGCAAGCGCTTTACGGATCGTTTCGCGCGGTTGTCGAAAAACGATCCCAGGTGGACCAGCGCAAAGTCGTTTGGCTGAATTTTGGCGTTTGGCTACTGCTGGGGCTAGAGTTTGAGCTGGCCGCCGATATCGTGCGCACGGCGATCGCTCCCACATGGACTGACATAGGGCAACTGGCGGCCATTGGCGTTATCCGCACGTTCTTAAATTTCTTCCTGGAAAAGGACCTCGAGAAATACGAGTCTCAAAAGGCCGCAACCGACGAAGGGACTGCAAGGTCAGTCGCGGCATGACCCGACCGAAGCCAAGGATGGTGGTTTGGAGCTGCCGATGACGGATCGATCGGCCGACCGGACTTTTGGCCGGTGAAGGATCCTGTAGCCCAGAATCGCGATGAGGTTTGCGATTTGCTACAAGCATGAGGTCTTCCGATGAGCAACCCTGGTGTTGCGCCCGACAGCACGCACCTTGCCTTGGATCGGACCTGGCTTGCCCATGAACGCACCCTAATGGCATGGGTCCGCACCGCGACCTCCATGATCAGTTTTGGGTTCACGATTTACAAGTTCTTCCAGTTCGAGTCCGGCCGAGGAGCACCGGTCGCGCGCGGGATCGTGACGCCCCGTGATTTTGCCCTGATGATGGTCAGCATTGGACTCGTCGCCCTGGTAATGGCGACCATTGCCCACCGGAAAGAGGTTCGCGGCTTAGCCGATCACTTAGGCGGGCGCCGCTCGCGAGCACAAATTGTTGCTGCCCTGGTGAGCGTATTCGGACTTATCGTTCTTTTCTCGGCGATTTTTCACGGTTAGGACATCCCAGCCTCGGATAAGGGGTTGCTGGCAGAATTGACAGTTTCCACAAGTCATCGAGCGGTGCCATTCTCGCACCATGGCGAAGACGCGTCCCTTCCTCTCCTGTTTCTTGAGTGCGATGCTTGCATTCATGATGCCAGTGCTCGAGGGATGCAATCGATCTGCGAAGGCACCGAGTTCCACTTCGACCTCGTCGAGTTCCACGTCGCAAGCCCCGGCCGCGACCTACTCGCGACCCACTGCCGACGAACTTTATCAACTGGTCGCGCCGATCGCATTGTTTCCCGATAACCTAGTTGCGCAAGTGCTCGCCGGTTCCACCTATCCCGATCAGATCGCGAGCGCGGCGACGTGGTTGCAACAGAATGCCAATCTCAAAGGCAACGATCTCATGCAAGCTGCCAATCAGGAGTCCTGGGACGTTAGCGTCAAAGGCCTCACGCAATTTCCCGATGTATTGAACCAGATGGCTTCTAATCTCTCCTGGACTTCGGCCCTGGGCGACGCATATTTCAACATTCCCCAGGATGTGATGAACGCAATCCAGGTAATGCGGCAGAGGGCATCGCAGGCGGGGAATCTGAAATCGGGTGCGCAACAAGCGGTGTCGACAGAACCCAACCCTGCACCGCAACAGCCGCCGCAACAGCAAGCTTCCTCGGAGCAGCAACCGACGGTCGTGCAGGCGCCGCCGCAGACGATTGTGATTCAACCGGCCCAGCCGGATGTCGTTTATGTGCCAAGCTATAATCCCACCGTCGTGTACGGTGCCCCGGTTGCGGCGTATCCGGGATATGTAGCCCCGCCTCCGCCTCCCTCCACCGGGGCGGTTGTGGCCACCGGTCTGATCTCTTTCGGCTTGGGTATGGCGGTGGGCGCGGCCATGAATAACAGTTGCTGTGGATGGGGATGGAATTCGTGGGGCTGTGGCTGGAACAATTCGACGGTCGTTTACAACCGAAACGTTTACGTGTCTAACTCCAATACGTTCGTCAACCGCAATAACTATTACAACCGGAACGTAAACAACGTCAACATCAACAACGTTAACCGGAATAACTACAACGCGAACAACATCAATCGCTACAACAATAACAACTACCGTGCGAATAACTTCAATGCCACGACCCGCAACTCCAATGTCACCACTCCCAATTTCGGCACGCAGCGCAACCAAGCCCAGTACCGTAACGTCAACGAGTCGTCGCTCTTGCAACAGAACAGCACCCAGAACCGCCAGCAATTGGGGCAGAACACGAATCGACAGCCCGTGCAGCAGGCCGCGAATCGCCAACAGTTGGGGCAGAACTCGAATCGGCAGCCCGTCGAACAGGCTACGGGCCGGCAGCAGTTGGGGCAAAACGCGAATCGACAGCAGCCTGGACAAGCCCAGGAACGTCCGCAAATGGCGCAAAATCAAAGCCGCCCGAATGCCAACCAGGCTGAGCGCGGCTATGGCCAGCAACAACGCGGCACCAATGCGGGTGCCTTTAGCAACTACGGCCAAGGCGGAAACGCACGGGTCAACAGCGCACGCGGCCAGCAGAGCTTGAGTGGAACGCGGCCGGCCGGGAACCGGGAAGCTGGCAGCCAGCCCGCAGGCAACCGTTCAGCTGGCAACCGTTCAGCTGGCAACCGCGGCAGCCGTAAATGATGGCACTGCGGACCACGGGAAAAACAGCAATGAGCAAAACAGCGAGAATTGCCAACCTACAGAAGTTCGTTTCGCTCGTATGGCGTCATGTCCGCGTCACCGCATCGCTCCCCGCGATTTTAGGGTGGCTCACCATGGTTCCTGTCGCCTATGCCCAGCCGTCGAATGAAAAGACATTTGCAACCCCTGGTGAGGCCGTGAAGGCGCTCTACGACGCCGCCAAGGCAAATGACCAGACAGCCCTCTCCGTAATCTTTGGTACCAGTGCTGGCGAGCTACTCCACTCCGGAGACGACGTCGCGGACAAAAGAATGATCGACAACTATGTTCGACGTTACGAGCAGATGCATCGAGTCGTGATCGAGCCCGACGGGACGGCCACACTCTACGTTGGCGCCGAGAACTGGCCGACTCCGATTTCGCTCGTCAAAACGTCCTCCGGTACCTGGTATTTCGATGTTGAGGACGGGAAAAATGAGATTTTGTACCGTCGCATCGGAGCCAACGAGAACGACGCCATCGAAATCTGCTATGCCCTGGTGGATGCACAACGCGAATATGCGTCCGAGGTGCGGAGCGGCGAGTCCACCAAGCGTTACGCCATGAAATTTGTCAGTGATGAAGGTAAACAGAACGGGCTCTACTGGAAGGTAGCGAGCGGCGAGCCCTCCAGCCCCATTGGCCCGCTGATTGCCGAGGCGGCCTCCCAAGGCTACACCAAGCAAAAAAGCAGCACTCCCTTTCATGGGTATTACTTCCGCATCCTTGAGAAACAACGAGCTCCGAAGGGCAACAAAGAATACACCATGAATGGGTCACTTGCCCAAGGATTTGCGTTTCTCGCCTATCCTGCGCAATACAGGAATTCGGGTGTGATGACGTTTATCGTCAATCAAGACGGTGGGATCTACCAGAAAGATCTCGGTCCCGATACGGAATCCATTGCCTCGGCCATGACCGAGTACAATCCGGACGATTCTTGGGATCGAGTTGACCAATAAGTACGGTGGTCTACCACGCAAGTCCGTCAACCGGACGTCGCCAGCGAATACTTCTCGGGTTGCCGGTCGAAGGCCTGCTTGCAGCGGGCGCAGCAGAAATAAACGGCAGATCCTCGGTACTCCGATGTGTATTTTGCTCCCGTAACCCTCGTCGGCATGCCGCACACAGGGTCGCGCGCTTCCGGGTTCGAAACAACCTTATCTGAGACAGGCAGGTTCGGTGCCGCTACATTCGGCACCAGCAAGCTTGAAACCGGTGCCGCGGCTTTCTTCGGCTCCGCCGGCAAAGGCCTCGCTCGATCGCTCTTCCACTGGACGATCTCCGCCAGGATGCTGACCGCGATCTCCTCGGGCGAGCTCGCATGGAGGTCGAGGCCCGCAGGGGCGCGAACACGGCCAATACGCTCGGACGAGATTCCCGTTTCGCGCAGGTACTCCGAGACCTTCTGCGCCTTGACTCTGCTGGCCACGAAAGCCACATATTCGGCGTCGGTGTCCAGCGCTTGCTTCAGCGCCTCTTCATCATCCTCCCCCTGAGTGGACACTACGATAAAGGTATCGCGCGCGACCCCGAGCCGATCCACATTCAAATCCGCCTGCAATTGGTCGACGTCGGGGAATTGTTCGCGATCGGCGCCGCCAGCGGCGGCCGAAACTCTGTAGCCAATGGTCTTGCCCAGACGTGCCAGCGTCCGCGCGACGGGTGAACGTCCCAGAATTAGAATGTGCGGTTTCGGCAGCACCGGCTCGATATAGATATCCACAGTGCCTCCGCTGTGGCAGGTCATGGTGTAGTCGACAATGCCGTCCTCGGGAGCCGCACTTGGGCTGATTCGCACCAGCCGGGGCTGTCCATCGGCGAGCGCTTTCAACGCCTCCTTGATCACCACCGGCTGGGCGCAGCCGCCGCCGATCCACCCCCACAGCTTTCCGTCTGCGAAAATGATCGCCTTGTCTCCCGGCTTGCCTGAAATGGGCGCCTGCGAGCGCACCACCGAGGCGGTGACGAAAGCCTCTCCCTTCGCTAACAACTCAGCCGCTTTGTTCAGGAACTGATCGAACATAGTACGCACTCTACAGATGCCTCTCGAGAGCCAGCAAACTCTCCAGGTTGTGGGCCGGGGCGAAAACATCGAGGTGCGGAAGCGCCGCCCTCATTCCCCCGGTAATGGGCTGATAATCGTCGAGCCCGAGCAGCGGATTCAACCAGATGAGCTTCCGAACCCGCCTTTTGATGGCACCCAGTTCTCGCTCCAGGACATCCACGTCTCCGGTATCCCAACCATCGCTCAGAATGATGAATAGAGTGTCGGCGGACCGAAGTTTTCGGCAGTGCAGCTGGTTGAACTCGCGAAGCGATCCGCCGATGTTGGTCCCTCCGGACCACCCGGCCGGCCATTGGGACAGCGCAGCCAGAGCGCCCGACAGGCATGGAGCGCGAAACAGGCCGGTAATCTCGGTCAGTCGCGTGCTAAAGAGGAAGGTATCTACATGGCGAAAGTGCCTCTGCAACGCGTAGAGAAATTTCACCAGAAACATGCTGTACGCACTCATCGAACCACTAATATCGAGCAGGGTGACAAGACGGTAGGGGCGAAGTTTTCGCCGCCGGAAACGCAGGTTGATCGGATCTCCTCCGTGGCTGATATTGCCGCGGATTGTCCGTCGCAGGTCCACCTGCCCCCGCAGTCCGCAGCTCCGCCGCCGCGCCAGCCGGCGGCTCATCTGCCTAAACAAACGAGCCGAAATCTGTTCGAGCACCGCCAGGTCGGCCTGGGACAGGGTCGACAAATCCGCCTGGCTAAGACGCTCTCGGGCGCTTGCTCCCGTCACCGCTTGGGCCCCATCCTGCTCGCGCGAGGGATTCTCCGCCGCGCCCGTCGACATCAGCCAAGGCACCCGCCCTCGGTCGATGCCAGAGGTGACGGATTCTTGGCGCCTCCCGCCACTAGGCGATGGTTGGGACGTAGCTCTCAGCTGGCTCGATCGTTCCCAAAATGAGCGGAAGCACTTCTCGAACAGGTCCCAATCCTCCTTCGATGAGCACAGAACAGCGCGTAATCCGAGCTTCAGTTCGTCGGTGTTCGCTGCACCTAGTACCGCCGTAGCCTGCAACGCGCCGAGCGTCTCCGGCAGGCCGGTCGAGAGGCCCTGCTGGCGTGCAAACCGGCAGAACGAAACAATGGTCCTGGCCGCTCCCGTCGCTTCGATATCCCGCGCCTCGATCATCCTCGCTCCGACTGCTCGAGAATCTTGTCGAGACCCGTGCTCCTGATTTTGGCACCGTCTTCGACCGACTTCGAAATACAACTGAGCGTCAGCTCGATCGATTCCTCATCCACCTGCGACTTTCCCAAGGTCAGCAAAGCCTCGGCGCAATCCAGGGTTTCGGCCACTCCCGGGGGCTTGCTTAGGTTGAGCCCTCGTACCCATTGCACGTATCCCACAACCTGCCGGGCCAGTTGCTCTTCAATCTTGGGCAGCCGGGTGCAAACAATTTTCATTTCCTTGTCGAGGCTGGGGTAGTCAATCCACTGGTACAGACATCTCCTCTTGAGTGCGTCCCCCAACTCCCGGCTTCGGTTAGAGGTGAGGATCACGTACGGCACATGCTTTGCATGCACCGTTCCCATCTCCGGGATGGTGATCTGGTAGTCGGAAAGCAGCTCGAGCAGAAAAGCCTCGAATGCTTCATCCGCGCGATCAATCTCGTCGATCAGAAGAACCGGAGAAGCATCTTCCTCAAGAATGGATTCGAGCAAAGGCCGTTCGAGAAGAAATTCGCGGCTGAAGATGTGTCTTTCTTTCTCCTCGACGGTCTTCTTCGACCGTTCTTCGATCTGAATGGCCAGCAATTGTTTCTGATAATTCCATTCGTAGACGGCAGCGCTGACGTCCAATCCTTCGTAACACTGCAACCGAATCAGCCTTGTACCCAAAAAGGAGGCCAGTACCTTCGCGATTTCAGTCTTCCCCAGGCCGGCATGACCCTCGACCAGAAGGGGCTTGCGAAGCTTAGTAACCAGGTAGACGGCGGTGGCCAGCGAACGATCGGCGACGTAACCCAGGCGCTCGAATCCAGAGACGATGGCATCAACGTCCTGGTTCACAACGCCGGAAGGGACAGCCTGGGGTCGACGCATGCCGTTGGTCTAAGACTATTCTAGCCCTGCTGACGGTGCTGGGTGCCGAACCTTAGAGGTCTTCCGCCAAAAAGACTCAAGACTTTCCCCGAAACAGGCCTTTGGCGGCCTCCCAGGCCACCGTTGTGGCTTTAACGGGCTGGACGTCCGGGCTCCCGGCCTCCCCCGCCTCCGCAGGTTGCTGCAGTTGCGCCTGGAATCTTTTTATGAACTCTCCGAACATGACGTTCGAGACTTCGGTGATCACCCGCGATCCCATCTGCGCCAGAATTCCAACCACGCCGATCTCGGACACGCTGGTCACTTCCGTTCCGCCGTTGTCGAGGAGGCGAAGTTTACCGGTCATTTTCATGGAGGCGCTGCCGCGGCCACGCACGTCTTGGCCTTTGCCGATGATCTCGATTTCGTGGTTCTGCGTATCCAAGCGAACAATCTGCACCTCACCGTTATAGTCAGTGACGCTCGGGCCTACTTTCACCTTGATGGTGCCTTTGTAGGTCTTCTCGTCTACCTGATCGGTGATCTGCGCCCCGGAGACGCAGGTGGCTACTTTGCGCGGATCGCTGAGGAAGGCCCATACCTTCTCCACAGGCTCCTGCACCTCGAAGGTTTTCTCAATTCTCAGCGCCATCTATGCTGCAACACCTTTTTCCTGGAGAACCTTCCATACCTTCGCGGGAGTGATCGGCATATCGATATGCTTCACGCCGAGATGGGAAAGGGCATCGACGACAGCATTCACAAAGGCAGCCGGCGAGCCCACGTTCGGAGACTCTCCGACCCCCTTGGCACCGAAAGGATGGTGGGGTGAGGGTGTACAGGTCTTGGCGGTCTCCCAGTGGGGGGTCTCGACCGCCGTGGGGAGGAGATAGTCCATAAAGCTTCCGCCCTGGACGTTACCGCTTTCGTCGTAGTCAATCTGCTGCATGAAAGCGATTCCGAGTCCCTCCGTCAGGCCGCCATGGATCTGGCCTTCGACGATCATGGGATTGATGATGTTTCCGCAATCGTCGACGGCAACGAATCGCCTGACCTTTACTTCGCCAGTTCCCTTGTCAATGTCGACCACGCAGACATAAGTGCCGAATGGAAAGGTAAGATTGGGCGGGTCGTAATAATCCACCGCCTCCAACCCGGCCTCCAGGCCGGGCGGAATATTGGTATATGCGGCGAAGGCGATCTCCTGGATGGTTTTGGCTTTGCTCGGAGTGCCTTTGACGTAAAACTTTCCCGGTTCCCACTCCAGATCGTTCTCGTTGCATTCCAGCAAATAAGCTGCGATCTTCTTCGCCTTGTCGCGGATCTTGCGCGCGGCGATCGCGGTCGCCGCTCCCGAGGTTGGAGTACTCCGGCTGGCGTACGTCCCCAGCCCGTAGGGTGCGGTGTCGGTATCGCCCTCCTCGATGGTAACGTCGGCAGCGGGAATCCCCAACTCCTGCGCAACGATCTGCGCATAGGTGGTCTCATGACCCTGCCCCTGGCTCTTGGTGCCCATGCGCGCCATCGCCTTGCCCGTGGGATGAACCCGGATCTCGCAACTGTCGAACATCTTGATGCCCAAAATATCAAAGGTGTGCGCCGGTCCCGCCCCCACGATTTCCGTGAAGCTCGAGATGCCGATTCCCATCAGTTCACCTTTGTTCCGTTTCTCCGCCTGCTCGGCACGCAGTTGCCGGTATCCAATCTTCTCAAGAGCAAGGTTCATGGCCGCTTCATAATTGCCACTGTCATAGGTCCAGCCGAGCGACGACTGGTAAGGAAACTTTGCCGCCGGAATAAAATTCTTGCGCCGCAGTTCCGCGGGATCCATTTTCAACTCCAGCGCCAGCACGTCCACCACCCTCTCGATGAGGTACGCTGCTTCGGTTACGCGAAAGGAGCAGCGGTAGGCGATGCCGCCCGGAGCTTTGTTGGTGTAAACTCCATCCACTTCGCAGAACGCAGTCGGATAGTCGTAGGAGCCGGTGCAAATGCTGAACAGACCCGCGGGAAACTTGGTAGGTTGCGCCGCCGCGTTGAAGGCCCCGTGGTCGGCGAGAGTTTTCACTCGCAGGGCTTGCATCTTGCCGTCGCGGTCAGCCGCAATTTCCGCTGTCATGTGATAATCGCGGGCAAAGCCCGTGGACTGCAGATTCTCCGAGCGCGTCTCAATCCACTTCACCGGCAGCCCCAGGGTCAGGGAGGCCACGATGGCGCAAACGTAACCTGGGTACACCGGAACCTTGTTGCCGAAACCGCCGCCAATGTCGGGGGAGACGACGCGAATGTTATTTTCGGGAATGCCTCCCACTAAGGCAAAGACGGTGCGGTGCGCATGTGGCGCCTGGGAGGTCATGTATACCGTAAGCCGTCCCGTGGCGCGATTAAAGTCGGCCACGCACCCGCAGGTTTCGAGCGGTGCCGGATGACAACGAGGAAAAAAGGCCTGCAGGCTGGCCTTGACGGCAGCCTTTTGAAAAACTTGGTCGGTCGCCTTCCGATCGCCGACTTCCCAGTGAAAGATGTGATTATTCTTCTGCTCACGGTCTTCGCGCAGCAGGGGTGCATCGGGATCGAGCGCCTTGTGCGGGTCTACCAGTACAGGGAGCTCCTCATACTCCACTTCCACCAGTTCGGCGGCGTCGGCCGCGATGTAGCGGTCTTCGGCCACCACGAAGGCCACCTCCTGCGACTGGAACAGTACCTTCCCTGTGGCCAGCACCATCTGCTTGTCATACGACAAGGTGGGCATCCAGGCCAGGTTGGCCTTGGCCAGATCTTCTCCCGTGATGACAGCCAGCACACCGGGCAGTTTTTTCGCCTTGTCGGTGTTCACGCTCTTGAGCCGGGCGTGAGCATAGGGACTCCGCACTAGCTGCCCGTACACCATGCCGGGCAGATGCACGTCGTCCACATAGTTGCCTTTGCCCTGGATGAACCGCAGGTCCTCTTTGCGCTTGATGGAATGGCCCATGCCACCCACTTCGGGGGACGTTTTGTGGATCACCTTGTACCTCCCACTTCCGCCATCTCAACGGGTGTTGTCTTATCTTTGGCCATCTTCGCGGCGGCGTACCGCACCGCGCCCACGATGTTCTGGTAGCCGGTGCAGCGGCACAGGTTGCCGGAAATTCCCCAGCGAATTTCCTCCTCACTGGGCCGTGGATTGTTGCGCAAAAGGGCATAGGAGGACATCAGCATTCCGGGCGTGCAGAAGCCGCATTGCAGGCCGTGCTCCTCTTTGAAGCCTTCCTGCAACGGATGCAGCTGGCCATTGGCGGCCAGCCCCTCGACCGTAAGCAGCTCACCGCCATCGGCCTGCACGGCGAACAGGGTACAGGACTTGACCGTCTTTCCGTTGAGCAGCACCGTGCAGGCGCCACAGTGGCTCGTGTCGCAACCGATATGCGTTCCGGTGAGCTGCAAGATCTCGCGGATAAAGTGGACCAGCAAAAGTCGCGGCTCCACCGACGCCTGCCGCTCGCGGCCGTTTACGGTTACACGAACCAACTGCTCTTGGGTTTTTGCCATCGCCAGCTCCTCGGCCGACTACTTTTCGGCCCTCTCGGCGGCGCGAGATAGGGCACGCCGCGCCAGTTCCTTTACCAATCCCTTCTTGTATTCCGCTGGACCACGCAAGTCGGAACTCGGTTGCGCCTCCTCGCCGGCCAACTGCCCGGCTTGGCGGATGTTCGCCTCGTCGAGTTTCTTGCCGCGGAGAAAGTCCTCTGCCCTTTTCGCCTTGATCGGCGTGGGTCCTACATTGGTCAAACCGATGCCCACCTTTTGCACCGCGCCCTTGCCATCGAGCGTAAGCTGGGCGGCGACGGCCGCCGTGGCAAAATCCCCAACCTTGCGCTCCAGCTTGAAGTAGGCGCCGCCGCTGCGCGCCGGCGGAATGGGGATGCGGATCTCGGTGAGAATTTCGCCGGGCTGTAGCGCTGTGCTGAACACGGAAAGGAAGAACTCTTCGATGGGAATGATTCTCTCGCCCCCCGATCCCGTAGCCACAACCTGGGCGCCCAACGCCAACATGGTTGCCGGGTGATCGTTGGCGGGATCACCGTGGGCCAGGTTTCCTGCAACCGTGGCCAGGTTGCGCACTTGAGGGTCGGCAATGACGTGGGCGGTGTCCAGAATGACAGGGTATTTCGAACGGATCAGCGCCGAAGCCTCCAAATCGGCTTCCCGCGTCAACCCGCCGATCTTCAAAAAACCTGCCTCCTCCTTGATATAGGACAACCCAGAAATTCGATTAATGTCGATCAGATAGGCGGGCCGGGCAAGGCGCAGCTTCATCATGGGAATCAGGCTTTGGCCCCCGCTCAAAATCTTGGCATCGTCCCCATACTGTTTGAGGAACGCGATCGCCTCGGGGATGGTCTTCGGTCGCAGATACTCGAACGCTGGAGGGATCATCGCTTCTCCTTATCTTCCCCAAACGCAGGCCTCTACAGGAAGCGGGAATGTGGGAGGCACTTGGGCTCGAGTGCGGCTAGTACGTTACCACACCCGCCGCATTTGGCGGTAGCCCGGCGGGCGCACTCCCGCCGGTCACTCGATTGGTTGAACTCGCCCGACCTGCGGCCTATCATATTTAATGGTATGTCTTCGGATATCTACGCCAGGGCCGCCCAACTGGTAGCCGAGGGGCGATCCTTTGCCGTAGCTACGGTTGTGCGTGTCGAAGGCTCTTCGTCGGCCCAGCGAGGTTCCAAAGCCATTGTCGACGACCAGGGGCAATTGGTTCTCGGCTGGGTAGGTGGCGGATGCGCCGAGAGTACGGTTCGGCATGAGGCGCGGCGTTCGATCCGCATGGGCCAGCCGACGCTAATCACCTTGGACATGACCGAGGAAATACTGGGGGTGGGAATGCCCTGCGGAGGGAAGATGGATGTCTATATCGAGCCAGTCCTGCCCAAGCCCGAATTGCTTATCGCAGGTCATGGGCGCATCGCCGAGTCGCTCGCGACCTTGGGACACCTGCTCGGTTTTCGCGTGATGGTGAACGATCCCAGCGCCGAGCGGGCTGCTTTCCCCCAAGCGGAAGAACTGATGGCCAAGGACTTCGACCTTAGCCAAACGACCATCGGACCCAGCAGTTACGTGGTGATCGCAACGCAGCATAAGAACGACCACCTGTGGTTGCAAAAAGCTCTGAACAGCCCGGCTGCCTACATTGCCTTGATCGCCAGTCAGCATCGGGCCGCACTGGTGCTCGATTATCTGGCCGCCGAAGGCATTTCACCCGATCGCATCGCCAGGATCTTCACCCCCGCTGGCCTCGATCTGGGGGCGACCACGCCTGAGGAGATTGCTCTGAGCATCATGAGTCAGATCGTGGCCTTGCGCCGTGGAGGAAAGGTCGGGCGCACACGCCTCCACGAGTCGCAACTGAGCGACGCGAGACCACATCGCGAGATAAGTGACCCGCCAGCCGGCGCTGATAAGGTTATCTCGCAGTGTGACGCGCGCAGCACCCGCTAAAGACCAATCGAGTGCGCCCCTGCGCCTGACTTGCCTCGACGCGCTCAACTTTTCCGGCGTTGCTGAATGATTTCCGCCATGATGGCGAGTGCAATCTCCTCCGGAGTAGCAGCGCCGACTTCGATGCCGGCCGGCACTCGCACGCTCGCGAGTTCCGCGGGCGGTAGGCCCTTCCCGCGCAAGGCGCGAAGCACTTCTTCCCCCCTTTTCCGGTTCGCGACGAGCCCGACGTATGCGCTGTTCGCAGCGATGGCCTGTTCGATCGCTTCCTCATCGCATGCTCCGCGGCTCGCCACTACTACGTGGCGATCCCGTTTGCTTCCCAGTAGCGAGAAATCGAGCGCATGAAGCACACGATCAGCCCCGGGGAAATCTGCAGCCGCAAGCAACGGATCCACCGCGCTGACGGTAAATCGCAGGATCTGACCCAGTCTCGCTAAAGCCATCGCCAGAGCGTCCCGGCCAACCACGACTAACTCTGGTTGGGAGGCGACCGCTTCACCAGCTTCACACCCCGCCGTCTCGAGCACAGCTCTCTCTTGCCAGGCACTAGATCCCCTGCGAAGCGCTTCCAGGTCACTGCGCTCGTCGACGTCCAGCAGAATTCCCACATCTTCGACCGGTACCTTCACCATGCCCTCAATGTGATCTCCGAAGACGGCGCGGCAGCCTGTATCACCGTTCAGTCCCATTAACTCGGGGAAGATGGAGCGGTCGAGCAGGACTGGATTCCCGCGAAACCCTCGATAGGTCGGAATCACAATCTGCGCCTTGGCGGCTTGATGCTCCGCAATCAATCGATCGAGTGTTTGAGGCCGAACAAATGGCTGATCAGCCAAAACCACCAGAGCGCCTTCGGCTTCGGAGTCCACGACCGCCAGGCCCGATTTCAAGGATGTTCCCATCCCCAGTCGGTACTGGCTGTTCACGGTTATGCGCGCCTGGTACAGGTTGATTTCTCGTTGGATCGCCTCCGCTTCAAATCCCAGAACCAGAACGATTTCTGCGGCCGCGGAAGCGCGAACGTTGTCCAAGACGTGTTGCAGCAGGGGACGGCCGTCCAATCGCAGCAATTGTTTTGCGGTTCCCATCCGGCTTGACGTTCCTGCCGCCAGGATCACAGCCGAAATGCGCGGTGGCTTGTTCATTCAGCCAAACACTATCATGCTCCGCCCGCACACCCAAACAACCCTTGCCAGAAGGGTATAGGCCGCAAAAAGCTTTACTTTGGCGTCTTAGAATTCTGTCACCTGCCGGCCTCCGTCCATGCCCAGGAGGGCGAGGCGCAATCGAATGGAGGCAGGAGCCTTCTGTCCATTCTTCGAGCGGATCATGCACGGGTCCCCGAATGAATGCTGATGCCTCAATCTCTCGGGAGGGCTAATCTTGTTGGGTAGCTAATCGATTGCCTCTTGAAGCTTCAGAACAACTCTGACCGGTTAGCTCATCCCTCACAAAAGACAACCCTCCAATTGGGGAAGGGCCTCGGGGCCTGTGTTTCTGCGAGGGATGAGCTAACCAGCAGAACCCAGCGAGCAAGGTGCTTCGCCAGTCCTGACTTCCATCGATTCATGAGAACTCCACGAGTAAGCCGGCCGAGATGAACCGCAACCGCCGCACATTTATTTCTTGAATCGATTCAAACTAAGTGCGGCTACCCTACACAAACCTTCCGAAACTTGTCAAGCTAAAACGTGGCCCGGT
>DASPTQ010000040.1:0-22858 GCA_035623335.1 Terriglobales bacterium
AAAGGCCAGCTTCGGCCGAAGCGTCTGCTTCCCGCACGCCCGTCGAGGCTAAGCCGCTGGCTACGGAGACGGGATTGGCCAGCTGGTACGGTGGAGTCTACAACCACCGCCGGGGTTCGAATGGCGAGATCTATGAAATGCATGCGATGACGGCCGCGCATCGCACGCTCCCCCTGGGCTCCATCGTGCGAGTGACCAATCTGAAGACGGAGCGGTCGGCCGTGGTGCGCATTACAGACCGCGGACCGTTCATCCGCGGCCGCATCTTAGACTTGTCGGAGCAAGCGGCCAAACAGGTCGACGTCTGGACGGCGGGAGTGGCCATGGTTCGACTCGATGTATTGCACACGCCAGTTCCCCTTACTGCTCCCGGGCGCTGGGCGGTCCAGATCGGGGGCTTCGAGAAAGAACGCGTTGCCGATGAGCTGGCAGACCGCTTGTCTCGCCGTTACCAAACGGCAAAAGTTCTTTGCTTTTCGAGCCCGATCGGCAACTGGTGGGTCCGGGTTCGGGTTGAGGATGACGACCGCCGGAAGGCGGAAGCTGTGGTCCGCGAAACCCAACCCGCGGAAGGCGGGATCTTTCTGGTCCGGTTGGATTGAAACGACGGCCGCAGCCGGCCAGAGCATGGAGCCTTACAGGGTCTCGGGAGATGTCATGACAAACTGCCTGTTTTGCCGCATCATCGCAGGTGATCTCCCCGCCAAGAAGGTCTATGAAGACGAGCATACCTTTGCCTTTGAGGACATTCATCCCCAAGCTCCCACCCATGTGCTGGTTGTCCCCAAGAAACACATTCGAGGTCTTAAGGAAGCGAGCCCTGAGGATGCTGAGGTGATCGGTCGCTGCCATCTGGTGGCGGCCCAGATTGCCCGCCAGAGGGCAGTCGAAAACGGCTACCGTACGGTGCTCAATATCGGCCCGGGAGCTGGCCAGTCCGTCTTCCACTTGCACGTTCACTTGCTGGGCGGGCGGAGTCTGGCTTGGCCCCCAGGATAAGCGCAAAGCTCTCCCCTGAGTGCGGGGAGCCGGGCGGTGTCGACCTTCGAAGTGCTATCGGAGGGGAGATTCCTCTTGCGGTGCGCCATGGCGGCGCAGCAACTGGGGCAGATTTTGGGAGAACGCGGATCGCGGCAAGACCATGTCGCACCCGACCTCATGCGCTCTCTGCTTCAAGTCCCCCTGCACGTGAGACAAGAAGCCGATAATCGAGGTTTTCTTTAGCTTGCTCTTGAGTTTCGGAATTTGGGATAAGGGCTTCGCGTTGGCGTTATTCAGATCAAAGATGATCAGAGATGGCTTCTCCTCGCCGTTCTGCTTGATGCGATCGCTAAGGTCCTTGTCGGTCTTGACGAACTCGACCTTGACATTGAGCTTGCGTGCCGTCTCCTGGATCTTGGCTTGAAAGAATAGGTCATCCACGAAGGCGAAGATACGCGAAGTTGCGTCCTCTCGCTGGGGCAGCGGCTCCGGCTCAGCCGGAGCGTAGGGAGCAAAGCCGGAATGGCCTCGCCCGCCAGCTGCCTGGTCTCCGCCCAACGCAGCCCTGTAACTGTGATCCATCGGGGCAGTGTATATGCCTCGCTGTTGCTGGCGGTCCCGGCCTGCTGGCTGGCCGCCGTGATGCGGGCGCCGTCCCCGACGGCGGCGGTTTCTTCCACCGGCGCCGGTGGGATGTCTAGGTCCTACGTTCATATGTTTCTCTTTTTGTGTAATCCTACGTTGAATCCATCGAACCAGGGCCGGATTCTGGCCTTCAACTCTGTCGCCTTCCAGCTTGGCACTCGCTCGGTATCGCGTGCGGGGCGTACGAAGTAGTGAAATGATCCGCTTAGTCGCCCGGAGTCTCAGGGGGGCGAAAGGGGCCGCCAGGAAGCGTGGCCGCTTAGGAAACCTATTAGATGGTACCCTTGGCCTATAAGGAAAAGCAAGTCCCTACCCGGCTAATTTTTGCACAGAAGTAACTTCGGGGAGCGAACTCTGAACTCGCGCTCGGCAGCCAGCGAAAAAATCCGCTCCCGCCGAAAACCGCGGGGGACACGGCAGGGGGGGAAGAGATCGAGCAAGTCGGGACTGGCTCGGCGGGAAAATTAATAAAAATCGTGGGAAGAAGTTTGGGCATGGGTAATGGTCAAGGGCAAAATTCTTTCTGCTTTAACGGAGATGACATGATCCTGATTCTGCAGAATACCTTCGACCATAAGAAATGGTTCGGAACTCACCAGCAGCCGGTTTTTCTGAAATAAATCGGGAGTGATGATTGCGTTCGCCACGCCGGTTTCATCTTCCAGGCTAAGAAAAACAAAGCCTTTCGCCGTCCCCGGACGTTGGCGGGCAATGACGCATCCCCCGGCGCGCACGCGTTGTCCATGGGGAATTTGACCGAGTTCACTCGCCTTACGAATTCCCATCTTTTCCAGGCGCGCTCGATGGTACGCCATGGGATGTGGGCCGACGGTCATGCCTGTGCCGCGAAAGTCCGCCACCAGCCGTTCTTCCGCATCCATGGGATCGAGCGGAGAAGCCTCGTCGGGCTCGGATAATTCGTCGAGCAACGGACCAGCGCGACCTACGGCACGCTCGAGTTGCCAAAGGGCATCGCGACGATGCAGTTTCCTCTGTCCCGTTCCCGGTTCCCGAGCAGTAGTCCCTGGAGAGTAGTCCATAGGGCTTAGGTTCCTTCCCTGAACATGGGGAGCGGGATGGGTGCCCGGCGGAATCGACGGGGTAGGAGAACCTTGCGACGGAAAGCGCGAGACCAAGTTTAAGGCTCCAATCTCGGCTAACGTGGTCAGCTCATCTTTGCGCAATTCGGGCACGCGATGAACCAGATCGCAGATGGAGGAGAAGGGAGCCAGATTCCGCTGCTCCACCAGAGCCCGGGCCGCTTCTTCGCGCAATCCACGGGCATAGCGCAGGCCCAGGCGCACGGCGAATGAGTTATCGGCCTCGGAGTTTGTCCCGGAACCAGGGTTCTTGGCCATCGGTTCCAGGGTGCAATTCCACTCCGATTTCATGCCATCGATGGGCAACACCTTCAACCCGTGCCGTTGCGCATCCTTCACGATCGTGGCGGGCCGATAAAAACCCATGGGTTGATGGTTCAACAGGGCAGCGGTGAAAGCAGCCAGGTATTGGCACTTCAAGTAGGCGCTGGCATAAGCCAGAAGCGCGAAGCTGGCGGCGTGGGATTCGGGGAACCCGTAAAGAGCAAACGAAGTAATGGAAAGGATGATCTGTTCCTGGGCTTCGCGAGCAATGCCATTGCGCTCCATCCCCGCGCGGAGTTTGGCTTCGATCTCTTTCATGCGGGCTGGGGAGCGCTTGAATCCCATGGCGCGGCGTAACTCCTCGGCCTCTCCGCCGCTGAAATTGGCGGCGATCATGGCGATGCGGAGCAGTTGCTCCTGGAAAAGCGGCACACCCAGAGTGCGAGCCAGCACGGGCTCGAGCGAAGGATGGGGGTAGGTCACCGGTTCCCGTCCTTGCCGTCGCTGCAAATACGGATTCACCATCTGTCCCACGATGGGGCCGGGACGAATGATGGCGACTTCGACCACGAGATCGTAGAAGCGCTCAGGACGCAGGCGCGGCAGGCAAGACATCTGCGCCCGGCTCTCGATCTGAAACATGCCGATCGTATCGGCGTTCTGCAGCGTGGCATAGACCCGAGGATCCTCGGCCGGCAAATGGGCCAGATCGACGACCTCTTGGTAGTGATGGCGAATGAGTTCCAGGGAATCTTCGAGCACCGCCATCATCCCCAGCCCGAGCAGGTCGATTTTGATGATGCCGAGATCGGCGCAATCTTCTTTGTCCCACTGCACCACGACTCGCCCCGGCATGGAGGCAGGTTCGAGCGGAACCACGGAATCCAGCTCACCCTGGCAAATTACCATCCCTCCGGAGTGTTGGCCGAGATGACGCGGTAAATCCTGGACGGCAACACATAGTTCGAAGTACTTGCGGAGACGAGGATGGTTCAAATCCAGACCCGCGTCCCGAAAACGGTGATCGAGGGTATCTTGCTGATCGCGATATTCCCAGGTGGAAACGGCGGCGGAAACTTTGTCGAGCGTCTCCGGATCGAAGCCCAGCGCCTTCCCCATTTCCCGTCCAGCCATGCGGCTGCGATAGGTAATTACATTGGCGGTCATGGCTGCGCCCCGCTCGCCATAGCCTTGATACAAATATTGGATGACGCGTTCGCGCTGGTCACCGCTCGGAAGATCCAAATCGATATCCGGCCACTCGCCACGCTCTTCGGAAAGAAAACGCTCAAAGAGCAATTCCATCTTGACGGGATCGACGGCGGTGATGCCGAGGGAATAACAAACGGCGCTATTGGCGGCGGAGCCGCGTCCTTGCACCAGAATGTTCTGCTCGCGGCAGAAGCGAACCAGATCCCAGACAATGAGAAAATATCCCGGGAGATCGAGCTTCTCGATTAATTTCAGCTCGTGCTCGATCTGGCGGCGAGCGCGGTCTTTGAGGTCTTCCGTGGCCTGCCCATAACGCTGCGCAAAACCTTCCCGCGTGCACTGGCGCAAAAATGACATCATCGTTTCGCCTTCCGGCACGGGGTACTTCGGGAATCTGTATCCCAGATCCTTCAGCGTGAACTTGAGCCGGGAGGAAAGCTCGACCGTGTTGGCCAAGGCCTCGGGAAGATCGGCAAAAAGCCTTCGCATCTCCTCCGGCGATTTCACATAGCGCTCGGAGTTGCGGGCCAAGAGACGTCCGGCCGTGGCCAGCGTGCAATGGTGGCGAATGGCCGTGAAAACATCACACAGCTCGCGCTCCCGCGCCGTGGCGTAGTTCACGCCGTTGGTGGCCAGCAGCGGGAGATCCAGGGAGCGAGCCAGATCCAGGGCGGCACGATTGCGAGCCTCTTGCGGGCGATGAAAATGCCGTTGCAGCTCGAGGTAAACGTTGTCCGGACCGAAGATATAGATGAGGCGGTCCAGAAAAGCGCGAGCTTGGTCCATACCCCCGTTGGTCAGGGCAAACGCGAGTGGGCCCTCGTCGCCGCCAGTAAGGCAAATGAGCCCGGCAGAATATTCTTGCAATTCCTCTTCGCACACAGCACCTTCTCCCTTGTCGGCGCGCAACTTCATGTTCGTGAGCAAGCGACAAAGGTTCTGGTAGCCAATACGGGAGGAGACCAAGAGGGGCAAGCGGAAACCAGGGTTGTTCCCCGTGGTTTTCAGCCCGCGAGAAATCCCCACCATAGATCGGGGAGAGCCGAAGGAGTCGCAGGTAACCTCGGCTCCTAGGTGGGCTTGGATGCCTGCCTTCTGGGCTGCCATGTGAAAGCGCGGAGCGCCGTAAACGCCGTCGCGGTCGAGGAGCGCCATGGCCGGCATATTCAGATTCGCGCAGGTTGCAATCAAATCCTCGGGCAAGGATGCGCCTTCCAGAAAGCTGAAGGCGGAGCGGCAGTGGAGCTCGATGTACATCGACCAAAACACCATCAACCCGGACGTGTACGGAGGGGAAAGGAAGCAAAATGCGAGTTCAATCCGTGGCTAGTCATAGGTTCCTTCGAGCAGCCATCGTCCGCGCAATAAATCGCGGACGAGGCGATAACACACAATCTGGGTCTCTTCTTGTACGGCGATATCCCACTCGTCGCGCGCCCATCCTTCCTTCTCCCACCAGTCTCCGGAAGAACGCCAGGGTCCTGCCGCCCAAAGAATCTCGCCCCCTAATTCTTCTCCTTGCCAGCAGGAAACATAGGTTGGCTTCCCCTCGAGCAGGGTTACGTTGGCCGCGAGCGGCGGACGGAACATGCGCAAGGCGGTAACCAGTTCCGTCGAACGCCTTTCTCGCTCGAGTGATGAATTCGGAAAGTTCTCCTGGTTCCCTCCCGATCCGCTCGGGGATTCGCGAAGGACAAAGGGTTGCATCCGGAATCCCTCCGGGCGGTGCGTATCCAGCAAGGCCAGAGATCCCACCCGGTCTCCTCCGACGATTCCCGCGATCTTGGCCAGGGTGAGTTCAAGTTTCTCGGGTTCCGGGAAAGGAGGAAGAAAAAGCCCGTTCTGCGCCGCTCGTGGGCGGGTGGGTTCTGCTGCCAGATGGATTTTGCGAATCGGGGCGCCGGGAGGATGGGCCCTCAAATCAAGCTGCAGCAGCTTGAGGAAAGCCTGGGCATCGAGCAGAGGAACGGGAAGGCGGAGAGTGCGATGAAACCATCTTGGGGAATCCTGAGGGAACGGGCGTCCCCGCTGGTCTTGACCACCTGGAAACTCGGCGCTTTCGACGGAATGGCCGTTTTGCAACTCTAAGGCTAGACGCAATTCCTGGGTCGCCAGGGCGCGGGCACGCAGACGAGCACAGAGTTGCTCCAGCATTCGGCTCAGCAAACAAGCCAGCGGCTCCAGCAAAACCAGGGAATATTCGAGCTCGACGGCTTCCTCAAAAACCAGAGGCGGTTCGCAGGGAACTAGCGTGCGCGAAGTGGTACCCCGGGCCAACTTTTGCAAATGCACGCCTCGTTGTCCCAAGCGTTCGCTGATGGCGATCTCGGGCAATCGGGCCAATTCTCCCAAACGGCGCACACCCCAGCGATGGAGAGTTTCGAGGATTGGTTCGGATTCTCGATGCTCGAGTTTTTCGGCCAACAAAACCTCCAGCGGCAGACCGCTCAGCTGCTCCGCCTCCTTCCCTTCTGGAATCACGGTCACGCCAGAAAATCCGTGGGCCGCCAGTACCGCCGCATCGGGATTTCCGGCGACCGCAACCTGGGCTTCCAGCCCAAGACCCGAGGCGCGCCGGGCCAAATCTCCCGCCACTTTGGGCGGAGGGCCGAAAAGCGTTTCCAGCCCCGCGAGGTCGAGGACGATTGTGTCCGGCGCGGTATCTTCCACCCGCGGCGAGAAGGACTGCGCGCAATCGAGCAGCGCAGCGTGAGCGGCGGTTTCGAGCAACGGCGAGCGAACCCGTAAGACAAGATCGACGCATGCTTCCACCTGAAGCTTGGTCATGCCAGGTTCCACACCCGAGCGCCGGGCGGTTTCATTAACCGCAAAAACTTTTTGTAAAGGAGCCTTGCCCTCGAGCACAGCGAAACCTTGTGCGCGCAGCTCCGGCTCCGCGCGCAGCAGCGCCGCAACCGGAAAATCAGGAACGAAGATGCAGGCGAAAGGCATTTGTCAGAATTGAGCGGTGGATTGCCGTTTGCTTCCCCCATCCATACCTCAAGAATGCAATGACTTCAGGCTTTTATCCCGCGCGAACCGACTGGGATGTGAATGCGGTGGTCAGAGATCTCGCCGGCTTGCGCTCGAGGCGCGAGCGAAGGACCTCAGTTTGAATATGCAGTCCTTCCAAAAGTTCGGCATGCGAGAATCCCCCGGAAGCCTGGAATTTCTTTGGAACTTCTGTGACATAACCTAAGCCGGGCCCTTCCCCGCTGGCCGGTGCATTCCTGTCTTTGGCTGAAAGTGAAGGGCAGAAAGCCGATGGCTTCTTGCTCCATGCCCTGGAACTGCCGCCCAAAAACTGCGCCTGCAATTTCAGTAGCAACGAAGCGCAGGTCTGGGCGCAGGGTTCTTGGGTAATGACAAAAAGTATCGTGGGCGTGTGCTCGATGGTGCGCTGAAAGCGGAACCAAGAGGTCAGAGGAATGCGCCGCGTCATCTTAAAAGGAACGTCGCCGAGATCAAGGACCACAAGTCCAAAGCCGCCACTTTGCAGGAGCAAGTCAGTAACCCGCAATGCCTGCCCGAGCGGAGTTTCCTTCCGCCGGCGCGCAAAATTCTTCCGCGCCTCACTTTTTTTCTTCTCGCCAGAGCCAGCCCCAGGCATCGTTGAAGAGAGTTGGGAATTTTCTATTTGTGAGTCGCACCGCACCCACAACAATTTTTCAAATCCCACTTCTGCAGCCGCCGCCAACACCGGATCAAAGACATCACTTACGTCCACCAAAGCGCACGCTTCCTGCCGCTTGGTCGCGGCCGCCAAGATGGCAAATAACAAACTGGTGCGGCCCGAAGACTGATTTCCGCACACCTCGGTCAGGCACCCGCGTGGCAGTCCCCCGGTTAGGACATCGATCTCCCGAATGCCGCTAGAAACCATTTCAGGAACCGGGCGTAACGCAAGCCGGGATGCCGGTCTAACTTCGGTCAGGTTGGAGATTGCTGCTATTCGTTCGCTAACCAGTGACGGGCTTTGGGGCATAACGGCGGCAAGCGGGCGACGAACCGGCACATTCGCGAAAAGAGGAAAAGATGACATGAAGACCTCGGATTTCAAGGTGCAGTGCGGAGCCAGAGCCGCGAGGCAAATCTTTGTTATTTCGCTTTTTATTCGCCTACAAGAATTCTGCTACGGTTGGGCAGGGATGTCAAGAGCGCGGATAGTCACCACGACACCTAGTGTCTGGCGCCTACCCGAGCTAAGCCCAGTATCTTCCTTTGCTATAATCGCGTTGGCCGATGGCGCTATCGTCTAGGGGTTAGGACGGAAGATTCTCAATCTTCAAACCCGGGTTCGATTCCCGGTAGCGCTACCAGACCTTCCTAAGTTGTTGTATTCAGAACGGCTCTAGCCTGCCGAAGCCGCCACGAAGCCTGCCTTTCGCGATCCGATCAAATTCCGCAGGTGTCTGATTCCAGCAGATGGCTTCTACGAGTGGAAGCGCACTGCAACAAGCAAACAGCCCTACTGCTTCGAAGTGAATGAAGGTGAGTTGTTCGCTTTTGCCGGGATTTGGGACGGGTGGAAGAATGCCGAGGGGCAAGGGATCAAGACCTGCTCGATCCTAACAACGACTCCGAATGCCGTGACCTCTGCCGTCCACGACCGAATGCCAGCGATCCTCGATCCTGCCGCCTACGATCTTTGGCTTGATTCGGGAATGCAGGACGTTGCCGCGATCTCCGAACGGCTGAAGCCATACGACGCACACTCGATGCGGTGTTATCTAGTGAGCAGTCGTGTGAACCATGTGGGGAAGGATGATGAGGAATGTTCGCGACCAGTCGAGTCGCTGAGACTCAGACTCAGAACCAACTCTTTGCGTAGCACGGTTGTTATAAGATCGACGGACGACGCCTACCAACATTGGTGGCCTGCTCGAAGGCATACGCCATTTGCAGCGTCCCCCAGTCATCGTTGTACCGCCCGACGATCTGGATGCCAATGGGTAGCCCAGATTCCGAAAAAGCACACGGAACAGAAATCGCCGGATTCCCAACGACGGTGATGTAATAGGCTGATCTCATCCAGTCAATGTAGGTTTCCATCTTCACGCCAGCAATTGCCTCTGGGTGTGGCATCTTCACATCGAAGGGCAAAACTTGGTTGACGGGCAGGACAAAGAATTCGTATCGCTCCATGAACTGACGCATTCGATGATAGAGTGCTGTGCGCTTTGCCTCTGTACGTGAAAGATACGGCCCGGTAAGTTTGCGGCCTTCATTAACGTGCCAGTGAACGTACTCATTGACCTGATCGGGATGAACATCCGCTTTCTCGCCATATTGACGTTCGAAGCTCCAGTGCCTCCACGCTAAGAAGCACTCGTTTGCATCCGCCATATCCGGTTCTGCCTCCTCGACAATGCAGCCCATCGACTCGAAGACTTTTCTCTGTTGATGAATGGCTTCGATCACGGCTGGTTCCCACGGTAGACCCCAGTCTTTCACCATGGCGACTCGCACACCCTTGAAGCTACGCTCGCTCAACTTGCCCACGAACTGACTACCCGACTGGTCAATCGAGATCGGAGATCGACGATCAAATCCGGCAAGTACACTAAGGAAAAAAGCACAGTCGGTCACATTACGCGCCATGGGGCCGGAAACACTGTACGTTGTCCATCCCAATTGTGATGGATAGTTCGGTACACGTCCGGGAGAGGGTCGGATGCCCACAACATTGCAGAAATTGCCGGGGTTCCTGAGTGAACCTCCCATGTCGCTACCGTTCGCGAGGGGCACCATGCCACAAGCCAACGCAACCGCCCCACCACCCGTACTCCCGCCGCATGTCTTTGTTAGATCGAAGGGGTTAAGGGTCGCACCGAACACCGGGTTGAAAGTCTGCGAACCCATCGCAAACTCAGGAACGTTGGTCTTGCCCACAAGGATGGCACCAGCGTTCCTGATGCGCTCTACGACGAGCGAGTCAAAGGTCGGCACGAAGTCCTTGAACAGTGGGGAGCCATACGTGGTGCGTATGCCCTTCGTCTCCGACATATCTTTCACGCCAACTGGGAGACCATGGAGAGAGCCGAGGACCGTCCCTCTCGCAACCGCTTCATCCGCAGCCCGTGCCTGAGCCAACAATTGATTTTCAGGAACCTGAGTAACAATCGCGTTCACTTTGGGATTGATCTGCTCTATCCGCCGAAGATGTGCTTGCATCACATCGAGAGCAGAAAGCTTCTTCTGCTGGATCAGCGCGGCCATGTCAGTTGCTCGCATCGAGCAGATGTCTTCCTGTGCGTCTGATCCACCGTCTTTCGGGAACGCCGAGGAATTCAGAACACTTGCGGCAACGCTTGCCGTGGCGAGAGTCTGGAGGAAGGTACGGCGTGTCGGATTCATTGCGCGGATTATACGACTTTCCTAAAGACGGCAGATCGTTCGTGCTTCAGGAGACTAAGATCCGAGCCGGAGCGATGCTGCCGGCTAAAACCCACAGCGTTTAGCGAGGTTCAAAACACGTTTCGCACTGGTTGCACTGTGCGTGTGGGTCATAATAGCGAGCATGAGTCCGGTCGCTGACAGCCCGGTCATAGTTCCACATCGCGAGCTTAAGGAAGAGAAGAAGCCCGGCAAGTCGGAACCGCCTCGTATCCGCTGTCCACTATGCGGTTGGTCGCCTCGGAAGGAAGATCACTGGTTCTGCGAGTGCGGTCATTCGTGGAACACGTTCGATACTGGAGGCGTCTGCCCATGCTGCCTTCACCAATGGACTGAAACCCAGTGCCTCTCATGCAGCCGATGGTCGCCGCATTCGGATTGGTATGCGCGGTAACCGAAAAGTCTTTTCGTGAAGGACAGAACATCCGGCATTTGTCAGTAGTAGATTGGAGATCAAATACGGGAGCCGGAAGGTGTTGGATAGCAACGTCCTGACCCGTTCTGTTTGGGCTAAGGCTGGCACCCTAAAGTCGCCAAGTCGCGGTTGATTCTTCCACAAGCTGTGAGCCAATACCGAAGATTGCCGCATCGTCGTTACGCCTCTCCTGCGTTGGTCAAACAACTCATCGCTATGTTATTAAAAAATGCCCCAGACGGAGTCAGCAAAGCAACCTCACCGCAAGCTAACGGACGAAGGGATCGAAATACATCGCCAGTCGGGTCGGAGGAGGCGCGCTTTCGCGCTGGCCTCCGTCCGCCGCCCAAACTGCAAGTGCGGATTTCCCGCGTGCAGCTTTCACGAAGACTTAGCGACGCCAGGATGCAAGAGAAGGTATTAAGTAGAGTAGCCGGACAAGCTCATACTCGCCGTACAGCTTGGTCGCGGGCAGCTGCTTCCAGCCTGCGTTGCGCCAACGTTGGTACCGATGCGACCAGATTCGCCGCCGGATCCAACCGTCGAGACGTTGGAAGAGTTTTCGGACCTGGGCGCGTTTGTAATACTCGCCCCAACCCCGCACGAGCGGATTCAGCTCCGCAATCAGCTCCTTGGTCCGCAGAGGTCGCCCCCGCTTGGTTCGTTGCCGCACCTGGTCCATGAAACGCCGAATTGACTTCTCCTTGGGATACGCATACAGCGCATCCTGTCGGGCCTGACTACGAATCTGGCTCTCGGGCAGATGAAGCTTTCTGTACCCGCGCTTGATTTTGTAGCCGAGGAACTCGAAGCCGTACCGGACATGAACAATCCGCGTTTTCTGCGGATGTAGCTCCACGCCCAGTTGTTTCAGGATTCGGCGGGCCGCATCCACTGCAGCTCGTGCCTCTGCTGCCGATTTACAGGTGACCACCGTATGGCCGGGTGCTGGTACGAAACTTGGCCCTCATCAGGACGGATTGCGACTTTCTGCTAGCATTACAGTCCAATGAGCACGTGGAAACAGGATACTCGATTCGCTCTTCGCTCCTTCGCAAAGAATCCATGGTTCACTCTTGTAGCGGTATTGTCTCTGGCGATCGGGATTGGAGCGAACACCTCCATCTTCAGCGTGGCAGACGCGCTGCTGCTTCGTCCGCTGCCATACGACAACCCAGACCGGCTGGTGATTCTGTGGAATCGTTCCCCCGGCCTAGGCATCACCCAGGACTGGTTTTCCACCGCACAGTACTTCGACATCAGGGCTTCGCACCATGGGTTCGAGGAGATTGCGATCGCGATTGGCGGAAACTACAACTTGACCGGGCAGGGTGATCCGGAACGAGTGGGCGTCATTTGCGTCTCGTCGAATCTTCTTCGAATGGTCGGCGCTCGTCCGGCTCTCGGCCGGCTGCTGACCGCAGACGAAGATCTGCCCGGGCATCCGTCGACGGCGGTCTTGACTGACGGCATGTGGGCGCGACGTTTCGGCCGCGACCCGCATGTGATCGGCAAGTCCATCATCATCAATGGACAAATTTATGAAGTCGTCGGCGTCTTGCCGGAGAAGTTTTCGTTGTCACAAGAGGTTGTCCCTCTGCTCGACGGAACGGAACAGGTCGAAATTTTTCTGCCCCTCCCGCTCGCGCCCGCGGCCGCTTCACAAGTGCGGGACCATGAGGACTACAACATCATCGGAAAGCTGAAGGCGGGCGTCTCGCTGCAGCAAGCACAAGCGGAGATGGATATCGTCACGGCCCGTCTGCGCCGCGAGTTTCCGGACAACTATCCGCCGAACGGCGGCTTAACGTTCAGCATAGTGCCGCTCCTCGAACAAGTTGTGGGCAACGTGCGCCGCCCTTTATGGGTGCTGCTCGGTTCTGTCGGTTTTGTACTGCTGATCGCGTGTGCCAATGTCGCTAATCTGATGCTGTCGCGGGCCGTGGCACGCCGGCAGGAAATTGCTGTACGGACCGCCCTGGGTGCCAGCCGATGGCACATTGTCCGTTCACTGCTGACGGAGAGCCTGCTCCTTTCCCTCGGCGGCGGTGCATTGGGTATTTTGCTCTGCTTCTTCACTATCCAGTGGATCCACCTTTGGGGAACAAAGAGTATCCCGCGGCTGCAGGACGTTGGAATTGACGGACGCCTACTGCTGTTTACGCTGCTGCTCTCTGTTTCCTCTGGGGTTCTCTTCGGCCTAGTCCCGGCTTTGCGCGTTGCAAGGCTGGATTTGAATTCAAGTCTCAAGGATGCAGGCCGTGGCTCAGCGGGGACCGGTACGGTTTGGGGCCGTAGCAATAATCTTCGCCGGCTGCTCGTGGTTGCGGAACTGGCGCTCTCGGTCGTCCTGTTGATCGGCGCCGGACTTCTCATTCGGAGTTTCGCTCGCCTGCAGGACGTATCGCCCGGATTCAACCCTCGAGGCGTGCTCACATTTGACTTGACGATGACCGGCCGGAAATACAACGACAAACAAACCGTGCTGAATACGTATCGCCAACTCTGGGAAGGGTTCGAACACTCCCCGGGGGCGATCGCGGCGGGAGGAGTCACGTCCCTTCCCTTGAGCGAGGCGTTTGCCTGGACACCGATCACTGTCGAGGGTCGCACGCCGCTTGCCGGCGAGAAGTTTCTCAATGCAGATGAGCGCATCGTCCTCGGTCATTATTTTGAAGCCATGGAAATACCGCTGCGGCGTGGACGATTCTTCAATGAGCAGGACGACACTACAAAACCCGTTGTCGTCATTGTCGATGAGTACATGGCCAACCAACTCTGGCCGGGACAGGACCCGATCGGCAAGCGCATTCATATTGTTGAACTCCCCTCGAAGGACCCATGGCAGACGGTCGTTGGCGTCGTCGGTCGCGTGAAACAGGATTCTCTCGATTCGAACCCGCGGATCGCTTTCTACCTGGCCCACACGCAATTCCCCACTCGGGCCATGACGGTAGCCCTCCGCAGCCGCACGGATCCGGCAGCCATGCTATCGTCCACCAAGAGCGAACTGTACAACCTCGATCCGGATCTACCGATGTACCACCTTCGAACGATGGAACAGCGAGTGAACGAATCGCTGGCCCGCCGGCGTTTTTCGACGTTTCTCCTGGGAGTTTTCGCAAGCGTCGCGTTGACCCTGGCTACGATCGGCATCTACGGAGTGATGGCGTACCTCGTCAATCAGGGAACTCGCGAATTGGGGATTCGGATCGCCCTGGGCGCCTCGCAGCGCAATATCGTGACTCTTGTTGTGCGGCAGGGGATGACACTCGCTTTCTCCGGTGTGATGATTGGTTTGGCTGCGGCCTTCCCTCTTACTCGCCTCATTCGAAGTATGCTATTCGGCGTGGGAGCGACGGACCCAACGACATTTGTGGGGATTTCCTCGCTACTCGCGATGATCGCGCTGCTCGCTAGTTACCTTCCCGCACAGCGCGCCGCTCGAATCGACCCCCTGGTCTCGCTGCGCCGCGAATAGCCAGGAGGTCATGCGAACCTCCGTATTTCATGGTCTGACATCCTCGACTCACAAGTGAGCAAGCACACGCATGGTTCCGGGAGCAACTTCGTGCATCTGCCCGCCGAAGTTAGGATCATCGACATCCACTTAACTACTATCCGACGAGGATTCCGGACGAGTAACGCGCAAACCGGAAGTGAGAGATCATCGTAAGATTGGTACCACCACAAACCGCGCGATGTTGGTCCACGTTGCGCTTAGGTGGGAACCAGAATACACATAGGCTACAAGGAACATGCCTTCACCAATGTGACCCCAGCGGAGAATCGTTCTTACGTGAGCTTGGTTGCGCATAGCAACCTCCTGGTGCAAGTTCGACCTTCTTCTTTCTGCAATTGCTCTAGGCAACGCAGACACCTGGCACCGCGACTTTCCGGAACAAGTGCGGCGTAGCGACAGCCGAAGAGGGATAGACCGAGAGCTTGGCCCGGAATGCTGGATTCGTGAATGCAGCCCGGAAATGGCCGGTCGTTTCCCAGACTGCGTAGTTGAGATAAGTTGGACTTTCGCCGATGGCACGGTGAAGCTGGGTAGAAATGAAGCCCGGCTGCTGTTTCATGAACACCGCATCGTCTTGCCAGGCTTGAACGAAGTCCTGCTCGTCGGCCTTATCAAGCGTGAAGATGTTCACCAGCACGACAGGACTCGCATCAACTGCAAGCTGACGTTCAATCGGGAAAGCGGGGTCTAAAGGGCGTAACAGCGGCATCGTAGTCTCCTTCTTGAGTTGTGTATCGTGTCACTCTGGTATCATGAAACCAGATGGCAAACTACCATCTTGACAAGATGATGTCAAGATAATAATATGGTGACAAATGGAATACAAAGGCAAGAGAACACCGGCGGGTGATGCCTTGACCGGCCTCATTCTCGAGCTGTTCAGGCTCAACAGCTTACTGGTAACCGCGGGCGACCGGCTGGTTGCGCCGCTGGGGCTCACAAGCGCACGCTGGCAGATCCTCGGCGTTGTCGCCGCGACCGAACGACCACAGCCAGTTGCATGGCTCGCTCGCGACATGGGCGCGAATCGCCAAAACGTGCAGCGTATCATCAATGACCTGCAGGGTCAGGGGCTCGTCGCATTCGAGACCAACCCGCATCATCGGCGGGCGCAACTTGTCGTGCTGACCGACAAGGGGAAACAGACGTTCGATGCTGCCATGCGCTTGCAGGCCCCTTGGATTAACAAAGTCTCAGAAGGCCTGTTGGTTAAGGACATCCAGACAATCCACCGCGTCGGCGTGGCACTACGCAAGAAACTGGAGAGCAGCGAAGAGAAGGAGCGAGCCTGAATCCTGCCCTTGGTGCTCATGGTGGCGAATCTCGGCCCAAGGCATGCCCCCCATTTCTCCGGGCTTTGGGCACACCGAAGCATCTGTCAGTGGCGAAAAAATCGCGATGTCGCGAAACTCAGCTTCAATCTTCCGAAGCGGGTGAGGTGTTCTTTCATCATGCATTGGTGGGTCAATGAGTTTCCCGGACCGCCATCCAAGTCTGGCCCTTTTTCATACCGCTAGCCTAGCCTGGAGGTGGGGCGAGAAGAGCTGTTTGAGCGGGAAAGGCACAAGGAACCCGCTGCGCCATAGCTTGCGCTGGATTAGAAACTATATCTGAGCTTCTCTACTGCAGCTTGGCGTACTCGGCTTTGGCTTGCTTCAGGACGGGAACGGGGAGTAAGTGCGGTCGCATGGCTAACACGTAAATAGCGAATCCTAGATCACGCTGTCTTCTTCGCCTCGGGTACGAATTCAATAATTTTCCCACGCTCTTTAGGTGGAACCCACTTACCACTCTTGCGAAAGGTCTTCGGAATGTAGAACTCGATTATCTTGGCCACAGTCTTGTCCCTCATATCACTGGATCATCTGACCGCGTGCTTACTCCATAGTGCCTTTGCCACTCCCAACCACACTCGCAGCGAACAGACTCGCATAAGTGTAGTTTTCTCAGGAGAACCTTGCACCCCGTGCATGACCTCATCCATATAGAACACTTTCACTCCCTAGAAAGTTTTCAGAGTGTTTGAACGGTTGGATTCACGGAGAGGCAATAGTGATTCCCTATCGTTGTTAACAGATTGTCAAATGATTGTCGGCAGCCCGTGAATGGTGCAGCCTGGCGTACTCGGCCTTGGCTTGCTTGAGGATGGGGATGTCGGGGTCGGCATCTTTCCAGAGGGTCAGGAAATTCTGGTAAGCGGTGCGGCTCTTGCCAGTGTCCCCTGCCAAGCCATAGGCGCGGGCCAGACCGAGATGCGCCAGGGCACCGATGGTCTCGTTCGTAACCACACCGGGGTTGTCGACAATCCTCATAGATGGAATCAATAGCTGCCTTGAAAAAGCTCCGGTTCTTGCCGATAATCGCATTCACCCATGCCGAGAAGCACAATCAACTTCGACACCGTGCGTAAGATCGGCTTGGCGCTGTCCGGCGTGGAGGAGAGCACAGCCTACGGTTCGCCAGCGCTCAAGGTTCGTGGAAAGCTCTTGGCGTGCGTGCCTACTCATCGTTCGGCTGAGCCGGGTTCACTCATGGTTCGCGTGGGCTTTGACGACCGCACCGAACTGCTCGCAGCCGCTCCCGACGTTTACTACGTGACCGATCACTATCTCAACTACAGCGCCGTGCTGGTTCGCCTGTCCCGTGTCACACCCGATGTCCTGCGGGACTTGCTCGGCATGGCTCACAAGTTTGTGACCGCTGACGCGCGCCGTTCGACATCGCAGCACCGTCGCAAGCCTGCCTGATTCCCACTCTGAAGCAAGCCAAAGCGGAACACGCGAAGGTGCAATAGCTCCTGCTGCACTGGATTCGCTAAGTACCGCGATTGACCTCCCCGGCTGTCCGACCTAATATGCCGCTATTGGTCGTTTCAAGTCCCTCGGCGAGGGGATCATGAATCGAGAACGGGAACTGAGAATTTTGTTCGTGATGCTCGCTTGTTGCATGGCGGCATTGTCTGGGTCCGCAGAGCCGAAGAACTCCACGACTCTGCCTGCCGATGCGAAACAACAGGTGCTCGACCTTTCGAAGGAATGGGTGACTGCCGAGATTAAACACGACGCGAATAGTCTGCGACGTATTCTTGATGACAAATTCGTAGCCAGTTTCGGTGCGGAGAAACCATACGATAAAGAAACTTTCATCAAGTACATAGTCACTGGCGATGTCGATCCTACGGAATCTCAAACCCTGACGGACGAGACCGTCATCATCGACCAAGACACGGCAGTCGAGGTTGGCACCGACACTGTGCGCGGGACAAACAACGGCGCGGCGTATATGGTGGTCTACCGATATACGGTGACCTACATCCATCGCAACGGGCAATGGGTAGCCCTAGCCGAGCATTTAGTCAAAGTGCCGCAGGGAAAGTAGATTCCGAGAGGAGGTTTATGATGCGTCGAGAGTCGGCGCTGAAGATTGTGTTGGTGGTGGTGGGACTGTTGTTCACGGCGGGAGTAATCCCGCTAACAATGTTTTTCTCGCGAGAGCCTGCGGTGCCAATGATAATGAGCATCTATGTCACACTCGGAATTTTCTTGCTGCTGGCGGTGCGTGACCCAGCGGCGAATCGCAGTCTGATCGCCTTCGGCGGATGGGCAAATCTTGCGCATGCTGGAGTAATGGCAGCGCAGGAATACCGGAATGTGATCGAGCGCCGAGAACTTGCAGGAGTGGTTGTGTTCGCAATCGTCGGTGTTGTGCTGGTCGTGCTGGCTCCCGCAAAACAATCAACCGAGAGTAGGTCGGCGATCACTGCCTAGGTTCCCGGTTGGAGAGTGCTGCCAAACTGATGAGCAAAGGCTGCCGCATGCTCGGCTGTACCCTCCATAGAATGATCGCAATGATTGCCTTAGCAAAGTCCATTATCCTGTTTGCGTGCTTCGCTCTGACATTCGGGAGTGCCGGGGATATTATGGCGCAAGCTCGCCCGCCGCAAATTCTGTATATTTCTCGCGATTACCTGAAGGCGGACGCTGTAGCTGCAAATCGCAAGCTTGAGAGACGGGCCGAAGACCTCTGTCGAACGCTCGGCTTCACTCATCCTTATCTGACCATCGAGTCTGTCTCCGGACCTGCGGAGATGTGGTACTTGAATGGTTTCGACTCGCAAGCCGAGGTGGAGAATCTCACGCAGCAGTATCAGCAGAACACAAATTTACTGGCGGCTCTGAACGACATTACTCAGCAAAAGGTCGCACTTAAGCGTCAGGACTCGACCGAGGAGTTTGCGCATTATCGTTCCGACTTGAGTCATGGCGACCCGTGGATAATCGGGCGCGGTCCATTCCTTGTGATCGTGTTCTTCGAAGGCGAGCCACCGCTCAATGGCACGGTTTTTGAAATGAAGGACGGCAGAAAGATGCTGGTGCGAACGGCGAAATCTTCTTCCGATGCGCATGTCCTTGCCTCGTCGGCAGGTTCAACCACGAGGGTTTTTCGGTCATTTTTCTATTTTCGACCACTAGCGATGTGACGAACCCGCTAGTCGCGGGAACGGATCACCGAAAGGTCGATTGGAGGCAACCTCGGACGGACACTGCGCCCTACCGCTCGGGCTCGCGAGTCGGAGAAGCGGCAGACAAGGGCTTGTGGTAGCGTAAACGGTTGGCTGCGGCAGCGAGGCGACCGTGAGATGGATAGGTAACGCTGAGGGATCGAACCCCGTTCTTTGTCCCAGTTTGTCCCAAAAAATCGCTGAAAACGCCCGTTGCATTTCACCATTATTTGTGCAAAAACGGAGCGGTCAGAAATTGGCGTTCTCGGGCTGATCGTAAGTTCCACGTGCGAAAAGACTAAGAATTTCCCATTTTTCTTGGCAAAATTCAATGGGTCACAACTTCGATTCCCGGTAGCGCTACCAATGCTTTTCTATCCTCTTGATCCGTAACGTTTTCCCCGAAACTCCTCTCGCCCGTTGAACCAAGAGAAGCAACTGCAGAAGCGGAGCCGCGTGCAAATCGGCGCTACCGCGTTCGTGGGGGCCGCGCTTCTCTATGTCGATGGTCCTGCGGCCCACCCTGGAATGAAAGAAAACGTTCTCAAGGTTCTTCGATTCCAAACAACTTGCGCTGCGTGAAATGGGGGAATCGGCGGTGGGACCTCGCGGAGCGCCGCCGAGTCGAACCGCGGTTAATTCTACGTTCCGGTTCCGGCCAGCGTGACCATCTGCGGGCTACCGCCTCCATCATCGAAGATGCTCACCGCTGCCGTCCTCGTTCCGATGGCCGTCGGTGTGAACGTCACCGTGATCGTTCATCTCGCCCCAGCGGCGATGCTCGTGCCACAGGTTTTTCCTGCGTGAAATCCCGGCATCCGCTCTGGTGATGCTGATACTGGTAAAGTTCAACTGGCTACTACCTCATTGGTCAAGGTTAGCGTTTGCGACGAGCTGCCGCTGCCGACCGCCACCTTGCCAAAGGCCAGTGATTTCGCCGATACATTGACGAATGTCCCTGTTCCGTTGAGCGTGACCGCTTGTGGGCTTGTGGGATCCGAATCACTGATGCCCAGCACGGTTTTTCTGTGTTTTATGTCGGTAGGTGTGAAGATAACTGAAATCGTGCAACTGGTATTCGGCGCCAAGGAACTACCGCAGGTATTGGTCTGGACAAAGTCGTCGGGATTGGCACCGCTCACATAGATCGTATTAATCGTCAGCAGCCCCGAGCCATTGTTCGTCACAATAATCGTCTTAGGTTTGCCTGTCGTGTCAAGCGCCTGCTGCGATAAGCTCAGGCTCTGGGGGAAACGCTCACCAAGCCCAGGGGAGCAATCTTGCTGACAAATGCGTCATTGGGCCCCTTCCACGATTGTTGCAATGCCAAGAGGGTCGTGTGGAAGTTCTTCGATGAAGCGTCCTCGCGCTACCGAGGGGGGCGTGGAGGTCGTTGATTTGCTCGATGCTAAACATGACTGACGCGGCCTTCGAACCGATCATCGTTGCTTAGGCCTTGTCCCTGCGGCGTGCGCGCGGCGGTAATTCCTGCCACTTGCTACTGTCTTCGTTAGCCTACAGTCCGAGGGTGAAAGTCTGGATTCCTAAAGCGAACGGCGGCGGCCACGACTTTTGGGCGATAGTGGCAAGGCAAACCAGGTTATCAGGGCATTATTTTAGCCATCATTTGATGCTATAATTGATGTGGAGTTTCTTATATGCGAACTACAGTTGCCCTCGATGACGACCTCGTGCGCACAGCCCAGGAGTTCACCGGTGTCGCCGAGAAAACGGCTCTAATTCGGGAGGCTCTCAAAGCCCTCATCGAGCGGGAGAGTGCTCGCCGGTTAGCCTCCCTAGGAGGCACGATGCCGGGCTTGAAGAACGTTGTGCGCCGCCGAGGCGAGACTAGGATGCGGCGCAATTGATTCTCGCGGACACTTCGGTCTGGATCGACCATTTCCGTTCGGGCAACAAAGACCTGCAGAAGGCTCTGAACCAGGGGCAAATTGTGATTCATTCGTGGATCATTGCGGAATTGGCCCTCGGGTCACTGCGCGAACGCGTCAAAACGCTTGCCATGCTGGATCTCTTACCTCAAGTGCGCGTGGCACAATTGAGTGAACTGCGGGTCATGATCGAGGCTCGTCGTTTATACAATCTTGGCATTGGTCTGACCGACGCACAGTTGATCGCTTCCGTCTTTCTCAATCCGCCCACGCTTCTGTGGACAAGAGATAAGCCGCTCCGCAGGGTCGCCGCAGCTCTCGGCATCCACGCTGCTTTGACCTGAGAGACAGCTGAACGCTGGGGAGAAATGGTGGCCGGACCGCAGGACCGGCTCGCTCGGAATCAAAATTTCATTCCGGTTCGTTGCTGTGGGCCATGCCCAGGCTTCCACGCCCTTTTTCTTTCTACTCCTGCCCGCGCAGCTGGATTCCAGTGATATTAGCTGCCCTTTGGCGGAATGGAACAGGTTGACTTATGCGGCCTTACGGTGCATGGCGGTGGAATCTCCGAGGCGTTCTCTCTCGGTGAAGCCGCACCTCGGACAGGCCGTGAGGTCGGCATCGTAGTACATATGGCATCTCGCGCATGGCAGTCCGAGAAGCTTCGGTTTCGCGGCATCATGCATTTCGGAGAGGACCGACTCGGGGCTTTCATCGCTCCAAACATCCGCGCCGCTTTGCCGGCCGACGTCGATGCTTACAACTTTTTCCCGCAAACATCGCCTCCCCCGGAGAAGATTCATCGAGGCCTATTCATGTTCGTACAATGCGGTTAGCGGCTTTGTCAGTGATTCGATTACGGGAATGCTGTGACGCGCGTTACAAAGGATGGGGTGGTTGCCCGCCAGAAGGCGCGACGGGACTCACCTATTAAGGTTCCCAGAAGGCGGCTCGATTATGCTGTCGCTCGCGAATCAGCACCACGTCGCTACAGACCACCGCCTTGCTGTCCGGCGCGAACCAGACGTTTCTCGAGTGCGGCTTCTGGAACCTTCCGTGTTTGGTCGGACGAGTAGCGAGGTCGACCAGAGCAAGACTGTCGGTGATGCCAGACGGGTTAAGCCCTGATCACGGCAAAGTCGCGGTGGTTCCAAGCCTATGGTTCGCGAGGTTTCGGGACTCTATTTCCACTCCCAAACCTTGGCGTGCGTACTTCCCTTGGCGTCGACCTCATATTCAAAAACACCTGCCACAGTGTTCAGCTTCGCCAGCTTCTCGGAGGTGGTGCGATAGTAGAGGATGCCACGATAGCTCACGGCTCCGCCTTCGCCAAACTTCCCGAGGCCGGACCCCTGCCAAGCCAAACCGTCGCCTGCCGCGCTCATGTACAGTCCACTACCTTCTCCGTAGATGCTCCCATCGGACCTGACCTCAGAAACGTAGGTGCCAAAACCGTTCACTTCCACTCCCAGCATCTTGCCCACGTCCTCGAAGCTTACTTCGACCTTGGGCGGGTTGGACGACAGCACCCTTCGTACGATTCGTTTGCCGCGAGTTTCACCGATCAGTTCTCCAAGCATCGGACCAGTCTCCTTTTCGATGGATTTTCGATTGGTTGTTGACCCGGAGTTTACCAGGGGTCGCCGTCCCAATAATCATTGGTCGGCAGTCTACAATATAACGAGGCGCTGCTCCACTCTCCTGTCAGTTCTCCCAGGCGTTGGCGGTCTCACCGTGAGCGAGCGGTTGGCTGCGGGTGAGTAGTGGTGCTAAACAGCGCATTCAAGGCGTAGAGCCGGCCGTCGCGCTTATTTTGTATCCGAGAACCTCAGCGGCATCGTCACAGGATTGGGGAAGCCCACTTCTCGAATCTCCAGATCGGTTAGGCCGGGAGTCGCCGCCTGATACTCCACGTCATAGGTCTCACCGACC
>DASPTQ010000041.1:0-4173 GCA_035623335.1 Terriglobales bacterium
GCGCTGCTGTTTCTCTCGTTGCTCTACTGGATCACCGAGGTCAAGAGGTGGCGCGGGAACTGGACCATGCCCATCCTGGTTTTCGGGATGAATGCGATTGCGGGATTCGTGGCGGACTCGCTGATTTACGGGCCTGGGTACACTTTTATGGCCAAAGGGCCGGGAGGAGCAAAAATGAACTGGCACGAGGCTGCGCAAGCATACCTGGAGTCCGCGGGGCTGAGCACAGCAAATGCCTCGCTAGTGTACTCGCTGGGAGCAATCGGAATCTGTTGGATTCTCCTCTGGTTCTTGTGGCGAAAAAGGATCTTCTTGAAGGTGTAAAGAAGCGGAATTCAGTCAGTCAATCGCGCGTACACGAACCTCCCCATAATCCGAAGCTGGACCAGAAACGGCTGATGACGTGTGCGTACCTCGGGGACCAGTGTGGGCTGGAATGGGCAAGTTATTACACAGTTCAGCACACCCCCTCGGGTGCATTGTTGCCGAGCGAGAAACCGAGCGGCAAGCTAGGGATGCAGGATGCAGTACTCCTATACTCGGACGGGCATTCCCGGCCGAGCACCGAAACCCAGGCAAACGGACGTCGATTTCACGAGCGGTAACACCCTGAGGCGCCGGGGGAAGCGGGCGAAGTAGAGAAGGAGTTGCCTGCGAGGAGCGCAGGATCCCGAGGGGGGCCGCAGCTCCGGAGCAAAGAGTAGAAGAGGATGAAAATGATCCCGAGTAAACAGTCGAAATTAGCTCTTATAGGTTGCGTAGCACTCCTGTTGGCCGCATGCAGCGGCTTGAAGACCACCTCGGGCGGCGGGGGTGGTGGCGGGGGAGGCGGCACAACCACGTACGCGATTGGCGGAACGGTGACAGGGCTGGTCGGGACAGGATTGGTGTTGACGGACAATACCACCGACACGCTGACAATCACTCCAGGAACGGGCGGCGCTGTACCGTTCACTTTCACCACGAAAGTGAGCGGCGCATACGACGTCGAGGTGAAGACACAACCGGCGAACCCAACGCAAACGTGCACGGCAACGAGCAACAAGGGGACAGCCACGGCGGACGTTACTACAGTTGCCATTACCTGCACGACCAATCCGGTTACTGCAACCATCGGCGGCACCATCACTGGGCTTCAGGGCTCGGGACTGATCCTGCAAGATAACGGTGGCGATAGTCTGACGATCACCGGGACGGGGAGCGTCAACTTCACATTCAAAACTCCCGTAACCGGCCCGACAGACGCCTACAATGTGACGGTTCTGACGCAGCCGTCGAACCCGCTACAAATCTGCACGGTGGCCAATGGCACCGGATTCGCGAGTGCAAATGTCACCAACGTCGCGATCACTTGCGTTTTGGCGTATACGATTGGCGGCAACGTCAACGGGGTTGTCGGCACCGGACTGATCCTGCAAAACACAGGGGCCGAACAGCTCACGATTTCTCCCGGCGCAGGGGGCAACTCCGCATTCACATTCGTGAATCCCGTGCCGACCGGTTTTGCGTATACGGTGACAATTTTCCAGGAACCCACGAATCCGGCACAAAACTGCGTCGTTGCTCCGGGCACTGGTAGCGGTACCGCGACCGCCAACGTGACCAACGTCACGATCAATTGCCCCGCGGTGACTTACAGCGTGGGCGGAACGGTGGTCGGTCTTGCAGGCGTTCCTTCCAACAACGGCGTGCTTACCGACAACAGCTTTAGTTTGCAGAACAACCTGGGTGACACCAAAATTATCACGGAAAACGGGCCATTCACGTTTGCCACGCCCGAAGCACTCAACGGCCAATATAACATCTCGGTGTTCACTAATCCCTCTACTCAGTCCGAGGGCTGCACGACGTGGAATTACAAGGGTGTTGTTACTGGCAACATCACTAGCGTTGTGGTTGACTGCGCCCATGACGACTGGACCTGGATTGATGGAACAAAAACCTCTGGAACGATCGCGCAGCCGCAGTATGGCGCGTTCCCGACTTCTGCTCCTACGACTATTCCGAACCCTTTCACCAACACTCCAGGCGCACGGTACGGAGCTGCTGGGTGGCGGGATTCTAACGGGAACCTCTGGCTGTTCGGTGGAGATGGCTGGGAACTGGTGGGAAAATCCACCCCTGACACATTGAATGCGGTGATGAACGATCTCTGGGTTTGCGTCATGACCTTCGATTACTGCCAATGGCAGCTGGTAGGTGGATACAACACCACCTACGGCGCGGCCATTATTGCCAATGCCCAGAATGAGTACCAGTTCGGTGTTTACAGCAATGTGGGGAACGTTCTTCCCTTTCCCACTCCAGTTCCAGGCGGCCGCTGGGGCGCAGCGAGCTGGACCGATACTTCCGGAAACCTCTGGATGTTCGGTGGCAACGGAAATTCTTCCGGCAGCAACGGGCTGCTCAACGACCTCTGGAAGTTCGATACCAGTTCCTTCACCACCGCTAACAGCTTCACGAACAACACCGGCCAATGGACTTGGGTAGGAGGATCAAACCTAGCCAACACCAAGGGCACTTACTCCGGCACGCCCTTCCCGGGCGCACGAGTCAGCCCCGTGACGTGGACAGACAACGCTGGGAACTTCTGGCTTTTCGGAGGATATGGCTTCGATGGAAGCGGGAATGAAGGATTCCTCAACGACCTCTGGGAGTACACACCAGGAAGTAATACCTGGGCTTATGTGTCCGGGAGTAACCTGACCAACCAGAAAGGGACCTACGGCACTCAAGGAACCGGATCAACCAATAATATTCCGGGAGGACGCCAAGAGGCGGTCGGCTGGTACGATCAGGTCGGCGGAAATCTTTGGGTCTTCGGTGGTGAAGGTTATGACTCCGCTGGAACGGCAACCGGAATACTGAATGACCTCTGGGTCTACAACATTGCCAGTAAGCAATGGACCTACGTAATGGGGTCGAGCACGGCAAACCAGACCGGCACCTATGAACTTCAGCCTGTGGTAGGACCTACAAATACGACGGGTGCAGCGGGCACATGCGGCCTTGCTGTCGGCAGCACGATTCCCCCGTGTCCCGCGGTCTCCACGACCGGCGCAGTTCCCGGTTCACGCTGGGGCGCCAGCGCCTGGACCGACGCGGCCGGAAACTTCTGGCTCTTCGGTGGATGGGGCCTGGATTCGACCGGAACGAACGGAAACGGCGCCCTGAACGACACATGGGTCTACACTCCGAACGCGACCGCCGGACAACCGGGGATTTGGAGTTGGGTCAAGGGCTCGAATACGGGCAACCAGAACGGCGTCTATGGTGACATGCTCCGGCCGTATAAGACCTACGTTATTTGGAACCCTGGTGGCCGCAGCAATGCGACGCACTGGATTGACGACTATGGCCAGTTCTGGCTGTTCGGCGGAGAAGGCTACGATTCCACCAGCACAACCGGAAACGGCTACCTCAACGACATGTGGCGCTACTTGCCGTATCAGGACTGAGCAACGAAGCACTGATTCGCAGCTAGGTTCGGCAAGTTGAAATAGCAACAGGCCATAAGGAATACGAACAACCGGGGATTCGAGAGAATCCCCGGTTGTTTTTTGCTGGAGGGGGAGTGGAAGGTATGCGCAGGCGCCAGGGGAAATGGCCTTCCTGTATAATTCAAAGGCGGGGGAAACCAGCTACTTGATGTTAGAAAAGCAGAAGGGAATGGCGTCGGCGGCGACGCGCCGCCGGAGACGGCTGCGCTCTTACCGGACGCGCGTGCGAGAGCTGCGCAGCATCGCCAAGGCATTGGTGTCCAGGAAGCATCCGTTCCTCGCTCACATCATCCCGATGCGGCGATGCAACCTGGCTTGTACCTATTGCAACGAGTTTGACGACACGTCGAGTCCAGTGCCGCTGGAGGAGCTGAAGAAACGGCTGGATTTTCTGGCGGACATGGGCACGTCCATCATCACCATCAGCGGCGGCGAGCCTTTGATGCATCCGGAACTGGACCACGTCATCCGGCATATCCGAAAGCGCGGGATGATCGCAGGACTGATCACTAACGGATTCTTCCTGAACAAAGAACGGATCGAGCGGCTGAATGAGGCGGGATTGGAGCACCTGCAGATCAGTATTGATAACGTGATGCCGGATGAAGTGTCCAAAAAGAGCTTGAAATCGCTGGACGGCCGGCTGGAGATGTTGTCGGAGTGGGCCGTGTTT
>DASPTQ010000042.1:0-62112 GCA_035623335.1 Terriglobales bacterium
CGATGATCGTGGACTGGCAATACGAACCCATCAAAGGGGCCTTGCTGCATATTGATCTGAAACGTATCGCCATGGACCAGCGGCTTCACGTCAATGTGCCCATCGCGTTGAAGGGGGAAGCAGAAGGCGTGAAGCAGCAAGGCGGTATTTTGGAGCAAGTGGCCCGTGAGGTTGAGCTCGAATGCCTGCCGGGCGATATTCCGACGTCGATCGAAGTCGATGTCCGCCACCTGGTCTTCGGCAAGGTCCTGCGTATTTCGGACCTGCCGCAACCTCCTAAGGTGAAGTTCCTGAGCGATCCTAATCAGCCGGTGGCGCACGTTATTTCGGTGAAGGAGGAAGCGGCACCGACACCGGAAGCGGTGGCGGCCGAAGCCGCGGCTGTGCCGGCCGAGCCGGAGGTCATCAAGAAGGGCAAGCAGGAAACACCCGAGGAAGCGGCCGAAGCAGGAGCAGCGGAGAAGCCCGAGAAGGCCGAGAAGGCCGAGAAGAAGGAGAAAAAGTAGCGCTTGGTCCTGGGTCATGGAGCGCTCGGCAAGCCGGGCGGTTCGAAGCCGCCGAAGCCAGGAGTTAGCCGCGAAGAGCGAAGCGCGTGAAGCTGATCGTGGGCCTCGGCAATCCGGGAATCCGCTACCAGTTCACGCCGCATAATCTGGGTTTTCTGGCCATCGACCGCATCGCCCAGCAATACCGAGTCGAAGTCCGAAACCGGCAGTGCCGGGCGCTGACCGCCCGGGCGGTGATTGGCCCGGAAACGGTTCTGCTCGCGAAGCCAGAAACGTTCATGAACCTGAGCGGTGGCTCGGTGCGCGAGTTGGTCGCTGAGTACGAACTCGCTCCCGAATCGGACTTGGTCGTGCTGCAGGACGAGCTGGATTTCCCCTGGGGGAAAGTGCGCGTCCATCGCAACCGCAGCGCCGCCGGACACCACGGGATCGAATCGCTGATCGGGGCGCTCGGAACCCAGGATTTCTTGCGAATCCGCATGGGAGTCGGTCCCGAGAGGAAGGTCGAAGACGGCATCAGCTACTTGCTGTCACCGTTTCCCAAGGCCCAGGGCACAGTGATCGAGGCGATGCTCGAGCTGGCAGCGGAGGCGGTCGAGGTGATTGTGAAGGAAGGTCCGGCGGCGGCCATGAATCGCGTTAACCGCAAGGAGCCGGACGGGGAAAACTAAGCACGGAGATCCGTGGCAGATGGGGAGAGAGGAATGAATCGCACGTATGAACTGATGTTCATCGTCCGTCCCGACATGGCGGAAGAAGATCAGGACAAGCTGATTTCCACCTTGGAGTCGGCAGTCACGTCGTTCGGGGGACGGGTGAAGAGTGTCGAGCGCATGGGAAAACGGCGTCTCGCTTACACGGTCCGCAAGTTCCAGGATGGCATCTATGTTCTCCTAACCGCCGAAGGAAGCGGCGGCCTGATGCACGAACTGGAGCGTCGATTGCGGGTGAGCGAGCCGGTGATTAAGTTTCTGACGGTGCGGATCGATGAGGAGCAGAAACGCCTAGACAAGATCAAGGCAATTCGCGCCGCGCGGCGCAAAGCTTCCTCTACTCCGGCGGCTGCGGAGGCGGCGGGAGAGCCGCCGGCAGCCACCGCATAGAAACTGGTCGGTGACGCTCGCCCAGGAAAAAAGAGGTCCCCACCAACCAGGGGAAAGGAGATTCTTGAAACATCATGACTGAGGAAACCAGAGTGGCAGCAGGATCGACGACCGAAGCGGTGGCAACCCCGGAGCGGCCCGAACGACCCGAGCGGACGGAGCGAGTGGAGCGCGGAGAGCGGCGGCCCGGTCGTGGCTCACCCGGCGGGGCCGGTGGGCGCGAAGGCGGAGCTCGCAAGTTCTTCCGGCGCAAGAAGGTCTGTAAATTTTGCGTCGAGAAGATTGAGGCCATTAACTACAAGGACGTCCGCTTGCTGCAGCAATTTGTCGCCGAGAGCGGGAAGATTGTCCCTAGGCGCCTGACCGGCGTGTGCACACCCCATCAACGGCGATTGTCGTCGGCGATTAAACAAGCTCGTAATATCGCGCTGCTGCCCTTTGCCGGCCGCGCGTAACCAAACCCGTACCATCGGACGAAGCGGTGAAATCTGGGAGTCATTCATGGAAATCATTCTGAAGGAAGATGTAGCCAAGTTGGGCTCGCGGGGCGACGTGGTCAAGGTCGCCGAGGGCTACGGAAGAAACTACCTGTTACCGCGAAAGCTTGCCATTGAAGCCACCTCCGGCAACAAAGCCGTGATTGAGCAGATGAAGGCGGCAGCCCTCCGACGTTCGGCGAAGGAGAAATCCCAGGCCGAGGCCTTGGCTAAACAGTTTGACACTTTGTCGGTAAGCTTTCTGCGCCGGGCCGGCGAGCATGACCAATTGTTCGGGTCGGTCACCTCCGGCGACATTGCCGAAGGGCTCGAGAAGAAGGGTTTCTCCGTCGACCGGCGTAAGATCCAGCTGCACGAGCCGCTGCGCACTCTGGGTGAGTTCACCGTTCCCATCCGACTGCACAAGGACGTAACCACCCACCTGAAGGTATTGATTGAGAAGGAAACAGTCGAGTAATCCCGGAGTTTTTCCGGCCGTTCGGGCCGGCTCGGGCGATCGCTTTGAGGTCCGCTCGGGAGCGCTTGGCTAACCTCGTTGCTTCCATCTTCTTACATCGATTCCTCGAGGCGAGATTGGACTCGAAAGCACCCAAGTTTTGCTTACGGTTCTCATCCTGACACGTCCATAGCTATGCCACCGGGAAAACGGCAATGGCGCCCGGGGCAGTCGAGGACCCAGAAGCGATATGCCGGCCGATGCGTGGTCTCTAACATTTACGGTTGGCAAAGACTCCCCTCAGGGAGCAAGACGGGACGAGGAAGCAGGCGGAACCCAGGATCACCCCTCTTGGGGCCTTATGGCTGGGCACAGTCTAGGCCGTATCGACGACACGCTCTTGGTTCGGGAAGCGCAACGCGGCAATCGCGCTGCATTCGAGGAGCTCGTGCGCCAGTATGATCAGGCGGTGCTTCGCCTGGCCATACATCTCACCGGATCGGAGCACGAAGCTCAGGATATTTATCAGGATGCGTTCCTCAAAGCCTACAAGAGCGTTGGCAATTTTCGTTTTGAGTGCTCCTTTTACACGTGGATTTATCGCATCGTGACCAATCTGTGCCTCGACCACCTGCGCAAAAAGCAAGTGCGGAAGGAAGAGGCGCCGATAGCGACCGATCCCGATGGCGAGGCCTACGATGTGCTCGAGCAGGTGGCGGATGGACGGGCGGGAGCCAATCCGGAGCGCGATCTGATGCGCCGGGAACTGGCCGGGCGCATCAGCCGGGCGCTCGAGAAACTCACCCCCCGCGAGCGCATGGTTTTTGAGCTAAAGCATTATCACGGGCTGAAATTGCGAACCGTAGGCGAAGTACTCCATACCACGGAGGAAACCGCGAAGAATACGCTGTTCCGCGCCAACCAGAAGTTGCGGAGCGCGCTGGCGGATATGCGGTGACGGGTTGGAAGGACGAAGTGAACCACCGGCTCGAGCCGCGGCTGGCCCGCAAAGGAGTGGGGCGATGAAATGTGAATGGGTCAAAGACAATGTTCTCTTGTATGTTTACAACGAGTTGCCCGACGATGCGCGTTATGAGCTCGAGCAGCATTTGGCCCGTTGCCCAGGCTGTACCGCCGAGCTCAAAGCGACGCGTAAGTTCCACGCGGTTCTCTCCGAGTTGCCGGTCGAGGAACCCTCCCCCAACCTACTGACTGCCTCCCGCATGCGACTCGAGGAAGCGCTCGAAACTACCCAGCCGGGCGGCTTCTGGCGTCGGCTGGCGTTCGACCCCGGGGCATGGCTCCGACAAATTCAACTTGCCCCAGCCCTGGCGGCGGTACTGGTCATTCTCGGATTTGCCGGCGGGATCGGGACTAGCTACAAGCTCATGTCGAACTCAGGCAACCTCGAGTCCCTGGTTCCGCGTACCGCTCCCGCCCCCAGCGAATCCTCCATCACCGCCATCCGCTCCATCTCCCAGGTCGCTGGCTCGAACACGGTCAGCATTCAGTACGACACAGTCTCCACCCAACAAGCCCAAGGTTCCCTGAACGATCAGCGCATTCAGCAGCTGCTGTTGTTCGCCGCCCGCAACAACTACAACTCCGGTGTGCGGATGGATTCGGTCGACTTGCTCACCCAGCACTCGAACGACACGCAGGTTCGCGAAGCCTTGATCTGGGCCCTGCGCTACGACTCCAATCCCGGAGTGAGGCTGAAAGCACTCGACGGTCTGGTGGCGTACGTGAAGAGTGATCCGCGGGTTCGCGATGCCCTGCTCGAGGCCTTGATGGACGACTCCAATTTGGGAGTGCGAGCCGAAGCCCTGCATCTGCTCGAACCGGTTCGCGCCGACAGCAGCGTGCGCGCCGTCCTCGTGAAGCTGGCCGAAAACGACGAGAATGCCTACATCAAATCGCAGGCTCGCAGCGTGCTGGCTCAGCTTCCGGAATTTGACTAAGCGCGATGAGCCTAGCTAAGCTGCCCACTCGAGAATCGGGGCAAGGAGGAAGATGGCAGGGAGAAGGTGGGAGATTGAAACGTCTCGCTAGAGTTCTGATGGTGGTCGTCGCCGTCCTACCGTTGGCGCCAGCCCAGCAGACGCGGATCTTCGGCGAGGGCGGAAACTGGACCCAGGAGATCACCGGTTCGCTGGCCGCCGTCAAAAACCTCAAAGTGAGGGTGGACGTCGGATCCGTACGAGTGACCGGGGGTTCTCAGCAGTCGATCGACTATACCATTCGCAACCTCTCCTATAGCGGCTCCGAGCAGGCAGCACGCCGTGACTTCGAGAACTACAAGATCACCGCCGCCGTCCGGGGTGACACGGCGCGGATTGTAGGGGAATGGCAAGGGGGCAAATCCCACCGCTTTTCCGGAGAACTGGTGATTAGCGTCCCCCGGGAGATGGACGAGGTCAAAGTCGAAACCGAGGGGGGCAGTGTTTCGACGAGCGGAGTCACGGGACGAGTCGAGGCCGAGAGCGGCGGTGGCAACATTCGCCTGGATGATATTGGCGGCACGATCAGTGCCGAGACCGGTGGCGGGGCTATCGAGGTGGGAAAGGTTGCCTCCGACGTCAGCCTGCACACGGGGGGTGGATCGATCAAGGTGAACTCGGCCAAGGGCAAGATCGTCGCCGAAAGCGGTGGCGGTAGCGTGCTGGTGGTTGAGGGTGCCCAGGGGGCGGTTCTGGAAACCGGCGGGGGAAAGATCGAAGTGGAACGTTGTAACGGGAATGTGAAGGCTACAACCGGGGGAGGCAATATCGAACTCGGGGACATCGGCGGAGGTGCCGAACTCTCGAGCGGAGGCGGCAGCCTCCACCTCACTTCTGCCAAAGGGCCAGTCAAGGCTGAAACCGGAGGGGGCACGATCGAGTTGGGGGGCATACCTTCGGCTCGGGCTGAAACCGGGGCGGGCAGCATCGAAGCCAAGTTCATAAGCTCCACGGGCGAAAGAGCTGATTCGTTCCTCGAAACCGCGGCGGGAGACATCACGGTCTACATCGCGCCCAGCGTCAATCTCAGTGTTCGGGCCTCGATTGAAGTCGGCAATGGCCATCGGATCCACTCCGACTTTCCCGAGATCCGCATCTCGGCCGAAGGCGGCGACTGGGGGCCGAAGACGGTGACCGCAGAAGGAAACTTGAACGGCGGTGGTCCGAAGCTCAAAGTCCGGACTACGACAGGGGACATCTCCTTTCTCCGGGCGAGCCGCTAAGCGGCTAATCAAGGGGGAGCCATGGCAAAGACGATCCTCATCACCCTGCTGATCCTATCCGTTGGGGCTGTTTTCGCCCCGGCTGAGTCTCGTTCCGGTCGATCCTCAGGCGACATTTATGGCTTTCCCAGCGAAGATTCCGAGGGCGTTTCCTATCTAGGCGTAGACACCCGCGATATCACGGCGGACCGGCTTGGCCCCCTGCGCCTGAAGGAGGAGACGGGGGTAGAAATTACCATGGTCGACCAGGACGCCCCGGCCGGCAAGGCCGGATTAAAGGAGCAGGATGTCATCCTCACGCTCAACGGTGAGAAGGTTGCGAGCGTCGAACAACTGCGCCGCATGATCCGGGAAACACCACCCGAGCGGATCATAACCCTCGGCCTCTCCCGCAACGGCCAGGCGATGACCGTCCAGGTACAACTCGCGGACCGGAAAAACGGCTTTGCGGACGACGTCGGAGCAAACGGCAAGAGCTTTCACGTTACCCTGCCCAAGATGCCGGTTATGCCCGAAATGCCGGCCCTGCCCGATCTGGACATCCCGGTGTCGATCGTCGTCGTGCATACCTCGGCCCGTAGCGGTCTGATGGTAGAGAATCTCACTCCCCAACTGGGCGACTTTTTCGGCGTCAAGAACGGCGAGGGCGTGCTGGTCCGTTCGGTCGAGAGAGGCAGTCGGGCGGAGAAGGCTGGGTTCCGAGCCGGGGACGTAATCACCAAGGTCAATGGGGAGCCGATTCGCGATTCCGGAGATTTCACGCACGCCTTGCGCTCCCGCAAGGACAATACGGTGAGCATCGGCATTGTTCGGGACAAGAAAGAACAGAGCGTGACCCTCTCCTTGCCAGAGCGGAAACAATCCCGCGACCTGGATGCGGACCGGGACCGCCTGACGTCCTGTCTGAACGAGTTGCAAGCCGAAATGGGGCAGCTGACGTCCGAGAGCAAGCAAGCCATCGAGCAGTCGCTCAGGGCGGCCGAGGATCTCGAGCGGCAGATGCGGCAGATGGATGTCGAGCGGCAGACCGAGGAGCGGCAGCGACCTAGCGATGAGCGTCGGCTAGAACTTGAGATGGATCGGGATCGCGCTGGGCGTGATCTTCAAGAACAACTGCTCGAAAGAGACTGGGAATAATCGAAATCCAGCGTCACAGCTCCGGGGCTGGTTCGGCAACCTTCCGCCGAGTGGATGCCGGAGTCGCGACCAGACTGGTGGCCAGGCAGGCGCGATTTCTCCCCGCCTGTTTTGCCGCGTAAAGGGCTCGATCGGCGGCTTCCACCAGCTCGTCTCGCGTCGCCCCGTGATCTGGATAGTTCGCCGCGCCCGCACTGATCGTAACCGGCCGCGGCACGCCGGGGAACTGGTGGTTCTCCACCATGCGGAGTAATTTCTCCGCCACTTGCAGCGAGTGCTGGGGGCTGGTCTGCGAAAGCAGCACCACGAACTCCTCGCCGCCGAAGCGGCAGACGACATCGAGTCTTCGCACCTGCTGATGAAGGATCGACGATACCTGACGCAGGACCTCATCGCCCAACAGGTGTCCGAATTCGTCGTTGAGGCGCTTGAAATTATCGATGTCAATCATGATCACGCCCATACCCGAGCCGAAGCGGCGGACACGCTCGATCTCGTCCACCACCCGCAACTCGAAATAACGGCGGTTGAAGATCCCGGTCAGCCCGTCCAGATAGGCAAGTTTTCGTACCCGCTCCACGTAAAACGCATTCTGGATCGCCGTCGCACAGATGTCGGCCACCGATTCGAGCGGCTGGGCGTCACTCAGGTTGAAGGCGCCCCTCCGATCGCTGGTGAGCACGAGCACCCCGAGCGCCTGTCCATAGGAGATCAGCGGAATCGACATGCGGGAGGCGGTCTGGGGAAACAATCGCCCATGCCGGTTGAGGCTAGCGTCATCTTCGATCAGGGTCTTGCGTGCTTCGAAAGCTTGTTTCCACGGTGTGTTCTTGAGCGGCAGGCTCTCGACTTCCAGGGTCCCACCGGTCAGGGTTCCATGACTGGCTCGCATGGTTAGTTCTTCCTCATCGCGGAGCAGAAGAGACACCTGCGGCACCTGGAACGCCTCCTGAATCAACCGGCACACCTTCGGAAGCAACTCGGGCAGATCGAGAACGTTGGTCATTTCCTTGGCGATGACGTTAATGGCCTCGAGCTGCGAAGCCCGGCGGCGCTCTAAGGAGTAAAGGCGAACGTTTTCGAGAGCAATCGAGGCCTGGGTGGAAAACAGGGTCAGCAGATCGACCGTCTCATCGTCGAAATGGTTGACGTTTTCACTCTGGCAATCGAGCACGCCTACTACCTGGTCGCGAACCATCAGCGGAATGGCCAGTTCGGAACGGGTGGTCTGGGCAGATATGACATAACGCGGATCTTGCCGGACATCCGGCGAATATACCGGGCGCTTCTGCTGGGCCGCAATCCCGGTGATTCCCTTTCCGATGGGCAAGCGGATCTTGTCCTCACCCTCATCCCAGCCGATTTGGCGACGCACGTGGAGATCCGCAGCCTCATGATCCAGCAATAAGATAGCGACATTTTGCAGGCGAAAATAATCGCGGGCGATCACCAGGATCTGCTGCAGCACCTCATCCAGGTCGAACGTGGATAGCACCGCCTGACTGGCGTCATAAAGGATGGCGATTTTTTGCATACGCTGCTGGCCAGATTCTATCGGGGTTCCGCCCCTGGGCCGAGGTTCCGAAAGTAACCTCGATCCGGGGGGCTGGCTAAGCCGTTAGCCCCGGCCACGTCCATCTTCAGAGCTTGCCTGCTCTCGACTTTCTCCCGGCCATCGTCTTAATGATCCCGAAGACGACCAAACAGAACCAAAAGTCCACCACCATGCCGAGATCGATTTTGAACAGTGCATGGTGGGCACCGGCGGGCAGATACTTCTCCACCAGGAAGTAGAGCGCATTGCCCACCACCACAGCGGCGAGAGCCTGGAAGAAGTTCGCTGTAGACTTAGACATGGTTTGGCTGGCCCAGAACGGTTTCGCTGGTATCAACTGAGATGCTCGAGCCCGGCACATCTGTGCAATATGTCAAAGGCATCGGCCCACGCCTGGCTGAGATCTTAGCCGACAAAGGCATTCACACGGTCGACGATCTTCTCCACTACCTTCCCTTCCGCTACGAGGATCGCCTGAACCCTCGTACCATCCAGGAGTTACGGCTGGGAGAGATGGCGACGGTCATTGCCGAGGTGCGCAGGGCCAGCTTCGTCCCTGCCCGCCGCATACCGATTTTCGAAATGACCGCCGGACAAGGGCGAGCACGCTTGAAGTGTATTTGGTTCCACGCTGGCTATCTGCAAGATCGACTGAAGCCCGGCCAATGCGTCGCCTTATACGGAAAAGTAGAGGAAGACTATCGGGGCAGCGGGCTCCGCATGATCCAGCCTCAGTTTGAGGTCTTGGAGGATTCCTCTTCGGAGGAGAACGCGGGTGACGCTCGAGAACGCAAATTGGCCAGCTCGCTCGAGATCGGCCGCATCGTGCCGATTTACGAATCGGCTGGCCAAGGGCGCCTGACCTCCCGCTGGTTCCGCCGCGTCATTCACGCGGCTCTTGAAAACCTCACCCCGGATTTGCCGGATGCCATTCCGGCGGCGGTCCGCCGCCACCTTAACCTGATTCCGCCCCGCGAGGCGTTCGCCAAGGTGCACTGGCCGGACCCGCAGCAGAACCTAGCCGAGCTCGCATCCTGCCGCAGCCCGGCTCACCTGCGCCTCATTTTTGAAGAACTATTCCTTATCGAACTCGGCTTAGAGCTCAAACGGCGGGAGCAAAAGGCACAGACCGGAATCGCTTTCAAGCTGGACGAGCCTGTGCGTTCTGCGATCAAGAAGATCCTTCCCTTTCATCCTACGCCGGCGCAAAAGAGAGTTCTCAAGGAAATCGCGTCGGATATGGAAAACCCCTCTCCCATGCGTCGCTTGCTGCAGGGAGATGTAGGTTCCGGCAAGACGATCGTCGCTTTCGAAGCGGCGGTGATCGCCATGGAAAATGGATTCCAAGTGGCTCTGATGGCTCCCACCGAGATTCTCGCTCAGCAGCACTACTTTTCGGCTCGTCGTACGCTCGAACCGGCCGGCTACAGGATCGTGCTGCTGACCGGTTCGCTCGAGGAAGAACGCAAACGCGAAACTCGCCGTCACCTTGCCCAAGGCAATGCGCAACTGGTAATTGGTACCCATGCCTTAATCGAGCAAAGCGTCGAGTTCCACAATCTCGGGTTAGTCATTGTCGACGAGCAGCACCGGTTTGGCGTGCTCCAGAGATCCCGATTGATGAAGAAATCGAAAGAACCGGGCGGCCCGGATATGCGCCTGCGGGAGCCCGACGTTCTGGTCATGACCGCGACTCCGATTCCCCGCACCCTGGCTTTGACGCTCTATGGTGACTTGGATCTCAGCATCATCGATGAGATGCCGCCCGGCCGCACGCCCATCGTGACCCGCCGGGTTCGGGACGACCGCTCCGAGGAAGTGTGGGATTTTGTTCGCAAACAGGTCGCCGCCGGACATCAAACCTACGTCGTGTATCCGGCGATTGAGGAGAACGAAGAGAATGACCTCAAAGCAGCTATGAAAATGTACCGCGAGCTCAGCCGTCGGGTCTTTCCCGATTTGCGGGTTGGCCTGTTGCACGGCCGCATGGAGCCTGAACTGAAAGACCAAGTCATGGCAGGATTTCAGAAGGGGGAGCTCAATATCCTGGTTTCTACCACGGTGATCGAAGTGGGCGTGGACGTGCCCAATGCCAACTTGATGGTGGTCGAGCATGCCGAGCGATTTGGGCTGGCTCAGCTGCATCAGCTTCGCGGGCGAATCGGGCGCGGAGCGGCAAAATCGTATTGTGTTCTCATGACCAGCGGGAAAGTCTCGGAAGAAGGGGAGCGCCGGCTCGATGCCATGGTGAAGATCAACGACGGCTTTCGCATCGCCGAGCTAGATCTCGAACTGCGCGGGCCGGGCGAGTTCTTGGGCACCCGGCAAGCTGGCCTGCCCACTTTCCGTGTGGCCCAGCTGATTCGTGACGGGCAGCTGCTCGAGGCGGCGAGAAACGAGGCGGCCACCGTTTTGGCGGGGCCGAATGCGGAGATCTCGCAAGCCGAAATCGACCGAGCCTTGCGGTACATGCGCGCGCGTTGGCAAACGACCTACGGACTGGTAGAGGTCGCATGAGCCAACCGCACGCGGCTTACTGGGCGAACAGACAGCGCAAACTTACGACAGCCACACTTCTGGTAGATTTCCTGGACGTATCCTCACACCACTTAGATGGAAAGACATGTTGAATTAGACAAGTTTCCACCGCTCGATCGAGAGCAGAAACTCATCAATCCTCACTTGTGGGGCAAGCGATTAACCGACTTTCTCCGGGAGGGCTGCGCCAGCAGGGACTTGAAACTGAGGAACCCATCGCTGAGCATTGACGCGTGTTCTCGTCACTTCACCAACTTGGATTCCAAATCTGATGGTTTATCAACACCTTTTATGCGTGTGCCAGAACCACAATAGCCGGGACCGAGTGATCATCTCGATTTTGGGCGAACAACTCTTCCAACGAAGGGCGCTTCTCGTTTGGCTCAATTCCGAAGAAGGATTATCTGCTTCGCGCTAAAGGACCCGCTGGTTAGCTTGTTGTTCTTGGTGACTCGGATCTCCCTAGGCTTTAGGCGATCGAAACTGCTGTGTGAGGCTCTTGCGAGTTCAGTTTTAGACTATCTCCCACTCTTCTTCTTACGCGGGCGCCCTCCCTTCCGGCCATTAGCCCTTGCAGCCCTCGCTTTGGCTGCTGATCTCGCCCGCCCCCCTTTTGTTCCCCCGGTCCTACCCCAGTTTCTAAACATTTCTACGACCGCTTTAGGAAGCAGTGCTCGAAGAGTGCTGTTGCGGCGTTTTGCCATTCCGAGCGGATTCTAACACGGTACCTTCGCGTTTTTACATAACCCAAACCCTACATTGGGTTACTAGGTTGATACTGGTCCTCCGTGTCTTTAAACCCAAACCCTACTTTGGGTATAGTGATCATGTCGGCGGGGAACACCTAGCAGGAAGGGTCAGCAGATGAAAGCAAGCAGTTCCAGCGAACTGAGGTGACTATGTTGAGATTACTTTGCATTCATTCCGAGACGTTCATTCGGACCTCGGGCAATCGGCTCTTTACCGAGTGTGTAGCCTGCGGGCATGAGTCGGCTGGCATTGAAACAGGCACATTTCAGTACCATCCTGATGTCTACTCGAGGTTGGAGCACACGGAGCGATTCGGCAAGGCTTGCGTGGGTTGTTCGCCCTGAAACTGGTTACAACAGTTGGCTGCCCCTCTGGGATTGCTACAGGAATCGCGGCAGGCGTTCTCGGATGGTGTCGTGCAGGCAGCGGTGCTGTTCGAGCATGGCTGCCCGATCGCGCCGAGGGATTTTGTAGATGTGCATGGAAATCTCGACCACGATGCGATCGAGTACGCGGAGAGCGTTGAGGAGCTGGTCGACGTCGCTGGCTCGGCCGCCGTGGGAACGCAATTTTCGCCATGGCTGTCGATTTGGCTGGGACATCGGATTGCCTCTCTGAGCTGACCGATTGATAGCGCATGTCGGACGCGGAGGGAAACGCAAATAATTGATCGTTGCGATCACGAAAACGGCGCAAAGCCTAGGCTGGCCCAAGGTCAATCAGTGCAATCCGGACTATCGGTCAGGTGTTGTAATCAGGACCGGTTTAGGTGTAAACGCCGGTTGTTGTCACCTATTTGAACTGGGACTCTAAGTCTGACAGTTTGTCGATTCCCCTCACGCGAGTGCCACTGGTAGATAAAGTAGTGCCGAGCTCTAGCCCATTATGCTCGAAGACTCCCTCTGATTATTTGTCGTGACCCAGACATCTCGACGGACCGAGAGGTAAATGAAGAGCACAGAACATGCTTCGTTCATCAAGGTGAGTTCGACGTTACTCAAATCTTTCGCCTACAGGGTTAAGACACGCGTCCGCAAACGGCATTCACGGGAGCGCGCTTGTGGAGCTTGACACAGGTGTCGGCGTGTAAAGCCATTGCGCCTTGCAGGAAAGCAGGGTTGCAGGTGAAGCATGTCGGTCGCCATTTCACGAAGCGACCCAAGCCGAGCGGTTTTGAGTGCGCATGGCCTGAGCCTTGCCAGCCTGGGATGTGCGCTCGACTAAAAGCCCGGGCTCTCCCAGATCCGGTCCTTGAGAATCTGCCGCACGTGTAACTCGTAAGGTTGGCCGGGCTGCCAGTCGCCCGAGTAATGGAACCCGATACAGCCCCAGAAGACGTAATCCCACCCGTGTTGTGCGGCAATCTGGTCGACCGTCTGGCCCAGGTAAAGCCAGTTCCCACCATCATAGAAGTCGCCGTCGTAGCAGGAGCGGATGTGGGCTGCGTACCAGTCGACGTTCAAGGCTGTCGACTTCATGGTGTCGGGATAGCCGCCCTGAATGACCGTGCCGGTACAGTCTTCGTTCTTGATCTGCATCAATCCGTAGGAAGCTTCGCCCACGGGCCCGCATACATCCCCCAGCGTGCTCATGTGCCAGTACGATTCGATCACTGCATCGGCCCGAATCGTGTCTTCGTCGATGCCCCATTTGCAGGCCGCCCACTGGATGATCTCGGTCGTTGTGCCCGTGAAATTACCGGTAACTTTCGCACGCTTGTTACGCCAGAGGGTCCAATAGTTCTCCACCGACCAGTTGTACGGCGGAGAAGCGACGGTGTGGTTTGCCTGCTCATTGTCGGGCCGCGGCTCCCAGGAATTGGGCTGGACCGCCGAGGCGCAATAGGCATCCGAGCGAGGCAGGTAGGTGGCGTGCGAGGGCTCGGTAGCGAAGTAGCCAGGCTTCGTTGTCTGCGAGGCAGTCCCCGATAGGCCTCCACAGCCAAGCAGGATCGCCGATAACAGGAGCGTGCACGAGGCCGTGAAGTTTCGCTTGGTTCGGCCGCGGAACCACTGGATAGACCTTGTGTGCACTAGGGATCGCCTCGCACCCATGGTCGATCTCACCCGAGGCGAAGGCAACGTGCCGAAAGGACAATCAAAATCGCGATCAGTGGTCCCGCCGCCAGGGAACGACTTCCTTAGACAGCAATGGCCAAAATTCGACTTTTGGCCCGCCAGCCAAGCCGCCCGGGTTTTGTCCTCCGTTCGCTCGGCTTTGGCTCCTGGTGACCGCGGGTGGGATAATCGTCGGCAGTGCAGACCGACTCCAAAGTTGACTTGTACAGGAGCCTGCCTTCGGTAGACGAGCTGGTGAAGAGAGAGCCTCTGGTCGCGCTCGCCGCCAAGCAAGGCCAGCCGGCCGTAACCGATGCTGTCCGCTCCGTGCTCGGCAGGCTGCGGAATGAAATTGCCGCCGGGAGGCTGCATGCGGAAAAGTTGCAACTTGCCCTTTCCTGCCTGGTGGAAGCCGTTGAAGGAGAGCTGCGTCGAGCTTTGAGCCACTCTCTAACCAAGGTGATCAATGCCACGGGGGTGATTCTGCACACAAATCTCGGCCGCGCCCCGCTGGCGGCGTCTGCTTTGGAACATATTCGCGAGACCGCGGAAGGTTACTCGAACCTGGAATTCGACCTTGAGGCTGGCGAGCGCGGCAAGCGCGACGTGCACGTCGCGCGTTTGTTTGAAAAATTGCTGGGTGCCGGGGTTTCTACGATCGTCGTGAATAACAATGCTGCCGCCGTCCTGCTGGCCTTGAATACGTTGGCGGAAGGCGCCGAGGTGATTGTCTCGCGCGGGGAACTGGTCGAGATTGGCGGATCCTTCCGCATTCCCGATGTGATGGCGAAGTCGAATGCCATTTTGCGGGAAGTCGGTACCACCAATCGTACCCGGATCTCTGATTATGAACGGGCCATCACGGATAAGACCCGCCTGTTGTTACGCGTGCATCGCTCGAACTTTGAGATCACCGGCTTTACCGAGCAAGTGGCCCTGGAGGAGCTCGTCCACCTGGCACGCGAGCGTAAGATTCCACTCCTCGAGGATCTGGGGAGCGGACTGCTCGATCTCCATTCCGGGGCAGTGGATGGCGAACCGGACGTTCTTGACAGCCTGCGCTCCGGCGTGGATGTGGTCACCTACAGCGGAGACAAGCTGTTAGGTGGTCCCCAGGCAGGCATCCTCAGCGGTCGGGCCGATCTGATCGAGAAAATGCGGTCCAATTCCCTGTTTCGGGCCCTGCGCGTGGACAAGTTGACCTACGCGGCCTTGGAAGCTACCTTGATCGCCTACGTGCAGGGCGACTACGAACGAATTCCTGTTCTGCGCCTCCTGCGGCTTGGAAAACAAGAGATTGCGCGGCGGGCGCAAGCGGTTGCCGAACGCCTGAGCTCATCCCGGTTGTCGATCGAGACGATCGATGGCGAATCACTGATCGGCGGCGGAGCTGCTCCTACCGCTGTGCTTCCAACCTGCCTTCTCGCTCTTCGGTCGGATCATCTGAGCGCCCAGGAAATCTCCGCCCGGCTGCTCGCGTTCGTGCCGCCGGTGATCACCAGGGTTGAGGAAGGATGCGTTCTCGTGGACCTGCGAACGGTGTTCCCCGAGCAAGACCCGGTGGTGGTGGAAGCCCTTCGGCGGGTTGCGAATTCCTGAATCCAGGCCCCGACGAAGCCGCGACTGCTGTAGACCGGTCTCCGCTCGCGGTGGTCCTTGGCTGGTTGCATCCATCTGTGGCGACTTTTTACACCGTGGGTCATTCCACCCGGAGTTGGGACGAGCTCATCGCAGTTCTCCAAGCTCACGGCATCCAAACACTAGTCGATATCCGCTCCTTTCCAGCGTCCCGCCGACTGCCACACTTCAACCGCGAGGCGCTCGAGCATAGCCTGGCCAGGGTAGGAATCCGCTATCTTTGGCTGAAAGGGCTGGGTGGCCGCCGTGGCAAAATCCGCGAGGATTCCCCCCATCTGGCCCTGCGCAATTCGAGCTTTCGCAATTATGCCGACTACATGCTGACCGGGGAGTTTGAGAACTCGATCAGCCAGCTCATCTCGCTCGGTGAAAATTCGCGAATCGCCTTCATGTGTGCGGAACGGGTGTATTTTCGTTGCCACAGAATGCTGGTCTCGGACTGGCTTGTGGCCCACGGTCACGAGGTTCTCCACCTGGATGGAACCGGACCAGCCAAGCCGCATCGATTGACGGCGGAAGCGCGATGGATCGATGGACATGTGATCTATCGCGGAGATCGTCTGCTGTAAAACAGACGCGTCTTGAAGGCTGGAGTGGATCTTGGATGTGTTATTTTGAGCGCATGATTGTCGGTACGGGGATTGACATCGCGGAGGTACCACGGATCGCGCAGTCGATCGAACGATTCGGGGATCGGTTCCTGCGCAGGGTATTCACCGAAGGCGAGATTGGCTATTGCGATCGAAAGGCGAATCGCGCCCAACACTATGCCGCTCGTTTTGCTGCCAAAGAGGCGGCCATGAAGGCGATTGGAACCGGCTGGAGTCGCGGCGTGCGATGGCGGGATATCGAAGTATGCCGACGGACGGGAGGACGCCCAACCCTTAGCTTTCACGATAAGGCCGCTGAATTCGCCGCCCGGCTGGGCACCAAGCAGGTTGCGCTGTCTCTTTCCCACACCGAACAGTACGCCATCGCTCAGGTCATTCTGGAGAACTGAACCGTTTCCATCCTCTGCCGGCCGCCATCTTCGTTCTGTTAGACTGTTGCCTTCTAAAGCCCCCCATCCATGTCGGCAGCCCCCCACACCCTCCCCGCGCCTCGCCTGATCACCGTCGCCGATATCCAGACCCGGACCTTGCTGGCAGGGGTGGCCATCACCAGTTTTGCCGCCCTCCTTGTGGAACTGGCCCTGACCCGCTTGTTCTCGGTTGTACTCTTTTATCATTTCGCCTTCCTTGCCATCTCGATTGCCCTGCTAGGATTGGGCGCGGGCGGAGTGTTTGCCTATGTGGGAAAGAGGTGGTTGGGGAGATTCGAGACTCGGCCATTGCTGGCCGGGCTGTCCCTCCTCAATGCCCTGACGGTGCCCCTGGTACTCGCCGTCATCCTTCACCTTCCCGTTTCCCTGGGATTGTCGTGGGGGAATTTTCTCCGGCTTACGGCGATGTATCTGGCCTCGGCCGTACCCTTCTTCGTGACTGGGCTCGAATTGGCGCTGGTATTTGCCCGCGAATCGCGCCACATCTCGCGACTCTATGGAGCGGACCTGGTCGGCGGATCGCTGGCTTGTCTTGCCACCGTCCCCTTGCTCAACTGGTTGGGGGGACCGAACACGATCCTGTTCTCCGCCCTCATGTCGGCCTTGGGGGCGGGAGTCTGGGCTCATCGGGCCTTCTCGAGGAAAGTCGCTCTCGGCTTCGCCATGATTCTGGCGTTGGTGGTGGCGGGCAATCATTCCGGAAAGCTCTTCGACGTGGTCTATGCCAAAGGCAAGCGTCGCGACCCGTCCTGGGTCGAATTTGCCCGCTGGAATGCGATTTCCCGTGTCGAGGTGGATCGGCTGGGGGACGCCAAGGCGGTGGTGATCGATGCCGACGCCTCGACCTACATCATGAACTCCGATCCCGAGGATTGGGAGGATAGCGACTGGCAGAAAGACCTGATGTCGGCTCCTCCCGCCCTGGCCAATGTCTTGCGCCCGCATGGGGCCTACGCGATTATCGGTCCCGGAGGCGGTGTTGACGTGCTGCGGGCTGTGGCCAATGGCAGCCCCAGTGTGACCGGGATCGAAATCAATCCCATCATCGCCAATACCGTGATGCGCGGCCGGTACGCCGATTATTCCTACCACCTTTACGAGCGCCCGGAAGTTCACATTCACATTGCCGACGGACGATCGTTCCTGCGCAACGCCGGCCAGCGCTTCGATGTGATTGAGATGACTCTGGTGGACACCTGGGCCTCGACCGCAGCGGGGGCCTTTGCCTTGAGCGAGAACAGCCTGTATACGGTCGAGGCGTTTCGCGCCTATTTCGATCACCTCACACCGCAGGGCATGCTGGCCATAACCCGCTGGGAATTCCGTCAGCCGCGCGAAGCCTTGCGGGTGGTTTCGGTCGCCATCGAGGCGTTGCGGGAACTGGGAGTCACCGATCCGAGCAGGAACTTTATCGTGGTTGCCGGCGGAGCGTTAACCGCAGACGGCGTTCCGGTGGCGGTTCTGGCTAAGAAGACCCCCTTCACCGTGGAAGAAGAGCATGCGGTTCGCGAACATCTGAGCAAAAATCCCCCCTTGACCGGCCTCTATCTGCCGTCGGAACCCGAAGCGAACCCATTTGCTTCGCTCATTCAGTCCGCCGATCCCGCCGCCTTTGCCGAGCACTATGCCTATAACGTCGCGCCGGTCAGGGACAATGCGCCCTTTTTCTTTTTCACTCTGAAGCTCAGCCGGCTGCTCGAGAGAGGCATCGAAAAAGGAAGCGATTGGAAGGTGAACCTCGGGGTGGTTGTCTTAGCCATGGTGCTCGTGATCTCGCTGGCGGCGGTCTTGGCCTTCCTCATCCTCCCGCTGGCCTTCCGCAGCATCCGCAGCTCACAGCGGACAACTCCTCTGCTCTATTTTGTGGCGGTCGGACTGGGATACATCTTGGTTGAGATCACCTTCATCCTTCGATTTGTACTTTTTCTCGGTCATCCAACCTACGCTCTGACCGTGGTGATCTTCCTCATGTTGTTAGCGAGCGGATTGGGCAGCTTCGTCTCGCGCCGGTGGATTCTGGGTGCTCGCTCCGCTTGGATTCCGCTGGTCCTGATCGCCGCCTTGCTGGCCGTCTATGCTGGCCTGCTGACCCCGATCTTCAACCTGTTCATGGGGTCCCCGATTCTCGTGCGGCTCGGGATCAGCGCGGTTTTGCTGCTACCGCTCGGGTTCGTCATGGGAATACCCTTTCCCTCCGGCTTGCGAGCCCTGGCCCGTAGATCGCTCCCAGACCCGGGCCAGGAGGGGAACGAGAACCCTCTCGAATGGGCCTGGGCGATGAATGCCGGCGCGAGCGTTCTGGGATCGGTGCTGGCCATCTTTATCGCCATCCAGTTTGGCCTGAAGGCAACGCTGCTCTGTGGGTCTGCGGCTTACCTCTGCGCTTTGCTTCCGCTGCGAAGCTTGGCGTTGCGCCCCGAGTTATATCGAATCCGGTAGTTCCCTGCTATGATGCAACCATTGCTCGTCGGTTCTCGACTATTGGTGGAGCATGCAAGCGAAGAAGGCCATAGGGAGAATCAGTGCCTAGCCAGAAACAGTTGAAGTGGTCTCAACTGAAGGTCGGCATCACGGTGGTAGCGGGAAGCGTCGTCCTGGGGGTTCTGATTCTGCTAATGACGAGCACCGGCGGGATTCTTACACCCAAAATCCTGGTGAAATCCTACTTTGATAATGCCAGCGGATTGCAACCCGGTGCCGTGGTCCGCTTGCAGGGTGTGGATATCGGCAGTGTCGCCCAGGTCCAGGTGGTTTCCGACCCCTCCCGCCAATTAACACCCGTCGAAGTCACCATGAAGGTCAGCACGAAGTTTCACGCCAATTTACGCCAGGATTCGGTGGCCACACTGGCCACGGCCGGCGTGCTCGGCGCCACCTACGTCGATATCGATAGTGCCCAGGCGAAAGGCCGGCAAGCCCGGGACGGAGACGAGTTGCCCACGAAGGAAACCCCGGATATTCAGGACGTGGTGCGATCCACCCAGAGCAGCCTGCAGAACCTCGAAGCTCTGGAGAAGCGAGTGGATCGCATCCTCTCCTTCGTGGAGAGCGGGCGGGGATCCTTCGGCAAGTTCATTTACGATCCCAGCCTGTATAACCAATTGAACTCCACCGTGGTCGAAATGCAAAGCCTGGTCGCCGATGTGGCCAATGGGAAGGGCAGTATCGGGAAGGCGCTGGTGAGCGACGAGCTATATCGCAACGCCAACGACGCCATCCGCAAGCTGAATGTGGTGATCGATGACGTCAACTCCGCCAAGGGAACGGCCGGTAAGTTCCTGAAGGACCCGACTCTCTACAACAATCTCAACGATACGGCAGCCAACGTAAAGAAACTCACCGACGACATCAACGCGGGCAAAGGTGGCCTCGGTGTCGTCGCCCGCGATCCGGAGTTTGCCGCCAAGTTGAAGAACACCATGAATAACATTTCGGCTCTGGCCGACCGACTGAATTCTGGGCAAGGCACGGCGGGCAAATTGTTGCAGGATGAGACCCTCTATAACAACCTCAACCAGCTCTTAGCGGAGACGCAAGACCTCATCAAAGCGATTCGCCAGAATCCCAAGAAATATCTGACCATCCATCTGAAAGTCTTTTGAGGCGTTCCCCCGCTAGCCCGGATGCGCCGAGACGCCGACGGCCGAGGAGGAGGGCACATGTTCGTGGGCGTGATAGCTAGAGCGCACCAGCGGCCCCGATTCCACATGGCGAAAACCGCACTCGAGAGCCGCTTCCCGCAAGAAGCGAAACTCCTCCGGGGCATAAAAGCGCGCGATCGGTAGATGGTCCCGCGAAGGACGCAAGTATTGCCCGATGGTGAGGATGTCCACTCCGCGACAACCGAGGTCGTGGAAGACTTCCATGAGTTCGGAGGCGGTTTCGCCGAGTCCCACCATCAACCCGGACTTCGTGACCATGGCGGGAGAAAGCTTTTTGGCGGTCTCTAGCAGGTGTAAGGAGCGGGCATAGCGGGCGCCCGAGCGTACGACGCGATACAACCGGGGTACGGTCTCGGTATTGTGATTCAAGACGTCGGGAGCAGCCTCGAGCACAGTGCGGAGAGCTTCCTCCCTACCCTGAAAGTCCGGGATCAGCACTTCGACACGACAGAGCGGAGAAAGCCTTCGAATCTCGCGGATCGTCTCGGCAAAGATCTGCGCTCCGCTGAGATTATCGTCATCCCGATTTACGCTGGTCACAACCGCGTGCTTTAACCTCAGTTTGTGCACTGCCTCGGCCACCCGGCGTGGCTCTTGCCAATCGATGGCCGCAGGTTTCCCCTTTGGTACCGCACAAAAGCCGCAACGCCTGGTGCAGACATCTCCGAGCAGCATGAAGGTAGCCGTGCCGTGGTTCCAGCACTCGCCGATATTGGGGCACTGGGCCGACTCGCACACGGTGTGCAATTCGAGGTCGCGGGCAAGTTTCTTGAGATGGTGAAAGGTCTCGCCCACGGGGGCCTTGGCCTTCAGCCAGCTCGGCTTGGGCTGGCGGACCTGGGGTGCGAGGTCGATCTGCACAATTTGAAAAGCCCCTGCCATGGCTGAGTCGATTGTACACGCCGGTCCCAAGGAAGGGTGATCCTATCCAGGGCAGCACGGGCGACACGCGCGGCCCAGCAGCCTCTCGCCGCAACCTGCCAGTGGGTTTTTCCAAGGGTTTCGATACCTGGATCCAGAGAACGCGCCATGGCTGTGTCCTCAGAATGACGACCTTGGGTTAAATAAGAGGCTACGATTTGATGACGACGGAGCGGCTTTTCACCAGGCTCTGAACATCTCGAGCTGCTTGCGCTCCAGACGGCTTTGGTCTTGGGATAACTCAATCGCTGCTTGCAGCCTGCGCCGGTCGTCGTTGAAGAGTGCCGTGAACCTGAATGGCTGCGAGCCCCCAGCAACGGGACTGAGCATTTCCGCCGCACCTTGCACCGGTCCGCTCTGAGTGAGAAACATCAACTTCACTTCCGAGCCCTGATCGACAGGTTTGGACAAGGCAAGCAGGCCGCCGGTAGCCGAGATCATTTGCAATTTGCCGGAGACACGCCAACCATTCCGCAGTCGAACCACGGCGGGAGTGACTTCTTTGAAGCTTACTCGCGGAGCGCGTGAGTTAAGGTACGTCATGGTGCGTAGGGACAGTATGTCACCCCCCCCATGCCCGGGGAAATTACCGAAGGTCCTGTCCGGTTCGGCTTACCTAGGTGACGCGGCACCGCTGATGGCTGTCCCGAAGGACCAAGTCGGTTCGGCACCCGGCTAAGCGAGCTCTACGACCGCAGACTGGGTTTCACGTTTGCCGCCGCCCATCCCCCAGCAACTCGCCAGAGGAGGGAGTGCTGTATCCAGAAGCGGCGTCGCCAGCCTGCGCAAAAGCATCCACCCATTCTTTGATCCGCCGGCGACGTTCATCCTGGCTCTCAAAACGAACTCCGAAGGATTTGCCAGCCTGGTTTCGCCAGCTTACCCGGCCGCGAACCCGAACCCGAGGTAGAGTCAAGAGCGAGAAGGAAATTTCAACCGGTTCACCGACCGAAAGGTCGGCCGTACTGCGCATCGACATTCCCCCAGAGCTGAGCTCGATGCTGGATGCCGTGAAACGTTCATTTCCCTGTGGGATGTTCACACTGATTTCGGCGATCACGGGAATACGCACGTAGCGCCGGAGTTCGTGCAATACCAAGGTCTGCGTGGCCCGCACCAGCTTCATGGCCGCCGATCGTTCGAGCGGCTCACGAAAAATGGCATTGACCCCATACTGGGAAAAGCTCAGAGCCTCCCGCGCGCTGCCGCCTACTCCGTAAATGATCATCCGGCTGTTGGAGGGTGAGGTGCGCGCGGATTCCATGACCGCTTGGGCCGGGGGCGCCAGCTTCAACACGCAGGCTTCGAATTTGTCTCTGCGCAGTCGATCGGCCGATTCGGAACCCAAAATGACAGGTTCGATGCCAAACTGCCGGAAGCATTCGGCAATCATAGCCATGGCAGGTTCTTTGAGATCGATCAGGGCTGCCCGCGCACTGGATTTTCGGATCATGGGGGAGGGAACCGAGGCAGACGCGAAGTGGTTATCCATGGGCATGATTCTGGCTTGCAGGAGAAAGCTTGGCAAAAGGGAAGAAGGACAATGTCCGAGTACCAAGGTCCAGCCTGGCGAATGCCCAGTATCCCAGGCAGCCGATGAACAGTTTCGCGCTTGCATCCGGCGGTCACCCGCGCCTCGCCGAAGATGCTCGATGTCCGCGGATCAGGGAATAGGCTCACTCCGTCCAACGGCGGAACAGCAAAGCTCCATTGGTACCACCAAACCCAAACGAGTTGGACATGGCATATTCGAGCTCCGCCTTGCGGGCACGGTTGGGAACGTAATCAAGATCGCACTCCGGGTCGGGATCTTCCAAATTAATCGTCGGAGGCAAGATCTGGTCCCGCAAAGCAAGGATAGTAATGCCGGCTTCCAGCCCTCCCGCCCCGCCGAGGAGGTGACCGGTCATCGATTTGGTCGAGCTCACCGCCAATCGGCGAGCGTGGTCCTGAAAGGCGCGCTTGACCGCGACGGTTTCGAGCCTGTCCCCAATCTCGGTGGAAGTGCCATGGGCGTTGATGTAATCCACTTGCTCCGGAGAAACTTGTGCGTCTCGGAGAGCGTTCAACATCACCCGATAGGCTCCGTCGCCATTTTCCGCAGGCGCCGTGATGTGGTGCGCATCGCCACTCATGCCGTAACCCACAATTTCGGCCAGAATCTTACTTCCCCGGCGGCGAGCCACCTCCAGTTCCTCCAGGATCAGGATTCCCGCTCCCTCCCCAATCACGAATCCGTCGCGCTCTCGATCCCATGGCCGGCTGGCCTGCTCCGGGGCCTGATTGCGAGTGGAGAGTGCCCGCATGGCGCCAAATCCTCCCACTGACATCGGAGTCACGGCGGCTTCCGTACCCCCGGCAATCATCGCGTCGGCGTCGCCGCGGGCGATGATTTTGAACGCATCCCCGATCGAATGGGCGCTTGAGGTGCACGCGGTGCAGGCGGCTTCGTTGGGACCTTTGGCGCCAAACCGGATGCTCACGTGACCGGCCGCGAGATTCACGATGGCCGCGGGGATAAAGAAAGGCGAGATCTTGCGCGGACCGCCTTCGAGCAGGTTCCGGTGTTCGCGTTCAATGACATCGAATCCGCCAATTCCCGACCCGATGTGTACTCCGATCCGCGTCGCATTCTCGGGAGTGATCTGCAGCCCGGACGATCCGACCGCCTCATCCGCGGCCGCGATGGCCAGATGGATGAAACGGCCCATTTTCTTGATTTCTTTCTTTTCGATGAAGTTGAGCGGGTCAAAATTCTTGACTTCCGCGGCAATCTGACAGGCAAAGTTCGAGGCGTCGAACTGGGTGATGCGACAGATGCCGGATCGACCGGCCAGCAAATTCTGCCAGACTTCTTCGGTGGTATTCCCGACTCCGCAAATCAGGCCTACGCCAGTTACTACAACGCGTCGCGCCAACTACTTGCCGCCTTTCGCGTGCTTCGAGACATAATCCACCGCATCCTGGACGGTCCGGATCTTCTCGGCATCCTCGTCGGGAATTTCGATTTCAAAGGCCTCTTCAAAAGCCATCACCAGTTCCACGGTATCGAGCGAGTCGGCACCGAGGTCATCTACGAAGGAGGCGTTCTGGGTCACTTCACCTTCATCCACGCCCAGTTGTTCGACGATGATTTGCTTTACTTTTTCCTCGACGGCAGGCATGAGTTCTCCTTGTGCTATGTGATGCAGATTCCTCGCCGATGGGCTCCGGGGGAGCCGCGTCCGCGATTCCCTATTTTGCGTGTTTCTCCACGTAGTCGAGGGCGTCCTGCACCCGCAGGATCTTCTCGGCATCCTCATCCGCGATTTCCAAATCGAATGCCTCCTCCAGCGCCATCACGAGCTCGACTTGGTCCAGCGAATCTGCTCCCAAATCTTCGGTAAAAGAAGCACTGGGCGTAATTTCTGCCTCATCGATCCCCAGCTGCTCACTGATGATTTGCCGGACTTTTTCCATCAGTTCCTTCTTTGCGGCAACCGTCATAGCCATGGGCCTCCTAACATGCTGAAAAAGGAAATGAGTAGTCTAATGGGCCGCACTCACCGTAAACCAGAGTCCCTCCGCACCCGAGACTGAGCGAGAGGCTCCAACAACCTAGTAACCAGCATCCTAACTTCTCGCACTTCCCACGGTCAAACACCCCCGCTCGACCGAGCGTTGATTCTCTAGCCACCCGAACTCCATCCCGGCCGAACGCACCGGAGCTCTAATCCCAGCCTCCCCCCTGGCCGGAACCCAAGACGCCAGCTCCATCGCCCGCGTTGGGAACGAGCGTATCATGAGCAAGCCTAGCCGACGGGAGAACCATTCCGAGATGGAACCACGATCGAGGTCGTTTTCTCGACTTCGCTCGAGGGGCATTAGTCCCCGTACGGATCTTCTCGAGATGAAGAAGCAAACGATGGCCTAGCGTGAGGCCAAGCAAAACCATGCGAGCGGTGGTCCAACGCGTTCGTCGCGCCCAGGTGATGGTAGCCGGGGAGGTCACGGGTCAAATCGAGCGAGGGCTGCTGGTGCTGGTTGGCGTGTCGCGGGAGGATACTCGGGCCGACGCCGACTACCTAGCCGACAAGATTACCGGACTGCGCATCTTCGAAGATGAAAACAGGAAAATGAACTTGGACGTCGCTGCCATCCGGGGCGCGGTGCTGGTCGTCTCCCAATTTACCCTGTATGGGGATACGCGCCGGGGCAAACGGCCCTCTTTTGACGCGGCTGCCCCACCGGAGGAAGCTCGGCTGCTGTACGAATACCTGGTCGAACGAATCCGAGCCGTCGGACTTCCCTGCCAGACCGGCCAGTTTCAGCAAACCATGCAGGTCGAGCTGGTCAACGATGGTCCGGTTACCATCCTGCTTGATTCCGCGAAGGCATTCTAGCGGGACGACTCAGCCTAGCTGACAGGGCTGAGAATCTCACGCCGTGACCGCTTCGGGCTTTGGATCTCCTGCGAGCAACTGGCGCAGCACAAACTGCAGGATGCCGCCGTTGCGGTAATACTGGGCCTCCTGAGGAGTGTCGATTCGCACCCAAACCAGGAACTCGTTCTGCTGGCCATCGGCCCTGGCCGTAACCTTCACCTGACGTCGGGGAGCGAATCTCTCGACCACCTCGCCCACCCCGCTGATCGTGAATTCCTCTTCCCCGGTCAATCCGTGGGATGCGACGCCTTCTCCTTCCAGAAATTCGAGCGGTAAGATGCCCATGCCCACGAGATTGGAACGATGAATGCGCTCGTAACTCTCGGCAATCACCGCACGCACTCCGAGCAGGCATGGGCCTTTGGCGGCCCAGTCGCGCGAGGAACCCGCCCCGTATTCCTTCCCCGCCAGGATGAGCAACGGCACCCGCTCCTCCCGATACTTTTCTGCCGCCTCGAAGATGGTCATCTCGGAACCCTCAGGCAGGTGCCGCGTGAAACCGCCTTCGCGTTGGGGAACCAACTTGTTGCGCAAGCGAACGTTCGCGAAGGTGCCGCGGACCATCACCTCATGGTTCCCCCGCCGCGATCCGTAAGAGTTGAAGTCGGCGGGCTTGACCCCGTGCTCAATCAGGTATTTCCCTGCCGGACTGTCCGGCTTGATCGAACCTGCCGGCGAGATGTGGTCGGTGGTGACGCTGTCGCCGAGCACGGCCAGGACGCGGGCCTGCTGGATGTCACCCACTCTGTCCGGCCTAACGCTCATGCCATCGAAATAAGGGGGGCAGCGTATGTAGGTGGAATCAGGATCCCAGCTGTAGGTTTCGCCCGCCGGTACGGTCAGTGAACGCCAATGCGCGTCTCCTTGAAAGACCTGGCCGTAGGTTTGGCGAAACATTTGCGAGGAAATCGAATGGTGCATCGCCTCCTCGACTTCGCTGCGCGACGGCCAAATGTCGGCGAGATAGACGGGATTGCCTTGCTTGTCGGTGCCGAGGGGGTCTTTGCGTAAGTCCAGGTCAATGCGTCCCGCCAGAGCAAAGGCTACCACCAGCGGTGGCGACATCAGGTAGTTGGCCCGCACATCGGGATTGATTCGGCCTTCGAAGTTGCGATTTCCCGAGAGTACGGAGGCCACCACCAGATTCTTCTCTTCGATCACGCGCAAGACTTTTTCGGGCAGGGGCCCGGAATTGCCGATGCAGGTGGTGCATCCATAGCCGACGATATGGAACTTTAGTTTCTCGAGGTAACCCATGAGCCCTGCCTGCACCAGATAGTCCCGCACCACCTTCGATCCGGGAGCGAGCGAAGTCTTCACCCATCCGGGCACCTCGAGTCCACGCTCGACCGCCTTTTTCGCCAGCAGCCCGGCAGCCAGCATCATGGCGGGATTGGAGGTGTTGGTGCAGCTCGTAATCGCCGCAATGACCACACTCCCGTGGTGCGGATTTCCATTGCCGGAGGCGGCTTGGACTCCGCTCACCGGGGATTTCCCCGGCTTGATCAGGGACGGCAGGGCCTTTTCGAAGGATTCCTTGGCTTTCGACAGGGGCACGCGATCCTGCGGACGCTTAGGACCGGCCAGGCTCGGCTCGACGCTACCGAGATCAAGCGAAAGCAGCTCGGAATATTGCGCTTGCGGGGTCTTGGCGTCGTGAAACAGCCCTTGCTCGCGGCAATAGGCCTCAACCAGGGCAATCTGCTCCTCCGGTCTCCCGGTCAGTCGCAAGTAGTTGAGGGTCTCTTTATCGACGGGAAAGATGCCGCAGGTGGCGCCGTATTCCGGAGACATGTTGCCGATGGTGGCTCGATCCGCCAATGCGAGCTCTTCGAGACCCGATCCGAAGTACTCCACCAGTTTGCCGACCACCCCGTGCTTCCGCAGCATTTCGGTGATCGTGAGCACCAGGTCGGTGGCGGTTGCGCCTTCCCGGAGTCTGCCGTTCAGCTTCACGCCGACAACCTGGGGAATCAGCATGGAGACGGGTTGTCCCAGCATCGCCGCTTCGGCTTCGATTCCACCCACACCCCATCCCAGCACGCCAAGCCCGTTGATCATCGTGGTGTGTGAGTCGGTTCCGACCAGGGTATCGGGATAGGCTACGGATTGGCTCGCTCGTTTTTCGACGAAGACGACCCTGGCCAGGTATTCGAGATTGACTTGGTGCACAATCCCCGTGTCCGGGGGGACGATGGCCAGGTTGTGAAAGGCAGTTTGCCCCCACTTTAAGAATGCATACCGCTCCTTGTTGCGCACAAACTCCAGCTCGGCGTTGATCTGCCAGGCGTTGGGGGTGCCGAAGTGATCGACCTGCACGGAGTGATCGATCACCAACTCCGCCGGCTGCAACGGATTGATCCTCGCGGGATTCCCCGCCAGCCGCTTCATAGCGTCGCGCATGGCGGCAAGATCCACCACCGCCGGAACTCCCGTGAAATCCTGCATGAGAACACGGCTGGGGGTGAAGGCAATCTCGCGGTCCGGTTGTGATTGGCTGTTCCAGCCCGTCAGCGCCAGGATGTCCTGCGCCGTGACGTTGCGGCCGTCTTCCATGCGCAATAGGTTCTCTAGGAGAATGCGCAGCGAGTAGGGAAGATGCTGGGTCGAAATTCCCTGCTTATCCAAAGCATCGATACGGTAGATTTGATATTCCCGGCCGCCAACCCGGAGCGTAGAGCAAGCATTGAAGCTATTCATCGACGAACGCCTTCCTAGAGAAAGTAGATGCCGGCCGCGGTGCGGGCGATCCAGCATGCACCGTTCAGGACTGGTTACATTTTAAAAGGAAACAGGTCTCGCCCAGCGTGGGTCGGACAGAAATTCTGCTGCGAGGTTTGGTGCGTGCAACGCGACCCGTGGCACGACGGGACGGACCTTGCGCAAGGGAGCGAGGCATCTACCCCTTCCCGCCATCGCGGCGACGGGGCCGCGCTGCGGGCGCGACCCAGACTCTTTCGGCGGCAGAGCGACCCAGGGTGACAGGTCCCCGATCGGTCGCCAACGTCAGCGTCTGATCATAGTTTTTCCCCGATACACGGAGATGAGCTCCGGGACGAACTCCTCGCCCCTCAAGAAATTCGAGCAGTCGCCGGTCCCGCTCGTATATGCCGCTCACGACATAGTCTCGTTCTGCTTCCGCTTCGACCAGCAGCTGCAAGCCCCGGCGCCGCCGGCTCGCGGGACTCTCGCGTTCGCTCAGATTTCCGTGCGGGCAGGCGCCTTGCTTCCCCAGTCGGGCGAGCAGCTTGGCTTCGAAATCCGGCGATACCGCATGCTCCAAACGCTCCGCCTCATCGTGAACCTTGTACCATTCCATGCCAAACATCTCGGCCAACATACGCTCGATGAGATGATGACGCAGAGCGAGCCTACGCGCGATTTTGCGCCCTGCGGGAGTCAGTCCGACCTGGCCGTCCGCCCCCATGCGGACGAGCCCATCCCGCTTCAGGCGGCGTATGGCCATGGTCACCGCCGGTGCCGATACCGAAAGCCGGTGGGCCAGGGTGGCGGAGATCACGACTTCGCCTTCGCTTTCGGCCTCCAGAATGGCCTTCAGGTAATCTTCTTTCGAGACCGTTATCACGGCTCGATTATTCCTTAACCATGATTAACCCGTCCAGGCCATTTCTCCCGCGGCGATGGATTCGCGCCCAGCGACCCGAGAAGCATCGGCTCCGAAATCGGGTGCACCTCCTAGCTCTCGATCGGAGCGTTCGGAACCGATAGGTTTGACATCCCGCTGTAATGACCCTAACCTTTGTGTGTTTCTAACTATGAAGGTTCTTATTCTTGGAAGCGGCGGGCGTGAGCACGCCCTGGTGTGGAAGCTGCGCCAGTCTCCGCGCGTTTCCAAGATTTACTGTGCTCCGGGAAATGGCGGGATTGCCGCGGAAGCCGAATGTCTTCCTGCTGACCTCAAGAACATCGACTCGCTGGTCAATTTGGCCAAGCGGATCGAACCCGACCTGACCGTGGTCGGACCCGAACTGCCTTTGACGTTGGGGGTGGTCGACCGTTTTACCGGCCAGGGATGGAAAACCTTTGGTCCCACCGCGGCGGCGGCGCAACTGGAATCGAGCAAGAGCTTTGCCAAGTTATTTATGCAGCGCCACCACATTCCCAGCGCGCACTATGCCATCTGCAAATCGCGGGATGAGGTGCGGGACGCTCTCTCCCACTTTCACATGCCGATCGTGCTCAAGGCCGATGGATTGGCTGCCGGCAAAGGCGTCGTCATCTGCAAGACCAAGGAGGAAGCAACTACGGTTGCGACCGAGATGCTCAGCGGCAAGATGCTGGGCGACGCCGGGCTCTGTGTGGTCCTTGAAGAATGCCTGCAAGGCGAAGAAGTTTCTTTTCTCGTGCTCAGCGACGGCGACCGCGTGGCCCCCCTGGTGCCGGCGCAGGATTACAAGCGGATTGGCGACGACGATACCGGCCCCAACACGGGTGGCATGGGCGCCTACTCCAGTCAAGCCCTGCTCGATGAGCAGATGCAAAACTGGATCGTGCAACACATTGCTCGCCCCGTGGTCAAGGGAATGAGAGCCGAAGGGATGGAATACCGGGGCATTCTCTATTGCGGTCTCATGCTGACGGCGCGGGGGCCGATGGTTCTCGAGTTCAATTGCCGCTTTGGCGATCCCGAAGCTCAGGCGATCCTGATGCGCCTGGAAAGTGATCTCTTGGAGGCCTTGGAGGCGGCTATCGAAGGTCGGGTCAGCGAAGGAGATTTTCGCTGGTCCCCGGATGCAGCCGTTTGTGTGGTGATGGCCTCCGGGGGCTATCCCGGCAGCTTTGAAGCGGGGAAGAAAATCACCGGCCTCGAAGAGACCGGCCACATGGAAGGGGTCAAGGTTTTTCATGCCGGCACCTCGGCCCGGGATCACACGTACTTCACGGCAGGGGGCAGGGTGCTCGGCGTTACGGCGCGGGCGCCGGAACTAAAAGCCGCAGTCGCGCGGGCCTATGATGCGGTAACGAACATCAGTTTCGAGGGAGCGCACTTTCGCAAGGACATCGCTCGAAAAGCCGGGAAAAAATAGCTTAGGTTGGCGCGCCGGCTCGCGTAGCCAACGGGAAAGGACCTCGTGAGCAAGCCACTGGTTTCGATCGTGATGGGTAGCGATTCCGACCTTGAGATTATGCGCGAGGCGGCTAAGGCGCTCGAGGATTTTGGCATCGCCTACGAGATTGACGTCACCTCCGCCCACCGTTCTCCCGAGCGGACCGCGGACTTTGCCCGCCTTGCCGCACGCCGGGGTATTCGCGTGATTATCGCGGGCGCGGGAGGGGCTGCCCATCTGGCGGGAGTCATCGCCGCCCACACCGCTCTGCCGGTCATCGGCGTTCCCATCCCCTCGACCTCACTCAATGGACTGGATTCTCTGCTGGCCACGGTGCAGATGCCGGCCGGCATTCCGGTGGCTACGGTCGCGATCGGAAAGCCCGGTGCTACGAACGCGGGCATCCTGGCCGCACAAATCCTGGGTCTGGGAAGCCCGACTCTGGGCAAAAAGCTCGCGGCTCATAAACAGAACCTGGCCGCGAGCGTCGAAGAGAAATCGAGGAAACTGAAGCTGACCTTGGGAGAAGGATGAACCGGAGTCGCGTCTAGAGATTCAAGCTCTTTAAGTATTGGCGGAACGCTTCTCCCAAGTCTTCCCGTTTCAAGGCGAATTCCACCGTGGCCTTGAGAAAACCGAGCTTGTCGCCGGTGTCGTGACGCCTTCCCTGGTACACATAGGCGTACATCTTCTCTCTCTTGAGCAGCAACTTCATTCCGTCCGTGAGTTGGAGTTCGCCACCGGCTCCGGCTTGAATCTGAGACAAGGTGTCAAAAACAGCCGGCGTAAGGATGTACCGTCCAATGATTGCCAGGTTGGAAGGGGCTTCCTGCGGGCGCGGCTTCTCCACCATGTTGACAATTTCATACAGGCGGCCACCAAACCGCCCGTCGGCCGGCTTCACATCGAGGACACCGTAGGCGGAAATGGCTTTGCCCTCCACCATCTGGGTGGCCAGGACCGAGCACTGAGTTTCTTCAAACACGCTGATCATCTGCTTGAGGCAAGGAGGGTCGGCATCAATCACGTCATCGGCCAGCAGCACCGCAAAGGGCTCGGCGCCCACCAATTCTCGTGCTGTGAGCACGGCGTGGCCCAGGCCAAGCGCCTCCTTCTGGCGAACGTAGGCCACGTGGATCAGGTCGGAAATGTGACGCACGATGGCGAGCAAATCCGTCTTCTTGCGGTCCTCGAGCATCCTTTCGAGCTCATAACTGACGTCGAAATGATCCTCGATGGCCTGCTTTCCCCGACCGGTGACAATGATGATCTGGTCGCAACCGGAGGCCAGCGCCTCCTCGACCCCATATTGAATGATCGGCTTGTCGACCAGGGGCAACATCTCTTTGGGCTGTGCCTTGGTGGCGGGCAAGAAACGGGTGCCTAAACCAGCGGCCGGAAAGACGGCTTTTCGAACTCGCATGATGTTCCTGCGGCCTCGCGCCGGACCGGGGTCCCGGGGAGACCAAGGCATGATTGTACCTTTTGCGAGCCGAACCATGCGGCAGGACGCTCGGAAAAAGCCATGGCTGCCCAATCCGCGTGTTAGAATTTTCATGCGTTTTCCCGCTCAGGAGTCCCAGGTTGATTGAACTAGCTCCGTCGATTCTGGCGGCAGACTTTGCCCATCTCTCCCGGCAGGTGGATTCGGCGGTCCGGGGAGGAGGAACCATCATCCATGTTGACGTCATGGACGGGCATTTTGTGCCCAACCTCACGTTGGGACCCCCGGTGGTGCGCTCGTTGCGGAAAGCAACCGATTTGCCTCTCGATTGCCATCTCATGATCGAGCGCCCCGATGAATTTATCCCCGAGTTCGCCGAGGCTGGTGCAGATTGGATTTCGGTGCACCAGGAGGTTTCTCGGCATCTCAATCGCACGCTGAACCTCATCCGCAGCCATGGCTTGGCGCCTGGCGTGGTGGTCAATCCCGCGACCCCGATTGAGACCTTGTCGGAAGTATTGCATATGGTCGATCACGTGCTTATCATGTCTGTAAATCCCGGCTTTGGCGGTCAGAGATTCATTCCCGGGGCGCTGCATAAGATTCGCCGATTGGCCGAGTGGCGGGCTCAGGCGCGCCTAAAGTTTCGCATCGAAGTGGATGGAGGCATTGACTTAGAAACCGTGGGCGAGGTGGTCCGCGCCGGGGCTGAGATCCTGGTGGCGGGCAGCGCAGTTTTCGGCCAGGGTGACCCGGCCGAGAATGCGCAGAAACTGCTGAAGGCGGCTCGCGAAGCTGCCTTGCTCAGGGTCTAATCTCTCCGGCGAAGCACGCTAGGATGCCCTAAGCAGCTTTCGAGGTTTTATGTCGTCACATGGCGTTTACAAAACGGCTCTGGTGCTGGCTTTGCTTCTCCTGCTTTCGGGTTGCACCAACAAGAAGGTCACCAACCCCATTGCCAATGTCGACTCCAAGCAACCCGACAAGGTGCTGTTCGATCGTGCCATGGACGCCATGAAGCACAACCACTTCGACGTGGCCCGGCTCAGCCTGCAAACTCTGATCAACACCTACCCGGACTCGGAGTACATCGCGCGTGCCAAACTGGCCATTGCCGATTCCTGGTATGCCGAAGGCGGTTCGGCGTCGCTCGAGCAGGCGGAAATTGAATACAAGGATTTCATCACCTTTTTCCCCAACGTGCCCGAAGCGGCAGAAGCCCAGCTGAAGATCGCCAATATTCACTATCAGCAGATGGAAAAGCCGGACCGCGACTATACCCATGCCCTGCGGGCGGAAGAAGAATATCGACAATTGATCCAGCAGTTTCCCGACAGCAAACTGGTGCCCGAAGCCAAGCAAAAGCTGCGCGAGGTGCAGGAAGACATCGCCGAGCGCGAGTACGAGATCGGGCGTTTTTATTATTTGCGTCAATCCTACCCGGCGGCGATTGCCCGCTTGAAATCCCTGGTGGATAAGTATCCGCTGTACAGCAAGGCCGATGAAGCTCTCTACCTTCTGGGACAATCCTATGAAGGTGAAATCAACATGGTGCGGGCGCACCCGGACTGTGTCAGCCCCGGTCAGCCGAAGAACTGCTTCTTTGAGGTCTACAAGAGCCGCTTGATCGAACCCTTCACCAAGGGCGCCACCGAGGCCTACTCACGCATTCTGACCCGCTATCCTGTCATGAACCGGGCCGACGACGCCAAGGCCCGGCTGGCTGCGCTGCATCAGCCCATCCCCAAACCAACCAAAGAAGAGATAGCACAAAACAAGGCGGAAGAGGCGAGCCGCCGCCCCGCCAGCCCGCTCTCGAAGCTGATAAAGAATTTCGAGAAGCGCCCCGACACCAATAATGCGGCACACGTAGGCGAACCTACCTTGGTCGACCCAAAGCCGGTAAGCGCGAGTGATGTCGTCCGCCAGGCAGCCAACGCCGTGGTCTCCCCAACCGGTCACGGCGGCGATTCTCACGCCGTTTCCCTCGAGGCCGTGCCCAGCGGTGCGCCCCCACCCAGTGACCCCGTGCCCCATTCGGACGCAACTCCGGCGCCCGCCAAAGAAACCACCTCCCAGGCTTCCCCTGACGCCAACGAACAGAAGCCCAATGTTGCGCCGGCGGCGGACGCCAACGAACTCAAACCGAACGTTCCCGCCGACTCCGGCCAGCCGCTCCCTCCGCCGCAACAGGTGAATGAGATTCAGTCCGGATCGCCACCTGCCCAAAATTCAGCCAATAAGCAAAGCCCCGACGCGGTTGCCGCCAACCAGCAGGGCGACACGGATAGCGCAGAAGCCACCAGTAAGCACAAGAAAAAGAAAGGTATTCACAAGCTCGTACCCTTCTGAACCCGCTCCCCGTGGGCCTCAGCAGCGCGGCTCAATTCGCTATGATGAACCCCATCGGCGCTGTCCTGTCGTAATCTGTTTAATGGTCGTATTCTCATTGACTTAGAGCCCAAGACACGTTACCTTCGCGCTATCTCCCCCGTTTAAAGGGAAGGGTACGCTTGGCGCGCACGGTACTGCTGGCAGATGACAGTGTGACTGCCCAAAACATGGGCCGCCGCATCCTTGTAGACGCGGGCTATGAAGTAATTACCGTCAATAACGGCTCCTCCGCTCTCAAGAAGATCACCGAAGTGAAGCCAGACCTGATCGTTCTCGACGTTTACATGCCAGGTTATGGGGGTCTCGAGGTCTGCCAGCGGATTCGGGAAGTCCCGGAAACGGCTCGCATTCCAGTACTGCTGACGGTCGGCAAATTAGAGCCCTTCAAGGCCGACGAGGCACGCCGAGTCCGCGCCGATGCATTCATCGTAAAGCCCTTCGAAGCCAGCGAACTGCTTACGGCCCTTACCAACCTCGAGGACAGGATTGTTGCCCAGCCGATCGGTCCTCAGCGCGGCCCCCTGAATGTGCCCGAGGACCCGGTTAAGGACTTCGGCGATAAGGACCGTGGGTGGAGGAGTCGGCTCCGGATTCCCTCACGGGGAAAGACCCGCGAAGCTGAGGCTGCCCCCGAACCCGCGCCGGCTAACTCGGAGGAGTTTTACGAGGTCAAGCTGCGAGGTGCGGAAAGCACGCAACCACCGCCTGCGGAAATCAATGCCGCGTCTACCCGCGAATCCGAGACCGAGCCGCGGAACGGCCAGGGACTTGCCCTTGAGCAGAAACCACCTCAGCCCGTCAACGGCGAAGAGAAAGCGCGCGATGCGGTGGCGGATCGACCGCACGGAGAGCGAAAGCCAGTAGAGGATGAGGTCGCGGCCGTGCTGGCCACGATCCCCGACAGCGCCAAGGGAAGCACGCCCGCGCCAACCGGTCCCCGGTGGATTGCCGAACCAGTCGCCGTCACGAAAGACGAATCCGCGCTCGTGCTGGAGCAGGAGATGGAGAAGGCAGCAGCAACCTCAACTGCTGCCGCCGTCGAGGCCACACGTTCGATACCGTCCCATTACGGTATCCCGTCCTCGCCGGCAGAAAGTTCGATGCCAACGCCGGTAGAAGGTTCGATGCCACCGGCGGCAGAAGGCTCGGCGCCACCGCCGACCGAAAGTTCGACGCCGCCGGAAGCGAAATCGCCTTCGCCGCCGGAACCACCTGTACCCTCCCCTGACACGATCAAACCTCAAGAAGGTAGGGCGGTTGCGGCTGCTTCCGCGGAAGCGGCAGGGGCCACAGCTGCGCCCCAGCCCCAGAGCTCAGAGGTACTAGCCAAGGAAGTCCAGGCCTATGCGGCGCAAGCCTCGGCCGGGGCAGCTCCAGAAACACAAGGTGTCACGGAGGCCGCTGCCTCTTCCCAGGCAAGTCTTACGACCGATCCTCGTGCGGCCGTGGTTGAGTCCAGTGAGGTCTCGGCTGCAGCCGTCGAACACCTGCTTGCAGGATCGGTTACTTCGCCAGAGTTGACTGCGGAGATGGCAGCGACTGCCCAAAGCAGCGTACCCTCAGCTGCTCCTGGCGAAGGAAGCTCTGCCGCGGCCACCGAGGCCGGGACCGGAGACGGTGGCGAGGCCATTGCACGCGCCGTGGACAAGCTTCTCGCCGAGCTAAAGCCCAAGTTAATCGAAGAGCTCGCGAAGAAGATGAAGAAAGACGACAAGTAGAATCATCGCTTCGGTTTCTCACCAATAGCAGCCGGCGGTCGCTCCCTTATGCAGCCTCGGATCTGTTGAGGAGACTGCGAGCTCTTTCAAGCAGCAACGGTCCTCGCACCCCCTTGGAAAGGACCGTGGCGATTCCAGCCGAGCGTGCTTGTTCCTGCAAGAGATTGTCGCTATAGAGAGTGAACAGTATCATCGGCACCTCGGGCAGCAGGCCGTTGATCACCCGGGCAACCTCCAAGCCACTCATGCCGGGCATCACAAGGTCCAGTACGATCAGGTCCGGTTTGTGTTGTTGAGCTCTCTCAATTGCCTGCAGCCCGTTTTCGGCCTCGCCACAAATCGCAAAGTCCGCCTGCTGTGTGAACAGCTCACAGAGGGAGCGGCGAATCACCGGGTTGTCATCGACGATCAATACCATCTTGGCCATGAGATTAAGTCGGGCCGCCATGACGCCGAACCGGCGCATGGGCTAGGTGAGGATACCTGGCGAACGGTCTGCTCATCGGGCCACTTGCCGCAGTCTACATCGGTTGTGGGGCTGCACCCCATACCCTTGATCCTGTATAGGGAGATCGGGTCCGGGTCTTGTGAAAAGCCCGACAGACGGGCTATGGGAACGTAGTGGCGACCAGTGCCCTACCGCTCTATAATACGTTCAATGACGCGCGAACTAACTTCTCTTCCTCGATTCGCGTAACTAAAAAGACTCGGAACGATTCAATACAAGATGGCATGGGCTTAATTGCTCACTGCACAGGTGACCCATGGTCAGTAGTGGCGCGTCGGTCTCTTCCCTGGCAAAATTCCGTGGCGAGCTCGACCAACCCTCTCAAACCTGCGAGTCTTCGGTTCCGGCTGAGCGGGTCCTGCGGACCTTGAAGTCCGCGATGCTGGTGGGAATCGGCTACTACGTGGGAACGCGGATCGGTTTTGCCTTGACTCCCAGTGGGCAGCCGAATTCGGCTTTTTGGCCATCCAACGCCATTCTTCTAGCGGCCTTTCTGTTGGCTCCGCGACCAATATGGTGGACGTTTCTCTTGGCGGTGTTTCCAGCCCACATGTTCGCTCAACTGCAAGCCGGAGTGCCGGTGTGGACGGCGTTCGGCTGGTTCGTAACCAACACGATGGAAGCGTTGATCGGTGCCTTTGGCATTACACGACTCACCCATCGAAGAACGGTGCTCGACAGCGTACGCGGGGTTTTGATCTTCGTGGTGTTTGGTGTTCTGATTGCACCTTTAGCAACATCCTTCCTGGACGCTGCCGCGGTCGTCATCACGGGCTGGGGCCGCGGGTATTGGCCACTCGGGACCCAGCGATTTTGGACCAATGCTCTGGCCGCGCTGACCGTTGTTCCAACCATCGTGCTCGTAAGCTCAGAGGGCATTTCCTGGATTCGGAAGGCTAGCGTCGCCCGATGTTGCGAAGCGGGACTCCTGGCGGTTGGGACAGTGCTGGTCAGCATTTTGGTATTCGGCTTCCAGCCCGTATCACTGGCGAGCACACCGGCGCTGCTCTATGTTCCCCTTCCTCTTTTGTTATGGGCTGCGGTCCGATTCGGTTTGGGTGGGGTAAGCCTCTCTCTGTTGTGCGTCGCGCTGATCTCGATCTGGTACACGATGCACGGGCGAGAACCCTTCTTCCCCTACGCATCCATGTCGCAGAACATCCTGTCGCTGCACATACTCTTTTGCATAGTGGTTGTGCCGCTCATGTTTCTGTCGGCCGTCTTAGCCGATGCACGACGTTCCCAAGAGTCGCTGCGCAGGATGAGTGGCAGCCTGATCGAGGCTCAGGAGCAAGAACGTCAGCGGATCGCCCATGAACTTCATGACGACCTCGGACAAGAGTTAGCGCTGGTGCAGATAAAGCTGAATGACCTGCTCAAAGAATCCGAGGGGGCTTTGCAGCCGGGTTTGACGGATCTGTCCAATCAGCTTTCGTCGATTTCCACTACGGCACGAGAAATTTCACACGGTCTTTATCCGAGCCAACTGGAGTATCTAGGCCTGGCCAGTGCTTTGAAGAGACTGTGCGATGAAATCCGGAATGGAAAGCACCTCTCGATTGACTTAGCGATGGACACCTTGCCGCACCCATTGCCGCCCTCAATCTCGCTTTGTTTATATCGTGTCGCACAAGAAGCGTTGCACAATATCATCACGCATAGCCAGGCCAAGAACGTGCAGGTGGAACTTAGAGCCGACGCTGGACGAATATCGCTGCGAATCGCCGACAACGGGGTTGGCTTCGACTTCAATCGCGAAACAGCTGGCTTAGGGCTCGCGAGCATGCGTCAACGGGTGCGATCCGTAGATGGATGGATCAAGATCACTTCCTCCCCGAGGGGAGGAACGCGAGTGGAAGCCAGCGTACCGCTCCACCAAAGCCGTTCGCACGAGAGTCCGGGTGCGGCTTGAATCTCAGCTTACAAAGGCGCTGGCACAACTTCTAGGAGTTTGTAGGAACGCCGCAAGGTCTGCCCAGCCCTCGGATGAGCAGCGTCCGCCTATCGGGAGGACGCATTAGGACAGGGGCCTACCGTATTTGTGGGAGCCGATGTGTATTCGATATGTGAGCCCACCTCACAAAAGATATCGACCGGGCGACCATCGCAACCGCAGCGACCACCCGGATCTATGCAGTGAACGGTCTTGCTAGGAAGGATGCATTTGCCTTTGCTCTTGCAACCGGATGTAAATCCGCAGCGCTGACCGGACAGGCACTCCAGATCTTTTGTGCAACTCAAGGCTGTCTGCGAGCCGTGAGGTTTGGAGGTGCCAGTTTTGGTCGTCTGCGCTTGGGTATCACCGCAAGCTGCGATGAGGCATGGAACCAAAGCCAAGACATGCGCCAATGGTAGGGAACTCTTTCTCATAACTCTCGGATCGCATTCGTCCCCATACCTTGCGATTGAAATTGCGATGAGTGTAGGGCGGAATGCGCCCGTGATGACATCCTACTCGGTCGGACTGCGGAAACAATGCCTTATCGCCCATGTCGTAACGATCGTTGGCGTAACCAAGGCGTTACCATGTCTTGACCGTTGGTCATTTCGCGCTATCAGGAGGTTACGACAAATCCACACATTCAGTGCAAACGCTCCATAACGGTAGATCACTTGGCTCTCAGGCTCTCGCGTGATATCTGCATCCCGTGAACCCACACGGTCACGATGCTGTCGTAGGCCTCTAGGCTCCCCAACGGTGATTTCCGCAAAAGCACGAGGTTCGCGATCTTGCCGGGCTCAATGCTTCCCACCTGCAAGTCGAGCTTGAACTCGCGGGCGTTGTTGATGGTTGAGGCCTTAAAGATCTGCTCGAGCGACAACCCGGCGTCCTGTAGTTGCTGCATCTCCAGATAGCCGTTCAGGCCAGGCAGGTTCCCGTAGGTAGGAGCAGAGGGTGTGTCGGTGCCAAACAGGAAATTGGCGTTCCTCGCCGCGAGATAGCCGACTACCTGTCGAACGCGGCGGATTGGACCGCGGTCGAATCGCTCGCGCACCTCCGCATCGGGCTTGTTGTCGTCGTCAATTTCTTCTCTAAACCACTTGCCTTCAGGCGACTGGAACCACGTGAACAGTGCCGCAGGAATGACCTGGGGAATGGCGGGCAGCTTCAGGTACTCGGGATCGAAGTAGGCGCGTAGTCCTTCCATCACCTGCATCGTCGCCTGATATCCCGTTCTCTTTTGCACGATGCGGTCGAGCAGGGTCTTGATCTCCAGCGGGAGTTCGGGCTGCGGGTCAAGCGTTCCCCAATTCCACATGCCGTGCGCGATGACGTCCACGTCGGCGTTGACCGCGAATTGCTGGGCTTCGAAGGAATTGGCATGCATCATCATCACCAAACCGTCTTGCGTGGCGGCGTTGCGGACTCCTGCCGCCATGGTAGGTGTGATTACCGGCAGATTCCTATCCTTGCCGAAGCCGTGCTCGAAGTAGGTCTTAACGCAAATGGCGCCGGTTCGCTTGTCGGCGGCGACGGCCGCAGCGGGAGTGTGATCCTGTGCTCTGTACTCGGGGGGAATGCTGGCGGACTGCGCCGGGTCGTAGAGGAAATTAGGAAAGAGCTGGAATCGCAGCGGGGGAGGCGCAAAGGACATGGGATAACCATTTGCCAGCGGCAGGGAGGGGCCACAGTCATAGAGGTCGGGGTGAAGCGGAGCGCGGCGGAACTCGTCGAGTATCTCGCGTTTGACGACGGCCAGGTCAAGCAGCGTGGTATACCCGAAATAGAGATAGGAACGCGGGAGTTGCTGGTAGTAATCCGCTAGCATCGTGGCGTGGGCATCGTCGGAATTGAGGTTTAACTCCAGCGTAATTCCGGGAACAGACGCGAGATGGACGTGCGAGTCGATGAGGCCGGGGATGAGAAATCCTCCCTCGCCCGAGACCACGGTTGTGCCCGCGGGCGGCTTGACGCTCGCTTTCCTCTCAACGCGCGCAATGCGTCCGCTCTCAATCAGCACGCTGCCCCGGTCAAGGTGAGCGAGATTGTCCGGGGAGACGATGGTCACGTCGGTGATCCAAATGCGGCGCGGGTCTGGCTTAGGCGCGGCGAAGGTGAAGACCGAGCCGAGTAGGAAAAACGCGATCCAATAGACCTTCAACTCTTTTTCTCCTGTTGCTGCTTTCCGACTTGGACTCAAGTGCGAACGATCGAGCTTGCTGGTTCCCTAGAAAGTGTTCTCATACTCGGCACTTCGGCAACTTCTTGAGCTCGTTGGCTCACACATTTCGCTTTTCCAGTAGAGCATGTTACCCGGCGAGGGGATAGGGGACTACGATGAGCACACTTGGGAGCGCCGGGAAAAAGTGGGAAGTGACAACCACTGTAAGCTGGCGATTTTAGGTTTTGAGCGCTGGTCCCTGAGCACTATTGGGAGGGTTTGGACAGTTCCATCCTCAGCGGCTACATGCGGTTAGTCGCATTGTTCAGGTGCCCGGAGGTAAGCCACTCGCTAGGCTCCGAGCACCGCCGCTACGATCCGCTTCGGCGCCTTCCCTACCTTCACCCGCTTCACTTCGCGCCGCGCCCGTACGTCGATGATCGACACATCATTTGTCCCGGTATTGCTCACGCACACATACTTCCCGTCGGGCGAGAACGTCACCCAGTTCGGCCCATCGCCGACCTGCACCCGCCCCGTGATCTTGTTCGCCTTCACGTCGTAGACGTACAAGCTATTGTCCAGCAGGCTCGTGACCCACAGCTCCGTCCCGTCCGGCGACAGTGCCAGCCCATGGGTCAGCGTATTGCTCGGCTCGAACGGACGTTGCTTCGCTGTATGGTTTTCGGCTGGCATCGCTATTCGCTGTATCTTCCCACTCGCCACGTCCACCTTCACGAAACCGTGCAGGTCAGTTACCGCGACGTACATCGTTGTGCCATCAGGCGTCACCACGTAAGGCCGGGGAACTCCTCCCACCGTCACCTTCGCCGAGTACCTCATCGTCGTCAGGTCGATGACGTTGACCTGGTTCGCCCCCATCGCGCTCACGAACAAATAGCGATTGCTGCCGGCGTTGAACGCGTTGTGCGGCTTGCTCACCGGCAGCGTTTTCACTACCTTCTCCTGCTGCACGTCCACAATGTCCACTGCATTCTTGTCGCGGATCGGCACCGCCACATAGTGTCCGTCAGGCGTGACCGCGCACTGGTTCGGACGTCCCGTCAGCTGGATCGTGGCGATGACCTTGTTGGTCGAGGTATCTACCACGCGCAGAGTGTTGTCGGATTCGATGGTCGCAAACAACCTCCGCCCATCCGCTTGGATCGCCAGCCCGTGAACCTTGTCGGCCAGACGGATGTCATCTACGGTGTTCAGCGTCTTCAGGTCGATGACGCTGACGTCGTCACCTTCGCTGTTGTCCACGTAGAGCCGCAGGTTCTGAGCCGACGCTGCCGACGTCGCGATCGCGAAACAGAAAAAGAGGAAGAGAAAGGTCGGCCAGGCAGTGTTGTGTCGCATGCCCCATCCCTGAATTGACGATCTACTCTAGCAGAAAGATCTCGGTGATTGGCGAAAACCGGGACCCTGCTGGTGCTAACGGCTGTTAGCGTGCAGCCAACCTCGCGCCGCGATGAAAACCTAAATCGGGCGGCTCTATTTTGACTCCCAGCGGGTATGGATGGCTGGTCTTCGTTATCGCGGGTTCGTCGGACGCTTCAAAATTCGCAGGACGGCAACTATTGTGTTCCAGTTCCGTGTCGTCGCTGGCACACCGTACAGCTTGTCGATCTCGCCAAGATAGCGGATTGTCTTCATGTGACGACGGTACATTCCAAACACGAACTGCCTATCCGACGCCATCACGCGCACCAACCACTCCCCTTCCGGGGGAAACGTGACGGGAAGCGATGCCCGGACGCCGTTGGCTTTCGACAGAATGCTCACGAACCGAACCACATCCGGGGGGCATGGCTTAGTGCCAAATGGATTTTCCACCTCCAAGCGCATTAGATCGCGCCCCTCACACAGCACAACCTCGGTTTCGAACGGCAGCTTGGGGAGCAAGGCTGCACGGAATTTTGTTCGAGACCCGGGTTTACCGACCACAAAGGTGCCCGCAGCGCCCACATTTGCGACATCATAGTCGCTTAGTTCTCGCGCCACGACGCTTGGGCGAAAGGTTCTGTGTCCGCCAACATTGACGCCTCGGAGAAAAACAACCAGAGCCATCCCTGTATTATGAAGAAAAACGCCACCCGGCGCTATGGCAGCTTATGCTTGCTCCCGCGCATAGTGGAAGGACCAATCGTCGGTTTAGCCTTATTGTGCCGGCTGTACTGCTGGTCAGTTGCCTTTCAATCTCTCGATTACACTCACCGGCCAAAAGATCCCGAATGAGGATCCCCGATTGCAATCGTCATTACGTTGTTCAGTCGCGTTCAGTCGAACGTCCAGCGCGTAGCGGTTTTCGGAAACGTCTTCTCGACGAGACCGAAGACGCGTCGTGGTCTCACACGATAGACGGGCCCGGAACCCTCGCCTCCGCCCATCCCATACTTGTGGAGCGCAATCGGTTCTAACTTCCGCTTGAGATCTGCGTCCGTGACCAACTCTGCGACTCCTTCCAGAATCACGGCCTCAGCAGCATTCTGAGTGCCCACAATACAATTGGGGTTTTTGGCCAGGTTTCGCGCCTTTCGAGTGTGGCTGCCTGTGCCGAACCAGAACGCACCGTTGAACCACATCCCCCAAATGATCATGGCGTGGGGCCGACCATCGGGCCGGACGGTGACTATCCAGTATTCGCGAGAGTCCGCGAGTGTCTTCTCGGCCCATTTCCAGGGCAGCATGCCAGTTCTTTTCGTGCTGATGCCGTAGCCTGGTATGTTCGGTCGCTCCGTTCGAGGCTGTGGAACGCTCTGCTTGAGTTTTGCCATGGGCACCTCCGCTATCGGTGCGAGGTTCTGCTACGAGGCCAACCCGGTAACCGCAACCGCTCAAAGATAGTATTGGATGTTGACATCTTCGCCATTGCTCCCAATGGAAGCACTGCGTCGGCCGCCTGTGTGCTTACCTAGGGCCGAGTGGGCAACTTTCGTGGCGTTCTCGACTACGATGCGACCTTGATTGTCGGCGGCTTCCACGAGCCGTCGATGATCGAAGGCGGCGTTTCCTTCGGCCAATACAGGCGCAGCATGGGAATGAACTGCGCTTTGGGAGCCGGCAGCCAATTCGCCTCTTTGCCCTTACCGGGCGAGTCCGCCTGGAGATACAGGTCCACCGAGCCGTCGGGATTCATGTTGAACTTGTTGCGCGCGCTCAGAGTGTAGCGATTGAGCGGATTGGGGACAAAGAAGTAATCCTTGTCATACATCGTGATTGACCAGAATCCGTTTACCGGAGGCATCTGGCCCTTGTCGAAGTGCATGACGTACTTCTTGGAAGCGCCGTCGTATTCATGGCCATCGGCGTCCTTCTGCGAGGTCGGATATATGGCATCCTGCGGGCGATTCGCCCCTAACCCGATAGCGGTGACCAACGCGCGCTGGGTGTAGTTTGTGCCATACACGCCGATGTCGTTGGTTAGATACATCCATCCGTTGACCGGCTCGGCCGCCTTCTTGAAGTATTCCATGATCTTGACCTGTGCCAGTTTTGGCACGGTCTTGATGACCTCCTTGTCGAAGGCACCCAGCTTGTTGGGGTCGAAATCTTTCCCGGGCTCCAGGCCGATTGCCTTCAATTTTTCGACTATCGGCGCGTCCCCCGCGGCAGGAGGATTGGTCTTCATCAAACGGGCCAGATAGTTGAAGTAGTCGTTCACACTCAGGGCATCTACCTGGTCGCGGACGGCGGTCTTCATGTCAAAGCTGGCATCGACCGTGCCCGGAACTGGTGTGTACGGCTTGCCATAGGAGCTAAGCGGCACCAGCGAGAACTTGTCCTGAAGCGCGTGGACCTTCGCATAGTCATCCGGCGTACCGGTGCAGTAGATACGGCCAAGGATCCAGACGAGACCAGTTGGTGACTTGTATTCGGTCACGCCCTCGGGCAGCGTGCCCGACCAGTTCGGACCAGTAATCGCATACGTCTGGGTCTTGTCGCCGGTGGTGCGCTTTCCGGGAACCTGGAACACATCAGTCCACCCGCTAAGCATAGGCAGCAGGTAGTAGCGGTCACCCATGTCGGGGACACTGAGGATCCATGGTTCATTCGAGACATCGAGCCAGGCGGTGGTGTATAGCGTGTCGGCGTTGGGAGCGGTAACAGCGTGGTAGTCAACGGCAGGATAGGTACGCATCCTAACCAGCTGACCCATAGGCGCATGCCCTGGATCGGGTACGGCGACATTGGTCATCTGGCGCCGCGTCATATCCATGGTGACAAGCGAATAGCCGTAGATGTAAGCGTCAACCGCGTCACTGACCGCCTGTTCCACACCAGGTTGGCTGGACGTCTTCGTGCTCGACGGCGAGCATGCTGTGAGCACCGACACCAAAGCAAAAACCAGACAAGAGAATGCGGCTTTAGGTTTCACCGTGCCTCCAAGTTTGGAACCTCGAGCATTGGGACGTTACGATTGAACAGTTGCGAGGCGGCATGGCCGCATCCGGCGGGCTGTGGCCAACTCTGCCAGGTATGTGGTGCAGCTGGGCAGTACCTATGCCGCAGTCTCCGCCCAGAAGCGATACAGGCTCTTGACGGCATCCTGTCCAGTGAGCGTCGCATCGTTGCCAGCTCCCTTGAAGACATACACAGGATGCATGTTCATCATATCCGGGGCAAAGATTTCTTCGTATCGACCGGCTACTTCCAGATAACGATGTCGGCTGTAGGCTTGAAGCATAAAACGATGCCTGGGATTGGTGGTGAGCTCCAGCAGGCGGTCAATGGCTACGTTCAGCTTTGTAACATCGAACTTTGGCATTTCGCTTTCCTCCTGAAACAATTCGTAATCAGCCCCGGGTTCTAACAGACGAGTTCAAGTCGGACAGACTAGCACCTCTGAGGGTTACTCCCTTCTGTCAGAACTAACAGATCACCAGCAAATCACGCGTCAGCTGTCCGCGCCCCGCACAACTCGCCTCAAGCTGCCCTCGTCGCGCCTCCGACCGGGCGATGGGATACGCCCTGGGTTGGGTTTGGAATTTTCCCCAGTTCCTATAACCCGTTTCCCGGGGCTATCCTACTTCTCCCGGGAAAACGGCTCCACCCAAGGGTCCGTGGGCCTGGCGGGGTCTCGATATGTCGTGGCCCGCCCCCCCGGCTGGGGCTAGGCGGGCGGGAGCTGGGAGGGTGCGAAGGTAGCGGGAGAGGAGGGTAGCCGGACGGCGTAGCTGACCAACCTAGAAGAAACAGTCGCAGCTTGGGGGCGCTTCACCCAGCGGAGCGCGAGCCGCGATAGAGCAACTCGATGGGTGCAAGTCCCATCTCTTGAGGTATCCTCTCCGCGACCACTGTTCCGCGCTTCTTATGCACTCGATAGGCGTGAGCATAGCTTCGCGAGCTTATGACCCTGTAAAACCGTCCGTCTAGGAACTCGATGGCGCAGTTGTTCTCGATCGCAATGCCGATTCCTCCCGTTTTGCGAATCATCTGGCGGAAGTGTTTTCTCCTGGGGATGCCGCGCGTCATGCTGTTGTAGTGCGGACAATGGATGCCCTTGAGAAGGCCCAGACCTGTCACATTTATGTACTCCCATTTCCGTGGGTTGTAGAAGGACATGGAATCCGAATGCCCGGACTCAAACCAGCAGATCGATCCCGCGCTTATGCCAGCCATCACCGTTCCGTTTTCGTAGGCCGCTCTGAGAAGGTTCGCGACTCCCAACCGCCGCCAAAGTCGCATCATGAGTAGCGTGTTTCCGCCGCCCACGTAAATGATGTCAGCGGCTGCGATTTTCCTCTGAATCTGTTCTCGGGAAAGCTGCTCCTTGATGAGGAAAAGAACGTCGGTTTTACATTTCAGGAATCTGCCGAAGTATTCCTGAACGCGCTTCCAATATGTGTCGGAATCCGCACTAGCGGTTGGAATGAAGAGAAGACTGGGATTCTTTTTGTTGGCGAGGCGAATGATCTCTCGATCAATTGCAGCAGTTCCCCTAGTTCTTATTTGGCCTCCACCAATCGCTACGATCGCCTTCGGCATGGCGTTTATCATACGCAAAGGCGAACGCTGGGCACACTCGCATCGCCGACCAAATTCGTGGTTCAAACCTCTTTGTTTTTTTCTCACGGGGTGAAGAGAAGGGACCACAGGGCGAAATACTGGCAACCGGCCAAAACTCCATCATGATGGACATGAACAGTTTTGTCCGGGTAAGCAAACGTCAGCAAGGCTTCCAGGGTGGCGCGGTATTCGCGCAGGCATACTCGCAGTCTTTCCCTGAGTGGAAACGGGGGAGGGATTTCTCGGTAGTAGTGAACATGGACAGCAAACCGTTTGCGGGCATGCGCGTCTTCCTCGAGCCCGAAGATGACTGAGGAAATCAAGCTAGTTCCTGTAATTGAGCGATGGGTTTACGCGGTTTCTTACACCCCACCGCCCGGTGACTGCCGAGACTGCATCGCTACAGCAGTTCCCCAAAATCTCATAGCCCAAGCCCATATCGTCAGGTCTAGTGAATTACAAGCACGTCCTTGCGGCAAGTCGAGACCGCCAGAAGAACATTGTTGCGCGCGCAACTTCCGCACCCGAAGTTCTTCGTACAGCTTGGTACTCAGTGCTCGCAACTCGCGACTCTTGCCCACAACTTGAACCATCCCCTCATCAGTGGCATCATCCCTTGCCATGAAATCGCTCGTGCGACTCCTTTATCCCGCACTTTTGATCTCATTTTTCTGCGCCACTCTCCGTGCTCAGGAGATCTCCATTCAAGCTCTCGTCACCCCATCCACCGTCATCACCAAGGACGGCCGCCCCGTCAACTTCGCCCTCCACGGATTCATCGAATTCGCATCGCTCTCCGAACTGTTTCCCTACATCGACTCGCAAGTCCATCGCTGGCCGGGCAACCCCGCGTTCGACGACGTCAAGCGGCAAGAACTCGCCCGCGAACTCCTTCGCCGTGGCATCGAGAGTCGCGTCGTCTCCATGACCGACGAGCGTCCCTTCGAAACACTCTTCACGCACACCGAAGACGAACTCCGGCGCGCACTCGCCCAAGTCACCGAACCCACTCCGGTCGGATACGCCGACGCCTTCGTCGCCGTCCAGCAAAAATGGAAACACGCCATCAATTGCTGGAGCGCCGCTCCCTCCATTCCTGCACGTGTCCTCTCCAATTGGTACCCAATCGCCGAAGGCATCCCGCTGTACGGCGCCACCTACGACTCCACCGAGCACTTTTGGCAAGCCGTCAAATATCACAGCGACACTACCGTCGCCGACCTCAAGGCGCTCCTCACCACGTTCGAGCATCAGAGTTGGACGCCCTGGCTCGCGCGTCTCGACGCCGATCCCAGCCTCTACCTCGCGAACGCCTACGCCATCGAGTTCCTGCGCTTCAACCTCAAGAGCGACCGCCTTCGCTGGTTTCGCGACCAACTCACCATGCACAACCTTCAACCCACCGAGCACGCTCGTGCCGCGCAGCAACGCACCGCCGCGCCCTTCCGCTTCAGCGCTTTCGAAGAAAAAGTCATCTGGGGAGACCTCGCCGACGTCTTGCACCTCGTCTACACCTTCTCCCTTCCGGATGACCCCCTCCGCGCCACCCTCGCCCACTCGCACTTTGACGCGATATATCTGGGCGATCGTAAGATGCCCTTCATCAGCGAAAACTTCCGCTCCCTCATGCTCGAAATCTGGCACGTGAAATATCTGCGGATGCCGCGCTTCGGCGAAGTCATCGGCTCCATCCCCATCGAGATCCGCCTCGAGCATTTCCTCAACGACGGCGACTCCCCCGATATTCCGATTCCAATTTACGTCGGCTACCTCACCCAGATCCGCGATCTCGCCCGACAACATTAGCCTATGTGGCGCGCGTTATGAATCGAGAGGCAGAGAACCAAAAGAACGTAGATAGAATGAGCAGGGCGATCCCGATCACCCAGCGCAATGTTTTCGCACCTGATTCATCCTGAGCTCGTTGTGCCGAATAGGTCCTTTTTCTGTGATCTTTAATGAGTGGCGCCGCCCGCGCCGACCGGATACCCCCTGGGGTTGGAGTGCAGCAAAATCCCCTCAGTCCCTATAACCCCCGAGAGCGTATCTTGCTCACGCACGATCAGGACTTCCTGGATGACCGACGATTTCCACCTCACCGGAATGCAGGTGTAATTGTTCTTCCTGGTGGGTCCGGTTCGGCCAAGGGTCTTGCTTCTGCCCTTCGCAGTGTCGTTTCGATAATTGGTCCGAACCGAGGAGCATTCCGCTTTAAGATTGAGATTACGAAAGACGGCATTTGGAACATCAAGAGCCTGCTACGCGTCTCGGATGAGGCACAGAATTGGCGGCTGCACTTTGGACAGGACGACAAGGTCTACGAGTGGGAAAACGGATGATGTTGCTCTTTGATTCCCGAAGCATTACCGCGAAAAAGTCGCGGGGCGTTCTGTCCAGAGTAATGAGTTGAGACAGGGCAGAACTGGGGTGGCAGGAGATTAAGATGCGGCAGAAACTGCGACACCCGAGGTGGTCCGAATCGATCCGGCAGGATATCGATTATGCGCTTAGAAATCTACGCAAGACACCCGGCTTCGCTGTAGTGGCCGTTCTCACCTTGGCGCTGGGGATTGGGGCATCCACCGCCATTTTCAGCGTTCTCGAGAACGTTTTGATGGAACCCTTTCCCTACCCAGATTCCGACCGCTACATGTGCCTTCAAATCCACAACACGGAAGATAATGAGCCCGGCGGGCGCACCGCTTTCATCGGGCCAGAATTCTTGGATTACGTGGAGCAGAATCATGTTTTTGACCGAATTATCGCCAATGACAGTGTGGACGTGTTGTATCGCTCCGGCGAAGGCACCGACCTGCTGACCGGTAACTACGTAACGCCCGGCACCTTTGAATTTCTCGGCATGAGTCCGCTCCTCGGCCGAGCGATGCAACCAGTCGACTACGAACCAGGCGCCCCCCCGATGTTCGTGCTTCGCTATAAGACCTGGGTCAAGAAGTTTGCTGGCGACCCCACGATCTTGAACAAGACCTTCGTGTTGAACGGCACGGCGCGAATCCTGATCGGCATCATGCCACCGCGTTTCGCATGGGGTGACGCAGACTTGTGGATTCCAGAAAAGCCCAGCCGTACGACAGTCGAGGCCGGGAATTTCCAGCATTTTTGGTTCTTCCTGGGACATTTAAAGCCAGGCGTGTCGCCTAAGCAGGCGGTCGCAGATATGACCGTCATCGCCAACCGGCTTGCCACAACTTACCCAAAATATTATCCGAAGCACTTTACCGTGGACATTCCATCTCTCACCGATATGGTCGTCGGCCGCTTCCGCACGACTCTTTACATCGTGTTTGCGGCGGTTGGTTTGCTGTTGCTCATCGCTTGTGCAAACGTAGCCAATCTTCTACTTGCCCGGGCCACCACCCGCGAGAAGGAATTTGCCATTCGCTCCGCTTTGGGTGGAAGCCGCCTCCGTTTGATCCTTCAGCTGCTCGTGGAGAGCCTGATCCTCGCAATAGGCGGTGCTGTTCTCGGAACTCTGCTGGCTTGGGGCGGGTTGAAATTCCTGGTCGCGCTCACACCGCAAGACTTTATCCCGGCAGAGACGGTCATCCGCCTCAACTCGGCGGTGCTACTGTTCACTCTCGGAGTAACTTTCCTGACCGCCCTCACGTTTGGACTCGTTCCGGCGCTCAAGGCAGCCCGAAAAGACTTACACGAGGGCTTGCGCGACACGGGCAAAGGCCTCAGCGGCAGTTTCCGTCACGGAGAACTTCGTAAGGCGGTGGTTGTAGTGGAAGTCGTGCTCTCGCTCACACTGATGGTATCTGCCGGCCTCCTGATGCGAAGCTTTGTTGCACTGCGAGAAGTGCACCTCGGCTTGGCACCCGATCACGTGCTAATGGCAAGGCTCCCGTTTCCCGAAGGCCGCTACAAGACTGCCGATCAAGTGGCTGGCTTTTATCGGCCTTTGCTGTTGCGCCTGGAGGCTCTGCCGGGTGTGGTAGCCGCCACTGAGATGAGTACCATCCCCCTCTATGGGGGCTGGGGCATGGAAATCGAAATTCCGGGGAAGACCCACTCAAAGAAATGGTATGCCATATTCCAACAGTGTAGCGAGGGTTATTTCTTAGTTCTCAAGATGCCGTTTCTCCAAGGAAGATCCTTCACGGAGGCGGAGGTCAATGGCGCGCGTAAACTCGCGGTTGTGAACCAGTTGTTCGTGAAGAACTACCTGCCAGGAGACAATCCTATCGGCCGACAAGTACGGATCGCGCACCTTGCCGAATTGCAGGACGAGGTGCCCGAACCCATGTTCGAGATCATCGGCGTGGTCGCGGATGCCAAGAACCTAGGGCTCCAGGATCCTCCCATGCCGGAGATCTGGATCCCCTATACCGTCACGGCGTTGCCGTATGGTGGCATTCTGGTGCGCACGGCAAAGGATCCGCTTACCCTGCTGAACGCCGTCCGCCACGAAGTCTGGGCCACGGACTCAAACGTCGCCCTGACCCTCGAGGGTAGTCTGGAGGGATACATCAGCCAGTACTCTTACGCCACTCCCCGATTCGGATTTATGCTCATGACGATCTTTGGCGCGATCGGGCTGATCCTTGTCGCCATCGGAGTGTACAGCGTGCTGTCTTACGCCACCGCGCGACGCACCCAGGAAATTGGAATTCGCATGGCACTCGGCGCGCAGGGCTCCGATGTGCTCGCCATGGTCATCTGCATGGGCCTCCAGCTCGTGGCCATTGGCGTGGGGCTCGGATTGCTTCTCAGTGTCGCATTGGGGCGAATCATTGCCACTCAGCTCTGGGGAGTGTCAGCCTATGATCCGTGGACGTTAGCCTGCGTACCCGTTGTGCTGCTCGCGACCGGATTCCTAGCCTGCTGGTTTCCGGCTCGACGTGCCGCCCGAGTGGATCCCCTGGTTGCACTGCGATATGAATGAAGCCGGGGTCGGCTCGGAGCAAGGCCAGAAGGGCACGGCAGGCCTCCAACTGAGGTGTGCACAGGATGCTTGTGTCCCAGCTCTCCGCTCGTCCCGCCCGCCGCGCCCCAGCCCCCAGTCCCGAAGGGGGCACCCCACGATATAGCGAGACGCCGCCATGACCCGCCGGACCTGGGGGTGGAGCCGTTTTTCCGGGGGAAGTAGGATTACCCCCGAGAGTCCGAACAATCGCTGAATCGTTTGCGCGCGGAGCGAAGTTTCTTGGCTTGGTCCAAAACGGGCAATCGAAGGACCGCTTTCGGCTTAGGATGCGTGCGTTTAGCGAATGCGTGCGCCTGACATCGTTCGCGGTCCTCCTTGGCCGCGACACGATGGTGCTGCTAGCTCAACCAATTTACGGTTAGCCCGACACTCGGGCGCGACGCACAAAAGAGACAGGCATTTCGAACGGCCGCGCCTTATTTCGCAACAAGGCAAGAGCGCATCGAACTGAGAGTTCTGGTACCTGTGGCCGGGGTCATTTTTTCAACTCCGAAGTCCAGTTCAGGACCAGGCTGAGCGGCGACGGAGTCTCGTCGGTCGAGATCGTGTCCACGACGAATCGGCCGGCGTCTGGGGACACATCATAGCCATCGTTTTGCCACGTGATCTTGGTCTGAAACAAGGATCGCAAGGACGACACTTGCAGCGAGCCGTTGCTCTCTTTCAGTTCAGCCGCGTTTAACTTTCTGTCCGAAGCGATAAAGTAGAGAGCTTTTCCGTCGCGTCGCCAGCGCGGGTCTCTGCCGCCGGCCGCCGAAATCTGGAGCTTTCCTACAGGGTTGGGAAAAGGCGAAATTTCGCCGAAAGCGTGGAATACGACCCAATCTCAAGTCGGCGCATGAGGGTGCGAGTGGTTGTTTCCTTTAGGCCCCCAAGGCGTCCAGATGGGCTGACCCTCGCCACTGCCCGCATACTCGAAGCCACGCCCGAGGGAGAGTGTGTCTACTTTTTACTTGACAGGGCCGATGACTTCATAGAGGGGACATCGCCTGTTCACAACAGCAGCCGCTTGCTATACTCCGACGCAATGTGGCCTACGCTAAAGCGCATTGTTTTCAACTTTTTCAACTTTGAAAACGGCTACGCCGTCATCATGGTGTGGGTGTTCTGCGCAGTCGTGAGTGCCGCGCACGCGTGGAGCGAAACAACTCGCAGCAAGGCCAGTGCAGTTACGTTTGCAGTCCTCGCTCTGCTCTTCATCTGCAGAGTCGCCGTTTTGGTACTCCGAGCTGTTCGGCGCCGAGAATATGAACGGGTCATTACCAGCCTCGGATTTGTTCCGCTCGACTGGAACAGCGTGCCGTTCATCGAGGTTCTTCCCGTTGTCTTTGCAAATAAGAGGAAAGTTATCTTCAGTCGCGTAGTCCACGGGGAGGCTTACGGGACGCATGTTTATTTGTTTCATTGCGCACGTGACACATGGTTGAGCAAGAAAAAGACGACAGTCGTCATGGAGCGACCGCAAGTATTGGCTGCCGGTGAGGGTGTTGACCGGCGCTTATCAGAAAAAGGCGATGCCGAATTAGCTTTTCACAACCACTGGTGGATGATTCAAGCAAGACGCGAAATCGTGCCGACCGCATTACCGCGTTGGTTGGAAATTGTCCTCGGTATAGCGACACGTTCGTAATTGTTGTTAATCCCGATTGCGCTCAAAATGGGTCAATTTACGAGCCTGTTAACAACAGTGGGCGGAGTAGGCCTCAGCAACCTTGGCGTTATGAATCGGACTGGACGGTCTTAACCAACTTGCATGTGCAAGAGTCTTCGCCCACTCTACTGGAAAGCCAACGATCGCGGGACAAGCGATAATTACAGTGTGTTCGAAGTACGTGCCCATCTGGGACGCCGGGATGTTCAAACGTGGCTGCGTCCATTCGCATGCCCAGACGCTCCATGACTGCACGCGAACGGATGTTTGAGGGCACTGTGAACGATACAATCTCTGGCAACCCCAATACCTCGAAGCCAATATGCAAAGCGCCTCGGGCTGCCTCAGTAGCGAACCCTTGATGCCAATGCGCTTGCGCCAGCCTCCACAAAATTTCAACGCAAGGCGACATTGGGAGATTGTCCTGCGGGATATGTAACCCCACAAAACCGATGAATTCTCCCGTTGCCTTGATCTCCGTCGCCCATGCTCCCCATCCGCGCTCTGCTATGAGGCGTTCGCAACGGTCCGCTAGTGCATCACTTTCCCCACGCGCCAATCGTGCAGGGAAATACGCCATGACAATAGGATCAGCGTTGAGTGCCGCAAATGGTTCGCGATCCGCCGGTCTCCACTGTCTCAGTAGCAATCTCCGTGTCTCGAACTCAATCGTGGTGCTCATCGCCTATCTCTGACAGCTCAAAAATCTCGGTGTTTACATCATAGCCTTCAGCCAACGAGTGGCCACTTGTGGCTGAGAACGGCCCCGGTCGCCTTAGGCTCCCGCAGTCCTAGAGTCTCGGTGAGCACACGCTGTGGCGCTTGCAGACTATGTCGGACAGGGAGCTACGTGTAGATACCCTGTGGTGTATGTCAGGAATCTGTCCTGATTTCACCCCCGTATCCCTTATAACCCCCGAGAGCGTTTGACGGGAGTATAGGGACTGAGGGGATTTTGCTACACCCAACCCCCTGGGGGTATGTTCTGGAACAAACCTGATGATGGCGAGCGCGATCAACCGGGGAGAGCAGTAAGGCCACCGAGGGCGGAGTGCGCGCGGGGTGAGCGATGAGCGGAGAGACAGGTGCGGGGTGCGAGTGTCCCCGGGAACTGGCTCGGGCTAGCGAACTCTACAAAATCTGGGCTTGAATCGTCCTAAAAGGTAACCGCCCCGGAAATCTGGAGCGTATATCCTTGATAAGTAGATTTGCACTCAAATTCATGAAAATACTTGATGCCGATGCTCAACTTTCGCTGGGGCAGCATTGCATTGGCTGCGAACCCCAGAGCGTTAACTTTGTAGTGTGCTGACGCCTGTTCCGGCGTAATCGTCGGTCCGTATTTATCGGTCGTCTGCCCGTAACCCGCCAATCCAACTTGAAGGCGTAAGCTCGGTTGCAACGGAAAAGTGTGGGTTAGCGAATAATCGAGGTTAAAGGTCTGTCCAGGATGAACCATCGTGCCTTCTTGGCTGCCGTGAAATTCGTACATCTGAAAGGCAGACAAAGCGGTTTGTTTGTTCCCTGTCAGATATATGGTCTGTCCACTCGCAACTACGGAGGTCCAGTATCCCGAACCAACATTCGTGTTTGCACCTGCACTAAATCTTCCAGTGGGGGCAAGAAACCCATATATCGCCCGAACAGCAACGCGCTGCTTACGCCAGCCTAGAATGAGGGGCTGATAGTAGGAATCCGCAAATCCGCCACCGCCACTGAGGGGGCCGTTGAGAGACGAAGTGAGCGAGTTGTTAGCAATGGGAAGGGTAGCGGACGCCGAGAATACCGCGCCACCCAGGAACGCCGCACCACATGTTGAAGAATCTCGCGAAGTCACCGTTGACGCGACCAAACAACTTCATGATGATTCCGCAAATAGCCCCGTTTGGCTATCCCACCAACGTCGATCCCACCAAGTGCACACTCATTACATCATTCACGTCGGAGCGCGAACAGTGGATGCGCGCAAAGTGCATCAACATCCACGACCAACGGTCTCGCGTTTACGAGCTGACGAGCGAATATGACGCTCGCAGAGCACTAATAAGGAATTTCTTCATGCTCTTGGAGTCCTACCAAGTCATCCTGAAGCGAAAAGTCTCGACCCGCATGGGATGCCGTGCGGACCTAACACACGGGGACTGTTGCAGCGCGCCCACATCGTCGCAAACTGGCCGCCGATCTACATCGGGAAGGAATCCGACCGGCACTCGGGGGAAGGCGAAGACCCTAGTCTGCTGGATTTCAAAGCCACTGAGTACAGGCGGAAAGGAAACGCGATGGCAGACGATAAGCAGTTGGCACGGATCGCGCAGGTTCCGAGGCGAGAATTCATGCGCCGTGGGATCAACCAGCATACGCTGGAGAAAATCTGTCGGCCAGAACCCGTGCGGTCGATCAAGTTAGCAAAGTGTCTGAAGGTACTCGAACAATATGAAGCAGAACAGAACTCCGGCTAACAGAATCAGCGAACCGGGCCGGATGGCGCATGCCTTCATGTACCCAGTACAGTGCCTCTCTGACGTTCCAGACGTTTCCTGATTGTCTCGGCATTCTCCGGTTTGACTCCCACTTCTTCCAGGGCTGCGCGAAAGTGCTTGAGGAACTGGTCGAAGTGCGCATCGCTCAGACCGTGATCTCTAGATCGGGCATGGGCGTCATGAATACCTTTCTCTGTATACACTCGTCCGCCGAGGAGCATGGAAATAAACATATCCTGCCGAGACCGGAGGTGTGCCATGTCAACTCCTTCAAAGAAGTGGCGCAAATTATCATCCTTCAAGACCTTGTCGTAGAAGAGTTTCGTAGCAGCCTCGATAGTTCTCCGTCCCCCGATCAGCTCAAATAAGTCTTCAATCATGGTGTCCTCAGTGCCAATGCGTGAAACGGCGATATCTTGAGAGTCGAAGATCGCGCCAGGCGACACAGGCCCGCGCTTTACGCAACTGCCCCTGCTTTATTTCCCGACTGTTGATCTAACGTATTTATCTTCGCAAGGAAGCACTCGGCAAGATCATCTACGTATTTCAACCTGTGCAGTAGAGGTGGTCTGGCATGGATGTAGTGTGTGGAAACCATACCGATGAAGTTCCGCCACGAATCGATCAGTGGAGTCGATTGAAGTGAACGCACTTTCGCCCCCAGCATCACGCGCCTCGAATCGTCTGAATAGATCGGGTCGCTGCTGACATCTATAACGACTATGCGAGAGCGCCCATTCATTGCCCTGCTGCAAGCGCAGTCGTCCTTGACACTCACAATATCGAAGTAATCTAGGAACTCAGCCTGAAACCCATGGTGCGCCACAATTCTCAACACCCGATTTTGAGAATCGAAGAGTTGAACGTTGCCGAAATCAGCGTCAGTCGCATCAATGATTGATGCTAAGAACTCGGGAATATATCCGCTGCGCCCGAATTGCAGATAGGGGTTGATTTCGATTCGACGCTCGCGTTCCGAAGCTCCTGTGTCTGAAGTCATAAGACCTTGCAGAGACAAACCGGCGCTGACGAACTGCTGACCTTCGAGAACCGCTTTTATAGCGGGCAACAGTTCTCTTGCCGCATCAGACTTGATGACATAGCCGTCCGCCCCCGTGCTCAAGGCTTCTCGTACGATGCCCGGAGATCGATGTTCGCTCACGAAGAGGATTTTCGACTTTGGAACACGCTCGCGGATTTGCCGCGCCGCTCCGATTCCGTTTAGCGTCGGTAGTCCGATGTCCAGCAGGATCACGTCTGGTTGCAGTTCTTGAGCTTTTCGAATCGCTTCTAAACCATCTGCCCCTTCAGCAACAACCTGCAATTCCGGTTGTTCCTGAAGCGCAGCAGAGCAAAAACGACGCCAAGTTTCGTAATCGTCTACCACAAGAACTGGAATCATTAATTTAGCCATTGCGGCCCTCACTGTATCGGGAGTTGAGAGGGTAGTTCGGCAAGGTTCGGTACTCGATACGGATTCGGCATTTGGTGACGCAACGTAATGAGGTCGAGGAGTCTTTCGACAGTCATTCCGTCATTGAGAAGCTGAATCATCTGCTCGACACTGAATCCCGCTTGCTCTCCAGCGATTGCCAATTTCTCGATCGCGGCGACAAGGGATGAGTTCTGCATGTCCTTCTCCTTCCAGGTTGAGGCAGCATCGCATTCTCCGAACAGACGGGATGTGATTCGAGTCACATCCTACTGTGAGTTCGGGCACTCGCCCCCCTCGCTTCCCCGACGACCGCCCGCGCCCCGCGAGCCTGACTTGAGACTCGAAGATACGCAAGGGAACGTCACCGGGATGACGGCCCAACCGGGACAGAGCATTTTTGCCAGCTATGGCAGAACGATACGGCAGAAGTGATGCTGCACGCCATTCGCTCTCCCTCCAGATACAATCGTGGGCTCGCGACTTTGACCATGGGGATGAGTTTACTTCTCTTGGGACTCAGCTCCCCACCCCACAATCTGCACCATCAAAAAGCAAAGACCGACCCGTGGTGATAGGGATCTCACTCCCTTTCCCTCCATGGAGGTTCACTCCGACCAGGATTGAGACATTTCCCGGTTTGTTGGAGTATTCGGACCCGTGGCAAGTGGAAAGACATTTCTCCTTAAACAGTGGATTCAAAGCCTTAACAGAGGGGTCATCTTTGATTGCGTTCGATGCTTCCCCGAGTATGATTCCGCAAAGAGTAAACCCTGACATGGCGGGATTCCTCAACAGACTACGGCGAAACATGAGAGCGGTAACAGATCCAATCCCAGGAGATTGGAACCGCGACGTAGTTCAGGCAACGACGATGGATGGGAAACGGATCGATATTCAGTTCACCCGCTAGTAGACTCAGCAAACTCTTCGAGACGCCCCGCTCCCCTTCTGACCCTCAGTTCCTCTCGCCTCTCCACCCTGACCCGCTCCACACAGTCTCTCCGCTCTACTTAGCCCCGCCGCCTTCACACTCGCGCGTACCCCCAGGGGGGGTTGGGTGTAGCATTTTCCCCTCAGTCCCTATAACCCCCGAGAGCGTTTGACGGGTTAGTGTATGGCGACGGCAAAATGCTCCCTCCCCCCTCCATCCCCTATTTTCTTACCAGAGGGGGGTACGCGCGAGATTTCTTCTTTGCACGGTCTCGAGGAGTTTCCTTGGACTTGTCCAAATGGTTTGAAACGATACGTACTCACTAAACTCCCCCCTCGAATCAAAGATGACCACTCTGTTGAGGCTTTGAACCCATTGTTTGAGGAGAAATGTCTTTCCGCTCGCAACGGGTCCGAATACTCCAACAATCATGAACACCGGAGTTTCTTGTTGGATGCGCCATCACCGGGAAGAGCAGTAGCGTCGCCGAGGGATGTGTTGTGGCGGGCGGATTCTACCCCTCAGTCCCGTTAGCCCCCTCAGACGGCAGATGAGTATAAGGAAGATACGGGAAAAACGGTGGCCGGGATAGCCTTCCAAGTAAACATAGCTAACGAATCAGTAAACACACGGCTGAGGGCGCGGCGGGGGCGGGTGGAAGGGAGGGCGAGGGGACTACAGCATCCCAGCGTCGTCGTAAACTTTACGGTAAATGCTAGGCTCAATCGTCAAACATCGATCAATAATCATTTTCTTGGTGCTCTTCGTGATTGGCACCATCCTGATCGGAGCTTCCAATACATTTGAATACCAGTGGATGAAAGTGCAGGTCGACCGCCTTATGGCTGAAGTTGGTGCTCTCATCCTTGTAGTTGGCATGCTGCACTGGTTTTTGATCTCGGTCTGCGCCACGAGATTTTGCGAGAGGTTGCGAGCACGACGGTGGGAAGCGCCCAGATGCATCACTGCGGATTGGACAATTGCAGCTTGAATGCGCGCGACGTGGATGAGCGTGCACATTGATCGCGAGCCGCCAATCTCACGATTGGTTACCAATATTCGCCCAGTTTCTTCAAGCAGTTTCATCAGGTATTCGAGGAGAGGTGCCAGCATGGATTGCAGACGACTGTAATGCTACTGCGGCCGAATGGTGCCGCTGCGACGTACTTTCGCGATTCCACGATCGCGAACCCAGACATAAGGCAGCAAATTGAGGAAATCCTCGCCTTGTTTCGACAGATCGACCCTGCTGGGAACCACTGCAAGATCTTGTTCCATGATCGGGTGCTGCGCTATGCATTTGATAGGCGGTCAAATAGAAAAAGTCCTCCTCGTGTGCCCATTTTCCTCGGAACAAGAGCACTGGTTTGACCTGGAATGCGTGAACGTTCATAGCGACAAGCATTACAGAATGGTGGACCCTACGAAGGAACATAGTCCAACCCACAATGTCGTTTTTCCATCCCAATTTGCCCGACTTGTAATCCAGTACCAAGAACATCCTGAAGCAAAGAGCTTAGCGCCAGATGGCTCACCCTGCGGGGCCGAGACGCACGGACTGCTCGGACGTGCTCACATCATTGCGGGGGAATTCCGTTACGTAGGAAAGGAAACTGATCGCAAGTGGGAAGAGGGCGAGGAAATTAGCATCTTGGAATTTAGGACGACCGAATACGGAAGATCGAAAAGGGTCGTTGCGAGCGAAGAAGTGAAGAAGGCCATCGCGGAAATTGGCATCAACAAATGCGCTCGCGAGAGCGGCTTTGATCGCAAAAACTTTATCAGGAAGTTAGTTCGCGGGTTGCCAGTGAAGCGCAACTCATACGATGAATTCGTAAGGTGGCTCCGGGGGTACAAGTCTCAGGTGGCGAGTCAATGAGCGCGAGCACCTTTGGTTACAACAACTTCAAACCCGCAAACGAGGATCGCCTGCGGTAAAATTAACCCCATCTTCGCTGAATCCCTGTCGCCCCCAGCGAACAGATGGCGTGGAAGCTTGTGATAAGGCGATGTTACACCAAATGACAAAAAAGGGGCCTCTTTGTGTCGAGACTTGAGAGAGGCCCGTGCGTTCCTGCGTGACGAAGAGACTAAGTGGCTCACGCGACCCGAGGCATCAATTTCTCCATCACCCGGTCGAGGCTGAAACTCGCGGCCTTTTGCCGAATCGGAAACTCCTTGAAGCTGCTGATCCACTGCGCCACTAGCCCCTGAATCGGCACTTGAATGAAAACGTGGTCGGCCGTCCACTTGTCATAGAAGATCGCGTCCTCCCCCGCCTCGAACGGATCGGAGCGCAAGTTGAAGAGTTTTGGAATTCGCATGTGCGAGAAGTCCTCTCGCCAGACCGCCATTCCCTTGGAGCGCTGTTCGAGGAAGACCACTTTCCAGTTTCCGTGGCGAGTTGCCAGCAGGTCGCCATCGTCGCTCCAGTACATAAATTCTTTGCGTGGAGATTCGTTCTGGTCGCGCTTCAGGAAAGGAATCAGGTTGTAGCCGTCCAGATGCACCTTGAACGTCTTGCCGTCGGCGGTGTATCCGTTTTTGACCTTCTCGACCAGGTCGGGTTCGCCTGCGGCAGCGGCGAAGGTCGGGATCATATCTTCCAGCGACGCCACGTCGTTAGTGATCATTCCGGGTTTGATCACGCCCGGCCAGCGCATCACGAACGGCACGCGCCATCCGCCTTCCCCGTGAGTATCCTTTTCGGCGTAGAACGGAGAGGCTCCGCCGTCCGGCCACGATAGCTTTTCTGCTCCGTTGTCGGTAGTAAACGCAACGATCGTGTTGTCGGCTACTCCCAGATCATCAACCTTCTTGAGCAGGTCACCGACATAGCCGTCCAGCTCCACCATCCCATCGGGATAGACTCCCAGTCCGGTCTTGCCCTGCGACGCGGGTTTGAGATGCGTCCACACATGCATGCGCGTGGGGTTGAAGTAACAAAACCAGGGCTTTCCCTCTTTCGTTTTGCGCTCCATGAAGTCGAGCGCGGCGTCCCGAAACTCCTCATCCACGGTTTCCATCCGCTTCTTGGGAAGTGGCCCGGTATTCTCAATCACCTGCTTTCCCACCCTGCCGAATTGCGCGTCGACGGTCGCGTCGTCCTTGTACGTGGCCTTGCAGCGCAGCACGCCACGCGGCCCGAATTTCTGTCGGAACGCCGGATCCTTCGGATAATCGGGATTCTCTGGCTCTTCCTCGGCATTGAGGTGATAGAGATTCCCGAAAAACTCGTCGAACCCGTGCACCGTCGGCAGATGCTCGTTGCGATCTCCCAGATGATTCTTGCCGAATTGACCCGTAGCGTAGCCAAGTTGTTTCAGAAACTGCGCGACGGTCGGATCCTCCGCGGATAGTCCATGATTGGCTCCTGGCAAGCCTACCTTCGTGAGACCAGTCCGAATCGGGCATTGTCCTGTGATGAACGCAGCCCGTCCCGCTGTACAGCTCTGCTGACCGTAAAAGTCAGTAAACAGTGCGCCTTCTTTGGCGATGCGGTCGATGTTTGGCGTGCGATACCCCATGATTCCCATGTTGTAAGCGCTGATATTGAACCAGCCGATGTCGTCGGCCATGATGAAGAGAATGTTCGGCTTTTTCGACATCTCCTGCACTTTTTCTGGCATCTGCGCACCTCCTCCAGGCGGTGCCTGAGAGTAGCAAGTTGGATGCTGAGGCGGAACTGGTAAACGTGACAGCACAATCCCGGACTGTAGCTAACAGGCGATGTCACAATCTTGCGCCTTCCATTCGCCTTTTTGGAGGTCGGTGAGCGCTATCGGGAGTAGAGTCGAGAACAGGCGCAGGGACTGTAGCCTCCCGGTGGTATACGACGAAGCTTTCGCCGCGTCACCTCAGTCCGGTTTGACCTGGTTCTGTTTCCTGTTCCCGCTCATCGAACCGGACTGGCAGGTTTCCCGCATC
>DASPTQ010000043.1:0-63296 GCA_035623335.1 Terriglobales bacterium
CCTTGCGAATGCCGATTTCGCGAATTCGCGAACTCACCGTCGCCAGCATGATATTCATGATGCCGATGCCGCTGACCACCAAGGTGACGGCGGCGATCAGCAACAGCACCAAAGTCAAAGCGTTGGCGATGCGATCGGCGACGGCCACCACCTCCGTCAGGTTTATGACGGTGTAGATGGACTCCGGCCGGTGGCGGGACTGAATCACCTTCTTCACCTTTTCGGTTACGGGAATGACCATGGATGGTTCGGCGGCGGAGAAGTAAAGCTGCCGGACGTCGGGAGAATCGGTGAAGAACCGGGACACCGTGTAGGGAATCAGCAGGGTATTGTCGGTGACCTCCGACGTCCCGAAGGTATTCACCCGCTCGCGGAAGGTCCCGATGATCGTGAATGGCAGCCCGCCTACCTTGACCACCTTGCCCACTGCATTTTCCACCGATCCGTAGATCTGTTCCGCCAGCCTTTGCTGCATCACCCCGACTTTGTTTCGCGCCTGCTCATCCTCGGCGTCAAAAAAGCGCCCGGAAAGGATCACCAGGCTGCGCACCGAGGTGTATTCGGGGAAAACCCCGAGGATGCGCAAATCGCTTATCTTGCCGCCCCCAATCGGGATGCGGTCATCGAGCGGAACCACGGGGGAGGCGGCCACAATCCCCGGAACCTGGGTCAGCACGGCGTTCATATCGTCGATGGTCAGCAGATCCGGGGACACGCCCCGTTGATCGCCGCCCTGATATTCGGCATCGATCATGTTTGCCCCAATCGATTGAATCTGGTTGAGGGCATACTGCTTGCCGGTCATACCGATGGTGACGACCAGGATCAGGGAGGCGGTACCGATCACCATGCCCAAGGCGGTGAGCGCAAAGCGTACCTTATTGGCACAAAAGGTGTCGTAGGCAAAGCTCAGAATCTCGCTCAGCACCAGATTGGGCTTGGTGTTGGTCGCCTTTAGGGTGGCGGTTGCCATGGTTGTATAGATGCTACCCCCTCGAGACCGGGGGCGCAATTTATGGGGGGGGAGCCGGGCTCTAGCGAAGACTCAGCTGGGCCTTCCCGGTGCGACCTCGCTGCCGTTCGCATAGTAAGACGAAGTCTCCAGTTTCCGCCCCTGCGGACTGAAAATGCGAAACCGTATGACTCCCCAGCGGTCGAGCACAAACTGCAATGTGGTAACGAGCACTCCCAGTCCATACTGCAGGCTGCGGCGAAAATTGATGGAGGACGCTTCTGCGAAATACCGGGTGGGGCAGGACACTTCACCGATGCGAAAACCGAAATGCACGCACTGCGCGAGCATTTGGTTGTCAAAGACAAAATCGTCGGAGTTTTCGAGCAAGGGCAGGGTGTCGAGCACCTTGCGGCTGAAGGCGCGATAGCCGGTATGGTACTCGGAGAGCTTCACCCTCAGAAAGAAGTTTTCGCAGGCGGTCAGGAAGCGATTGGCAACGTATTTCCAGAGCGGCATGCCCCCGCGGAGTGCCTGCCCCCCGATAATCCTAGAACCGAGTACCACGTCATACACATCGTAGGCCACCATGCTGGCCATGGCGGTGACCAGAAGCGGTGTGTACTGATAGTCCGGATGCAGCATGATAATCACGTCCGCGCCCGAGGCCAGCGCTTCGCGGTAACAGGTCTGTTGGTTGCGCCCGTAACCGTAGTTGCGATCGTGCACGAAGAATCGCAGACCCAGGCGTTTGGCCACCTCGATGGTATGGTCGGAACTGTGATCATCCACCAGGATGCAGGTGTCGACCAGCTCGGGCAACTCGTGCACGGTTGCCTCCAGAGTCTTTTCCGCGTTGTAAGCGGGCAATACCACCGCGATCCGCTTATGGTTAATCATTCGCGCCCTATCGAAACCTTACCCCACTGAGTGAGCTGGTATACCACTTAATGATAAGCCAGCATCGCCGTTCTCTCCCCTGTCTCCCGGCGCCTGGGGACGATGATAGAGCGGCTCCGCTGAGACCCTCCGACCGAGGGTGATCCGGTTATTCGTCATTTTTTCATGCGGCTGGCAAGCAAACTATGACCGATTGTGATGCGGGTATCGATTTCGATACGCCTTTGAGGACAGGAAAAACGCCGCTCGGGCTGAGCGGCGTGTTTCCTCAACGTCGATCGAGATTGGTTCAGCGATGTCCGCCGTGCGAACCTCCGGAGCTGTGCCCGCCTCCGCCTCCGCCGTGGGAGCCGCCGGAAGATCCGCCGCTGTGCCCGCCGCCCGAACTATGCGAGGGCGCAGAGTAGGAACTGTGGCCCCCATAGGTTCCATAGGCAGGCGCGCTGTAGCGAGGAGCAGAAGTCCCAGGACGACCATAGCCGCCGTAGTTCGAATAGGCTCGGTTCGAGTAATTCCCGGCATAGTCTCGCGTGGAGCGGCCATAGTAACCGCCCTCATAACCGGAGTAGCGGCTCGGCCCGGGCGCCACCTGTCCGCTGGGGCGTGGCACCTGGGATCGGCTGGATGTTCCCATCCGGTCCGAAGTAATGGTTCCTGTCTGCGCTCCGCTGGGGGGACGCGGCACGGTGTGGTTCGTCGCAACCGTCGAAGACTCATTTCTGGTTCCGAAGCTCTGCGGCGGTCGAGGCACATACCGTGTTCCTGGAGCAGAGCCAGTTCGATTGCCCGCCGCCCCGACGCTGCCCGAAACTTCGCCGCCTCTCGCCGGTTGCCCAACGCTCGGGCGGGGAGCCGAATTCTCCCGACCCGTCGCCATGCCGGCTTGGCTTCCCATCGGCCGCGCCGCCGGCGAACCCATCCGACTCACGGTTGGCCGCGATAAGGTGGCGGCCGATGGCCGTGCCGCCGTCTCACCGGTTCGCGCGCCCAGCATGCTGGCGTGGGTGGGATTGGCATCGATTCTGCCAAGAGCCGAAGCTCCCTGGAGCTGATTGGCAGAAACCTTCACGGAATTTCCACGCACCGGCAGACCGTGCTCGAGAGCGTTTCTCGACATGGCGGTCATGGCACCCGGGTGCGATGCAAACTGCGGCATTCTGTTGCCTGACCACAGAGGCGACCTGCCGCCGTTGTGGAAGAACTCATTGCTGACGTGAGTGATGTTAACGATACGTGTGTTCGAGATATTCACGTTGCGGAAATAATAGGGAGACGCGTGATACCAGGGGTAGAACGGCTCTCCCCAGCCGAGCGGGCACCAGCCAAAGCCGACTCCGAAACCAAAGCTAATGCCAAAGTGCGGGCCGCCAAACCAAGCGACCATGGCAGGCGCGTACCAGGGGCGAACCCAGTAGGGCCCTGGCGCCCATCCCCAGGCTCCACCCCACCAGACCCAGCGTCCGTAGTGGAATGGCGCAAAGCCCCAGGGATAAGCATCCACCCAGGTCCAACCCCAGGGCGCTTGCCAAATCCATTGACCAGCACTGTAGGGCGCCCATCCGGGTGCAACCGCCGTCGGCGCCCAGACCCAGCCATAATCCGGGCTCTCACGCCACGTGCCATACTGATCCAGATCTTCGTAGCCGACTACGCCTGGAGCGACATGCTTGGCCGAAGCCGAGCGATCTTCCGTCTGGTCGCGAAGGCGACACCAGTCATCGAAACCGTCGGGGCTCGGCGCATCGTGCGTCTGGTGAGTCAACGAATTACCATTGGTAAACTGGGCCTGCTCACCCTCCTTGATTCGAACTCCATTGCCTTGGCCCGTGGCCTCACCCTCACCTTTCCACACGGTCACCGCCGTAGTATCGCCATTCGGATCCACATCGAAACGGTAATCGCCTGTCCGCGAAACAGTGAAAGCTAGATTGGGAGTGTCGACCTCCCACACTTCACCGGCATACAGATGCTGCACGTGAACATTCAAGGCTCCCTGATGCAGGGAGATCTGCACGTCCTGGTTGCTGACGTTGGTCAGAGTGATGCTGGTTTCCGAGCTGATCCGCAAGCGGCCGGTGCCAAGATCCAACTCGGCGCGAGAATCCTTGTCCGCCCATACGTTATCGGAAAGCGTAAGGGGACGATTCACATCGGCCTGCACCCACTCGTCGGTCCCATGGGGTTGAACCGAGACTTCCCCGGTCATGTAGTCCACCCGCGCCACCCGGCCTGGAGGATCCGCTTGATCTGCCTGGTTGGCCTGATCGGTCTGATCGGCCGCCCAAAGGCTGGTAGCCAACAGCCCGATCGATACGCTCCCATAAACCAATCGCCAGAAGGATTTCATTGGCTTCCCACTCCTTGGACCCTTGTCTCCGCTTGCCACGTTCCTAGTTCCTGAGTTTACAAACCCTGAAGCTGGCTTGCCTCTTACAATGGTGTAAACCCGCGTGCGGAGAACGAGTTGCTCTGTTGAGCAGCCCGCCCGGCGTCACTCCCGCTTGGTTACTGATGATTCGAGACATAGGTCGAAACAACCGGGGGATGAGCGGCCGCACGGCAGGATAAGATTGCCCACTTTTTCAGCAGTTTAGGAAAGGCCCTTAGAGTTCTTGCCGCCAGCTAGGTTACTTTAGGGATGGATATCCCCACCCTACCGGGCCATTGGAGAACCGAGGGGAGGCGGATAAACTCTAGAGTGAGATATTGCTATCTTCAAAATAGTCCGACATCTGCCGCTCCTCAAATGAAAACATCGAAAGCGGGAACGAAAGCCGAGTCACGCCGTCGCAATCGCGTGAAGGCGGTGCTGCCAGTGCGAATTTCGGGAAACGATAGTGCGGGAAAATCCTATTCCGAAATTGTGCACACGCTCGACGTCAGCGCACCCGGTGTTCGTTTGGGAGCGTTGCATCAGCCGCTAGAAGTGGGCAGCCTGATCACACTGCAATACAAGCAGCACAAAGCCCAGTTCAAAGTCGTGTGGAGCAAGCCAGTGTCGGGAACGAACGAACATCAGGTTGGCCTCGAGGCTCTCAACCCCAAGGATCTCGCATCCTTTGGAGCTGCCTGGCAGGCCCACTGCCAGCCGCAACCGATGAAAGCCCCCTGGCAATTCACTCGCAATGGCGTACAGTAAATTCAGGAAGGGCGCTTTCCTAACAATCGCTCAAGCGCCGCCCGCAACTCGTCCGGCTTAAAGCCGAAGGGTCCCGGCCGGCTCTTGAACGCGATCTTTCCTTGGCTGTCAATCAAGTACATGCGGTCCGGCCAGCCGGTGTAGGCCTGTTCGGTCGAGTTCGAGAACTTGTCGAGGACAGCCGGGAATCGGATCCCGAGCTTACGAACGCAAGTTCCCGCGACCAATCCCCGTTCCGCTTCATCTTGCGGACTGGCGAGGACCACCTTGTCGCGAATGTTCGTTTCCATTTGCCAAACGTCGCTCGGATGCGCTTCAAGAATGTAGACCACGAGAAAAGCGACTTGGCTGCGGTACTGATCATAGAGCTGGTTGAGGGCGGGAACCTCCCGCCGGAACGGTGGTCAGGTGTAGCTGCCGAAGATGAGTACGACCGGTTGCCGTGAAACGAGCTCCGACAGCCGAATTGGCCCCGACTTGTCGAGCTTATCGAGCGCGAAATCGGGAGCCACATCTCCCGGATGGAGACTGCCGGCGCGCGCCTCGGTCCAAAGGGTTTCAAAGGGTGCGAGAAGAAAGACCGCCGGAGCCGGCATATGGGCCATGGTTCGGCCAAATTGTTCCGGCGGCCGGCGCATCGCCCACCACAGGAATGCCAGGAATCCCGCATACCCGAGCAGGAGGCCCGCGAGCACCCGGATCAGAACCGACCTCGAAGGGACCATACTCTTATGACCCGACATACTATGACGCAAGCTCCCCTCAGGCTCCAGTGCTTTTTTGGTACGAGCCCACGTTCTCGGCCTCGACAACAGGTGGTCATCGAACAGCCCGCTTACAATACCCGAATGAAGACTTCCGAGGGCGGCTACCGCGGCCGCCTGGCGCCTTCTCCAACCGGCCTTTTGCATCTCGGTCACGCACGAACCTTCTCGATCGCCGCCGAGCGGGCCCGGGAAGAGGCCGGCACGCTCGTTCTGCGCAACGAAGATCTCGATCCCGAGCGGTCGAGAAGCGAGTTCGTAAGCGCCATGATCGAGGATTTTCGCTGGTTGGGTATTCGCTGGGACGAAGGTCCGGACTGCGGCGGGCCATATGGACCATACTCTCAAAGCGAAAGGCGCGAACATTATCTGGCAGCCTGGCGGCAGTTGTACGACGCCGGCTTTCTCTATCCCTGTACCTGCTCGCGCAAGGACCTGGAACAGGCGATCAGCGCTCCCAACGGTCTCGATGATGAGCCGATCTACCCGGGACGCTGTCGCTTGCGGACCGACCGGCCGCGCTCTAAAGATCCGGCCGGCGCGAACTGGCGATTCAAAGTGCCGGATGGGGAAATGGTTCGCTTCCTCGACCGCCACCTCGGACCGCAGAATTTCCTTGCCGGGCGAGATTTCGGGGACTTCATCGTCTGGCGACGCGACGACGTGCCTGCCTACCAGTTGGCCGTCGTGGTGGATGACGCGGCGATGCGAATCACCGAAGTCGTGCGCGGCGCCGATCTGCTCCAATCGACGGCCCGTCAGCTGCTCTTGTACCGCGCTTGCGGTTGGGCTCCGCCTGCCTTTTATCACACCGACCTGGTCTTCGATGAAGCCGGCGTCCGCCTGGCGAAGCGGCACGATGCGTTCAGCATCCGGCATTTGCGCGAGACGGGATGGACGCCGGAGCAGGTGATGGGCACGAGCTTCGCCGCCAGGGGCGGCGATCGCCCCTGAACACCGGTCGAGGCTTATAAATTCGCTCTATTTCCGCCATCATCTTTTTTGATTGGCGCACATGTAGCCTCCGCGGTACCCTGATGCGTACGTTCCCCTGAACTCATCCTTGCGCTCCACGATCCACAGAACTGAAGGAGATCCATGTCAGACGAACTGCGAAACTTTTTAGCTATTCCCTACGACGAGCTGGAAGAGATGAACTTGCACGCCAAAGAGCAACGCCGGAACTTTACGGCCCCGCCAAAGATTCAACAGGAGCGTCTGGACTATCTGAGTAAGGAGAAGCGGATCAAGGCGGTGACCGTATTGTTCAGCGATCTTGAAGGCCGGCTTCATATGCTCGACTATGACAAGAAATTCCTGGTGAAGAGTTGGGACAATCTGACTTTCGACGGATCTTCGATTCGCGGCTTCACGGCGCAGCGGGAAAGCGATTTGCGCCTGGGTATCGATTGGGGCGCCTTCTATTGGGGACCGGCCGATGTCTTCGGACCGGGCAAAGTGTTGGTCTTCGGCGACGTTATTGATAAGAACGGGGAAGCCTACCCGGCCGACATTCGCGGCATTCTGAAGCATTACGCCGAGAAGCTTCACACCAAGCAAGGTTATACCTTGAATGCCGCCAACGAGATTGAAGGGTTTCTCTTCCGCGGGCCGGATGCCGAGCGCCGCTACCACGAGACCGGCAAGTTTGAGTACGTGAATACGGGCGGGTACTTTCATTCTCTGCCCGGCGACACCTTGCGCACCTTCATTGACACCGTGGCCGAGGTGCAGCGCGCCATGGGTTTCCAAAACGAGAAAGATCACCCCGAGGTCGCGCCTTCGCAATTCGAGATCAACTACGGCTACGGCGAGGTGGTTGCAGCCGCCGACCAGATTCAGCTGTATAAGCTGGTTTGCCGCCAGGTGGCCACGAGGATGGGTTGTACGGCTTCCTTCTTGCCCAAGCCGGTGGTGGGCGTGAATGGCAGCGGCATGCACACCAACGTGTCGGTGAGCAAAGGCGGCAAGAACCTGTTCTGGGATGCCAAAGGCGACGAGAAGCTCAGCAAAATGGGCTGGGAGTTCCTCGACCGCATCCTCACCCACGGCAATGACATTTGCTTGATCATGAACCCCAGCGTAAACGCCTACCGCCGGCTGGACCCGCACTTTGAAGCTCCCAATCAGCTGAAGGCCTCGCCTACCGATCGCGGGGCGATGATCCGCATTCCCATTGGCAACGAGCGAAGCATGCGGATCGAGGTGCGGGCTGTGGCTCCCGACGCGAATCCATATATGGTGATGTATGCGATCTTCAAGACCGGTCTGGATGGGGAGACCGCCAAGATCAAAAACCTGCGCCAAGCGCAGCGATTCCTGCCCGATAACATCTACGATGCCATGAATAACTTCCGCAAGGCGGAGTGGATCACGAAGCTGTTCGGCGAGGACGTAAAGGAACGCTACCTGGATTTGAAGCAGGCCTCAGCCGACCGCTGCCCGCGCCTTCTCGGAAGCCACGTGAAGGCTCCGGAAGTGCAATATCATCATGACGTGTACAACCAGTTCCTGTGGAATTTGTTTTAGCGGCTGAAAACGTCAGGCTCTTCGACCTGGGTCGGGAGTGAGGCCACGAAGGTTCCCCGAAACTTAGAACTTGTATCCAAAGCCTATGGAGATGACAGGATAAACCTTCAGGAACGACATGTCGTTGTTCAGCTTGTTCTGCTGGGCAATCACATTGTTTTGGAAGGGCACGTTGTCGGCGACATTCTGGCAGACCAGGCCACTGGGATTGCAGGCGGTTCCCGTAAGATTAATCGTCGCCTTGGGTGCTCCCTCAATGACCGCCCCGATCTCAACCGGGACGCTGATGTGTTTAGCGCTGCGCGGCACCAGGTTGCCCCACCCGAACAAGATGGTTGGAGCCACCGTGCCAAACTCGACCCTTCCGGTACCGGTGATCGGGTCGGCAGGATCGCTCGTGTAGGCAACTCCGCCCAAGGTGAATTGGTCTCCCCCGGGAACCGCCGCATTGGCCTTGATACGGTTGCCGTTATAGGCCATGAGCCCCGGGCTGAGATGAAAGCTGCCGGAAAATGGGAACCAGTCAAAGTGTGTTTCGAACGAGCGGAAGCTGACGTTGGCGTCGTAGTTGATACCGTCAACGGCAAAGCCATGGCCGTAGCCGAAGAAGTTAAAGCCGGCCCGAACGTTGGTATGGTAGGTGACCGGCGTAGCCGCCTCGACGCCAACGCCCAGCGGAGACATTTTGACCCCCACTCCGACTTTCGATCCCAGCATCCAGCCGGTTGACTGGGGTGCGGAGTTCTGATCGATGGCAGCCGCTGCCGGGATTGCCGATTGGGCGGCGGCAGAAATCACTGTGAAAACGCTCGTGAACGAGGCGGCAAGGAGAAAAAGCAACTTTCGCACGTCGACCTCCGGATTGGCTGGGTAGGGGGATGGCGCCATTTTCGAGGGCCCGGCAATCAGGGTCAAATAACTGAAGTGCTAGAGCTCCGGCAAGGAAATTACCAGTTTTCCCGGTGTCGACAGCATGTGGTTCGGCCGGATTCGGTGGGAGGGAGGTGGCCAATCCGGGAGGGGCTCAGCAAAATAGATTCAGGCGAAGACATGCGGATTTGGTTAGAATCACAGCCGCGAGAATTTTTCTCTGCCCGCGGCAGCTCGAGCAGAGTACGGCACCCTTGTAGGGCGCGCCCGAGAACTTTATAGTTGCTCGACAGGAATTGGAGCCCCAATGATGCAAATGCTGTTGCACTGGATTCTGACCGCGCTTGCGGTTTGGATTACCTCGCGCGTGGTACCGGGATTTGAGGTCGAGGGTGCAGGATCGGCCATGTTCGCCGCCATCGCCATTGGCTTCATCAACGCGACCCTAGGACTCATTCTGAAGGTGCTCACTTTTCCCCTGACCATCCTCACGCTGGGGTTGTTCTGGTTTGTCATTAACGCCTTGATGCTCTGGCTGGCCTCGGCCTTCGTGCGCGGATTCCACATTCAAAATTTTATGGCCGCGTTCTGGGGTGGAGTTGTTCTGTCAATCGTGAACATGCTGCTCAAATGGCTGGTGCTTCCCCCGCGCACCGCGTAAAGGCTTCCCGCTGCCTCGCCGCCCACGGGGACGAATCCGGATTCTATCCATTGTTCTTCAACTTTCTTCAACTTTTTGATTGACGCTCGTTCGAATCCGAGCGAGACTCGTCGAAGCCGTCTGAACCTTACAAGTTTTTAGCCTTGAGAGTGATCCATGCACGCTCTCGCGGTATCGCTGGTAATTCAGTTGGCGCTTGCATTCGGTTTGGCAGGGCTGCTCTGGCCGGACAAGCTGATTCCGGTCTTCGATCTGCTTTTGTTTCCGTGGCCGGCGAGTCATCGCACCATTCGCAGCAGCAGCGTCGCCGCCATCGTCTTGTCTGTGCTGCTTTTCTTGTCGCTCCTGCCTGGCAGCCACTAACTCAAAGCGCTGCCCGAAATCGATCGGGCCCGCGGTTCCGCGAGGCTGGTTCAATCGCCCGTGGTCTCGACCGCCGGAAGCTCTTCGAGAGCTGACTTGCTGGTGACCTGCGCGCTGGTGACCAGGATGACCGAGGCGATCACGACGGCGCTGCCGGTGAGAATGTAAGCATCGATCGGTTCGCTCAGTACCAGCCATCCTAAAAAGACGGCGACTACCGGGTTGACGTAGGCGTAGGTGGAAACCTTCGAGGTAGGAACGTGTCCGAGTAGCCAGATGTAAGCGGTGTAGCCGATCCAGGAGCCGCAAACCACCAGATAGCCCATGGCTGCCACCCCGCGCGCCGTCCAAACCACCCGGGAAAGGTCTCGGGTGAAGACTGCAACCAGCAGATTCGCCAGCCCGGCCGCGATCATCTCCCAGGCCGTGGCGGAGAACGCGTCCACCTCCGGAGACTTCCATTTCTTGGCCAAGACCGAGCCCAACGCCCAACTGAACGATCCGCCAATCAGACTCAGAGACGACCACAGTTCCCGCCGCCCAAAAGCGCTGGTAGCCATCAGTTGCGGCCATAACAGAACGGCTAAGCCGGCGATGCCGAGCCCGAGACCGGCTTTGCCGCGGATGGAAATGTGGTGATCGCCCAGGAGAAGCGTGTCGAGTACCAGGAACCACAGCGGGGTGATGGCGACAATCAAGGCGGCTAAGCCTGTGGCAATGTGCTTTTCGGCGTAGGAGAGCGTGAGATTGCCGCCGAGCAGCAACAAGATACCGACGATGGCCATCTCGCCTAACTGCCGCGGTTCATAGAGAATCTTTCTTCCCCGCAGCCCGCAGAACCCCAGCATCGCCAGGCCCGCGATCAGGAAACGGATGCCACACATGAGGGCGGGAGGGATGTGCTCAACGGCGATGTCGATGCCCAGATAGGTGGAACCCCAGAACAGGTAAACCAGGGCAAAGGCAAAGACAACGGAGGACCGGCTTGGGCGCAAACCTGAGCTCATGAAAGGCCTTGGGCCTGCCCCCTATCAGACATCCCCGGGTCAGGCGCGGATTCTGATTTTGCAGTTGCCGTCCATCCCTGATCACGGACCGACTGGTCGAGCGAACCAAGGGCCGCAACAAACGACCGGTCAACGTCTAGTGGGGTTACGCGGCCCGGCAACAACGCGGTATAATAAAGTTCAGTGATCATGCGGATTCAGCATAACAATTCGCACCTGCCCGCCTGCTGGCTCGATTCTCTGGTGTGCCCGCGTCGATACCGCGCGGTCCTGCCTTCGCAACTGCGTCCCAATCTCTTTGGTAGCGACTAGTACCCGATCCTCATAGGGTTCGGGAGGATCCACTTCATTTCTTGAGAACTTCAAGCTGGCACAGCGGCAGCTCCGCTCTTCCCGCAACCCTGACTCCGCCCACGGGCAACGAACCGCTGACCGATTGATTTCAGGAGGATTCCATGTCGACCACCACAGTGATTGCACCCAAATTGAAGACCGCGCTGCCCGGCCCTAATGCCAAGCGCGTTCTCGCAGGCGATGAGAAGTATATTTCACCATCCTACACCCGCTCCTATCCCTTGGTGGCCAAGCAGGGTCGCGGTATGGTCGTGCGCGACGTAGACGGAAATGAATTCTTGGACTTCTCCGCGGGAATCGCCGTGACTTCGACCGGCCACTGCCATCCCCAGGTCGTCGAGGCCATTCAGAAGCAGGCGGGCGAGCTGATTCACATGTCCGGCACCGACTTCTATTACGAGAGCATGGTCACCCTGGCGGAGCGGCTTGCGAAAATTGCCCCCATGGCCGGGCCGCACAAGGTGTACTACGGCAACTCGGGCACGGAAGCCGTTGAATGCGCCCTCAAGCTTGCCCGCTATCACACCAAGCGCCAGAACGTGATTGCTTTCTACGGAGCCTTCCATGGACGCACCATGGGAGCGCTTTCGCTGACCGCTTCGAAGCCCCAACAGAAGCGGCGCTTCGCACCGCTGGTGCCGGGGGTGACGCACGTTCGCTATCCCGATGTGTATCGTGACGCCGGGAGCGAGAATCCGGACACGTTTGCCCTCGGCTGCGCCCGCTTTATTGAAGACAAGCTTTTCCGCACCATACTTCCCCCCGAGGAAGTCGCCGCCATCTTTGTCGAGCCCGTCCAGGGGGAAGGCGGCTATGTGGTGGCCCCGAACGTGTTCCTCCAGGAATTGCGTCGCATCTGCGATCGTCACGGCATCCTGTTGGTGGCCGATGAAATCCAGAGCGGCGTCGGCCGTACCGGCAAGTGGTGGGCGGTCGAACACGCCGGGGTCCAGCCTGACATCCTCTGTGTTGCCAAAGGCATTGCTTCCGGTATGCCCCTCGGGGTGACCATCACCAAGGCTGAAATCATGGATTGGGTTCAGGGGTCCCATGCGTCCACTTTCGGGGGGAATCCAGTCTGCGTGGCGGCTGCCATGGCCACGCTCGACGTGATCGAGCGCGAAGACTTGCTGCGCAATTCGAGCGAGGTCGGCAATCATATGCTGAAGCGCATGGCGGATTGGCCGGCCAAACACCCTCTGATCGGTGATGTGCGTGGTCGTGGTCTGATGCTTGGCGTCGAGGTGGTGAAGGACAAACGCACCAAAGAATACGCCGCGGCCGAGCGGGATCGTATTGTGCAGGCGGCCTTCGAGCGCGGGATTCTCTTCCTCGGTTGCGGCCCGAGCACGATTCGCATTGCACCGCCGCTCGTCGTCACCAAAGCCGAGGCCGACCTTGCACTCGAGGTCCTCGAAGAGTCGATTTCGGTGGTGGAAAAGGGTGCCTGAGGCCACCTCCCCCGGGATTGCGGCATCGAAACTCAGTCGGACCGGACCACCACGGGGCAAGGCTTTCGCGCCACCAGGTCCTGCGCCCCGTTTGGTCCGCTCCGGCTCCATGTTTGAGGTCCACCAGGGCAATGCCGTGGCCGTTCACGCTCGGAACTCCTCTTGCCCCCCAATCGACCTAGCACTTCCGTGCGTCCTCCCGGTTCGAGCTATTTCAGAATGTTTCCCGGGTGGACTAAAATGAGTTCTGCAACTCTAAGCCCGTAAATTTTGAAAGGATTCACTCTTGCCCGAACTCAGAAAAGATCCCATCGTAGGCCGCTGGGTGATCATTTCCACAGATCGTGCCAAGCGGCCCACCGATTTCGCCCGGGATGCCGTCAAGATCAAAGGCGGCTTCTGTCCCTTCTGTTACGGCAATGAAAGTAAGACTCCGCCCGAGATCCAAGCTTATCGTCCCAACCCCAATGGCGGGCCTCCGCCACAGCGCGATGCCCCGGGTTGGACGGTTCGCGTGGTTCCCAATAAATTTCCCGCCCTGGGGATCGAAGGCAGCTTGAATCGCCAGGCCGAAGGCATGTTCGACCGCATGAACGGCATCGGCGCGCACGAGGTCATCATCGAGACGCCGGACCACAATGCTACCCTGGCCACTTTGCCTTCGAAGCGAATCGAAGATGTGCTTTGGACCTTCCGCGATCGCATTCTGGATTTGAAGAAAGATCGGCGTTTCAAGTTCATCCTGATCTTCAAGAACCACGGAGAGGCGGCCGGCGCTTCGCTCGAGCATGCGCATTCGCAGCTGATTGCCTTGCCCATGCTTCCCATCTACCTGACGGAAGAAATTGAAGGCGCCAAACAGTACTTCATTTACAAGGAACGCTGCGTCTTTTGTGACATTATCCGGCAGGAGGTGGAATCGGGGATTCGCGTGGTGGCGGAAAACGAGGATTTTCTCACCCTCGCTCCTTACGCCCCGCGTTTTCCGTTCGAGACCTGGATTCTTCCCAAACAGCACGAGTCGGCTTTCGAGAACTCATCCTCCCACATGTTTGAAAACCTGGCGCAGGCGCTCAAGGTCCTGCTGACCAAGGCCGATCGCGTGCTCGATAATCCGCCCTACAATTTGGTGATCCATACTTCACCCGTGCAGGATCCAACCAACGATCATTACCACTGGCACATCGAATTCATGCCGAAGCTCACCAAGACGGCAGGATTCGAGTGGGGCACCGGTTTTTACATCAACCCGACTCCTCCTGAGGAAGCCGCAAAATTCCTGCGCGAGGCCAGCATCGAAGAACCGGCTCCGGCGGTCGTCGGTTAAAAGCTTCCGAAGCGGAGGCGATCCGCCTGCAGGGCTGGATGGTTCGGTCTCTCGGCTGGATGGTGTTTCTCCGCAACCGCAGGAACCGATAGCATGCACCCCGCGAGATCCCGCCTTGGCTATATCGACTGGATGCGCGGTTTAGCTTGCCTGCTCATGTTTCAGACCCACTGCTACGATGCCTGGCTGGGAGACCGAGCGCGCAACTCCGGCTTCTTTATGTGGTCGCAACTGGGAGGGACGCTTCCGGCACCGTTGTTTCTCTTCCTGGCGGGTGTCTCGGCCGCTCTGGTAATCGACAAAGGGCGCCGGCAAGACCTGCCGGCGGCGGCGATTGCGCGTCGCACCATCGCCCGCGGTGCGGAGATCTTTGGCCTGGGCCTCCTGTTCCGTCTGCAGGAATTTCTGCTGGCCTGGGGTTGGGCACCCTGGAGCGACCTGTTTCGGGTTGACATCCTCAATACGATCGGCCTTTCGCTCATGCTGGTCGGGGCCTTCTCGTGGCTGGGATTGACCGTAACCGGTGGTACGCGCCTGGGCCTCGGTGCGGCTGCCGCCGGCCTCACCATATCGCTGCTCACGCCCCTGGTCTGGACAAGCTGGCGTCCGCGTTGGCTGCCTTGGCCGCTCGAGTCCTATTTCGATGGCGTCCATAACCTGGGCCGGCCCCAACCCTGGCTGTTCCCGGTGTTTCCCTGGGCGGGATTTACCTTCGTTGGCCTGGCCATCGGATTGTTCCTGCTGAGCGATTGGGCCAGAAAGCAGGGGGCCTTGCCTTTTGCCCTGGCCGGCGTGGGAGGAGTGGTGCTGATTTCACTTGCCCGTTGGTTTGATCATGGCCCGCGGCAACTCTATGCCACCTATGATTTTTGGCACACCAGTCCCAATTTCTTTCTCATCCGCGTCGGGCTGCTGACGATGCTTTTGACGGCCGCCTATCTTTGGTGCCGCTGGGGATTCGGCGAGCGAGGCTTCAGCCCGCTCATGCAGATGGGACAAACCTCGCTCCTTATCTATTGGCTACACATTGAATTCGTGTATGGACGCTTCTCCATCCTGCCCAAGCACGCCGTCGACATCCAAAGAGCGTCTTTCGGCCTGCTCACTATCTTCCTTTCCATGCTGTTGTTGTCGGTGTTGTGGACAAAAGGGAAGGGTCCGATACTGGCCTCCGTGGGCAAGCCCGCTCAAGCTTGAGGTTCACCCTCCCAGGGCGAACGGGGCGGCTAGTGTGCCCCTGGAAGCCTGCCGAATGGCATTTTCGACCAGCTTCAAGGCGATCGCCCAGCGTTGTCGCGCCTGGGTCTCGTCTTGCCCAAATCCAAATAGATAAAAGGTCATGTAGAAGCCATCCCGGAGTTCGGTCTCGACGTGGTAATGACATCGGCGGATCAAAAACTCGGCGGTGGCGGGAATTTCAGGAGCTTTCCTGAGCAGCTGGGTAAGCCGGTTCGCGAATTGCTCGTAAGGCGGCAGGGAAAAGGGTTCCTGCCCCCCAGAAAACAGAATATCCACATAGGAGCCGAACTTGTGAGTGGCATGGAAGATTTCTTCCTCGGGATTGATTTCCGTCGTGGACCAAGCGTCACATTTGGCGGTCTCGAACGGGCTTGAGGGCGAGTTCACGGCCTGCAAGAACTCACCCAGCTCAGACAGGCGTTCGACTTCCTCGATCTTCGCCAGCAGCTCGGGATGGCGTTTCAGATCGCGATAGCTGGGGCCGTCCACGCCGGCCGCCCAGGGCATCTCGAGCGTCTCGTCGTCGGCTCCCAGTTCGAGGGCAAAGTCGGCTTCCACCGAACGATCATAGACCACAACCGGACTGAGCGCGTGGGTAGTCTAGAACGGGCGCAAGAAGCGGATGATTTCGGCCTCCGCCCAGCGGCCGTCATCCCCGTCGGGATCGGCCAGGAAGGAGCAGTGGCCTCCATCCTCGGTTTCAAGGAACCGAATGTTGGGGTTGGAGAGGATCTTCTGTCGAGTCTCGGGCAGGATCCGAATAAAAGGATCATTGGCGGCATGTAGAATCAAGGCCGGTACGCCAATCCGATCGACAACATTGGCGGCCGCCGCCCTCTGGTAGTAATCGGCGGCGCCTTCGAAACCGCAGTAGTAGGCGGTAATTCTGTCGTCAAAGTCGCGCAGACTGGCAACCCCCCGCAAACGAGTGGTGTCGAACCTCCCGGGAAACAACCGTGCCTTGGCCAAAAGCCGGCGCCGCAGCTTCCAGAGGAAATAGAATTCATACAGCCGATTGGCGGGACGATGCAGAGCATCGGCGGAGGCGGCAAGATCCAGGGCCGGGCATACTGCGGCCACCGCCCGAAATTCAGGCGGCCCTTCCCGCGCCCATTCCCCCGCCAATTTCAACACCAGATTGCCACCCATGGAGAATCCAGCTAAGGCAAGGCGGGAGATGCGATCCTCGGCCACCAGCTGCTCGGCTACTCGAGCGATGTCCCGGGAACGCCCTGAGTGGTAGAGAGTAGGAGAAAGCGAGTCGGTGCCACCGCAATTCCGCTGATTCATGCGCACGACGTTCATGCCCGCGGCCAAACCCTTGAGGGTCAAGCCGAGCATGTATTGAGAGTCGCTCGAACCCTCCAGACCGTGGACGATGATCAGGGTGAGCGCAGCCTTGCGGTCCTTCTGCCAGTGACAGTGACACAAGACCTGCATGCCGGGCTCAACCTCGATCAGTCGGGGTTCCGGCCTGGGCAGGCGAATCTGCCGGGAGAGGAAGAAACTGGCCAGGGTTTGCACATGTCCGCCCCGCAAGCGGCGCCGCGGGATGAACATGGCTGGTTCGATTTGCGAACTTCCCACCCGATGATTTTAAATGGAATGCTAGCTAGCGGGCGGAAAGGATAGGGGCTATGCCGATTTTCGAGTACCTTTGCCAAACATGCGATCATCCGTTTGAAGCACTGGTGTATGGAAACGACGAAGCCGAGTGTCCCCGTTGTCACAGCAAGAAGTTAACTCCTCAGCTCTCCGTGTTTGCCGTAGCGGGCAAGACTTCTTCGAGCCCAGCGCCTTCAACCGGCGCCTGCGGAACCTGTGGTGACCCACGCGGGCCCGGGGCCTGTTCCATGCCGGACTTGGACTGAGAGACCTTCCGGTTGCGCTTTTCACTCCGGCTGCGGAGGCTCGTGTCTTTGGCCACATTCGGCCGGCCATTTCGAGGCCGCTCGCGGTTCCATCCTTCACCTTTCGCTTAGGAGTGCAACTTGCGTGCTCTTCTCCTTGCGTTCATGCTCTCTGTTGCCGTGCCCAGCTTTTCTGAGCAACCGGTTCCGAACCTTATGCCCGTCCCCACGAGCCTTCAGCTCGGAACCGGCCGGATGGTCATCGACGCTTCCTTTTCCGTTGGCATAAAAGGGTATTCCGACTCCCGCCTCGAACGTTCGGTCACACTCTTCCTGACGAACCTGCGGCGTGAGACCGCGATACCACCCTTGCTGATGAAACTGACCGAGGCCTCCCAGGCCAAGTTTGTGGTGGAGGCCGGCGGTGCCAACCAGGTTGTGCAGGAACTGGGCGAGGATGAGTCCTACCGGCTGGAAATCACCGCCAGTGCTGCCAAGCTTAGCGCCGCCACCGGACTGGGCGTAATGCGGGGCTTTGCAACCTTTCTCCAACTCGTCGAGACCACCCCGGAGGGATTTGCCGTCCGGGCACTGATCATCGAGGACCACCCGCGCTTCCCCTGGCGGGGCCTAATGGTCGACGTAAGCCGCCATTTCATCCCGCTCGATGTGCTGCGTCGGAACCTGGATGGGATGGCAGCCTTGAAGTTAAACGTCTTCCACTGGCATCTTTCAGATAATCAAGGTTTTCGGGTGGAGAGCAAGAAATTCCCCAAGCTCGCGGAGATGGGATCGGATGGTCTCTACTACACCCAGGATCAAGTTCGTGAGCTGATTGCCTACGCGGCGGAGCGCGGCATCCGGGTGGTCCCTGAGTTCGACATGCCCGGACACAGCACGGCCTGGTTTGTGGGATACCCCGAGCTGGCCAGCGCACCCGGACCCTATCAGATCGAACGCAAATGGGGGATTTTCGATCCTGCCATGGATCCCGCCGAGGAGGGAACGTATCGCTTCCTGGACAAGTTCATCGGGGAGATGTCCAGACTCTTCCCGGACAAGTATTTTCACATTGGCGGGGACGAGGTAAACGGAAAACAGTGGGATGCGAATCCGAAGATTCAAGCGTTTATGCGCGCCCACGGCCTCAAGACCAATCAGGACCTGCAAGCGTATTTCAACCAGCGGACGGAGAAGATCCTAAGCAAGCGCGGAAAGATCATGGTTGGCTGGGATGAGATTTTGCGCCCCACCTTGCCCAAGGACATCGTCGTGCAGTCTTGGCGCGGCCAGGAGTCGCTGGCGCAGGCGGCAAAAATGGGATTTCGGGGGCTTCTCTCCTACGGCTACTACCTCGACCTGATGCACCCGGCCGCCTTTCACTATGGGGTCGATCCCATGAGCGATGGGGCCGCCAACCTCAGCCCCGATCAGGCCAAACTTATTCTGGGGGGTGAGGCCTGCATGTGGTCGGAGTATGTCTCGCCCGAGAACGTTGATTCCCGCATCTGGCCGCGCATGGCGGCCATTGCCGAGCGGCTGTGGTCCGCCCCCAGCGTGGTCGACGTCGACTCGATGTATCGGCGACTTGAGGTAACCAGCCGATGGCTCGACTGGTTCGGCTTGACCCACAACTCCGCTTACACGCCCATGCTGCGTCGCATCGCCGGTTCCGACCAGATTTTTCCGCTCAAAACCCTGGCCGACGTTCTCGAACCCGTCAAAGACTACACCCGGGAGGAGACCGCTCCGGTCGAACCCACCAGTCTCTTGCCTTTGGACCGCCTCATCGATGCTGCCCGCCCGGAGAGTGCCACCGGGCGCGAGTTCGGGGTGATGGTGGACACCATGCTTGCCGGTCACGCCTCTGCCCAAACCAAGGAACAGGTACGCGCGATGCTAAGCATGTGGCGTGATAACCAGTCGAGCCTTCAGCCGCTCGAGGGTCAATCCTTTCTCCTTCAGGAAGTAATCCCCGCCTCCGAGAATCTGACGCGAGTAGCGGCCGCCGGGCTTGAGGCGCTCGACTACCTTGATCGCGGAGCGCGGCCGGCCGAGGGCTGGAAATCGCAAACCGCGGCTCTGCTCGAGGATGGTGGGAAGCAGCGGGCGCAGCTGCTTCTGGTTATCGTTCCTTCGATCGAAAAGCTGGTCGAAGCCGCCGCTCAAGGAAGCACAGCTGCCCTTTCGAAGTAGGCGAGGCCGACCCGGTTAGCTCCACCAGAACAAACTGCCGACGAGCATCAGAATCTCCAAGCCCACCAGGCAAATCCAAACCCGCTGCCGCAACACCGACCAGCGCAAATCGCGCTTCAGATCGGCCTCGACCGCCCGAATAAATTCGACTTCTTGCGTCTCGCGCTGGGCCCGGGCAGGATCGGGCTTGGGCAGGATGAGCTCATATTCCTGCTTCGGCCTCGGGTTGTCCGGGAGAAACACCTTGGGAGTCGAGATCACGGACGACCAGAGGGGAAGAATCAGCGATCTCGAGGCGAAGGCCGGTTCCATGGGCTTGGAAGTCAACTCGAGCGGCGGCAGTTTCTCGGGAGCCACTCGATCCGCCAGATTTCTGAGCAGGGACGCCCACCAAGGGTGGCTCAACTGGTCGGCGATCAACTCGCCAACATCGATAGGCGTGGACTCCAGTTCCAAGGGTGGCCAGGTCTCGGGGGTAATCACGTCGCCGAGGTTGGTAAACACCGTACGATACCAGGGCAGGCTGACGCGGTCCCCGATCAGCATCCCGACGTTCATGGGTCGAGACGTCAGCTGGAGCGGCGGCAATCTCTCGGGGGCAACTCGATCGCGTAATTCCCCCAGCAAATGCTTCCACAGGGATTGGTTCCAACTCTTCGGAAGCAGAAGGTCGACCTCAATAGCTTCGCCCGAGCCGGACGCTGCGGTAGGCAACGGAGAGGGTGCGCGATCGGATTGAGAAAACACTTAGGTCGTATCCTCGGAACTTCGAACCTTCGAATCCGAACCAAAAAATATTGTAGCGTACTCGAAATTCAACAGGCTAACCGGACGCCGGCAGGTTCCTTTCGCGCCACCCTGACACCTCCGCTACCCGGGTCGAAATGCAAAGTGCGGGTTTGCCGGTTGCCCGGTTCCGTTTAGGATGGGGGCGTGCCCGCCTGGACCACCGCGAGGGTCGTGGCTCTGATTTGGTGCCTCGCCCCCTTGTTGGCTTTCGGCTTCCTGGGAGATCGCCTGGCCAGGCTGTGCCAGAAATTGGCGTCTCCGCTCAAATTCAGCCTGCCGGCTGTATTCGGCGTTCCCTTCCTGCTGGCCGGAACCGCTGGGGGCCGCGGCTACGGGGTGATGATTTACTTCGGGCTGCCGGTTCTGATGGCGGTCTTGCTCTCCCGCGCCCGCCGGGTGGATCCCGAACAACACGGCAATTGGCGCGACTTTGCCATTCTCCTCCTGCTCGGCCTGCCGGTCGACCTGCGCTGGTTTGATGCCGCCTGGCCACCGTATTTTACGGTGTTCAGCAAGTTGATTCTGCTGAATGCCGGCCTTTATGGGTTTCTGGTGATCCGCGAGCTCAGCCACGTCGGCTTCGACCTGAGAATCGGAGGAGAAGACCTGGTCGTCGGGTTGCGCGAATTCTTTTTCTACGCGCCGATTGCGATCGTACTGGGCTTTGCCCTGGGATTTCTTCGCCTAAATGCTCACCTTCCGACTCTGGGCTCGGCGGCCGGAGCCTTCCTGTTCACATTTTTCTTGATTGCCATCCCGGAAGAGATCTATTTTCGTGGCTGGATCCAAAACCTGCTGGAACGGCGTCTGGGCCCGACCGGCTCACTGTGGCTAACCGCGATTGTGTTCGGTTTGTCACATTTCAACAAACGCGCAGCCCACTTTAATGGCCCTTATGTCGTGCTAGCATCAATTGCCGGGATCTTTTACGGCCGAGCCTGGCGCTCGCGCAATCGGATCGCAGCCGCAGCGATAACCCACAGCGCAGTAGATACGGTTTGGACTTTATGGCTTTCCTGACTCCGACGACCAAGCTGTGCGCGCGAGCTACTCTGGCGAAGTGGTCTTCTCAAGTTTCCGCCTTCTTTCTGAACGCGGGCTTCGGACCGAACCACGGTCCGCCGCCAACCTGACAGCGGCAAGGAAAAAAGTGAAACCCTAGCACAACCTGCATCTCGAAAGAGTGCTCAAAGTACGAAGTGGTCTCTCCCGTGAAGCGATCGACAGCGAAGAGGTTCTTACCTCCCCGGCGAGTCTTCGGTTATGTTCTGGCGGTGTCGCCAGGGGTGATCTCGGCCTTCTTCCTAACCTCCGTGGTTCTGGCTCAGGCCTCGCCTGACCTTCAGGAACTGGTCCGCCTGGCCGTGGGGAATGAACTGGGGTTGCCCTTTCTGGCGGAGAATTGCACGTACCAGTACCATCGCGAACTTTCCGGAAAACACGAGACCCTGCAGATGGTCAAGAGCGACGAGGGCTTACTCGTGGGAAAGGTCGTACGGGTTGACAATGTGCCGGTATCGGAAGACCGGGCACGGAAAGAAGACGACCAGCTCCAGCATTTGCTGAACGATTCGAGCGCGCAGCAGCAACAACGAAGGAGACAGCAGAGAGTCGAGCACTACATTCGCGAGCTGATCCAGGCGATGCCGCAGGCATTTCATTACACCGAGACCAAGACCGAAATGGCAGCCGACGGCGGGCGCCTCATCCACCTGGCCTTTCAACCGGCACCCGACTATCACCCTCCGAGCGCCGAACTGGAGGTAATGCGGGGGCTTTCCGGTGTCATGGTCATTCATGAACAGAGAAAGAGGATCCTGAGACTCGAGGCACACCTATTTCGAGAGATCGATTTCGGGTGGGGAATCCTGATCCAGGTAAACAAGGGTGGCAACCTGCTGCTGGAGCGAGAACCGGCCAGCCCGCCTGGCTCGGATGTCCGGGTCTTCTCCCTCAACATCGATGGCCGGATTCTGCTGCTCAAGAAACTGGAAATTCACTGGAGCTTTGATCACTTTGCCTGTTTGCCTCGAGCCTTGGACCTGGCCTCGGCGGTAAGTCTGCTAACCGCTCCCGATGGAGCCGGTTCCAGCGACGGATTGCCGTCACGCTGAAGTGGTCGGTGGAGAAGGCGGACGAGAAAGCCGGGAGTGGATCGCGGGTTCGGGCGAGGTCTAGGCCACCAGCTTGACGGTGGCAGCTTCCGAGCCGATCAGCTTCAACTTTGGCTCGTGATCGACAGCCGCCAGCAGTTCCCGCATCAGCTTTTCGTCAATTTCCCCGGCCTGTCGCGAGACCACCGGGTATTCAATGATAGCCTCCGTGCCCGCGGCCGTGAAATGCAGGCGGACCGTGGGCCGCAATTCGATGGGAGTCATTGGGCTGAGACTCCGTTCCATCTGTTGCTGCTGCCGCTCGAGGGCATCCTGGTAATCGCGAAACACCGCGACGACCGCCTCGTGCATGCGCTTTCCTATCTGCTGGTAGTCGGTTTCAGGTGCGAAGGTAAGCTTGATTTCGTGCCACATGAAGTTGGTTCCGGGAACCCGTTTGAACAGTCCCCCGCCCGCCTGAAAGACGATGGAGTTCGAAAAGGCCGTGATGCGCCCGGTCGGCAGGGACTCGGAGCCGCGGGTCTCGAGCTCCATGAGATAGAATCGGACCAGCCCAATCTCCACCACCTCCCCGCTCACCCCGCCCACGTTGACTCGGTCACCGATGCGGATCCCGTACTTTCCGATCAGGAAGAAATATCCCACGACCGCCAGGATCACGTTCTGCAACGCCACGGCTACGCCTGCCGTGATCAAGCCGGCAAAGGTGGCCACGGATCGTAATTCAGTCGAAAGCGCGAAAATCAGCACCGCCCCGATGCCGACCCACAGCCCAACTTTGCGCAGCAATAAGAACTGATAACGCCGACGCGCATCGGTGACATAGCGGAAGATGGCTCTGCGCACCACCTCTCCCATCCCCAGGACCACTCCCAGCACAATCGCGAGGAGCACGATACGCACCACCAGGCTTTCGAGCACATCTCGGTCTTCCCGGATCACCGTGCTGCGCCAGTTGCTAAGACTTCGCTGGTATAAATCGAGCAGAACTCCCTGTTTTCGGATGGGGAGCAGGGCGCCGGAAGTTCGTTTGAATTGCAGGACGACAGCATCCAGTTCTTGCTTCTTAGCCGTCAGCGCGGCTTCGTCGCCTTGAATTTCCTGGCTCACCGGCTGCTGCCCGCTTTGCATCATCTGCTTCAAACGGTTCGCCAGGGGCATGGTGAGCTGCTTCGCATTCTGGGCGAGCGAGTCGGTCAGGGCGATTTCCTCGGTGATCCTGCCGGCTTTGTGAGAAAGCCGCCACCACTCCTCGACCAGTCCCAACAGGCCGGAAGGCGCGGGCCGGGCCAGAGCCGCTTTCGCCGCGAACGTTTCGCTGACCGCTTCTCCCTTGTCCTCTGGCTTGGGAGGCTGGCTCAAGAAGGGCGGCAAGGTTCGCGCAATGTCTTCGATCTCACTGTGCAGATCCGTGGTCGCCAGTCCGCTCATGGTGGTGGAGGTCACGAAACTGATCAGACTGTTGATGGCGTCCTGGCGAGCCCGTAGCAGTGCCAGCTCGCTCTGGACTACCTTGATCTGCGGGTCAATCTGTGCTTGTTTTGTCCGCGGAGCCGCTTGCCGCTCGCGCTCGAGACCTTCGAGTTGGGCCAGGGTTTGGCTGGCTTGCTGGTCAAGACTCGAGGCCGCTTGCGCGAGCGCGTGAGGGTCAAGAGTTGTGCCCGCCTTCTGAAGCTGGTTCGAGGGGGATTCGTTTTCGACCAACGGTGCGGTTTGACGGGCAAATTCAAAGGACCAGCGCACGATCTCATCGGCCATTCGCTGCTGCTCCGGCAGGAAGGTCAAATCTACCGGCTCGTCGGCGATCTGCTGGTCAAGTTGGACCTGGCGATACCAGTCGCTGGTTTTTCGGACAAACTGAATTACGTCGGCGGGACGGAGCCCGGGAATGTTCTCGGCCAAGGCGAAACCAACGCTGAGCACCCCCAAAAACACAGCCCGGCGTAACCGCCGTTCTTGCTCAGGTTTTGACTTGCCTCTCGGCGCCTTTGATGAAATAGCTTCCCCCGCGGCGGTTAGAACAGGACATTTCTTCGGTCTCATGATAAAGCATACTGGGGGGTGCTGCATCCGGGGTGATCCCAAGTGGGCCGGACAATCCCTGCGCAAGCGGTATCGCGAAGAACGCGCGCGGCCGGCTGCGAGCGGATCGCCTGAGAGATTTTGTGGGTCGAAGTTTGTGGTCTCGAAAATCGCTGCTCGCCGCGCATGATTCCTTTACTTTGTTAAAGTTAAGAGGTGGGCGAGCCGAAGGAAGAGAATTATGGCGGTCCGCGCCAGAGTTGCCTTTCGATGTTTCCTGTTCCTGTTGTTTGCCGCTTCGGCAACCGGCCGAATCGCTGCGCAATCCCCGGTCCTGGTGATCGATGCGGCGGCCCCCTCCCGGGCTTTCCCCCATTTCTGGGAACACATGTTTGGCTCGGGACGCGCCATTCTGTCGCTGCGGGAGAGCTACCGGGACGATCTGCGCAGCGTCAAGAAGATTACCGATCTTCAGTATGTCCGCTTTCATGCCATTCTCCATGATGAAGTGGGTGTCTATCAGGAAAATGCGCAGGGCGACGCGAGCTACAACTTTTCCTATGTGGATCAGATTTATGACGGCCTTCTCGAAAACGGGGTTCGGCCTTTCGTGGAGCTGAGCTTCATGCCCAACCAGCTGGCCGCCAAAGACCTTCACCAGTCTTTCTGGTACAAGCCGAATGTTTCTCCGCCGAAAGATTGGAGCCGATGGGAAGAGCTCGTCCATCACTTTGTCGAACATCTCGTCGACCGCTATGGTGTGGAGGAGGTTGCCCATTGGTATTTCGAGGTGTGGAATGAGCCCAACATCGATTTTTGGGCGGGAGAACCCAAGCAAGCGACCTATTGGGAGTTATATGACCACGCGGCTCGCGCCGTGAAGCAAGTCAGTCCGCGCTTGCGGGTGGGTGGCCCGGCTACGGCGCAGGCTGCCTGGGTCGATGCCTTTCTCAAGCACTGTGCGGAAAACCACGTCCCCGTCGATTTCGTCTCCACCCATGTCTATGGAAATGACACTTCGCCCGATGTCTTCGGAACCAGCGAAACAATTCCGCGCGAGACCATGGTGTGCCGTGCGGTCGAGAAGGTGCATAAGCAGATCAAGGCCTCGGTCCTGCCCGATCTGCCCTTGATTTTCAGCGAATACAATGCCAGCTACATGACCGAGCCGGCGATCACCGATTCGGTATACATGGGTCCGTGGTTGGCCAACACCATCCGGCAGTGCGACGGCCTGATCAATGAAATGTCGTATTGGACCTTTTCCGACGTCTTCGAAGAGCAGGGTGTGGTGAAACAACCCTTGTACGGCGGATATGGCCTGATCGCGGCGGGGGGAATCCCGAAACCTGCGTACCGCGCGTTTCGCCTGCTGCATCAACTCGGAGACCAGCGCCTGGCGCTCGATTCCGACTCGGCGCTCCTCACCCGCCGCAGCGATGGAAGCCTGGTGCTGGCGGTTTGGAACCTGGTTCCTGCCGAGCAGGCGGGGACGGAGAAGGTGGTAACGATTCGTACGAGTCCGCAGGGTAAGTTCCGGCGGGCTGCGATTTCGCGGCTGGACCGCGACCACGGCGACCCGCATTCTGCGTACGAAAGAATGGGCTCGCCCCGTTATCCGACCGAGACTCAACTGCGGGAGCTTCGCAAGATCGCCGATTCCCCGGTTCCCGAAGTGCGAGAGTTACAAAATGGAGAACTCATCCTGCGACTCCCCCCGGAAGGGCTGGCGGTCATCGAACTGAAGTGAACCTCCACCACCCCGGCGGAATCCCGCCAACTCCAGGGCGGCGCGAGCTTCGGCATTCTTCATGAAGCTATTCCAGATGAACTCCGTTCGAACGTTCTCCGCCATCAGCATGCTGATTCCCAGGTCAATGCCGATCACATCGGAACTCGCCCAGCCGGTCAAGGGATTAAAGGCATCCACGAATCCATAGCGTTTGCTGATCTGTTTGCCGTAGGAGGTGCGCAGATTCCGCAGCACGTCGAGTGATTCCTGGTACAGAAAGGGCAGCGATCCCGCCGATGCTGCCGGAACAATGGTGCCATCGATGGGGCCTTGCAACGGCGGCCCTCCCCAGACCACATAGCCGCGGTCCGAATCCGACGCGGTGATTCCCCAAACCTTGTTCGAGTAGCAAGGGAACTCGCTGCTCAATCGCTCACAAAAGCGGCGATGGGCCTGGCATGCAATCACGGAATTTTCGAAATAGTCGACGTACTCGTCCCGCTGGCCGCGGAGATCGAACCAAGCGTGCGGAAACTGATGAATGAACAAGGGGGCGGATATCGAAATGTAACGATAGCCTTCATACACCATATACGGCCGGCGGATCGCTCGCCATGAGGAGGCAGGAATCGGGTGCGTGGGCGATCCCATGGCCAACAAGTAGAGGATCACAGCTTCGCAGTAAAAGCCCCAGCGGCGCTGGCTGAACTCCAGTTCCGGAGTCCAGTGCATGGCAAAGGTGTCCGCGCCATTTAGCGCCCAAGGCCATTCGACGCGATGATAGATTGCGGTGGCGTCGTCCTGGATTCCGGCATCGGAGAAATGCGCCCGGCAGCACAGCACGCCACACAGCAGAATGGCCATGTCGATGGGGGAGAGTTCGGAGAACCCCGAGCGGATCCCGTTTCTCATGTCCACGAAGTGATAGAGAAAACCGTTGACATGCTGGGCATCCCGCGCCAGGAAACGCAGCGAGCGGCGCACACGTTCGGCGATCTCCGCGGGCGAGCGGTAGCTCCGCTCATGCCCGATGCATAGGGCGGTCAGGCCGAAGCCGGTGGCCGCGATGCTGCTGGTGAGACGGGCGTCAACGCCATCGGCGTTGGCTCGGTCCCGTACTAAGCCCGTTTGAGGATCGGCTTCATTCCAGAAAAACTCGAAGGCCGTTCGTTCCAAATCGTCGAGCAGGTCGTCTTCCGATGGAGTCTCCCTGGCGTTTGGAGTTGAGAAAAGAGGCGAAGCCCAGCTGGTTCCGAGGAGGGGAAACCCCGCCGAAACGGCCGCGACGGTCTTAAGAAAATTGCGTCTGTCCCAACGCATCGACAAGGGAGCTCGTTTCGATTAGGCTGGCAGATTAGCTTTCCGAGCAGGGGAAAATCCTGGGCAGTGGTTCTTTTCCCCGGGTGAGAGAGTTTTCCGAAAACCGATGACCCCTAGGACCCATGGAACCCGTGCTGCAACTGCGTTCAACAGCCTCTAAGCCCATCGTAGTACCCGGCTCTTTGCCGGGCCTAGTGGTTTGTCGTTTTCCCAATAACCGCCGTAATCAGGGGAATACCTTAGGGCCGAAATTGTCTTTCTTCCGGCCTCGACTCTTGCCCTTGGTCGGCTCCCAAGTTATTGTCAGGACAAACCTTTTCCCCGATTCGGTCATCTACAGAGTGGCCCAAAAGATGCAGGGAAATAGCCAGTCTGTAGTAGACTTCAACACACGGGTACGTGGGGCCTAGCATGGAGGCGCAGAACGGTTTCCGCAGTGCATGGCAGGAGCGCCTGGCGGCGCTCCGGAACGTACCCCCGGTCCTGAGAATCGTCTGGGAGTCAGGGCCCGTGATCGTAGTCTTCGGGCTCCTGTTCCGCCTGCTCGGTGCGGTACTGCCCATCGCTCTGCTGTGGATCACAAAACTCATCATTGATGGAATTGTCGCCTCCGTTGCCCATCATCAGCCCGTCCCCGAGCGCTTCTGGTGGCTGGTGGCTGGCGAATTTGCCGTGGCCATCGTGGCCAGCGTTCTTGCGCGCGCCATCGACTTTCTGGACGCCCTGCTGGCCGACCGCTACACCCGGCACGTGAGCGTGGCCGTCATGCGGCACGCTTCCGAACTCGACCTGACCGCTTACGAAGATCCCATTTTCTACGATCGCCTGGAGCGCGCTCGAGTGCAGGCCACCGACCGGTTGGCCATGATTCAATCGATCGGCCGGCTGATTCAGCAGGCCATCACGGCCGTCACCATGTCGGTTTCGATTGTCGTGTATTCGCCGTGGCTGCTGCTCTTGCTCATCGCCGGCGTGTTGCCCGCATTCCTAGGGGAGAGCCATTTTGCTTTTCTCGGCTACGCCAAGAACTTTCGTCAGACTCCGATCAAACGCCAGCTGGATTATCTGCGGGTTCTTGGCGGCAGCAAAGAAGCGGCCAAGGAACTCAAGCTCTTTGGCCTGAGCCGGTTCCTGACCGCCCGGTTCAGCGCCCTATCGGAAGTGATTTACTCGCAGGATGTAGCCCTGGCGCGAAGCCGGCTGGCCGCCGGTTCAGTGCTGTCGGTCCTGGGCACGATGGGCTACTATGCGGCCTACGTTTGGGTCATCTGGCGCACCTTAGCCGGAGCGCTCTCGATCGGTACTTTGACCTTTCTGGCGGGTGCGATTCAGCAAGCCAGCCTCAACATCCAGCAGGTCTTCTCCACTCTGGCGGGAATCGCCGATCAGGCGCTGTTCCTGACCGACCTGTTGGCGTTTTTCGAGATGCAGCCGACGATTCGCTCGAAACCCAATGCCTTGCCGGCACCTCGCCCCATCGTCCGAGGATTTGAGTTCCGCAATGTGTCGTTTCGCTACCCTGGAACCGAGCGCTTGGTTCTCGACGGACTGAATTTTCAGCTTCGCCCCCAGGAACGGGTGGCCTTGATTGGCGAAAACGGCGAAGGGAAAACCACTATCGTAAAGCTGCTGACCCGCCTCTACGATCCGACCGACGGCGATATTCTTCTGGACGGCATCGACCTGCGCGACTACAACCTGGAAGACCTTTATCGAGAAATCGGTGTTATCTTTCAGGACTTTATGCGATACGAGATGACGGCGCAGGAGAATATCGCCTGCGGACGCATCGAGGACCTCGATCATCTGAGCTTGCTCGAACGGGCTGCTCGGAAAAGCGGGGCGGACCAGGTGATTGAGCGGCTGCCCGCCAGGTACGAACAGATGCTGGGCCGCCGTTTCGAGCACGGCGTAGATCTCTCCGGCGGCGAGTGGCAAAAACTCGCCCTGGCCCGCGCTTATCTGCGGGACTCCCAGCTACTCATTCTCGATGAACCCACGGCTGCGCTCGATGCCCGAAGTGAATACGAGGTCTTCCGCCGCTTCGCCGAACTTACCAGCGAAAAGATGGCGCTGTTTATTTCCCACAGGTTCTCGACGGTGCGCATGGCCGACCGCATCGTAGTACTTGAGGGCGGCAGAATCGCTGAGGAGGGAACGCACGAGCGACTGGCGACCCTTGGCGGGCGTTATGCCGAAATGTTTGAATTGCAAGCCGCCAGCTATCGTTAGAAGTACCCCATCATGTTCGAGAACACACACTTGGAGATAGCCAACGACGAAGCCGAACGCCTGGAGGAGATCTCCTCCGGCGTCTCCGAGGACACGCAGGCTCTCGAGACGCACGCCGGACAAATGGCCCGCGATTTGGCCTGGCTCCCGAGCGTCCGGGCTTCGCATTCGGTGCTGGAGCGCAGTCGCCGCTTGCGCACCGGCATCGAACCTTTGCTGCGACGGTTTCGCACCCCCCTGCCCCCCGAAACTCCCGTCCCCGATGACGTTCGTTGGCTGCACGATAATATCCGACTGATTGACATGGAGCTGCACGACCTGGGGGAAGCTCTGAAGACTTTGCGCAAGACCCCCCACGTCTTTACCCCGAGTAGGCAGGTTCTTCCCCGAGCCGCGGCCGTGGCCGAAGGTTATCTCGCGTCGGTTCAGTACCAGTTTAGCGAGTCGTCGTTTGCCGCCTACGTGCGATCCTTCCAGCAAGTCACGGTTTTGAACCTGAAGGAGTTGTTCGCCCTGGTTCCGGCCTTGAAGCTTTGCCTGCTCGAAGAAATCGCGGTGCGGGCTGCCAAGGTCCTGGCCGATCAGAACGGGGCCTATAGCGTCGGCCTGGTGATCAGCAGCCTGCGCGACACCACCCATACCTGCTGGAAGGAGATGCTCGAGCCGCTGATCGTTTTTGATGGCATCTTGCGGCAGGATCCCACGGGGACTTACCCGGGCATGGATTTCGAGAGTCGCGAGCTTTATCGCAAGAAGGTTGCCAAGATCGCCCAAGGCAGCGATCGAAAAGAAATGGAAGTCGCCGAGGAAGCGCTGGCTCTCGCGCGAGAGGCCGAAAGGGAGAGAGATGACAATCCCCGGCTCGGCCTTCGCCGCTCCCACATCGGGTATTATCTGCTGGCCGAGGGAAGGAATCTGCTGGATCAGCGGGTTCGTTTTCGACCCAACCTGGGACAGCGAATTCAGGGTTTCCTCCGCCGCCATCCCGAAGAGTTCTACTTGCCCGGCATCGAGATCCTCACCCTGGCCATCATGTCCTTGTGTGTGGTCCTGTTAACCCCTCCCTACAGCTCCCCGGGTTTGATTTTCCTGGCCATGCTGGCACTGCTGTTGCCCTGTTCGCAAAGCGCCGTGCAACTGATGAATTATCTGACGACGTCGTTGCTGCGCCCGGAAATCCTCCCCAAGCTGGATTTCTCCAAGGGAATCCCCAAGGACTGTGTCAGCTTGGTGGCCGTACCTACCTTGCTCTTGAACGAGAGCCAAGTTCACCGCCTGGTCCAGGATCTGGAAGTTCGCTTTTTGGGGAACCGCGACCGCAATCTGCATTTCGTGATCCTGAGCGATCTTCCCGATTCCCGCCACAGCCCTCGCGAGGACAGTCCCTTAGTCGACTTGTGCGGTGCTCTGGTCAATCAGCTGAATGCAAAGTATCGAGAACAAGGAAAGGGATCCTTCCTGCTCCTGCATCGTCACCGGGTCTATAACCCGCGCGAGAAGGTGTGGATGGGCTGGGAGCGCAAGCGCGGCAAGTTAATGGATTTGAACAAACTCCTGCGTCAGCAATGCGACAAGTTTCCGGTGAAGGCAGGCGATCTATCGCTCCTGCCCCAGGTACGCTTCGTGATTACCGTGGATTCCGATACGGAGCTGCCGCGCGGCACTGCCCAGCGGCTGATCGGCGCCCTGGCCCATCCCCTGAATCAGGCCATCATCGATCCGGAAAAGAATATCGTCGTCGCCGGCTATGGCATTCTCCAGCCTCGGGTCGGAATCAGCGTGCAAAGCACGGCAAAGTCGCGCCTGGCCGCCATCTATTCCGGCGAGACCGGCTTCGACATCTATACGCGAGCCATCTCCGACGTCTATCAGGATTTGTTCGGGGAAGGGATCTTTGCCGGCAAGGGAATCTACGAGGTCGAGACTCTGCATCGCGTGCTCGATCGCCGCTTCCCGCGCAACGCCCTGCTCAGCCATGACCTCATTGAGGGTGCCTACGCCCGTGCCGGACTGGTGAGTGATATTGAGGTCATTGAGGATTATCCTTCGCACTACCGGGCGTATAACCGGCGGAAACATCGCTGGTTGCGCGGCGACTGGCAAATTACGGCCTGGTTGTTTTCGCGCGTGCCCGACGAATCGGGCCAACTGGTGCCGAACCCGATCTCGCTGATCTCGCAATGGAAGATTCTCGATAACCTGCGACGCAGCCTGGTCGAACCCGCCTCCTTATTGCTTTTCCTGCTGGGCTGGACGGTGCTGCCCGGGCCTCCCGCGGGCTGGACCGTGGCCGCGATCGCGATCCTGTTTGTCCCCACCTGGTGTCGTTTCGGATTCGAACTCGTCCGTTCCGTGATCGAGCGCAAATCCGGGATTTTCAAGGACGCCGTGCAGGCGCTGTTCGCCGCTAACGTAAGTGTGCTCTTGACTCTGATCTTCATGGCGCACCAAATGTTGCTGTCTCTCGACGCGGTGGTGAGAACTCTGGTGCGCCGCCTGTTTACCCGGGAACGGTTACTGCAGTGGGAAACCGCGGCTGAGGCCGAGTTGGGCAGGAACCGGCGTACGCCTCTTGATGTTTACCTGCAATGGACGCCGGCCCTGGCCTTGGGACTCGGTCTCATCGTGTGGTTTGTGAACCCGAGAGCGATCTTTTCGGCCTTGCCGATTCTCCTGCTGTGGGCTTCGAGCAAAATGGTTTCGCTGTGGCTGAACCGTCCTCCTCGAGCCCGCTACCAGGCGCCTGGGGAAAAGGAAAAACTCCTGCTGCGCATCGTCGCCCTTCACACCTGGCGATACTTCCGGGAGTTCAGCAACGCCGAGCATCACTGGCTGATTCCCGACAACGTACGGGCCGATCCTTTTTACGTGGTGGCACGCGTTTCGACCACCAACGCGGGGCTTCTGCTCAACACCCGGCAAGTGGCGTGCGAGTTCGGGTATCTGCTGCTCGATGAGTTTGCCGAGCAAACTGAGCAAACCCTGACCACGCTGGGGCGTCTCGAGCGCCATCGCGGCCACCTCTTCAATTGGTATGACGGCCGCACTCTCGCCCCGCTCAATCCCAAGTTTGTTTCGACCGTCGACAACGGCAATCTGGTCGCTTCCCTCTGGACCTTGGAGCAGGGATGTTGGGACCGCTTATGCCGGTCGTTCTTCGAGCGCAGTGTAGCCGACGGATTCCTGGATCATTTGCGAGTGCTCGTGGATTTGCGCGTGCTTTCTCGGGAGCGGCTGCTCGCCCTCGAACGCCAGCTGGCAGGAGAGAATTGGCTGGATAGCCTGTTCCAGCTGGCGGATTCCGAACTTGAGCCACTGCCCGGCGTGAAATCGACGTCCGACGTGCGATGGTTCGAGCACGAGGCCCGCCTCCGACTCGAGCACATTCGCCAAGCCGTGGCCGTTTATTGTCCCTGGCGGTTGCCCGAGTTTCGCGCCCTGCGACGGGAGCTGAATCTCGAATCCTCCGATCGGGTGCCGGTCGAGGTCCTGCCCGAGTTTATCGACCGGCTTACCTCCAAGCTCGAGTTGGCGCACACCACCAACGGCGGTAACGAGCTGAGCCAGCTGCGGGAGCGTTTGCGGCTCTTGCTCGGGCCCGCTCGTTCTCACACTCTGAATCTCGTCAACCAGCTCAAGGCGATTGCGCACGACGCGGCGAAACTGGCGAACGAGATGGATTTCCATCTCCTTCTCGATCCCCGCCGCAAGCTCTTGTCCATCGGCTACGATGCCGGCGCCGAGCGGCTCCATGCTGCTTGTTACGATCTGCTCGCTTCCGAAGCGCGCATCGCCACCTTTGTGGCCATCGCCAAGAATGAGATTCCCCAGGACACCTGGTTCCGTCTGGGGCGGGTCCACACCAAGGATCACGGTCGACCGGTTTTGCTTTCCTGGACCGGTACCATGTTCGAATACTTGATGCCGGCAATTTGGATGCGTTCCTACCCGGAGACGATTCTCGATCGCGCCCAGGTAGGCGCGGTGCGCGCCCAGCAGGCCTACACCGCCCGGAAAAGCGTCCCCTGGGGCATCTCCGAGTCGTCCTATGCCAAACGCGAGCCCGACGGGAGCTATGGTTATTGCGCCTTCGGCGTGCCGAACCTGGCGCTACGGGAGCCAGAACTGGATGCCCTGGTCGTTTCCCCCTACTCCACCTTCTTGGGGCTGCACGTCGATCCGGTCGGCGCGCTCGATAACATACGCAAAATGGCTAGGCGAGGCTGGTGCAGCCGCTACGGATTTTACGAGGCGGTTGATTTTACTCCGGAGAAAGGTGGTCCCGAGGGGCAACCCTACGAGCTGGTACGTTGTTGGATGGCCCACCATCAGGGCATGAGCCTGGCCTCCATCGCCAATTTCCTGTGCGAGGGCATTGTCATGCGCTGGTTCCATAGCAATCCCCAGGTCCAGGCCACAGAACTGCTGTTGCACGAAAAGCCTCTGTCTCACCTGCGTCCGGTGCGGGCGGGCTACGAACCCGCAGCCTTGGCTTGATCCGATGGCCCGAACGCGCTACAAAATGAACCCTCGCCGGGTAAACTAGGCTCTAATTAGAACAGTGAATTCCAACGGCAAACCGGCCGGCGCCACGCTGCCTGCGTCGCGAAGACTGCGCACGGTGTTTCCGATTCTGGGAGAGCTCATCCGTCCGCGCCGGGGAGTTCTTCTCCTCGGGCTGCTGTTGATGATCGTCAACCGAGTCTCCGGGCTCGTGCTTCCTTACTCGACCAAATACCTGATCGATACCGTCATCGTAAAGAAGCATTTCGAGCTCTTGAAGCCGCTGGTTCTTCTGGTACTTGCAGCCACGGCCGTCCAAGGAGTGACCTCGTTCTCGCTCACGCAATTACTCTCCAAGGCCGCGCAGCGCCTGATCACCGAGCTGCGCCGCAAGGTACAGGCGCATGTGGGCCGGCTGTCGGTCACTTTCCATGACTCGACCAAGAGTGGAGTTCTGGTGTCGCGCATCATGAGTGACGTGGAAGGCGTGCGCAATTTGATCGGGACCGGACTGGTGGATCTCGTGGGCGGACTGATGACCGCGATCATCGCTCTGGTCGTGCTTTTTCATATCAGCGCCCGCATGACCGTTCTGGCCTTCACCTTCCTGCTCTTCTTCGCCCTGTCTCTCAAGCGAGCCTTCGGCATCATCCGCCCCATCTTTCGTGAGCGCAGCAAAATCCATGCGGAAGTGACCGGACGCCTGGCCGAATCGCTCGGGGGGGTGCGGGTGGTGAAGGGCTACCATGCGGAAGAACGCGAGGAGCGCGTGTTCACGCGAGGTGTCGAACGTCTGCTCGCGAACGTGCTACGCAGCTTGACCGCCAACTCCGTCATGAGTCTGTCGGCCAGCCTTCTCATGGGGGTCGTGGGCGCCGTCATTATGTACACCGGGGCGCGGCAGATCGCCGCGGGGGCGCTGACGCTTGGTGGGTTCTTTACCTACACCCTTTTTCTGGGCTTCCTGATCGCCCCCGTCATGTCCATCGTGCAGATCGGCACCCAGCTTACCGAGGCCTTGGCCGGCCTGGAACGCACCCAGGAGATTCTGAGCGAGAGCCGCGAAGATCGGGACCCGCGGCGCACGCGCATCCTCGGCCCGATTCAGGGACACGTCCAGTTTGCCCAGGTCAGCTTCAGCTATGACGGCAAGCGCAACGTTCTCAACGATATTTCATTTCACGCCGAACCCGGCACGGTGACCGCCCTGGTTGGCCCTTCCGGATCCGGCAAGTCGACAACGATCGGACTCATTGCCGCGTTTTATGCTCCCACCCAGGGGAAGGTGTGGATTGATGACGTCGACTTGAGCACCGTGCGGCTGGATTCCTACCGGACTCAGCTCGGACTGGTGCTCCAGGAATCGTTCCTGTTTGACGGCAGCATTCGCGACAATGTCGCGTTTTCGCGGCCGAACGCCAGCGAGGATGAGATCCTGCGAGCTTGCCGCATCGCCAGGGTGGACGAATTTGCCGAAGGTTTTCCCGACCAATATGACACGGTGGTTGGGGAGCGAGGCATCAAGCTTTCGGGTGGGCAGCGCCAGCGCATCTCGATTGCGCGCGCGATCCTGGCCGAACCGCGAATCCTGATCCTCGACGAAGCCACGTCCAGTCTGGATTCCGAATCCGAGGCCCTGATTCAGGAGGGGCTTTCCTATCTGATGCAGGGGCGGACAACGTTCGTGATCGCCCACCGGCTCTCCACCATTCGCCGCGCCGACCAGATTCTGGTGATGGAGCAAGGACAAATCGTGGAACGTGGAACCCACCAGGAGCTCTTCGCCCAGCACGGCCGCTATTACGAGCTGTACACCAAGCAATATGGCCTCGAAAGCAATCTGTTCCTGGCCCCCGGCGAGGGGGATGCCTATCCGGCGTCGAGCGGAGATCAAAACCAGTTAGCGTCGAGCAGAAGCGAGGAGCAGGCTGGGCTCTCGGAGGCCTTGCGCCTGGTGAGGGATGAGATTCGCTAATCGATTATGACCGCCGCTGGTGAAGGGAAGGGAAATGGCTCCATTGCGGTGCGCACGGACAACCTGTGTCGCCACTTTCGCATGGGAGAATCGCTGATTCCGGCGGTCGATCGCCTTTCCCTGGAAATTCGCGCGGGCGAATTTGTTGCCCTCCTCGGCGCTTCGGGTTCGGGGAAATCTACCCTGCTCAATCTCATTGCCGGGCTCGACCGGCCCACCTCCGGATCGGTGGTGGTCGAAGGCAGGGACCTGGCCAGGCTCGGCCGCGAAGATCTTGCCAAATACCGTCTGCGGACCGTGGGAATGGTGTTTCAGTCGTTCCATCTGATCCCCAGTATGACCCTGCTCGAAAATGTCGAGTTGCCGTTGCGTTTTGCCGAGGTCGATCGCGCCGAGCGGAGGCCGGTATGTGAGAAGGCCCTCGAGCGAGTTGGCCTCAGTGCCCGATTGCACCATCGTCCCAGTGAGCTGTCCGGGGGAGAGCAGCAGCGGGCCGCCTTGGCACGGGCACTGATCAATCAGCCGCAGCTTCTCTTAGCGGATGAACCGACCGGCAATCTCGACAGCCAGACGGGTGCGGAAATCATGAATTTGCTCGAGGAATGCAATCAGTCTCTGGGGATGACCCTGATCATGGTTACCCATGAGCGTTCGCTCGCGGAGCGCTACACCGAGCGGCTGATCTTTCTGGCCGACGGAAGGCTGGTCGACGACCGAAGCACGGCCAGGACCTCCGCATCCCTGGCCCCAGGAGAGGCTCGGTGAAGGCTTACGACGTGGCGGAGCTGGCCCTGCGCAATCTGCGCGAGTCGGTCCTCAGAAATTCGCTCACCACCGTAGGCATCTCGGTGGGTGTGGCTTCGCTCGTTGCTATGCTCTCGCTCGGCATCGGTCTTCAGCAGCTCGCCAACCGGCGGCTGGCGAAATCGGGACTGTTTGACACCGTCAGGGTCACTTCCCGGCGCGACCTGCGCAATCTCAGCCGCGAGGGCGGAGAAAACGGGCCGGATGCTGCCGAGAGCCCGCCGCTCGATGAGTCGGCTCGTCAGCGGATCGCCCAACTGTCCAATGTAGACGAAGCCTATCCCGAGATGCGCTTCGTCACCGAACTCCGCTTCGAAGACAAGCCCCACCTGACCGTGGTCGCCGCCTTACCTTCCTCGGCCCGCGCCACCGATGCCTTTGAAGGAATCGAAGGCCGCTTCTTTTCCTCCGACACCGCCCCGGAGGCGATTCTCGAAAGATCCTTTGCTCAGCGGTTGTTGGGGACCTCGCAGCCGGCAAACGCCTCCAGTCCAGTCACGGCTTTGCTCGGTAAGCAATTAACCATGCGCTATGGCGAGCGTACGCAGCTCCCCTCCACATCGGCAGGATCTGCCAATCAGCCTGACATGGCGTACTCGGTGAGCGCGCGCTATGAGAATTTGACCATCGTTGGAATCTGCGACCTCGATCCCGATAGCATGCGCGGCCAGTCCCGGGCCCGAGTCTTTCTTCCCTTGAAGCTGACGGAGGGATTGCACGTGATGGATCCCTCCAACCTGCGGGATACCACGAACGTGCCCGGCGCCAGCCCAACCTATTCCGCCCTTGAAGTACGCGTCGGCAGCCCGCAACACATTCCCGCGGTCGAAGCGGCCATCAAGCAGATGGGCTTCGACACATTCTCCCTGCTCGATGCCACCAAGAACCTGCGTCAGTTTTTTGCCGTTCTCGATCTGTTTCTCGGAATCTTCGGCAGCCTGGCGTTGACCGTGGCCTCGCTTGGAATCATCAACACCCTGGTGATGGCCATCCTCGAGCGGAGGCGGGAAATCGGCATCATGAAAGCCATTGGCGCCACAGACCAAGACGTCAGAGGACTGTTTTTTGCCGAAGCCGGAGCCATGGGCGGGTTCGGTGGGGCTCTGGGCGTGGCTCTCGGCTGGGCTATGGGTCACGCCATCAATGGGGGCACGAATCTGTACTTGAAGAGACAGCACTTCCCCCCGGCCCAGATCTGGTTTGTCCCCTGGTGGCTGATTGCGAGCGCCATTCTCTTTGCCATCATTGTAAGTCTGGTCTCTGGTTTGTATCCCGCCAGGCGGGCGGCACGGCTGGATCCCGTCGAAGCCCTGCGCTATGAGTAACAAGATGCGCCGAATGGGTCTGGTGGTGTTTCTCCTCAGCTTGGTCGGCTCCCTGCGAGCCGAGAGCCGGATCGAGTGCAACGTCCTGTCCAGCCGCATTCTCGCCAGGCCCGTCCACTACTGTGTGCTGCTGCCGCCCGGATACGACTCCGAGGCCTCGCGCCGCTATCCGGTGCTCTATTTCCTGCATGGTCTCGGCGAAAACGAACGCGCCCTCATCGAGAGTGGCGGATGGAACTTGGTGGAAGACCTGCGGCAGGCAGGCAAGATCGGCGATTTTCTGATCGTTACCCCCGAGGCTTGGGCCAGCTTCTACGTGAACGCTGCCCAACTTCGTTACAGCGATTTCTTTCTCGAAGAATTCCTGCCTGCCATTGAGACCCGATATCGAGTCCGCCGCGAGCGCCGGTCGCGAGCGATCACGGGCATTTCGATGGGAGGCTATGGCGCACTGCGGTTTGCCTTTCGCTACCCGGAGAGCTTTTCTGCGGTAAGCGCCGAAAGCGCGGCCTTGATGACCGCCTCGCCCGAGGAGCTCAATTCGGCCATCCGCTCTGGAACCCCGCTCGGTCGGCTCCTGGGAACAGTGTTCGGCAATCCGATCGATGTTGCGCACTGGAAGGACAACGATCCTCTGGTGCTCGCCAAGAGGAACCAGGCAGCCATCCGCCGAGTGGCAATCTATTTCAACTGCGGCCGCGAAGACGAATTCCAGTTCGCAACCGGGGCCGAAGCCCTTCACCGGATCCTCGACGCCGAGGCCATCCCGCACGAATACCACCTGTATCCCGGAGATCACAGCGCGAGTTACTTCTTGCGCCACTTCGATGAGGTGATCGAGTTCCACTGGAAAAATTTTCTCGCCGCAAAGTAGCTTGCATGGGTACTCCGGCCGCCCGCTAAAATGGGCAGACCTTTCCCTCGAAGTGCTGTCTGCCTAACCAGACCAAACTGGCCTCAGAACAAGCCCGGAGCGATAATCCTCAGGTGCGCAATGTATCCCTGAACATGCCGGCGGACAAGCTTCGAACGCTCCAGACCATGGTTGAAGCGCTCGAAAACCTGTCCAACGTTCGTGCCGTGGTTTTGGGCGGGTCCTACGCTCGCGGTTTCGCGCGAGCCGATTCCGACATCGATATCGGCATTTATTATCGCCAGGCATCTCCGTGTTCGGTCGAACAAGTGCGATCGATCGCAGAGAAGATCAGCGCGGTCGGATCGGTCCCGATCGTCACGGAAATGTACGACTGGGGACCGTGGGTGAACGGCGGTGCCTGGATCGAGACTTCCGCCGGCAAGGTGGATCTTCTCTACAGGAACCTGGATCAGGTCGAAGCCGTGATTGCGGAAGGACGAAAAGGCGTGTGGCGGCACGACTACGATCAGCAGCCACCGTACGGCTTCCGCAGCGTGGTCTACTTCGGTGAGACGGCGTTTTGTGTGCCGCTCCACGACCCGGAAGGGGAAATCGCTCATTTGAAGAGGTCGGTGGCTGAGTACCCGGAACTCCTGAGAGACCGGATTGTCCAAGAGAGCCTCTGGGGCGCTGAGTTCAGTCTGCGGTTCTGCCGCACGGTCGCAAACTCGGCTGACGTTTACAACACAGTCGGCTGTATGACTCGCATAGCCCAGTTCCTGGTGCAAGCCCTCTTCGCGATGAACCGAGAGTATTTCGTCAGCGACAAGTACGCCCCTCGGCTTCTGGAACAGTTTCGCTTGCGACCCCACGACTTCACCGCACGCCTGGAGCGTGTGCTTTCTAGTCCGGGCAACGACGCCAGTGAGTTGCGGAGATCTTCTGAATTGCTGAGCGCGCTATGGCTGGAGACGGCTGAACTGACGGAGGGTAAGTACAAACCCCGCTTCGATCTTACCCTCGGTCTTCCCTGACACCGCGCACGACCCACGGGTCCTCCTGGTTCGCTTTCCCGAGCCTGGTCCGTCTATCATGTCAAGATTGCCTCGCAGTAGTGTGACTCTGCCGGGAGTTCGTCGATGCGCTCCCATCAACGTGATTCCAGCTTCCCGCTTCCCTTGGCCCTCTTGGCGGTGGTGTTGGCTGTCTGCACATTTGCCCCGACGGTGGAGGCGAAGACGGCTAAGCTCAGCGGAATCATTTTCACCGTCGGCGGCGACGGCAGGCAGACACTTTGGGCCAACGCGCGTGTCACCCTGCGAAATCCCACGAGCGGGAGCGAGATCAGCACGGTTTCCTCCGAACTAGGAGCTTACGTATTTAATGGCGTGCTCACGGGGGCGTACGAAGTGCGCGTTACGCTAATGGGATTTGAGCCGATTACTCGAGCCATCACCCTGGGCGGCGGCGAAACCAAGCTGGATTTTCAACTGCTCCTCAAGAAGCGCGAGGAAACAGTGAATGTTTCTTCGGCACCGGCTGGCGTGGATCTCACATCGAGCAACGGAGACAGTCCGACGCTTACGGCAAATATTCTGAAGTCCCTGATCCAGATGAATCAGGACTTTCAGGACGCACTGCCGCTTCTGCCCGGCGTGGTGCGCGGCCCGGATGGGGAGATTCACATCAAAGGGGGGCGTGCCAACCAGTCGAGCACGCTGGTCAATTCCGCCAGCGTGGCCGACCCCTTTACCGGCCAACCCGCGTTGAAAATCCCTGCGGTCGCCGTCGAGTCCGTGCGCGTGCTCTCCAATGCCTTCTCAGCCGAGTACGGCAGATTTTCGAGTGGCGTCGTGGAGGTCACCACGCGCGGGGGCACCGATGAGTGGAAGTGTCTGTTCGAAGACCCGGTTCCCCGCTTTCGCTGGATCAACTATCACACCCATGGCGTCGAGAGCGCTTCGCCCCATTTCACATTTTCCGGGCCTCTAGAGCGCAACAAGCTTTACCTGTTTCAGTCGCTCGCCTACGGTTATGACGTGGAGCGAACCACCTCACTACCTAACCCGGATAACGTTCGCGTCGAGGAAAGCGTTACCACCTATACCCAATTCGATTGGAGGCCTGTTTCCAATCACCAACTTACCGCGGTGTTGACGACCGATCCACGGGACACGAACTTTGCCAATATTGATACCTTCAATCCTCAGCCGGTGACGGCCGACTACCACCAACGGACATTCTTCACTTCGGCCACAGACCGCTGGATTCTGGCCAATGGCGGATTCGTGCAATCGCTTTTTTCCGCTAAGCGGCTGGATGTTCACGTTTTTCCCTCCGATTCGACCGCCGGCGTGATGGTGCTCTACCCGGAGGAGAATTCCGGCAGCTATTTCGAACAGCAGCAGCGCAGGACCCGCCTCTACCAGTGGGCACAAGCCCTCCATCTTCGACCTGTCGAGGGCGCCGGGCGACATTTGGTGAGCTTCGGCTATTTTTTCACCGATTCCAGCTATCAAGGCGAAATCAGCAATCTCCCCGTGAACGTTCTGCGAGAAGACAAGACTCTGTCCAGCCGGATAAGCTTCGGCAGCGCGCTCCCCCCCGCCGCCTCGGAGAAGGAGGTTGCCATCTTCGCGCAGGACAATTGGCAGATCAGTCCGCGGCTTACGCTCGATCTGGGAGTGCGCCTTGATCGCGACAACCTTGCGGGGAATCCGTGGAGCGCTGCCCCGCGCATTGGCTTCGTGTTTGCCCCCACCCACGACAACCGCACGGCCATTCGCGGCGGCCTGGGCGTGTTTTTCGACAAAATTCCTCTGAACGTCGCTGTGTTTCGTGGCTTTCCGGCTCAGACCATTACCACGTTCGCCAACGATGGAACCACGGTTTTGACCGGTCCGCTTACCTATCCTCACGTGATTGCGACCGCCGATGGGCAATTGCAGGTTCCCTACAGCCTGGGTTGGACGCTGCAGTTCGACCGGGATCTGGGCCACGGGTTGCTGCTTCGGTTGGGGTACGAGAACCGCCAGGGACTCCGCGAGTTCTACGTGAACCCCGTCGAACGAGCCTCGAGCGCCCAACTCGAACTGCTCAACTCCGGCCAGGGGACCTACCGGGAGTTTTTGGCAATGCTGCGCTGGCGCGCCCGAGAGCGCACCACTTTATTTGCCAGCTTTGTGCGTTCCAAGGCACGCGGAGAGTTGAACGACTACAATCAGTTCTTCGGCAACCTCCCCTACCCGCTGATTCGCCCCAACCAAACCGGGATTCTCTCCTCGGATGCGCCGAATCGGGGTCTATTCTGGGGCGTCGTCGGGCTGCCCCACAAGTTTGATTTTGTTCCCGTGCTCGACGTGCACACGGGATTTCCATTTTCCCAGCTCGACGACAATTGGAACTATGTAGGACAGCGAAACCAAGCCGGGCGGTTTCGAACTTTTGTGGGGTTCGACGTGAAGGCACAGTACCCGGTTGATTTCAAGTTCCGTGGGCACCGCATTCAGTTTCGCGCCGGTTTGAGCGTGCTCGACGTGCTGAACTATGCCAATCCGAGGGACGTGCAGCAGAACGATGCGTCGCCGCACTACGGAACTTTTTATAATCCGGTCGGGCGTCTTTGGCGCTTAGATGGAGATTTTGACTTCTAGCCACGAGGCTCCTGGTTCGACGCCTGCGGCCGCAATCGACGGTTCGATCGAGATAGCATCCTTCCCTTTGGCGTTGGCGCTGCCACAGTTGCGGCGGGATAGATTCGGCATCGTACCCCACGGCCGTCTTGTCTATATCAAACGCTTCCCATTAAAGGATATTGACGGCACGTGCGGCCAACAGGGCAATGATCGTGAGCGATATCAGCGACTGCAGCATGGTGCCGAGCTTGGCCCAGCGCGACAAGACCGCCGTATCGGTGGGCGAAAAGGCGGTACTCGTATTGAACGCGAGAAACAGGTAGTCAACAAAATTCGGCACCCAGGAGGAGTCTCGGTTTGCCCCGCTGATCATTTGGGGAAACAGGAATGAGCTCTTCGCCATGCAATTGGGAAGTTCCCGCTCCAACGGTCCCCCGGCGTCGAGTTTCCAATACCAGAGAGCGAAAACCAGAATGTTGGTCACCCAGAGTGCGCCCGCCGAGCGCAGCAAGGCTGGCGGCGTTTCCAGATGTTGGGGGATGCCGCGCACCAGAAGAATGAGCGAAGCAATCATGGCCAGGGTGATGGTGCCGTTCGCGACGAAAGTAAGAATTCGCGTCACACGGTAATTGCCACGGGAAGCAGAGATCACAATGGGAATCAGCAAGAGAACAATGATGGCCAGCAACAGCCAGCTTGGACCTACCGATAGGGGTTCCGGAAGCGCGAAATACACGCCTGCTGCCGTCAACATGGCCACGAAGGCCGGCCAACGGGGTTCGCGAGGGACTTGACGTTGCATGTCGTCGGAGCGAGGCTGCGCGGGATTAGTCTAATACAGCATGTTTCGGGGTAAGACAACGGAAAGGAAAAACTCTGCTCGGCAACGCCATTCCCAATGCCGGGCACTCATTGCAGAGGATTCGGAGATTTTGGGGCTTGGGCCGCGCGATTGTGTTCTGCCAGTGTTTCCGCCACTATTTCGGTCCGACCATCCGTGCCGGGCTGTTCGATGATGCTGATTACGTCCTGTGGCCTCATCCACGTAGCGCGATGCGCCTCGTACTTTACGCCATAAATGTCTCGCACGGTTTCTTTGGAGCTTTGCGACGGCGGTCCATAGGCTTCCTGCAAACCGTCAAAGAGTTCAGCAAAAGATTTGGGGTGCGATCCTTCAACATTCGCGATAGGAACGAGATAGACCATGTCTATCTTGACCAAATGGTCGCGGTCGAAGGTGAACGTGTCGGTTCTCATGCTCTCGTCGTCGCCGCGGCCGTCATATTCCAAACGTGTACCGCTGGTCGCCTGCTGCTTGGTCAGCTTCTCTTTCGCGCAGATATCCTTGGCGTTCTTCTTCGCCGAATAGTCCTGAGTCTTGAACAACTGTTTTACCGTTTTCCAATCTCTACCATCGCATGCATGCTCCAAATCCCCAACCTGACCTTCGGAGAAAAACTGCTCGGCGGTCTCGCCGAGCACATGGCCAGCGCCCTTTAAATCCCGTGGCTGCTCCTGCGGCAGTGCGGCGGAACATAACAGTAGGTAGCCAACGATCGATAGAACTGTGTTTCCCATTTTTCTCTCTGTTACTGTCTCCAGGGAGCGTTCGAGCCACGGCTCGGACCATCCTCGAAAGCGAACGAGTGCAGTTTGTGGAAGTTTACACTGGATCGTTGCAATTGGCGTTCCTGGGCACACCCGAAGTAATCGGGTTGCCTCCCGTTGGCCTCTGCCCTCGGCAATCGCATCGCTCAAACCGCCGGAGGCCTTCATGCACGGCTGGGTAACGCGCCACCGTTCGGATTTACCTTAGCTTATTTCAGGCCGTCGACCAGATAGAGACTGGAAAGAACCCGATTGTAGTTGTAGGCATATGCTTTGCCGTCCGCCGAGATGTGGGGCGCGCGGATGAAGTTGATCCCGGCCGGATCGGGCGGGTTGAGCTCCTTCCAGAGCTGGCGGTGTCCCGTGCCCAGGTCGACGCGATAGACAATGGCCGGCACAGCTGGGCGATAGACGTACACGCTCTTGCCATCCCCCGTCCAGCCGAATGCGACTTCCCCCGGATTCAGACCCAGGACGGGCTTGCCTCCGCCGGACTGAACCGAATAAACGAAGGAATTCCGGTTCGAATCTAGAGCGAGAAAGAACTGGCCATCGGGGGAAACAAAGTGCGTGTAATTGACCACGCCTACCCCCTCCGCCGTAATGGGGTGAGGACGGCCCTGCGGAACATCCATCAAATACATACGGCTGGCATGGTCCGGTTCGTTGCCGACAAACAGCACCTGACGACCGCTGGGCAGCCAGTTGCCCCAATGGTAACCGAGCGTTCCCAGAGTTATGGTTTGTGCCTCTCCCGTGCCCGTGGGCAGGATGATCATGTTTTTAAGGTCGTAGCCGCTGAAACCCATCACCCACTGGGAGTCTGCCGAAAGTGATTCGGAGAGTCCGTCGGCCAGCCGGATCGGAGGGGAACCATCCATTTTGCGCAGATAGATCGCACCGAGCAGCCCGCCAGCTTCGCCGCTTTCGTCAAACAGCAGCAGTTTGCCGTCGCTCGACATATCGCGAATCGCTGAGAAATCCATCCAGGAGAGGTCCTGCTCCTTGGTGGCACCTGGAGCCAGTGCGAGAATCCCCACTCGCCAGTCATCCCGCGAGAGCAGCACTCGTCCCTTGCGGGAGACGTCGAACAGATTGAGGATGCCAGGGATGCGGATGATGAGCCGCTCCTTGCCGCTGAGCGAAACTGCTCGCAGCGCGCGTGCACTTCCCGAGGCTGTGGCGGTAAACCACACCTCCTGACCCTTGGGCGACCAAGCCAACCCGTGAATGCTGTCCATCTGCTGGGTGAGCACCTTCTTGTGGCCAGCCAGATCGACCATCGCGACTGTTCCTGGCTCTCCCCACAGAGCTCGATGATCGATGAAGGCGATCAAATCTCCGCTGGGAGAAAAGCGCGGATTTCCGATCCAGCCGACGGTTTCGTACAGGACCTTTCCCACGGGAAATTCCAGGCGGGTACGGCCTGCCACCCGGCGGACGAGCGCCAAGTCTTTTCCGTCTGGTGTCCAATCGATGAATTCAATATCGTTCTCGACCGGGCGGGGAGTCCCGCCGGAAAGCATGGAACGGGCCAGCGTTCCGGAGATCGAGTACGCACCGGTGAATCTCGGGGTAAGCCGGACAGCGATCTCTCCGGTGGAGGAAACACCCAACAAATCTGCGTCTGACAAACCTAGGGCGCGAGATTCATTGCCTTCAGGGCGGGTGGAGAACAATTCGATCGGTTTCCCGTTCCAGGAGGCGGCATAGACGATGGTTTCCCCGTCGGGGGCAAAGCGTGCAGCTTGTAAGTAGCCGCGCTGGAAGCTGAGTTGACGGAAGACGGGCGCCGGCAGAGGTGGGGTAGTCAAGCGACCTGCCACAAATGCAGCCATCGCCGCGAGCAGGGCGCTGCCCAGCGCGATCATCAGGACACGGCGGCTTTTCGATGGCGCTGGGCTGATTGCTGGGGCAGTCGTGACACTACTGGAGTAACCGCTGAACGCTTCCAGTGCGAAAGCAACATCGCGGGCCGACTGAAACCGGTTGTCGGCGTCTTTTTCCAGACAATGCTCGACAATGCGTGCCAGCCCCGGGGGTGCTTCGCTGAGCGGAGGTGGTTCAGAGTTCAGGATCGCGCTCATGATGTCCGCGGTGGTATCGCCGCGAAAGGCGCGCTGACCCGAAACCATTTCGTACAGGATGGCTCCCAGGCTGAAAATGTCAGAACGGGCGTCTGCGGGCTTTCCCCGCACCTGTTCGGGTGACATATAACCGGCGGTACCCAGAACCAGGCCAGGCTCGGTCGCGAACGCTATCGTCGGACTGTCCGCGGCCGAAGCTGATCGGTCCGGCCCGGCAAGCTTCGCCAGGCCAAAATCGAGAATCTTGACCCTTCCGTCCTTGGTGACAAAAATGTTTTCCGGTTTCAGGTCACGATGAGTAATGCCCTGATCGTGCGCGGCGGCAAGCCCGCGGGCCATTTGCAGGGCATAGTCGATCGCCTTGCGCGCCTGTAGAGGTCCGGATTGAAGACGCTGGCGTAGCGTTTCTCCTTCCAGAACTTCGGTGACAATGTAAAGAGACTCACCCTGGGTCCCAATGTCGAAAACGGCAAGGATATTGGGATGATTCAATGCGGCGGCAGCACGGGCCTCCAGTTCGAAGCGGCGTAGGCGTTCGGGGTCGCGAGAAAATGCCTCGGGCAACACTTTGATGGCAACATCGCGCCCCAGGCGCCCATCCCGAGCCCGATATACCTCACCCATACCTCCGGCACCAAGGGGGGAGACGACTTCATAGGGACCGAGTTTGGTGCCGGCTGCTAGAGCCATGCGTGGGCGTAATTATAGCCCGAGTAGCACGGTAATTGAGGAAGCTCTGCTACCGGATAGCGGGGTTTAGAGTCTGAAGTTTCAAGGGGGTACTTTATTAGCACCGGCGATCGTGGCTGAAGATCGCAAGTGTGATTCTCCGTTGAATCCGGGAGGAATCTTGGGTGGACGCAAGTATCAGTGGAACCGGTAGTACCTATCCCAGCAACCCGGAGAGAGGAGTCAACCGATGAAGACGAACCCGAACCCGGCCTTGCCAATATGGATGATTTGCGCCATTGCCGTCATTTCCTTCGCCGCGGGATCGCTCCGTACGGCCCGGATGACGGGCGTGAAACAGGTGGGGGCCGATGGCAATCGCGTCTTCGAGCTTCTTATTTATCATGCTATTCCCGGAAGAGGGCCGGCTCTCGAATCTCTCTTCCGGGACGTTTCGAGGCTACAGGCGAAGCACGGTCTCGACGTTGTCGGCTACTGGGTACCCAACGAGGATCCTGCGTGGAAGGACACATTAATTTACCTCCTTGCCCAACCCAGCCGTGAGGAAGCCACCAAGAATTGGCACGCGCTGCACGCCGACCCGGAGTTTCCCCCATATCGCAAATCCGCCGAGCCTCTCATACAAAAGGATGACGATCAGTTCAAAGTGGACGAGGTGTACATGCGTCCGACGGATTACTCGACCATGAAATAGGCCACACACGCGGGGCAAGATTCGATCACCATGTTCGAGTTCAACCTCAGGAGAAGCTGTCTTATGAGTGCAATGCGGCCTTACACTCTGGCCTGTTTCCTTTGGTGCGCCGCCCAACCGATCTTGGCGCCAATCGCCATGGCCCAACGCCAGGCGTGGATTGCCACTTGGGCATCCAGCCCCCAGTCAGCCAACCCCGATCCCAGCCTGCCGATGCTCAACCTCGAAAATCAGACAGTGCGCGAACGGGTTCGGGTATCGATCGGAGGATCTGAAATCCGCCTTCGCCTCTCTAACGAATACGGCTCGGCGCCGCTCCTGGTGGGGACTGTGACCGTTGCCACCCCGACCGACGTGGCCAGCGTGAAGCCGGATACCATTCACAAGGTCGGGTTCAGCGGGCGCCAATCGATCATGATTCCGCCCGGGGCGCCCATCCTCAGCGACCCGATCGCCTTTTCCCTCCGCCCAGGAGCCGAGCTCAGCGTAAGCATCTATTTTCCCAAGCGCGTCTCTACCCCGACCGTTCATGAGCTTGCGCTAAAGCGCGCCATCATTTCGCGAGCCGGAGACCAAACTCATGCGGAGAAAATCGACAGTGGAGCGACCTCCAAGTCCTCGATCTTAATCAGTGCGGTGCTGGTTCCGGCGCAGCCATCCCAGCGCTTAGTGGTAGCGTTTGGCGACTCGATCGTGGATGGCGATCAGTCCACCGTGGATGCCGACCATAATTGGCCGAGTGATCTCGTCCGTCGTTTCTCACGCTCCCCTGGAACCTCCAACGTGGCGGTGGTGAACGAGGGCCTGGCCGGCAACCGGCTGCTAACGAGCGACGATGGCGTCAGCGCCCGCGTGGGGCTGAGCGCCGGACTTGGCGCCAGCGGGTTGGCGCGCTTCGACCGGGACGGCTTAGGCCTGCCGGGCGTGACCCACATTGTGCTTCTCGAAGGCATCAACGATATCAGTTTCCCCGGCGCGAAGATCGAAGGCGAATACCTCGCCAACCCGGCCGATGTTCGTACTTCTGAAGATTTAATCGAGGCCTACCTGCAACTGATATCCCGTGCGCATGCTCACGGTACAAAGTTGATTGGTTCCACCCTCACTCCTTGTGAAGGCGCCGACATACCCGGCTACTATTCAGAGTCCAAGGAAGCTGTTCGACAGACGGTGAACCAGTGGATCAGGACCAACGGTTCTTTTGACGGTGTCATCGACTTCGACGCGGTTCTGCGCGATCCCGATCATCCCAGCCGCCTGTTGCCACGCTTTGCTTCTCGCGACCATCTTCATCCCAACGATCTTGGGTACCAGGCCATGGCGGATGCAATCGATCTAGCGCTTTTCCGGTAACCAATCCGGGCCTGAGTTACGCCGTAAGGCCGCAAATGATGGTGCGGTGCGTCATTTCTCGTTGGGTGAAGTCAAGGACCCTCGCAAACGACATCACGCTGTTTCGCAAACCACCTCCCCGACAGCCTGTTGCGGAGACCGTTGGAGCGCAAGGGAGAGTTGTGGCCAGCGAATTGAATCCCCAGCTGGCGGATCCGTGCCTGGGTACTGACGCCTCGCCTGCTAAACTTTCTGTAATGACCGGAGCCACTGAAGCTTGCCTGGCGAACATACGACTGCATCCGATCAAGTCGCTTGACCCGATTTCGGTGCCAGAGGCGCGCGTCGGGCCATCCGGAGGGCTGGAGCACGATCGCGCGTGGGCGCTATACACGGTCGACAATCGCTGGGTCAACGGCAAGCGCACGCCCCTGGTTCTGCGGATTCGCGCCGCCTTCGCTCCAGACCTGAGCCGCGTGACACTGTCCGCTCCGAACGACAGCCGCCGAATCCCCGTGCGTGACTTTGCGTTCCCAGACGGCACCGAAAACGCTGCCGAATGGTTCAGCGTCTACTTCGAGCAGAAGATTCTGGTGCGGCACTCGCGCAACGGCTTTCCCGACGACGCCATCGCGAACGGCCCGACGATTGTGTCGACGGCGACGCTACGAGCTTTGTGCGACTGGTTCCCGGAGATCGATATCGAGGAAGCGCGGCGGCGCTTTCGCACGACGCTCGAGATCGAGGCCGTGGATGGCCCGCCCGGATCGAGCTACCGGATGCCGCCGTTCTGGGAGGATCGCCTCTTCGGTCCGGCGAAAACCTATGCGGTGCGATTCCGCATCGCCGACGTGAACTTCGAGGGCAGCAACCCGTGCGCACGATGCAGCGTTCCGTCCCGCGACTCCTACACCGGCATGGACATCAACGGCTTTCAAAGGCGCTTCAGCGATCTGCGGCGCGACACCCTGCCTGCATGGGCCACGCAGGCGCACTTCGACCACTTCTATCGCCTAGCCGTAAACACGCGCGTTGCACGATCCGAGTCTGGTAAGAAGCTACGCGTCGGCGATCCCATCGTACTTCTTTAGCCTCGCGCGAACAGCCGGGCAGACGTGCTTCGTAAGTCGGTCGAATCCTGTGCCACGACGGGGAAGACCCTGTCAACCCTGACAGCGTAAAGAAGGCTTCCCATCGAGGTTCGGGAATGGAATCGACCTAAGACTTTCCTTCCAGAAGGCCTTCTCGAGAGTGATATGATGTCTCTGCTCAATCGGACAACTTAGGAAAGACGCGCCAGTTCTTACAAAGTCTTTACCGTTTCTTGACACTTGATGTCCCCCTCCCCACTAAAGTGCACTGCTCAGGACTCGAAGACCAATGAGATCGATCTGGCCTTTCTTGGTTCTCCTCAGCTTGATCCCAGTTCTTGGGCTGCGTTTGTCCGCACAAGCCATCGCAAGCACGGCACCCACCGCCGGCTTCACCGCGACTGACGCTTCTCGGAGCCTAGAGGCACGGCCTTCTTCGTCGACGGTGAACGGCTGCGATACGGTCAACGGAACGCGTTTCAACCTTGAACCCCGCCTGAATGCCCAACCGCAGCAAAGCGAGTCGATCGCCTTTCTCCCCGATCGAGTGAGCCAAGGAGTAGATCTGGTAGTGGGAACTGCCAACGAGGTTGGCTTCCAATCGCGTTTCCTGCCCGGCCCGGACAACGACGTGGTATTTGACGCGTTTTACGTGCATCGCAGCGGGGCGAACTGCAACCCCAACTTCGAGGGGACAACTCCCTTGAGTACTACCAATCCCAAGGTAGCGGCCGATCCACCTCGGGGTGCATTCTTCCTGGCTGCCGATGTCATCAGCGGCGCAGCCGTGGAGCTGATCATGCGTACCACGGCCACGACCCTGCTCAGTCCGACCGCGTGTCCTAACGGCACCCAGAAGTTTGCTTCGAGCGCGACCGCGAGTTGCTGGCCGATCGTTGGCGAGTCAGTTTTCAGTCCAAGTCCAACGGCCAATAAATTTCTGCTGGGGTCGTCTCTGGCGGTGGATCCGCGCACCTCCGGGACAGGCGCAGGCGACGTGTACATCGCGGCCCAGATTGAGAATACGAGCGGCGCCCCGGCTACTTCCAATATTCAAGTCATCGCGTGCACCAATGAATCGCTGAGCTGCGGGACGAGCGTCATCGCCAGCGGTGGCGACAGATTCGCAGCCAATCCTTGGGTCGAGGTGCGGGAGGATGGCGTCCTGACGATCTCCTACTGGACATTCACCAACCCCAATACCGGCCAACAGCCAAACCCGATCGATATCAAGTTCGTCAGCTGCACGCCCGGTGGTGCTCCCAAGGCCCCGGCATGTTCGAAGCCCTCTCTCGCCGCAAGAACTACCCTGCTTTCCGCCTGGGATCCGGGAGACAACAACTTTAACGACCCCTTGTTTCCCAAACACTCCGACCGCCGTGAAGCCGACGGTAGTTTCACGACATTTCTCGTCTACGACCGCTGCCGGTCGATTCACCCCCCGCAATTGCTCGCCGGCTTAGCCGTCATCGCCAATCCGGTGTGTACGAAAGTGGATGTAGTCCTGATGAAATCGACCAACGGCGGTGCGACTTGGTCTACACCGGAACCGGTTGAATTGGCAGTCGGGCACCAATTCTTTGGCACGATCGGCGTCGATCGCTCGACGGGCACGACGAATATAGCGTACTACTCGACGCAAAATGATCCTTCCCTGCAGCGGGCTCAGCTCTTTCTCAGTCAGATCCCCGCAGGCTCAACCACACCCAAACCAGCCGTCGCCCTGACTTCGGCTTCAACCGATCCGAATGTTGGCATTCAGGATCTCATTCTGCAGAATGCAACAACCGTTAATTTCGGCGACTATATCGGCCTGGCCGTCGCCGGCACCGGCAGCAAAGGTCAGAGCAAGATCTACGTGCACTACACCTGGAACAACGTCTTTGGAATTTCGAACGGTACCCAACAACCGGATCCGAATAATACGTTAGTTCCGTTTGCTTACTAGGGTCGACGGCGAAGGATGCACGGCGAGGGAGAAAGATGAAGGTCATGCGAGCCGGGCTTTGGACGGCATGGGTTGTGCTCTCGCTGGGAATCGGGCTGCATGCCAACCCGACCTTGCAGTGCGGGTCGGACCTGGGGACGCAGTTCAATTTGGAGCCGGCGGCGAATGCCGTTCCGCAGCAGCTCGAGGTGGTCGACTTTATTCCTAACGGAGTCGCCTTGAATGAGGACCTGGTGGTCGGTGGCGCCTTCGATTCGCGCGGGGTTACGTTCGCACCGGCCAAGGCCACCACACCGCATTGGGACGCTAGCGTGGGCGGCTACTATGTTCGACGCTCGTCGGCAGCGGGCTGCGCGCCGCAATTCGAAGGAGGATTGCCGGCGATCGAAGCCGGGGGAAACAGCTTTACCAGCAACGGAGGCGTCGTGGTTGCCGCCGATCCGGCACGCGGTGCCTTCTTCGTGGCCGACCTGCGGTTCTCGGCCTCAGATTCCGGCATGTCGGCCATCGGCTTGTTTCGCGCTTCCTCGAAAACTTTGTTGAACACGACTCTTTGCCCGAACGGTACGCACACCGCGGCCCAGGCGAAGTCCTGCTGGACAAGCACGCCTCCGGCGCTGATCGATCCGATTCCCTCCGGGGGAACTATTAACGCCCTCGACTACCCCAGCATCGCCGTGGACGAGCGGGCAAGCGGTTCCGGGACCGGCGCTGGCGATATCTACCTCGCCTTTGACGGCAGTAACGGGCAAGGTGGTGTGGTTGTCAATCTGGTGTCCTGCACCAGCGTGCTCTCCTGCAGCGTGCCCATCATTATCAGCGCAAGGGGAGAGAACGTGGCCTTCAATGGAACCGAAGACGCCTACGTCCAAGTGCGGCCCGATGGGAAGATTACGGTCACCTATCTGGATCAGACCAACAAGAACGAGACCTCGCCCACGGAAATTATCAAATTTGTGACGTGCCAGCCGAGGGGCGCGCCCACGGCGCCGGTCTGTAGCGCACCGACGATCGTCGCTAAAGAGACACAGACGATCAGCACTTCCGATTTGAACCAGGCCCTCAGCAGCGAAAATTTCTTTGCCTTCACCAATGTCAGGCACGCGCACCGCCTGGAGGCCGATGGTAAGACCATCACCACGTTCGTAGTTTGGGACCGGTGTGCCAAATACTTCACCTTCCTCCAGAACCCCAACCCAGGCCAACCCGCCCTTTGCCTGAATGCCGATGTGGTCATGCGCACTTCCACCAACGGTGGGACGACCTGGTCGGTAACCACCCCGGTGAACACAGATCCCGGCCATCAGTTCTTTCCCTCGATCTCGACCGACGATTCCACTGGTACGGTTAACATCGTTTATTACGACACCGAGCAGGATTTCCTGCACAAACGCATGGTCGTGGTTCTCAACCAGATCGCCGCGGGGACGAAGGAGGTAGGTGCTCCGATCCTGCTGACCACAACTCCGATTCCCTGGGACGCTGATCCCAACCAAACCGCCCTTCCGGTCGACGACTTCGACTTCCACCTGGGAGTCAAGGCGCGGGGCATGGGCCCGCCGGGCTTCAGCAGAGTCTACGTATCCTTCACATCCACGGGAGATCGCAACGGCATATACCAAGGGCAATCCTTGCCGGAGCAGAACAATAACCTGCAGAAACTCCTCTACTGAAGTTTTGCGCGATCGAGATCAATTCTCGGGAATGCCAGTTCAGCTTTGAACCCAACCAAACCGCTCTTTCGGTCGACGACTACAGGAACTCCTCTACCAAGAACCGATGCATATTGAGCTCCCCATCACTCCGATTCGTCTCCCTCTCGAATGGCTCTGATCTGTCCCCGGTTGATGGCCTTACGTAAAGCGTCGTGATCGAGTTCGGTCTGATCCCCATATAGCTCCGCCCATTCCGCCAAGGCCTCGTCCAGAACCGAGGATTTTCCACAATAGCCCGCAATGCGAGCCGGATCGCCAGTTCGGGCGTGTGCGCGTGCCAAAACAACGCCGCATCCCCATGCGTAGAAATTAAAAGCTGGCCCGGTCAACCACTCAACCGGAATCGATGCCTTGAGGTTCTTCATCTGCCGCACGTAGTAGTCCCGGCCATCCATCGAGGTGTGCCCCAGCATGGGGTCTGAAGTGGCCTGCAACGCTCTTTGCCCAACCACCACCCGTTTCCCATTGTGATCAAACGCCTTTCCGAGGGGCGGCAGATAAGGAGCGTGTGCGGCCATTACAGACTCCTTGAGCTGCAGAAACAGTGGATCGTCATCGCCGTTGCCCAACAACAACACCAGAAACGCCCTGGTCCCGACCGAACCCACTCCGACGACTCGGTGCGCGGCGGCAACGACATGATAGCGGCCAAGCATAAAGCGCCGCTCCGCTGAGAGCGTTTCCGCATATCGATTGAGTGCCTCGATGATTTTGTCATTCGACACCGAGATCGGAGTCAGTACCGGAGGATCTTGCTTGAATTTCCATTTCCCTCCGTTGGTACGCTCCGCTACTTTGGGCAACAACGTGCGATTGTCGGTACGGATGGCTTTATCCAGTGTCTTGGTCAAAACCGCTTCTGTCTTGGGATCCATCTTGGCCAATGGATTCGTCCGCCCAGGGTAGTAGTGCAGGTACCAGACGTCCATTACGCCCATGCTCTCCAGTCGGTGAGCATTGAACCGGTATCCTTCGACACATCGTTTCACCGCCGCAGCACGTTCGCGGCGGTTGAGGCCGTTCGAACGCCCGGCAACGTTGACGCTGGCCGTAAGCCGCTTCAAGTCCCACTCCCAAGGGCCGATGATGGCCTCGTCGAAGTCGTTCAGATCGAACACCACTTCCCGCAGCGGCGTCCCGTACATGCCGAAGTTGTTGAGGTGGGCGTCGCCATCCATCACCACGGGTATGCCGCTAATCGGAGTGGTCGAGAGATCTGCCGCCATGACGCAGGCCGAGCCACGCAGAAAGGCAAAAGGAGACGATGCCATTCGTCCCATGCGGAGCGGGATTAAGTGCGCTTTGGCGGCCCTTATTGCTCTCGGCCAGCAATTTCAGTGGATCGGGTCTATCTTTGGCCGGCTGCCACTTACCGTGCAATTCGCGAGGCACAGCCCGCCGCAGCTTCTTGCCTGCCGAGCGCCGCTGTTCCCAAGGGATGAGTTGTGTGCCCAAGTCAAATCTTTCCAGTGATTCAATTTTCGCTATGGCCATTGAATCCTCCTCAAGATCAAGCTTCTGGGTTGACAATTGCGAAGTTCGTTCTGGAATCCAGAGGCTTACAATCAATTCTGTCGCGTTGGCCAGGTGGAGGAATACCGCGCCGCAGTCCGATCAACCCTGAAACATGCCTCTGGAGTGGGGGCTGGGCGTAGTCATCCGAAGTACAAAGCCAGATGTCACCCAATTTTGGGAAATTGTACTCCACCGAGCGGCTATGTGACAGCTTGGGCTGACAAGCCATCGACCGAGGTTATGCTGCCCAGAACGTTAGCCAGCCACCAGAGCCTCAACGGAGAAAGGGACTCGAACCGGTTTTTCGACGCGAGGTTCAACTGCAGCTGCGATACCTGTGGCCATCCATGGAAGGATGATTGAGAAAGAGCACAATAGATTGGACGCGATCTCTCTCAATCGTGCCCCACCCATGTGGTTTCGAGACTGGGCGGCCGCAGTAGGGTCTGCATCACCACGCAATACTGCTCGGTCTTCTCCTGCAAGCCATGCATTTGCTCCGGGCTGGCCTGCGGTGCCGCAATATCAAACCTAAGACGAATGCTCTCGAAACCGACGGGCACATCCTTGGCTATACCCAGGGTGCCTCGAAGATCCAAGTCTCCCTCGACCGTGACCTCAATCCTGTCGGTCGGTATCCCCATCGCCGCGGCCACCATCTGGCAGGTGATCTGGGCGCAAGCCGCAAGAGCCCCAAGCAAGAGATCGCCGGAACAGGCGCCGGTACCGGCACCGCCGACCCCCTGGTGAGCTTCGGCCTGGTAGACGGCACGTCCGAGATCGACCGAACAGGTCACGGGAATATCGGTCTGCCCACCTTTGGCCCGGAGTGTGATTTTTGAGGTATCCGGCGCTTTGCGGTATTGTTCTTTCAGCGGCTTCTGCAACGTTCGAAGATCCATAGAGACCTTTACTCCTTTTTCAATTCTCGGATTTCTTGCTGATCGGGTCGCCCCGCCCAGCTGGCTTGAAGCCAGCGGCACCCGGGTGCTAGCATCGGTCAAAATCGGAGTGGCTCATGCCTAAATTTGTCATCGAACGGGAAGTCCCGGGAGCGGGAGGTCTTTCGGACGCTCAACTGCGGGAAATTTCCCAAAAGTCGGTCGACGTTCTTAAAGGAATGTCCGGAATCCAGTGGCTGCATAGCTACGTGACCGGCGACAAGGTATACTGCGTTTACCTCGCGCCGGACGAGGCCACCATCCGAGAACACGCGAGGCGCGTAGGTCTTCCCGCCAACCGCGTCTCCGCCGTGCGCCGTCTTCTTGATCCGGCAAGCGCGGAGTGACCGCTGTCTGAGCCTTCCCATACCCGGGTCTTCCTTGCCCCGTAGCGCAACCGCTAACTGGAAGGAGATGCGGCCTCGAATAGCAGCACTTCCTCGATGGCCTTCTCAACCGGCATAGCCCAACCTTCCAACCAGGCGGCTGTGCTTGCCGTGTTGGTCAATGCCTGTCGCACGGAGTCCAGGGCGGCTTCCATTTTGGCCTGTTCTGCCTGGGCGAGCGGGGCGCCAATATGGTGGCGCAGGGAGGCGGCTGCGCCTGCCAGCCGCAGTGACCGCTCGGCCTCCCTCTGGGCGGCGGCGCAGCGCGCAAAGCACTCCAGCAGGCGCGCAATTCCGCGTTTGTGCTCCAGTTCCTGGAAAGCCTTCATGCTTTCCCGATAGAGAGCGTGCGCCGTGGCATAGTCCCGCTGTTCTCTCGCCAAGTTCCCCAAATCGGTGAGCGTCCCCCCAATGCCCCAGCGGTCACCGAGCTCGCGAAAGATTGCCAGACCCTGTTCGTACAAAGTCTGCGCCTGGCGAAAGTCGCCTCGCTCGCGGGCGACATCTCCCTGAGAGTTGATCGACCAGGCGATGCCGGAACGATCTCCCAGCGCCTGGAAGATGGAGAGACACTCCGTATAGAGTGAGCCTGCGCGGATATAATCACCCTGCAATTTGACGACGTTCGCCAGGTTACTGAGAGTGCGGGCGGTGGCCTTCTGATCACCCGATTCTCGCCATAGCACCAGGCTGTCTTCGAACAAAGAGCGGGCACTCGGCAGCTCACCTCGATCCTGAGCCTGGACCCCGAGGGCGTTTAATGAGACGGCCGCGCACCGCTTGTCACCCAACTGGCGCGCTATGTCCAGACTTTCCTTCATGAGTGGATCCGCCGCAGCGTAATCTCGCTGCTCAGCGGCGAGCGCACCCGCAGCGAACACCGCGCGGGCGCGTGCGTTGGTAGGAGCGGCTGCGCCCGGGAGCTTCAGGAGCTTACCCAGCCAGTCCCTACCTTCCTCCAGGTAGTCGCGCGTGTCCCAAAAGCGAAACAAGGCCATGCCCAAACGAAGACCCCAATCCGCATCCCCGGTGTCGATCAGCCAAGCAAGAGCCGCACGAAAATTGTGATATTCCAATGCGAAGCGCTCCACCTGCTCCGCATCATACGCAGCACTCTCGTCGCTCGCCGGCTCTTCTGCCAGTACCAGGCAGTAGGCGGCATGAGCGCGCCTGGTCAAGGCCTCGTCTCCGCTGGCCGCGAGTTTTTCGCCGGCGTACTCGCGAAGCGTTTCGAGCATGACGAACCTCGATTCACCCTGCGAGGGTCCGACTTGCTGAACCAGGCTTTTGTCCACCAGCGAGGCCATGCCGTCGAGCACATCCAAATCAAGATCGCCTCTCGGGTCGCAGACGGCTTCCGCGCCCTCCAGATTGCAGCCGCTCGCAAACACCGACAATCGTCGAAAGAGCTTTTGCTCGGCGGGCGGCAGCAGATCGTAGCTCCAATCGATGGCCGCGCGCAGGGTTTGCTGCCGCTGCGGCATGTCGCGGGCGCCGCCCGTCAATAGCTGTAGCCGGTTTTTGAGGCGCGTCCGCATGGACGAGGGCGAAAGAACTTTGACCCGGGCGGCGGCGAGTTCGATGGCCAGAGGCAAGCCATCCAACCTGTTACAAATCTCGATGACTGCGGAGACATTTTCGCGGCTGAGTTCAAAATCGGGCCTCACTGCGGCTGCACGCTGCACAAAGAGCGCAACCGCAGGGTATTGCGACACAACCTCGGGCTCGGGCAGGGAAGCCGGGTCGGGAATCGCCAGGGGCGGCACGGGAAGCTCGTGTTCTCCATAGACATGCAGGGCAGCGCGACTGGTTACCACGATTTTAAGATTGGGCCCGACGGCCAAGAGTTCGGCCACGGTCGGCGCCGCCGGCATCAGGTGCTCGAAATTGTCCAGCAGCAGAAGCATGGGCGCACGCAGCGTGTCCTGGAGATTGTGTTCGAGCAAGGCGAGCGGCGACTGCCCTCCCGCCTCCCGAATTCCCAGGGTTTGAGCGATAACTGAAGGGATCAAGCCCGCGTCGCTTACCGAGCCGAGGGGTACAAAATGGATGCCGCCTGGAAAGTGATCGACCAGGCCGCTGGCCACCTGCACGGCCAGGCGCGACTTCCCAATACCGCCTGGGCCGGTGATGGTCACCAGACGCGCATCCGGACGCAAAAGAAGCTCTCGGGCGGCAGCCACTTCCTTCTGCCGTCCCACAAATCCGGTGCGCGCCACCGGAAGATTCGCCGGGCGAATTTCCGTCGGCTTACCTGGTCTCTCCGAGAAGCGGTCCCGAATGGTTCGAAGTTCTCGTGCCAGGTCGCGGGTAGAGGCATAGCGCTTGTCCGGATCTTTTGCCAGGCATCTCTCGATAGCCCAACAGAGCGGAGCCGGGGCGTCGGGATTATGCATTCCTACCGCTGTCGGTTCTTGGAGCAGGACAGCCGCCTGCGTTTCGATGGCCGTGCCTCTGTGAAAGGCCCGCTTTCCGGCCACCATCTCGTAGAGGACCACGCCGAGCGAGAATTGGTCGGCTCGGAAATCCACCGGTTGGCCGGCGGCCTGTTCGGGTGACATGTATCCCACTGTCCCCACGATCATCCCCGCCAGAGTCAAAGAGGTAGAGTGCCGATCCGACGGCTGTGCTTGGGGCGAGACGAGCTTGGACAAACCAAAGTCGAGGATTTTGACGAAGCCATCGCGAGAAACCATCAGGTTCTCGGGTTTCAAATCCCTATGGGCAATGCCAGCCTCGTGCGCCTTGGTGAGGCCTTCGGCAACCTGTACGGCGATTTCCAGCACTTTTCGCATGGGCAGCGAGCCGGAAGCGAGCAGGGCGCGGAGGTTCTCTCCCTCGACCAACTCCATGGCGATGTAGTGAGTGGAACCATCCTGCCCAAGTTCGTGAATGGTAATGATATTGGGGTGGTTGAGAGCAGAGGCCGAGCGTGCTTCATCCATAAAGCGGCGCAAACGGTCGTTGTCGGTCGAAGATTCGGCGGAAAGGATTTTCAGCGCAACCGTACGCTCCAGGCGTGTATCTCGAGCCGTATACACCTCACCCATGCCGCCGGCGCCGAGCGGAGCAAGGATTTCATATGAGCCGAGTTTGGTCCCAGAGTTAAGCCCCATCCAATTGGCGTCATTATAAGCCCTAACGATGGGCGTTTTCCCTGGACCGGAGACTGCCTGGGATATCGCCAACCGGGAGGAAATCGCGGCCCTCAGGTTCCCGGAAGTGATTCATCTACTTCTGTTTAACGGCTGTGACGGTGCGGGACGCGCCACGCCAGCGGTAGAAAAATGGAATGCCTCCGAGAATCACCGCCAGGCCTGCCGAGGAGCGTATCGGGCGCACGGTCCACAAGTGCACCGTCAAAGCGACCGCCGACACGAGAAAGATGAGTGGCGTCCAGGGATAACCCCAAGCGCGGTACGGTCGAACCAGGGTCGGCTCCGTGCGGCGCAAACGCAGGAGGGCAATCGCGTTCAGGGCGAAGAAGATCCACACGGCGAAGACAAATAGCGAGTAGAGCTCTTCGTAGGATCCGCTGAGTGCGAGCAGCGCAGCCATTGCCCCCAAGAACAGCAGGGCACCTTCGGGCGTGCGAAAAGAAGGATGAACTCGCTCGGCAAAACGGAAGAAGACGCCGTCCCGGGCCATCGCGTAGGGGATGCGGGCGCCGGTAAGGATCACGACGTGCAGCGCCCCAAGAGCAGACAAAGCCATAGCGACGGTCAGCCAGACCGCACCGCGAGAGCCGGCGAAGGATTCGACTACGTCCGACGCAACGTGCTGGGATGTGGCCACGGATGGAAAGGACAGCACTCGAAAGTAGACGACATTCGCCATCAGGTACAATCCGCCTACGGTGACGAGTCCCAGGATGATGGAGCGGGGGATGTTGTCTTGCGGGCTCCGAATTTCCTCGCCCAGGTCGCCCAGGTCGTTGAAGCCGTTGTAGGCCCACATGGCGGGAACGAGGGCGGTCAGTAAGGCGCCGATTGTTCCCAGACCGAACGGGGCGACCTGGGGTGCGGTCTGGCTTGCGCTCCTGGTTCCGAACAGCACGCCTCCGACAACAATGACCAAGATCGTTCCGATCTTCAACGATGTCAGCAGAACCTGGATAGCGCCACCCAGGCGCACACTAAAATAATTGGCCGCCGTCACCACCACCACAACCAACGCCGCGAGCGGTTGCGCCGTGGTGAACGTGAGTTCGTAGCCCCAGAGGTGGCCCCTGAACAAAGGCATGGCCGCCATCGGGAACAAAAATGCCAGAAAGCGCACGAACCCGGCCGCCAGGGTAGCCATTCCTGCCGGTCGCTCAAGAATCGCACTCATCCAGCCAAAGAGAAATCCCCACAACGGGCCGAGACCCCGGCTGAGGTAGACGTAGGGACCGCCGGCCTGGGGAAATGTCGAGCCCAGTTCGGCATAGCAGAAGGCGCCGCACAGCACGATGAGCCCGCCGAGGACCCACGCGGCCAAAACCAGTTGGGCTGACCCTACGGCGCGCGCCATGTCGCTGGCCACCAGGAAAACCCCGGTGCCAATGGTGTTGCCGATCACGATGGCCGTCGCTTGCCATAGACCTAGACCACGAACCAAGTCGGATCGCTCGGAATGGTCAACCAGTTTGGCGCTCATCGCACACGGAACTCAGAGAGCCTACTATCGGCGATAAGGTTGGTCAACCAACGGCATTTCATCTTCGGGGATGCTTGCGGAAGCAAAATTCGGGATCCGGCCTGACTGGCCCAGGCAATTCTGCGCTATCATCAGAGCGACGATGGCGAGCCAGAACTTCATGCTGAGCGAGTTTCCCTGGGATAACCGTTACCGGGTAACGGGTCTCGAAGATGTGCTCACCCCGGCGCTGGTGGTCTATCCGGAGGTCATTGGCGCCAACATCGAGCGCACCTTTCATCTCCTGGGCGGCGCGGACCGCTGGCGCGTGCACCTGAAGACGGCAAAGCTTGGCTACGCTATGCGCGCGCTGATCGAGCGCGGTGTCCGGCATTTCAAGTGCGCGACCACGCTGGAACTGCTGGTGGCTTGCCGCAGCGGAGCCGCGGACGTGCTGCTGGCCTATCCGGTCATGGGAGCCAATGCCCGCCGCGCGCGTGAGATCGCCGATCAGTTCCCGGAGGTGCGCATTTCCGTCTTGGCTGAAAATGAGGAACAAGTCAAGCAATGGCGAGCCAGCCGGGTCGGCGTTTTTCTCGATATTAATCCTGGCATGAATCGCACCGGGATCGAACCGGAAAACAGAGACAAAGTGATGAGGGTTGTGCGTGCCCTCGAAGGCGCGGATCTGGAATTCCGCGGTCTGCACTATTATGACGGCCAGTATGGCGACTTGGCAGAGCCGGAACGAACTCGAGCGGCGCATGCCGGCTATGATCGCCTGCTGGAGCTGGTGCGCGACATCGAACGCTCGGGAGTAGGCGTTCCCGAAGTCATTACCGCAGGGACACCGACATTTCCCTGCTCGCTGGCGTACGAAGCTTTTCACCGGGGAGGATTCACCCACCGTGTCTCCCCTGGAACCATTTTGTATTGCGATGCCACCAGCCTGGCGCAGCTTCCGGCCGCGTACGGTTATGCGCCAGCCGTACTGGTGTTGACTCGCGTGGTCAGCCGGCCTCACGAGGGCATCATCACCTGCGACGGCGGACACAAGGCGGTGTCAGCCGATGCCGGGGTGCCCACCTGCGTAGTGGTTGGACATTCAGAACTCGAACCTCGTTCACCTAGTGAAGAGCATCTTCCCATGGCGCTCGACCGGGAAGTCGCGGGGCCGCGGGTTGGCGAAGTGCTCTATCTCCTTCCCCGCCACGTTTGCCCCACGGTGAACAATTTCGATTGTGCGCTCCTGGTGCGGGATGGCCAGATCGAGTCCGTGGAGAAGGTCTCAGCCCGCGGGCGGGAGGCGCCATTGCTACGGACTGCCCGCCAAGACTCTTCTGTGACCGACCAAGAAACGGCAGAGAAAGTCTAGGAGCAGACCCCCCCGACTAGGCTCGTTTCGATCTTTGGGGTTGGCGCACCCCAGCGCGTCCCGTTTTCTTCTTGGTTCTGCTCATGGGTTCTCGGCGCTCTTGGTTCACGGTGTAAGCAATACAATCGATTTCAATCAGCATGCCGGGAGCGTGGCCAAGATCGCTGCCGACAGTGGTGCGCGCCGGATACGGCTGCGAAAAGCGGCGGGCATAGACCTGGTTGTAGCGTGCGAAGAGATGGGTGTCGCTGGGTCGAAAATCACGTCCCCATTATGCTGGATTAGCCAGCTGAACGGGTTGACTGGTCGCCGTTTCGACCCGGTAACCGAGCCTGCGTAGTTCGCGGACCATTCTGTCAGTGCGTCTTCGTCTCGATATTGCGGTCAC
>DASPTQ010000044.1:0-45306 GCA_035623335.1 Terriglobales bacterium
GATGCTGGGCTCCGATAGGTCACGAAGTTACTGCCTCGAGATGATCTGCGCGGACTTCCTAGCGGGAGCAAACCTTGACCACGGCGATCCCGAAACCCTGTTGTTCTCGATGACGCGGTACTTTCTTCTGCTGCCAGAGCACCAGAAGCAAGTTTTCCTGGCCAACCTCAGCGAAAAAGCTTCATGAAGAGGACTCGAAGAAAGGCTGTCCGGCTACGTCTTGATCCTGACTCGTATGAGGGTCTGCGGCAACAAGTACTACGGCGGGATAGCTGGCGCTGTCAATCCTGCGGAGCGATGACACATCTTGAGGTCCATCATCAGCAGTTCCGCAGCCATTCGGGTGCCGACACCGAATTGAATTTGATTACCCTGTGCTCGGATTGCCACTCGGAGATTCATCGCTGACGTGCTTACCATCGCGTTCGATCTGGTTCAGCGAGCACAAGGCCGACGCTTGATCATGACTCCCATGTCACGAACATTTGGCACATGAAGCTGATATCTGGTACCACACGAACGATTCAAGGTGGCGAATGGATAGTCCCCACAATTCAAAATGGAAGACGCGACTCGTAGAGGCCGGATTCCCCGATCGTTCATTTGACATCGAGTTTTGGCAAGAGCAAGGGGACGAAGCAATTTTTGCTGCAGCATGGGAGCTGGTGGAATTAGCTGAGGAAATCAAGCGTGGCGGCAAACCCAGACTACAAAGAACTGTTACAAGTCTTAAACGAATTTGAGGTTGACTATCTGTCTGGAGATGATTTGTGCCGACTTTCTCGCGGGAGCAAATCTCGACAACGCGAATCCGGAGACACTGCTGTTTTCGATGACTCGATTCTTCGAGTTACTCCCCAAAGATCAGAAACAGATTTTCCTGGATAACGTCAGCGAGAAAGCCTGATGAACGAGATTCGTTCAAAGAAAAAGCGTTTCAAGCTTGACCGTACTTCGTACGAGCAAGTGCGGCGGCAGGTTCTGCGTCGCGATGGCTGGCGATGCCGGGCGCGCTGATGGCAGGCCCTTGCACCTCGCCCATCGTCAACTTCCTGAGGCGCCAAGGAACGAACAAGCAATCAGGATCTCGCCGGGCGCCATCGCGGCACTGGGGGTTGTACCGTCTCTCCCCTCCGCAGAAACCAAATCAGCAGGAATATCACCGCCAGAGTAATCAGAAAAAATATGATTCCGCCTTCACGGTGGAGTCGCCCAGTTAAAAAGGCTGGATCCACTCGCGTACTCAACATCCCAATGGTGAATATCCGCAGACCATTCTTTGCTGCGGCGAGGGGAAGCGCTAGAAGCACGACCAGAACCTTTCTCCAGGGTGTCCGAAGAAGCACCTGCGCGAGCACCATCGTCGTGACGAGCAACATCAGGCTGGAGCGAATGCTGCTGCACTCCGCGGCAACTTCAAGATCGAGTCCGGGAATATGAAGAGTCATCGCCTCGCGAGAAACCGGGGTCCTGACTATTGCAAATATGAATTGGGCGGCAAGCGCTGATCCACGCTGCAGGCCCACCACAACTGCCTGCATCGCGATTGCCGGAACCGGGACCATCCAGAACAGAAAGTAAAGCGGAAAGCGAAAGGCGCGCAAGGCGGTTGGCCCGAAACAGAAGTCAAAGGATGCGATCCACCATGCGATAAGCCCGACCATTGCGACCGCCAAGCCAAGATCCGACGTTCCTCCCAGACTTCCCCATCGCACCCAGACTAAGAGAAGAAGTGCGGCCAACATTACGCTAACTGCGGGAACCCAGAACCGAGGCTGGAAATCTCGCTCGCTCCAATCTCGAGCGATCAACCCAAGCGTCAGGGGAAGAATAAGGAGGATGTGCGTGTATCCGTCGTCGCTAGTCGCCAAGGTGAACGTATTAATCACTGGGCGATGCCACAGGATCAGTGATACTGCGAACAAAACAGCGAAACTCACGGTGTGCGGCACCTTATTCATTTCTCGTCCTATTCCTTTGGTCGCTCCGCTACCTGTGGGTGCTGTGGTCAGGACTCACGCGGGGGGCAAAATGTCGGTGCAATCCCTATTCGAGTCTCACCGGCGCATCTCCCCGGGAACTGATGCAGGCTGCCGGTCGCGCGAGGACAACAAGGATGAGTGAGCGAATGACCAATACAGTTCGCGAGCCTTGGCATAGATAGGTCCCGGGTGAAGGAACGTGCCGTCGATTCGCGTCACGGGCACAACCTTTGAATAGTTGCCTGTCGAGAAGATCTCATCTGCTAGCTCGAGATCCTGATAGGTCAGGACCTTCTCAATCACGGTCACACCAGCGTCACGGAGCAAACCGATCACCCGTTGGCGGGTAATGCCGGCCAGAAACGTGCCGTTGGGGACGGGAGTATAGACGATCCCTCCCTTCGCCATGAACAGATTCGATGTGGCGAGTTCCGCGACATTGCCCAACACATCACAGACAACTGCGTTGTCGAAGCCGCGTTCGTGGGCGTAGAAAAGGGCGCGAGCATTATTGGGATAGAGACATCCAGCCTTGGCATCGACCGGCATCGTATCGAGCGTCGGACGCCGAAACGGTGACAGCGTGATGGAAAAACCCTTCGGCGGACGCATCGGCGCCTCGTAAATCGAAAGACACCAACGGGTCGACTTCGGATCATGAGCCTGCACCCATGGTCCTTCCCTTTCCGCCCAGTACATGGGCCGGATGTAAAGCGCAGCATCTTTGTCGAATCGTGCGATTCCTTCCTGCGCCAGCGCGACCCAGCGTTCGGCCGGGACGGTGGTCTTGAGGAACATCTTTCGTGCCGACTCATTCACACGTGCGCAGTGCAGGTCAAGATCGGGCGTGACGCCCTCGAAAGCCCGGGCGCCGTCAAACACCACCGAGCAGAGCCATGCGGCGTGCGTACGCGGGCCCATGATGGCTACGTTACCTTCGTGCCATTTGTCCTCGAAGTATGTCCAGGTTTTGGAAAAACCGCTACCCACTGACATTGCCCACCCCTCGCAATCGCAGCGCTCCGCCGGCGTACCGTGCGTGCCAACCGGCCCCAGGCCCCGTAGAGGGTACATTACGACAGGTGGATTTGCGAGTCAATGAGACCTCAGTGTGGGGCTCATAGTGCGGTTTATATCATTGAATCCCACGCGCCGCCGCACTGGGTACCTGATTCGAACCGAGGCCGCGACACAAAGGATAGGAGCCGGTCGCCATTGACCCAGGGCTTTGTTTGCTGGGGGGGATAGCAACAATGATTTCGTTCGAAGGAGAGCTGAGCTGTCCGCCTCGGGCAATCGCCGTTGCCACATAATAGTACGTGGCACCGTCTTCCACGAGATCATCCACACAGCCAGTGCCGATAATGGGGGCGGTGTTAACCCGCTCGCAGTCCACGCACGTGGTGCTCTTCTTTGCCATGTTCTTCTTCTTGCTCCGGTACAAGCAATAGCCGACGACTGTGGAATCTGGATTGTGAGAAGGAGAACTGGCGTTCCATGTCAGCGTGACTTTGTGGTGGCCTGTCCTAGATGGTAGCGGCTGCAAAGGCGCAAGACCTCCTGCGGGACAAACGGGAGGAGCAGCTGAGGGCGTGTGAGCGTCCATGGCTGTGTTCTTTTCCTTTGAATCTTCCAGCTTCAGCCGCACTTTCGAAACACCGTTGTCGGAGCACGCTGCAACAACCTGAAGTGCCGCGAGCCCGAGAATCAACCAGACAGTACGCGACCGAGTCTCAACACTCGACAGATATTTCATTGCGGTAGTTTAGAAGTCGGAGTTAGGAGTCACTCTGGCGACGCTCCGAGCAAAACCTCAATACGCTTTGCACTGCGCCATGCCACCGCATCAACTCATAAACGAGACTGATCAGGCGTGCGCAAGGTGCTGTGTTCGTTCACTACCAAATGAGGCTGAGGATTAGGCAGATCAGCACCTGTTCGCCGTCCAAAGTGGTCTATCCACTCCCAATAGGCCGTTGCCAGGCGGGAGTCGGAGCCGAAGCAAAGTGACTGGGGGCTCCAAACTATGACTGCCTAGTCGCGGCGAGAACACCCCACGCGGCCGAAGGCTTCTTCACAACGCCAGGCATTTCATTTTCCGGCCGGAACAAGAGCACGAACTGCCGACGCAACGCAGATCACGAACGATATTACACTGACTTCGAACAGATTCCGCTGCGTCAGGTCGATCGCTAGAAAAAGAGACCGGGCAATGTTGATGTGAAACAGTCCTCCACATACCAGCGCGATCCAACCAAGGTAATAGGTAACTCTCCCAACCAACTGCAGTCGAGCGACGTGGTCCATGGTATGTACCCCCAAGCTCCCTAAGAAGAAGCCCCATGATCATTTAGATAATTTTCCGGCATTGTACCCCGGGTCTGTCCTTTTGAAAGTCAATTTTGCTCCTTCAAAGAGGGGGTACCGCGCCAGCTACCCCCCCGCCCGGACCACGATCTAGTCTTGGGGGGCGCTCCGGTCGACAGCACAACCGACGTTTCGCTCATCGGAGAGATCAGCTTTCCTTGCGGCGCTCCCGCTTCTTGGGCAAGGCGTCGGTGTTGGCTTTTGAAGCTCACACAACATTCCAAAAACAATTCGACTTGCTTATTTAGAGATTGCCGCTTCCGCTTTGCGATCTCAGCCAATCGCAATCTGAGACTAGCCAGCACTCTTCCGGGAGAGAGCCCGTGACGGAAATCACACGAACGAATTTTGATTTCGCAGTTGAGTGTGCAATCCTACACTCCTCCAGGAGCACCTTCTGGCGGCAGCCTCACGACCAATGATTCAGTGCGAGCAGAACTCTACCGCAACACCACTATTCAGCATTGTCATACCTGTTTACAACGATTGGATACCGCTTGATCAATGTCTGCGATCCTTGGCGCGGCAAACGAACGGGCCAAGTTTCGAAGTCGTCATCGTGGATGATGGCAGCACGGAATGCGCTCCAGAACACATTGAGCGCTCGACCCAGTGTTATCCATTAACAGTAATCCGTCAGTCTCACGTGGGGATTCCATCTGCTAGAAATCGTGGAATTCAGATTTCCAGGGGCGCAGTGTTGCTATTCGTGGACGCTGACTGCAGACTCCAGCCAAACTGTCTAGCTGCCCTGAGTTCGAGGATCGCTGCCTCGCCCCGGCACGATTGCTTTCAACTCCGGCTCGTGGGGGATTGCTCCAACCTGGTCGGCAAAGCAGAACAACTGAGGCTCATCACTTTTCAAAACCACATGCTTCAGTCAGACGGTCGCATTCAATACTTGAACACGGCTGGCTTCGCTATTCGACGCGCGAAGGCGACCATCGAGGCTGGGGTGTTTGATCCTGTTGCCCTCAGAGCTGAGGACACTCTTTTGTTGGCCAATCTGATGCAGAGTGGGGAACTCCCCTTGTTCGTTTCTGACGCCATCGTCGAACATGCCATTTCACTATCTTTTATGGAGTGCCTCCGGAAGGACATTCGGTCGGCATATCTGGAGGGAAGGACCTACGACATCATCGCCGCAAAAGAAGTGAGGATTCGAGTGACTCACCGAGAACGTCTGCAGTTGCTATTGTCCATGTGGAGGACTGCCGGCCAGCCGTCGATTGGAAGATCAGCTTGGTTCTTGCTTGTACTTAGGCAGGCGCTGCAGCGGATGATCTCTTTTGGTTACCAAAGTCTGCGGGTTGGATCTACTACGCACCTCTAGGCGAACTCTTCCCGACCGTAATCCTATGGAACTTCTTCAAAAAGCAATTCCAAACTCCTTCTAAATACCCATCGATTCCGAGCCAGTTGCAAATGGCCAGTTTGTGATTCGAAATACGTAGTTTCTTGTATAATATCGGCTGAAATCCTTGATGGTTGTCACTTTGGTGCGGCCTCCTCCCCTTCATTTCTGTTGTCAGTCTGTTATCAGATCATCGTTCGAACTACATTGGAGGAGCGATCCCAATGAAAGCAGGCATGCGAGGAATCGGTGCCCTATTGACGTACCTCGTGGCCGGAGCAACGGTGGGTTGCTCCCACCCTGCGACCAAGGTCTCTAATTCCTGGGATCCGAAGGCAGCCGCCGCTTACCTTGACTATAGGGCGGGCTGGTGGATGGAATGGACGGGCTCCGCCCGTGACCACGGCACCTTCTGCCTATCGTGTCACACAGCTCTGCCTTACGCACTCTCGCGACCTGCCCTCCGCGCCACACTCGCGGAACAAGGTCCATCAATCAATGAACGCAAACTCATCGATAATGTCACCAAACGCGTACGGCTTTGGAAGTATGTTGGGCCGTACTACAGCGATCAGGGATACGACCACAAGACCGCGGAGTCCCGTGGTACAGAAGCGGTTCTCAATGCGCTCATCCTTGCCAGCCACGACGCCCAGAACGGACAACTCAGCGACGACACACGGACCGCATTCGACAACATGTGGGCATTACAACAGACAACGGGCGACAATAGGGGTTCATGGCTTTGGCTTCAGTTCGACCAGGAACCTTGGGAAGCGAACGATTCCAATTACTACGGCGCGACCCTGGCCGCAATGGCGGTGGGGACGGCCCCTGGAAATTATGCGTCAGCCCCGGGAATCCGCGACAATCTCACGCACTTACGCGAATATCTGAACCGGGAAAGCGCTGCGCAATCCACAATTAATCGTGTTTTCCTTCTTTGGGCTGCCACCAAGTTGCCTGGGCTCCTCGCGCCGGAACAGCAAAAAGCAATCGTTCATGAAATCCTGAGCAAACAGCAGGCAGATGGCGGCTGGAGGTTGGCTTCAATCGCCTGGAGGTGGAACGGTTGGAATCTTCGAACCCTCGAAAACATGTGGCTCCGAGAAGATGGCACCCCCATGGATGGTAAAAGTGACGGTGTGGCCACAAGCCTTATGATCCTTACCCTGCAAGAGGCAGGCGTATCCCTTGACAATGCCCAACTTAAGCATGGGCTCTCTTGGCTTATGAGCAACCAGAATGCAGCGGATGGTTCCTGGCCTGCTTCGTCGGTGAACAAGCGGCGACACAAATCTTCCGATACGGGGCGCTTTATGAGCGATGCAGCTACCGCTTTTGCCGTACTCGCCTTGACTGACAACCAACGGAAAACGAGCCAGGTGGCGGCCGCGTCCAATCATTGAGGGAAACCCTCCCAAAATTACGCAGGGACCCATGAAGGACTGTCGAAAATTCTACATTGATGGGCAGTGGGTCGATCCGGCTGAAGTCCACGACTTCGCAGTGATCAACCCTGCCAACGAAGAGCCCATTGCGACCATCTCGCTCGGAAGTGCCGCAGATGTTAACCGGGCCGTGGCTGCAGCCAAACGTGCGTTCGAGTCGTATTCGGAAACAACACTGGGGGAACGCCTGGGACTTCTGCGCCGGATCATTGAGGTGTATCAGCCAAAGATGGAGGAGATGGCGGAGACCATTTCCCAGGAAATGGGTGCCCCCATCTCACTCTCCCGAAAAGCGCAGGCTCCTGCCGGACTCGCACATTTGTTGGAAATCGTGAAAGTGCTGGAGCACTTCAAGTTCGAAGAGCTCAAGGGTTCCACCTTGATGCGAAAAGAGCCTATCGGAGTTTGCGGGCTGATCACGCCATGGAACTGGCCGATGAACCAGATTGTCTGCAAGGTAGCGCCTGCCCTCGCGGCGGGGTGCACCATGGTTCTTAAGCCCAGTGAAATTGCTCCACTCTCCGCTTATTTGTTGACGCAGATCCTGCATGAAGCTGCTGTCCCGCCGGGCGTGTTCAACGTGGTGAATGGCGATGGGCCCACCGTTGGCGCCGCGATTTCGTCACATCCTGACGTGGCCATGGTCTCCTTCACTGGGTCCACAAGAGCCGGTGTCGCTGTGGCCGTAGCTGCCGCTCCCACGGTGAAGCGGGTGACGCAGGAACTCGGCGGCAAATCGGCCAACATCATTCTGGAGGATGCCGACTTCGAGAAGGCAGTCAAGCAGGGCGTGCAGGAATGCTTCCGCAACACCGGACAATCCTGCAATGCGCCGACCCGCATGCTTGTACCGCGCGCCAGGATGGAGCAGGTGATCGTAGCCGCAAGACAGGCCACTGAGACGACCAGGGTCGGGGATCCATTGGCCGAAGACACCAGCCTTGGCCCGCTGGCAAGCAAGTCCCAATTCGACAAAGTGCAGCGCCTGATCAACAAGGGCGTCGAAGAAGGTGCAAAGTTGATTGCAGGTGGTACCGGCCGTCCTGAGGGGATCAACAAAGGCTATTTCGTAAAGCCCACCGTTTTCGCGGACGTTAGCAACGACATGACCATCGCTCGCGAAGAGATATTCGGACCTGTTCTTTGCATCATCCCTTATGAGAACGAAGATGACGCGGTTCGAATAGCGAATGACACTCCCTATGGGTTGTCGGGCTTTGTAACATCAGGAGGCAAGGGGCGAGCGGGCCGAGTGGCGAAGCGCCTTCGATCAGGCAACGTCCACATTAACGGCGCGAGAGTCGACTTCGGCGGTTGTTTTGGAGGCTACAAACAGTCGGGTAACGGTAGAGAATGGGGCGAGGCTGGCCTCGGAGAATTCCTCGAGTTGAAGGCAATTCTTGGGTACGAGAGTCGTTCAAAATGAAACAACAGCCCAGCCTGAATTATCGACTGAATGAATTCAGACAGCATTGTGTCCGAATGAATCCCGATCTCGACCTCCAGTGCGCGCGGGTCAACGATTCTGCCAAAAAGCTATTCCTGAAGCCGGTCGATGCCAGAGCCAGAGCGGGCATTACCCGCCATAGAGTGATCGGGCTGCTGCCCCAGAATGGTGTGAAAGTCGTCGAGAAGACTCTTGCTTATCAGGATTTTGAGAAGGCCGATGAGATTTTCGCGACCGGAAACTATTCCAAGGTAGTTTCGGTGACTTGTATCGGCGATCGCCATCTTCCCTTCGGCCCGATTTATACCAAGGCTCGAGACTCTTTTGGTTGTTCGCGCATTCATGATTAGTGTGAAGCCTCAAACCACATCGTCGATGATCGAGGTCCTTACCCCGATTTGGCAGCGCGTTTTGCAACTGCCGTCGATTGGTATCGACGATAACTTCTTCGATCTTGGCGGCGATTCCTCGTTGGCTCTTCAACTATTTAACGAAATTGCGAAAGTGTGTGCTCGAGAACTGCCCCCGGTCACGATCTACCAGGCGCCTACAATCGCCACTCTGGCCGCTCTGCTGGAGCAACCCACCACACCGCGGTTTCCCGCCCTTGTACTGCTGAAACCAGGCAGCGAGAAGCCACCGGTTTTTGTGGCGCATGGCCTGGGCGGCAGCGTGATGGATTTCTTTCAACCGGTTAAGCACATCGAAACAAACCATCCCATTTACGGCATGCAAGCGAGAGGAATTGATGGGCTGGACGAACCGCTGGCAAGCATCGAAGACATGGCCGAATTTCATCTCCATGCGATCAAAGAGTTGCAGCCCCGCGGTCCTTATCTCCTCGTAGGCTATTCGCTTGGCGGCATAGTTGTGCTGGAAATGGCGCAACGCCTGTCGGCAAATGGGGAAAAGGTCGCTTTGCTGGCCATGCTGGACGCATACCCGCACATCCGTTACCTATCGTTGGGACAGCGTGCGCGTCTCATCGCGCGTCAGGCGAAACGAGGATTGCACTCTCTTGGAAATCTCAGAGGAAGCGCACCTTATCAATCGCCGGCTGGGGTATCGTTGACCCCGGCAATGCAACGCCTACGAGATAGTGCATATCTGGCCTTGACCCGCTACCGGCCCCGGTTTTATCCCGGCAAAATAAAGTTCGTGCGGGCCGAGGTTAATTCAGCCTTCCCAGATGATGCCGCAGCAGTGTGGTCGCCCTTAGCTAAGGAGTTCGAGGTCGAGACGGTGCACGGCGATCATCTCGGAATTATTGCGACGCACTTCGAGAACCTCGCCTCCGTCCTGTCTCGTTATCTGGAAGAAGCATTCACTTAAACTGCAATCCAAGCTCGCATCTCAAAGCAAAATAGGATTCTGTAAGCTATTGATAACGCAATAGATGTTGGCTTCATTTTGCACGATTATGTCATTTTCCATCGAATGCCGCCTGGCTTCATCGGCCCAGGTGACGTTCATTAGAGAGGACTGCCCTCCTTGGCGCCATCGCTGCAAGCGCTCCAGCCCATCGAACCGCCCGACTGAGGTCCCTTTCAGCTGCACGTTCCGCTCGGAGAACTCGATCTAGGGCTCGCTCTGCGGTATCAATCGAAGCCCTAGCTCTCCCTTGCGCCGTCCACGATCTAACGAATTTACCTCTTTTCTTAAAGAGAAGGATTGTATCTCTTTGCCGACGGGTGCGGACCAAGGGTGGCTAGTTCCCGGGCTGCAACAAACACGTCGCCGTTGCTGGCAACCGTCAACCAGCGAGGTTCGACGAAGCCTGTTGCAAAAACGGAGACCTTGAATCCGAGAGGGACGCGTGGCTGAATGTCCGGCGGAGGGGGAACGACCGTAGGCCAGTTCTCAACCCTGATTATCCTCGCCAGAAGGCGTCCGCCATCCATCTACATTCAGCAGGAGCAGGAACGCAACCGCCGCGCAGGCAATCATCGCGAATGCGACAGAGCCTCGCCACAACACGGCTCGAGGACTCATTCGTCGCTCCGGCAAACAAAAGTTCTGCAAGCGCAGGCTAGCGCGGTCGCGGGAGTCGGCCACCGAAACTAGATGACTGCGGGGCCGCAAATTAGCGACTGCGGGTCGCGGCGAGAACACCTTACGCGGCCGAAGGCCTCTTCACAACGCTAAACATCTCATTTTCCGACTGGAACAAGAGCACGAACTGCCGACGCGATGCAGATCACGAACGATACTACACTGACTTCGAACAGATTCCGCTGCGTCAGGTCGACCGCTAGAAAAAGAGACCTGGCAATGTTGATGTGCACCACCGCCCCACACAGCAGCGCGATCCAACCAAGGTAATAGGTAAGTCTCCCAACCAACTGCAGTCGAGCCACGTGGTCCATGGTAAGTACCCTCCAAGCCCCAAGAAGAAGTCCTGGAAACGGTGTATTTGACCAATTCCCGGCATTGTACCCCGGGTCTGTCTCTTTGGAAGTGAATTTTGCCCCTTCAAATTGGGGGTACCGTGCTAGCTACCCCCGCCTGGACGATGATCCAGGTTTGGGAAGCTCTGGTACAGTTTGAAATAGATAATTCCCCCACGGACCTCTCTAAAGGAGCGCGTGTTTCGAGAAAGATTTACGGCTCTTATTGGCCACGGATATTTCGTTCCCGCCAGCTTGGTGTCGGCAGCCCTAGTCAGGTTGCTGTGGATCTCATTCGTTCACGCCCCCCAGGCGGTTGACTGGCTTTGGTATTATCAGAGCGCGGTAAGCATCGCGAGTGGGCACGGATACTTTTTTAATGGAATTCCGACCGCGTTTTGGCCCGTCGGATACCCTGGGTTCTTGGCAGGGATCTTCTATCTTGTCGGACCGCACGTGTTCGCTGGGCAGATCGCCAATATCGTAGAATGCCTGGGAACAATTCTCCTCACCTACCACTTCATCAAGAAGGTATTCCATTCTGAAACTGCAGCAAGAATTGCCGTCTTGGTTTTGTCGTTTCAACCGAATAATATTGCCTACACTTCGCTGCTAACTGCGGACATGTTTTTGACTCTCTTACTCATGCTCAGCGCCGTTTTGTTTGTTTCAGCGCGCGGCCGGTGGGGATTCTTCATTCTCTCGGGTCTTCTGTGGGGGCTGGCGACGCTCACCAAGCCGCAGGCAATCGTGGTTCCAGCAATCTTCCTCGTCGCATTCCGCGGCGAGAAACAGTCGATTCTAAAGCTGGGTACGATTCTTTATCTGATGGTATTGGCTGTCGTCGCGCCCTGGATTGCCCGGAACTATCGGGTCTTCGGTGCGCCGGTGTTGTCCACCAATGGTGGCATAACCCTTTTGTTCGGCAACAACCCCTATGCTACTGGACGCACGCCGGTGCTTGGCGATCTATACGATACGCTATCGCTGCTCGGAGATCTGGATCCGCAGGATCCAAGACACCAGTTCGACCCAAAACAGCTGTTCGACCCAAGACAGCTGTTCGACGGTCGAGAAGTGGCTCGGGATGATCGGGCTCGGCATCTGGCTCTCGATTACATCAGAGATCACCCTGCACGTGTGGTTGCGTTATGGCCAAGGAAGTTTGTGGTGCTGTATCGATCAGATGTCGATGGCTTCTACTATACTTTAGGGTTGAAGAATGACTTAGGACGGGAGACAAGAGTCGTTTACGTCGGATTGAAGGTAATCGGTGAACTATATTATCTTGTGGTGATCCTGCTTTTCGCGTTCTCTCTCCCTCTCGTCCTGTGGCGCGGGAGCGCGGCTTATGCGATCGGCCTGCTGGTGTGCTCGTACTTCACTCTCCTTTCCCTGGTGTTCATCGGCGATCCCAGATACCATCTCGCTCTGATGCCTTGGATCGCCATGTATTCGGGTGTCGGAGGAGCGATTCTTATTGGCAAAGGGGGGAGTTTGGAAAAGACGAGCCAGCTGGACAACCTGGCTGACTCGTCCCCGAGAACTGCCCAACCACTTGCTTCTGTCCTCCCTTGGTATCTGGAAGAAGCGTTTAGCGATGCGTTCTCTCATTGATATGGACGCGTTTTCTGCATCAAGAACTCAAACCTCTGCAAACCGTCTCGCCATCGCTTCGACACAACAGCTTAACCTGAGGTTTCACATAACCACGGGAAGACTTTTCAAGCCCCTGAATCCAAATGTCGGAGCCCACTCCGGTCGCTGGGCGGTGAGCTTCATCCTCGGAAAGCGCTGCACCAGATTTAGAAGCGCAATCTGCCCCTCTAATCGCGCGAGTTGGCTTCCAATACAAGCGTGCGGACCCGCACTAAACGCTAGGTGTTGGTTGTTCAGCCTCTTCAGGTCCAACTGATTCGGGTCCTTAAACCGTTTTGGATCCCGGTTCGCTGCACCGAGCATGCATAGGACAGACCATTTCTTTGGTATGTGCTGTCCGCAAATCTCGACATCTTCCTTGAGGACGCGAGCTGTGAATTGTACGGGGCTTTCATAACGCAGAAGCTCTTCCACAGCCGTGCGGATCAACTCCGGTTTCTCTCGTAACTCCGCCGTCTCTTGGGGGTGCCGCAGGAGCGCGTACATTCCATTGCCGATCAAATTTCGAGTTGTCTCGTGCCCTGCGAAGAGCAGCGCGATGCACTGCGCGTATAGCTCTTCTTCGGTCAGCACTTCTCCTTCTTCCTCGATGTCGATGAGAAGGCTAATCAGGTCGTTGCCTTTTTTGCGTCTCCGTTCTGCGACGGCCTTTCTGAAAAACTCGGTCAACTCAATCAGGGCATCTTGGGCAGCGCGCGCCTGTTCCACCGTGCGATCTGGACTGCCTCGAAACACCGCGATGGCACGCGACCAATTCACGAATGTGTCGCGCAGTTCCTGTGGTATTCCGAGCATTTCCAAAATGATGCGCACGGGCATCGGATTGGCGAATTCGCGCATGAGTTCGACTTCGGCGCCCTGCTGGAGCGGCTTTAGCATTCGATCAACGATATCCTCGACTTGCGGACGCAAGCCTTCGATCGCCGCCGGCGAAAATCCCTTATTCAGAAGTTTGCGCAGCCGGGTGTGCTCCGGCGGGTCCATGAAAATCAGCCACAAGCCCAGCATACGAGCGAGTTCGCTGAACTCGGACTGGCTGCTGAGCGGAAGAGACAAAATCATCTGCTGCGAGCGTTTGGCGGAAAGCCTAGGGTCTTTAGCAGCCGAGGAGCACTCGGCGTGGCTCACGATCGACCATAAGGCCCATTTGCCGTCAACATCCAGGTAATGCAAGGGGCCTTCTTCGTGCAAGCGGGCGTATGCGGGATATGGGTCCTGCAGAATTTCTTCGGTGAAAAGGACCTTCTTGGTCGGAACGATAACCTTGGGCAACCTGCACCTATCCACAAGATCAGAGTTTCAGCAACGCAGAAACTGGTAATACTGAGGTTGAGTTTAACACCGAGGAGACAACCACTTGAAGCGCGAAGTGCCAAAAGCGGGCTTGCCGTCTATCCGCTACCCCCAAGCTCAAGCCCACTTTCCTACAGCGTGTTTCAAAAATAGGTTCGGCCTCGCGTCAGGTACTTATGCGTGAGGCAGGTTCGGGATTGAGCTTCTGTTATGAAGGATCGACTGAAGCTGTTGAGGGATGAGCAATGGGAGTTGGTAGGGGCTTTTCTTCCTCCCCCACGACAGCGATCGGATCGACGAGGCCGCCCGCCAGCACCCAATCGAGCTTGTTTCGAGGGTATCTTGTGGATTCTCCAGACCGGCGCGGCATGGCGATTTCTGCCCGACGAGTTTCCTTCGCCCTCGACCTGCTGGCGGCGGCTCAAGCAATGGGAAGACGAGGGCGTCTGGCTGAACGCCTGGCGTACCCTGCTGGGAGCGTTGGACCAAGAGGGACTGTTGAAGTGGGACGAAGCCTTTCTCGACGGCAGCTTCGCGCCCGCGAAAAAGGGGGCTTCGCGGTCGGTAAAACCAAGCGCGGCAAGGGAACGAAGTGGATGGTACTGGCAGACGGTGAAGGTGCCGCTGGGAGTTCGGCTGGAAAGTGCCTCTCTGGCAGAAGTTACGCTTGCGGAAGACACACTCGCGGAAGTCCGCGTCCCCCGACCGAAGGGTCGCCCACGGCAAAAGCCCGACCGCGTGATCGCCGACAAAGGATACGATTCCGACCGCCTCCGCGAGCGGTTTCGGAAGCGAGGCATCGAACTGATCGTGCCTTATCGCAGCAACAACCGGGAACGGAAACACGAAGACGGCTGCAAACTTCGCCGCTATAAGCGGCGATGGATCGTGGAGCGAACCAACGCCGGGCTCGGCCAGTTCCGCCGCCTGCTGGTTCGTCATGAGCGTTTGCTCTCCACCTACTACGCCTTCTTCTACCTCGCCTGCTTCTGGACCACGCTGCGGAGGTATTCTTGAAACACGAAACACGCTCTAGTATTCACGGCGCGTTCGGGCCGCAAAGGGAGGAATGCCATGTTCGGTCGTCTTTTTCCCAAACAGTTCGATAACGCTTACCGCGGATATTGGCTGGCGTTGGTGATTCTCGGTTTGCTGTTGTTTCTCCGCCTGGCGCAGACCGGAATGGGTCTAGTCAATCCCGTTCTTGTCATTCGTGGACCTGACGGCATTCAGTTCGACACGTTCAATGCTCCGGCGCAAGCAGCATTCACCTATGTCTTCCGCCTGCTGTGTTTTCTCAATATCCTTGTCTGCCTGATCGGCGTGTTGGCACTCGCGCGCTATCGGGCGATGGTGCCGCTGATCTATCTCGTCCTCCTCGTCTTGCTCGCCGGACAGAAGGTCCTCGGACTGCTCTACCCGATACCGCGCGCTCCGGGGGCGCCGGGCGGCATGATCGTTCTCGCCATGCTGGCGGTGACGCTCTTGGGGTGCCTTCTGTCGGTGCTCGATATAGGCAAGAAGCAGGCCAGCTAAACTTGCGGGAAGGGGGAGCCGGATGATGGCGCCCAAATTCGCGCGGTCTTCCCCCTGAGGGCGAGCCCATTTTTGAAACACTCTCTAGGAATTGCGCATCAGGAGCCGACTCGTAGACGCTCCCAAGTCAATTCGTAGATTTGCGTTTTTCCGTTCACCGGCGTCGGTGGTGTAACCAACGTGATTCGGTCACCCTGGAATTTGACGTAGCGCACTAGGTCCCTGCCTACATAGTTTTGAATCGATGAGATTTCGACGTGATGAGTTACCTTGTCGCCGCTCACTGTGTACCGTCCAGCATAGGCGAAAAATGTCTTGAACGCTTCCGACTGCTCTTCGAGAGATCCCCCGTCGGAAGAAAGCGCCTTTCGCCCGTCGTGACTGATCAGGGCGGCTATTCTGCCATGTTCGGTATAGGTGAGAAAACCCAGAGGATTGAGGCCATAAGGAGTCTCGCTTCGCTCTCCCGTCGATGTTGTGCTTGAGGCGGACACCAGTCTCCACGTGCCCACAAGTTTGTCGTTTACGTCTGGGGATACACTAGATCTCATCCTGACTCTCCCTTGACACCCACAGCCCTTCTCAATAAAGGTATATGAGCGTAACGTTTGACGAAAGCTTCACGCAAAAACAATGATCTGCCGTTCCGTCTTGGGGGGTCTAGTTCGCCAAAGAAAACGATGACAACGGGATTGGAAGGGAAAGTTGGGCTCGTGACTGGCGGGACGTCTGGTATTGGCCGGGATACCGCCTTACTTTTCGCGAAGGCTGGAGTCAAAGTGGTGGTTGCGGGCCGGCGCGAACTGGAAGGCCAGGAGACCATCGAACTGGTTCGTGCGGCCGGTGGTGATGGTCTATTTGTAAGAACCGACGTGTCGAAGGACGCTGACGTAGAAGCGCTCGTTCAGAAGTCGGTGGAGAAATTTGGCCGCTTGGACATTGCCTTCAATAACGCCGGAATCGAGGGCGTTTGGGTACCGATCGTGAATCAGTCCGAAAAGGACTGGGATCGGACCATCGACATCAATCTCAAAGGCGTATGGCTCTGTCTGAAGTACGAAATTCGGCGGATGCTCAAGCAGGGCGGCGGCGGCGCCATTGTAAACATGGCGTCAACGATGGGCATGATCGGTTCTGTTGGGGCAGCAGCGTACAGTGCGAGTAAACATGGAGTGATGGGCTTGACAAAGAGCGCCGCGCTGGAAACGGCTCGAAGTGGGATTCGGATCAATGCCGTGTGTCCAGCAGTGATCGAAACGTCTATGTCTGAGCGGCTCTTTAGCGCTCCGGAGGTTCACAAGTCCGTTCTCGGTCGGCATCCCATCGGTCGTTTTGGAAGGCCGGCAGAAGTCGCCGAAGCAGTGCTATGGATGTGCTCAGACCGCGCATCTTTTATGACGGGCCAGTGCCTGGTTCTCGATGGCGGCTTCCTGGCGTGACCCAATCCACCGAGCTAACCATTTCGAGGAAAAGCGTTTCCCACAGGCAACGAAAATGCGGCATGCGCAGACGCGAGAAATAATGTTAACTATCTTATTTACATATACTTACGTAGTATTTAAGTGGCCCCTGGATTGCAGCCTTACATCAAAACCATCCCCTATCAGGCACCCTCTGGAATGATGCGGCGTTAGACTAAGGGCGAATGATGCAGGGTGAGCGTTAGACTATCAGTGCAATCGGAGGACCGACCGGATGATAAATAAGGATCATTACAAAGGCCAGACTGCTGAAACAGAACCCGGCGCTGACCCATCGATATCCGATGTTCAGGACACACCCCAAACCACCTTGCAGGAAGTATTAGCGACGGTCTGGGCAAGCAGTCTTGGGGTAGAGAAGGTTGATATCCACGATGATTTTCTTGAGCTAGGGGGTGCTTCCGTAGTGGCCACACAGATCGTTTCTCGGTTACGTCAGATGTTTCAGATGGATTTGCCTGCAGTCCTCCTTTTCGAAACTCCCACCATCGAGAAGCTTGCGCGTTACATGATTGAACACGAGGCGCGGCCTGGTCTGACCGAAAAGACCGCTACCCTTTTGAAGCGGATCGCAGGCATGACTGAAGAAGAAGTAGCCCGCAGTTTGCGTTCAAAGTGAGAATTAGTGTCAGAAGGTCATGAGTGAGGATTCGTTCAAGGACCGTGGTTTCTCCGAGCAGAAGCTTGCTTTGCTGGCCAGCATGCTCGAGGAAGAAGGCGTCCCCCAGGCGCTGAGCCTGAAGCGCATCCCTCGGGACGGCGAGTTACCGCTCTCTTCCGCACAGATGCGGCTCTGGTTGTTCGATCAGCTGGAACCGGGCAGCCCTGCATATAACGTCCCCATACAGCATGACTTCAAGGGCCGATTTGATCTGGTGGCCTTCGAGCGAGGTCTCACCGAGATCGTGCGGCGGCACGAATCGTTGCGGACGTCTTACCTGAGAGTCGACGGATGCCCTGTCCAAAAGATCGGCTCGGCAGAGTTATTCCGGGTTCAGGTCGTGGATCTGCAGGGTCTTCCAAAGTCAGCCCAGGAGCAAGAGGTAGCAAGACTGGCCTCGTTGGATGCGAGGCAACCTTTCGATCTTGGAAGGGCGCCCCTGATGCGAGCTCGGCTGCTGAAGAAGGCGCCGGACGAGCATGTGTTGTTGCTCAACTTCCATCACATTGCCTTCGACTGGTGGTCGCTCGGAGTGTTCGAGGAAGAGCTCGGGGCACTTTACGACGCTTTTCTGCGTAGAGAAGAAGCCTCGCCGCTCCCGGATCTACCCCTCCAATATGTTGACTTCGCTGCCTGGCAGCGACAGTGGTTGCAAGGAGAGATCCTGCAGGAGCAATTGGACTATTGGCGAAAGAAGTTGAGTGGGACCCTGCCGGTATTGGAACTTCCCACCGACCACCCGCGTCCTGCCGTCCAGACCTACAACGGATCAATTGTTTGTTCAGTGCTTTCCGGGAAACTGACTGAGGCCCTAAAGATTCTGAGCCAGCGCGAAGGCGTCACCTTGTTCGCGACATTGCTGGGAGCCTTCAAGGTGCTTTTGCAGCGCTACACGGGACAAGACGACATCCTGATTGGGGCACCCATTGCCGGACGGAATCGAACCGAGATCGAAGGGCTCATCGGGTTTTTCGTGAACACTCTGGTGATGCGAACCGACTTGTCGGGCGATCCAACATTCCGGCAGCTTTTGCGGCGAGTACAGGAGACAACGCTGGGCGCTTACGCGCACCAGGATTTGCCATTCGAAAAACTCGTCGAAGTGTTGAATCCGGAGCGCGATAGTAGTCGCAGCCCGATGTTCCAGGTGATGTTGTCAATGCTGAACACGCCCGTTCAGCCCTTGCATTTGTCCGGATTGCAAAACCGACGGACTCTGCCGCCCAACGGCGCGTCCAAATTTGACCTGACCCTGTTCGCCATGGAAGAGTCTGGAGAACTAAGTTTCATCTGTGAGTACAACACGGACCTGTTTCGCGTCGATGCGATCGAGCGTCTGCTGGGCCATCTCGCGGTTCTACTCGAAGGCATTGTTGCCGATCCTGACCGACCTCTTTCGGAGTTGCCCCTGTTACCCACCAAGGAGCGTCAGCAACTGCTGACCGGATGGAACGACACGCAGGTCGCCTACCCGCAGGAAGTCTTGCTGCACGAGTTGTTCGAAGCCCAGGTAGATCGAAGTCCCGAAGCTGTGGCCGTGGAGTATGACGGCAAGCAGCTCACCTACCGCGAGCTGAATCAACGAGCTAATCAGCTGGCTCATTATTTGCGAACCTTGGCGGTTGGGCCGGAGACGCTGGTGGGCGTCTGCATGGAGCGTTCTCTGGAGATGGTAGTGGCGCTGTACGGGGTTTTGAAGGCAGGAGGCGCCTATGTGCCGATCGATCCCGAGTATCCCCAAGAACGTATCGGTTACATGCTGGAGGATGCCGGGTTATCTGTGTTGTTGACGCAGCGTCGAGTTCTCGGACGGTTGCCCGCTGGCGGAGCTAAGACCCTCTGCTTGGACGACGAATGGAATCAGATCGCCGGGAAAGAAACAGCTAATCCCTCCAAGGTCACGACTCCGGCCAATCTTGCCTACATGATTTACACATCGGGGTCTACTGGCAAACCCAAAGGGGCGATGAACACGCACCGGGGCATTTGCAACAGGCTTTTGTGGATGCAGAGCCAATACCAGCTGACAGAAGCAGATCGAATCCTGCAGAAGACCCCGGCCAGTTTCGACGTTTCCGTTTGGGAGTTCTTCTGGCCACTACTGACTGGAGCGCGGTTAGTGTTGGCCAAACCGGGCGGACACCAGGACCCAGCCTACCTGATCAGCTTAATAACAGAGCAGCGGATTACGGTCGCACACTTTGTACCGTCGATGCTGGCGATCTTTCTGGCGGAGTCGGAGGTAGAGCGCTGTGTGTCGCTGCGGCACGTCATCTGCAGCGGCGAAGCACTACCATTCATCCTGCAGGAGCAGTTTTTCAAGCTGCTACCCGCACAATTGCACAATCTCTACGGCCCGACCGAAGCCGCGGTGGATGTGACTCATTGGACCTGCCGGCGCGACGACCAGCGAAACATTGTTCCCATCGGGAAGCCGGTCGCGAACACGCAGATCTACATACTCGACAAATACTTGCACCCGGTGCCGATTGGCGTGTCTGGCGACTTGTATATCGGTGGCGTGCAAGTCGGGCGCGGGTATCACAATCGTCCAGACCTGACGGCGGAGAGATTTGTTCCGGACCCATTCAGCGCGGATCCCGCGGCGCGCATGTATAAGACGGGGGATTTGTGTCGCTGGCTGGCCGATGGCAACGTCGAGTATCTGGGACGAAGCGATTTCCAGGTTAAAGTCCGAGGGCTTCGGATCGAACTGGGCGAAATTGAAGCTGTCCTCGATCGTCATCAGGCAGTGCGGCAATGTGTCGTCGTTGCCCGAGAGGAGCCCCCTGGCGACAAGATTCTGGTCGCGTATGTTGAGCGGCAGGCAATAGGACCGGCGCCCGCCGTCGCCGATCTTCGTGCGTACTTAGCAGAGCATCTGCCGGCGTACATGATCCCCTCGATCTTCGTTGTCATGGACAAACTGCCGTTGAGTCCGAATGGCAAGATCGATCGCAAGGCACTTCCACCTCCACATCAAGGACGCGTAGAAGTCGCAGGAGAATTCGTTGCACCACGCGACCCAATCGAACAGATGCTTGCCCAGATCTGGTCCGAGATCTTGAGCGTCCAAAGGATCGGCATTCACGACAATTTCTTTGAGTTAGGCGGTCATTCGCTCTTGGCGGTTCGCATCATGGCCGAGATTGAAAGACTCGTGAAGAAACGACTGCCCCTGGCTACCTTTCTACAGGCGCCGACCATTGCTGATCTGGCAGATGTGCTGCGAAAAGAAGATTGGAAGCCGTCCTGGTCCTCTCTTACTCCCATAAGGGCGGGCGGATCGAAACCGCCTCTCTTCCTCATGCACAGTCATGGGGGCAATGTGTTGGAGTATTATCCGCTGGCAAAGTACTTAGAGGCCGATCAGCCCGTATATGCTCTACAGGCTCGCGGACTCGATGGAAACATCATAAAGGACCAATCGTTCGAGGAGATGGCCGCGGCTCACCTTGCCGAGTTGCGAACCTTGCAGCCGGAGGGACCGTATTTCCTGGGCGGCTATTGCCTTGGCGGATTGTTGGCTTTGGAGGCGGCCCAACAGCTCTCGGCAGCAGGTGAGGAAGTGGCTCTAGTACTCCTGATACAGTCAATTAACCCCACCTATGCTTACTTTAGGCCCGATCTCACGATATTTCAGCGTGGCTGGTATCGCACAACCAAGCGCATCGATCTCGAGCTCGCATATCTTCGTCACCGAGGATCGAACCATATCCTGGAGCGGTGCAGGCGCACATGGGCCATCGCCCGCGCCAGAACTGCAATCAAATTCGACAATTGGACAAGCAACGGCCATAGCCAACCAAAACTCCGGTCGATGGCATATACGCTGGAGATGCTCGCCATTGAGCATGACAAAGCGCGCGTACGATACGTCCCACGTCCATACAGCGGCCCTGTGCTTCTCTTCCGTGCGAAAAAACAATTATCTGGGCTAATGACCGACTACACTCTGGGATGGAAAGATCTTCTTGACGGCAGTCTAGAGATCTGCGAAGTACCTGGTCATCAGGAAACTATGCTCAGCGAGCCGAACGTCCCACATCTTGCCGAGAAACTGACTGCCCATCTTCACGCCATTCAAGACAGTCGCGTAACCGCCAAAGTCGCGGCCGACTCCGCATATTCCGTTGGGTAACCTACACTTCAGCCGACGAGGTGTGGTGCTTCGTTGTTTTGCGTGATTGAGTGGAGCCGTCGAAAGAACGGAGTTGTTTAAACAGATGAATGGTGCAGAAGGTTTGGTTCGGTCCCTGGTGGAAGGTGGAGTTGAGACCTGCTTCACCAACCCCGGCACATCGGAAATTCATCTGGTCGCGGCGCTTGACCAAGTACCGGAAATGCGTTGCGTGCTCGGTCTTTTCGAGGGCGTAGTCACTGGAGCCGCGGACGGCTATGCACGAATGGCCGAGAAACCCGCATGCACGCTCTTGCACCTTGGACCCGGTTTCGGCAATGGTCTGGCAAATTTGCACAACGCCAGCCGGGCGCAAGTGCCGATCGTCAACCTCATCGGCCAACATGCCACTTATCACCTGCGTCACGATACTCCGCTCACTTCCGACATCGAGGCCATCGCGCGGCCTTATTCCAAATGGTTGCGAACGCCTGCCTCTGCCTCTGAAGTAGGTCGAGACGCAGCCGAAGCGATTGTTGCGGCTCGTACTGCACCTGGCCAGATTGCGACGCTGATCGTGCCCGCCGATGTGGCCTGGAGCCAGGGCGGAACAGTTGCCGCGCTTCCCCCTCCACCTAGGCCTCCCCTGCCTACGAGGGCAACAGTCGAGCGCGCAGCCGCCATGCTCCGCACAGACTTGCGAACAGCCATGCTGATTGCCGGAAATGCGCTGTACGGCAATGGGCTCATCGCCGCGGGACGCATCGCTGCGACCACGGGCGTCAAATTGCTGGCTCCTTATCCCCTGACTCGTTTGCAACGCGGCGCGGGGCTTCCCCGCGTCGATCGTGTGCAATACGTTCTCGAACAAGGAATCGAGCAGTTTAAAGAATTTCATCAGTTGATTCTGGTCGGCGCTCGGCCTCCAGTCGCGTATTTCGCCTATCCGGGAAAGCGCGGCGAATTCACATCGCCGGAATGTGAGATCCATACACTGGCAGAACCTAGCGAAGATTATGTCGGTGCACTCGACGCACTTGCGGAAGCATTGTCAGCACGCTGCGGAGAACTCACTGCGGAAAAAGCGGAGCGTCCCCCGTTGCCAATCGGAGCAATTACGCTGCCGGGACTCGCCGCAGCAGTCGGAGCGCTCCTGACTGAAAACGCCATCGTGGTCGACGAGTCCATGACATCAGGCCGTGGACTAATGGCCGCTACCAAAGATGCTCCGCCTCACGATTGGCTAGGTAACACGGGAGGCTCGATCGGGATCGCGTTGCCTCTGGCTGTGGGCGCGGCAGTCGCCTGCCCCAGTCGAAAAGTCTTGTGCCTGAGTGCTGATGGCAGCGGCATGTACACCCTTCAAGCGTTGTGGACCATGGCGCGCGAAGGCCTCAACGTCACCACGGTAGTTTTTGCCAACCGTGATTACGCGGTACTCAAGCGTGAGTTTTCTTATCTGGGAGTAGGCAATCCGGGAGCCCGGGCCTTGGATATGTTCGAGATCGGGCGTCCCGACCTTGATTGGGTGCAACTGGCGAAGGGAATGGGAGTGCCCGGCATCCGGGTTAATTCGCTGGATGCATTCGGGAAGGCGTTGCGGGCGGGATTGGATGGGGAAGGGCCGACGCTGATCGAGGTGCCTTTGTAGAACCTACTATCTGCCAGCGTCAGCACCCAGATGGAGAGCATATGAGAGCTGGGTCATGATATGCCCCCAAGCGGACTCGATTTGAGCCACAGCGTCTTGCGATAAAACGGACTTCCAGCCACCGCTGACAGCTGCTCGGACGGCTACGTAACCCTTGATCTCGCGTTCTTTTCGGAAACGCAGCCATCGGTGGCCCTGCTGCCTTTCGAGTGAGCGCATTCGCTCTGGGGTGCTCAGTTGAATCGCGCGCTCCAGTTGCTGTGGGCTTGTGTCAATCTGCCGGAACGAACATCGTTTCAGAAACGAGGCGATGCGGCCCAATTCAGCCATTGGTGCGTTCTTCATGTCCTCATAGCGCACTAGCAGAAATCCGGGATGCTCTTGCCGGGTGGAAAGCCAGCTCACCACGTGCTCTGCCCACGTGCCCCACTCGCTATCAAACTCACCGGCGATGAAGCGTGGTATGAAATCTTCGATGGGATAGTTTTCTGGATGCCTGCCTGTGGCAACGTTGTAGTGGTACTTCGAAACTGCAACGTCTCTGGGATCCCGCACGATGTAAATCACATGCGGATAACGCGGTTCAAAAGCTTCGTGGCTCTTGAGAACGCGGCACCTGGGAAGATGCCGCAATGCCTGGTCAGAGTTCGCGTAAATCTCGGGAATGCGGGACTCGATATTATTGAAGGTGAGCGGATCCTCTTGAAAGATCAGATTCCCGATCAGAAATCGCGTCCACGTGTTTCCAGATCTGGGGAAGGAAGTGATAAATACGTCGTCTGGGAAAACGGTAAGGTTCCGCCCGACCGGTTGTCGGCCGATTACCTTGCGTCCGATCCTGGCAGCTGAATGAAAAGCTCGATGCATGACTTTCCTCGGACTCAACTGGCGCGCTGTCCCTCGTTCTTAACGGGATCCGAAACGTGAACAAGCGTAGGAAATATTTTGCTGGACGCCTTGGCGTCCGTTCGCGCCATCTCCACTTTCGACCCTGGGTTGCCGTCGACAACATACCGGTGGTCGGAACGCGATACCCATTGGGGACCGTTCTTGTGCAAGATGGTGAGCGTTCCAGTGGCGGGACCGCCACGCACCGGAACCCTGTCCCGATCTCCGCCGCTGATGAAAGTTGCAGTGGCTAGCAGATTCCTAACGTGAGTCACCGCTACAATAGGCGCGGGCGATTGTTCTGCCATGTCGAGTAGGACCTGAAGTTGACAGGAGTAGCGGCCGTAGAACTGATGAAAGGATTCGCCTCCCGGAGCCGGCACATCCGGGCGCTGGTTGAGCAACCTGAGAAAAGGCAATATGTCCCGGACCCTGTGGCCGCCGAACACCCCCAAGTTCCAAGGCCGTAAGGCCACCGTAGCGGTCACTGGTGCCTTGCTACGCTTCCTCATTATCTCCGCCGTCTGGCGTGCCCGACGCAGATCCGAACAGTAAATGGCTTGCACCGAATAAGCTGCAAGTCGTTCGGACGTCTCAGCGGCTTCACGCAGTCCTTGTTCGTCGAGGGGCACATCAAGCCATCCTCGCAGCCTTTCGTCAGGTCCGGGTTGATTGAGCCCGGTGTGTCCATGTCTGACTAATATCAGTTCTCCCATGTTCGCTCCCAAGTGCTTTGGATTCAGTACAATGCCCGATACAGGCCCCTTATGTCCACGCATCAACAACCAAGGCGTTGCAATTTTCGAACTGCAACATTCTGAGGAGGAGAACCTTACAGAGAGGGAAATCCGCTCGAAAAGGATGTTACACGAAATTATCAAGTATGTCAATTATATTACTAGCCTATTTGGACATGCTTCGCCCGCAGGATGAGGCGGCCCCCGAAGTTTCTTTGCATCAAAACGCCCGGCCGTCAGTTTGATGCTTGCAATTGAGCCATCTTCGCGAGCTCGCCCTTAACGACTTTTCCGGTCGGAGTAAGTGGCATCGAGGGGACCAGCAGAATTTGGGACGGCCGCTTGTATGGGGCGAGATGTTGCGCGGCGTATTGTGCCAACTCTGCCTCTGAAGTTGGCAACGACGGCGAGAGTTGCACGAAGGCGACCACTTCCTCACTGCCTTCTGTTCCCTCGACGGCTCGCCCAATGACCGCCGATCGTACCACCGCGGGATGTGCGTTCAGCACCGCCTCGACCTCCGCCGGATAGACATTCATCCCAAAGCGAACGATCAATTCCTTGGTTCGCCCCACGATAAAAAGATATCCGTTTTCAAGACGTGCAAGATCGCGGGTATTGAACCATCCGTCAGAATTAATAGCCGAAGCTGTCTCCTGCGCCGCGTGATAGTAACCCTTCATCACATTGGGTCCACGCACCCACAGTTCGCCGACCTCGCCCTCGGCCACCACCTTTTGATCGGATCCCACCAGCTGAACTTCGACTCCCGGAAGAACCCGGCCAACGGAGGTGTCGGTCCGGCATTCTCCCACCACCGCCTGGGAAATGTTTGGAGAGCATTCCGTGACTCCGTATCCGTTGTGGAGCACCATGCCAAAGAGGTTCTCCACCTGCGCTTTCACCGTGGACTGAAGCGGTGCCCCGGAAGATGAAATGATGCGAAGAGCGGGGAAAGTGAGTGACTGTAATCCCTTCAGCTTGGCATAGTCTGCCAGAAGGGAGAACATTCCGGGGGCGCCCAACACGACCGTCAACCGCTCTTTCTCCAGCGTAGCTAGAGCAGCTACTGGGTCGAAGCGTGAAGCCAAATACAACGTCGCGCCGCTCAACAGCGAACCCAAAAGCACAACCGAAAGACCGACCGCGTGCGACATCGGCAGAACACCGTAGAGCCTGTCATCTGGACTCAGGGATCTTATTCTGGCGGACGCCGCCGCCACAAACAGCAGGTTCCGGTGCGTCAGCATGACGCCCTTAGGAAGCCCGGTCGTACCAGACGTATAAATCAGAGCCGCGATACGTTGCGCAGCCTCAGAGTCGACTGGTTCCGGTATGACTTTTTCGTTGAGCGGACCGAGTCCTATCGGACCCAGACCAGCAGCCTCTTGGATGACGGCTCCATGCCTTTTGGCGTGGTCTCGGGCCTGCGGCGACACGCTCGTGGTGAAGATCACCCGACGGGCGCCACAGTGGTCTCGAATTTCGTCGACTTCGCGCGCCGAGAGACGGGCATTGACCAATGCCGGCCATGCATCGAGGCTGGCCACAGCCAACAGAATCGCCACGAATGCCCGGCAATTCTCGCAAACAATCATGACCCGGTCGCCCGGCCGCACGCCTGAGTCGACTAGCCAGGTCTGAGTCTCGGCGACTACAAGAGCAAGTTGCCGATAGGTCCAGGTCCCTGAGGCTTCTACCAAAGCGGGCTGATCGGGCGAATGTTCAGCCCACGGCTTGATAACATCGACGATGCGAGTTGGAAGGTTAGTCAAGCGCAAGTCCCAGTGCGCTCGGGCGGGTTGCGGCGCCGAGTAACTCTCTCAGAAAGTTGCTTTACGCGGCTCGTTTGTCTCTGGCTTCAGCTGCCTTCTGGTCAGACCGACCGTACTTCCGCGCGTCGTTCATCAGTTCGGTCACGCTGGGGAACCGGGCGATTATCCGGATCATTACTCGGTTAAGAAGCGAGAGCGGGAAGAAAAGTGGACGCATCACATCGACAAACAGCACTACCCGCTGTGAATCGCTGTCGTTCCAGACCTCGTGCGGGTGGCTGTCGTCGAAAATCAGGCTCTTGCCTTCTTCCCAGAATCCTATGTCTTTCCCCACTCGAATCCTGGAGCTGCCTTTTGGTCCCGGAACAATCAACCCGAGGTGGTAGCGCAGCACGCCCTTCCACATCCCGCGATGCTCCGGAATATGCTTCTTCGGCGCCAGAATCGAAAACATGGCCGATTTCATCCCAGGAATCTTTTGCAAGATTCGCACCGTTTCCGGGCATCGAGCACAGTTTTCCTCGGCCTTTAGACCGTACGCACAAAACCAGAATGTCTTCCACTCTTCCCCTTCTGTCAGAGCCTTCTGCGGTTCCGAGATATCCTGGAAGTTAGGTATCTCTTCCCTGCGCACGAGCAGCGAGTCTAATTCCCTGCGAATGACCTTCCATTCGGCTTCGACGGGAGCTACCCAGGAAAACTCCTCGGGATCAAAAAATGTCCTGTCTCCGTCTCGGAAAAACATCATTCTTTCCAAGAGTTCACGCGCTTTGTCCTTCATTTCATTGCCTCCAGACAGAATGCTGCATCATCGTCGAGCAAGAAACACACACCAAAATCTCCACCCGAATTTAGTTCAATGGGAGTTGCCAGACCGGCGAAGCCAAATCTCCCGCCAATAAGAAAATTCCCCACGTGGACACCCAGTTAACGCATAGACGCACCCGCAGTGCGAGTTTTCCAGGTACACGGTATTGCGCAGCTGACGCATCTCTCCCGTTCCGTCCACAATTATCTTCTCGATGCGCCGCTCGACCCGTCGCTGCTTACCGCATAACGAGTGCATGTCGGGAAAGAAGAACAGTCCGCGGTTATGTCCGGTCTCATCCAAGGTCTGGTTGATGCTCTCCATAGACTTCACTTCGATCAATTCCCCAGACTGCAGGTTCAGGCTTTCCGCCGGCGTCGACTTGTTCGGCCCGTGCGCAAACTCGCCCAGAAGCTTCCTCCGGGTTCGCCAAAACAGCCATCTTCCAATGCGCTGCGCCATTTCCAGGATGCTGCAGTTGCCGACGAAGACTTCGGTCAAGCATCCTTCGAACCGCTCCCGCTGCGACAGCGGGTGGGTGGGTTTCAACAGCTCACTCGCCTGACAGAAATACGTCTTCGGCCCCGTCGAGGTCTTGAGCCGAGCTCGCAGTCGTTCGCTGGCAATCGCATCCAACTTCGTTTGGACCGCGGCGTCCTGCACTTTGCGGAGCCAGGCTTCGCGCCAAAAAATCATGCACGCCTTCTGACAGCCATCGTGCTCAGCGCCCGAACAGCGCAGGCCGTCGAGAAGGACGACATCATCGGTCTTAAACTTCCGAAATCCCGCCGCGTTCTTTTCTGTGTAGTAGCAGGTTTTCAGAACACGTTTGGAGACCAGGAATCTCTTCCCGCAAAACTCGACCATCTCTGGCATGAACGGCAGTTGGCCCAATGTTCCGTCGGCGTCCAGTGTCTGCAGGATTTCTTCCGGAGCCTTCACCTCCACAAGATCGCCCGGGCGGAGTCTTACGGCCGTTTGCGTCATAACAGATTCGTGAATGTAGGTCGGAGCTCGTGGGGCAGCTCGACGGGTGAGGCTTGGGGCTAACCGACTTTACGAGGAGGCTCGCTGAAGATCGCCTCGGCTGCAGGCGTTAAAGGCGGCTTTCCGGTCAGGCCAACCAGCCGAACAACTCGATTCCACGCCTTCACGGCATATCCCAGCGGCCGCCACATGGGCTCCCGTATTACAGCTACCTTTCGCAAAGGTCCAGTGACGCGCCATGTGCAGGTAGTACCGGCTGGGAAAAATGCCACATCCCCTGGGCCCAACCGGATTTCCTGGCCGTTCTCCATGGTTACAAAGGCCTCGCCCGAAATCACAATGAGCGACTCATCCTTGCTGTAATGCCAAATGAAGAGCCCCGCTGAACACTCCCACACAACGATCTGGGCCATCCGGTCACGGCTTCTTGCGATTTCCTTGTTCCACGCCTTGGGGCTGCCGCTGAGAATCCACTCAGGCTCAATGGGAGACGGTCTGAGGTCAACGCTAGACGGGGCTACCCTCACTACCGCCGGGGAAGCGATATTGGTGACGGTAGCCAAGGACCCAGCCTCCTCCTCTTTCATTCCAAGAGTGGCCCCAAGTGTACACCGATCTCACGTTTCGATAACAGTGTGAAATAAGATGCATATGGGGTGTCACTACGGTCTGGGATCAGACTTCAAAAAAAGGGTGGTTTGACTATTCTCCAGCGGAACCGCTCGGGGCGAGAGCCGAAGTCCAGTCCTCACCGCAGTGCAGACCGCTTTCGTGGGCTCGAATCATGCAAAACTGCCATCGCTGGAAATGCCCTGGCTTCAGTCTTTTTCGACACCACATACTGCAACCAGTTCCGGTAAATACTCATGGCCGAGGACCGCCATGTGCTTTTCAAACCGCCGACCAGGGCAGCTTCCGGAAAACCTTCCATGAGCTCTTCTCGCCGCTCGGACAGAGCGATATCACTGAATTCGGCAAGAAGCCTCGCCGCCGTCGCATCAAAGTAACCCTTCGGCATGGAGGGATACGTTTCTCTTTCCCGTCTGAGAAACCTCTTTATATCTCTCCGGAATTCCTTAAGCAGGGTTTGCGCTTCATACTCAGGATGGCCCTGGAAATGTACAAACAAGCTGCGCTTTTTCTTCTTCACGAACGAGTCCACACCGCCCTCGGCTGATCGGGTCAGAACGAGGTAACCGCAGGAATGCAATGCATGCGCCTGCACTTCATTCCATCGGGAATGAGGGAAACGTACCCGCTCTCCAGCATCTGCGGTCAACTGATGGTTGGCAGCCCTGGCGAAGTCGAACACACCGAATTGCTTGTCACTCAGAGGGTGACGGTTGATGCCATCGCTATGCAGAACTCCCGCATGTGCCGCCAGGCATGACAAAATCGTCGACACGGTGTTGCTTTCCGCCCAGTCCAGAACACTGGCCAATGCGGACCAGTAGGGTTCGTTGCGCAGATTGGCCTGCCGCGGTTCGGTGCCGGTCATGATCACAGCGTCATACTGGCTGTTCAACAAATCGTCGGTATTGAAGTAGAAGGTGTTGAGATGCTGCTTTCCCCGCTCTCCGCGAGGCACGCCGGACAGCGAGTGCAGCTTGAGACGAACCGGAATCTTGCCGGACGCCGCATCGACCAGCTCGAAAAACTGGATTTCCGTATCTTCCAGCGCTGCATCCGGCATGTTGTTAATGAGCGCGATCTTGAGACAATCCGCCTGCGACTCATCGCGGTCGATCGACACTACGCGGCGCGAGCCTCTTCTCTCTGCCCAACGAGTTGGAATCCGGCTGCCCTCAATAATCAATGGCATGAAATTCCCCCACAATGGTGCATTACGATCTTCCCCAGCTTCATCCTCTGGCCTTGTCCAGTGCCTGACCCAGATCAGCAAGAATATCGTCGATATGCTCGATGCCCACACTAAGACGAATCATCTCTGGAGTAACTCCTACCCTCGCCTGTTCCTCCGGCGTCAGTTGCCGGTGCGTCGTCGACGCCGGGTGGCACGACAACGATTTGGCGTCGCCCATGTTGACCATGCGCTTGAAAAGGCGGAAGGCATTGAAGCATTTCCTGCCGCCCTCGTAGCCGCCTTTCACTCCGAAGGTCAGCAGCGAGCAGAAGTTCGACCCCAAATATCGGTGCGCCATCGGATAGAGCGGATTATCCGGAAACCCAACGTAGTTCACCCATTCAACCATGGGATGATCGCGCAAGAATTCAGCGACCTTGCGTGCGTTCGCCACGTGGCGCTCCACTCGGAGGGAGAGCGTTTGAATCCCCTGCAAGAACAAGAAGCCGTTAAACGGAGACAACGTGGCGCCGGTGTTGCGTTGACACACGGTTCGGCATCGCGCAACAAAAGCTGCATCTCCATAATGATCGACATATACAACGCCGTGATAGGCAACTTCCGGAACGTTCAACATGTAGAACTTTTTCGCATACTTTCTCCACGGGAACTTGCCACCGTCCACAATCATTCCGCCAATACTCGTACCGCTCCCTCCGATGAATTTCGTCATGGAATGCACGACGACATCGGCGCCATACTCGATGGGACGCAACAGAATCGGCGTAGCCACGGTGTTATCGACCACCAGAGGCACTCCATGCTCGTGTGCGATTTTGGCGAGGCCTTCGATATCCGCGACATTCCCCGCCGGATTGCCAACACTCTCGCAGTACACCGCCCGCGTATTCTCGTCGATCAACCTCTCAATATCCTCTGGGCGGTCGGTCGCCGCAAAGCGCGAGCAGATCCCGCGCTTCGGGAAGATGTGCGCCAGAAGCGTGTAAGTGGCGCCATACAACTGCGGCGTAGAAACAATGTTATTCCCCGCCTCGGCAATGTTAATGAGTGAATATTCGATTGCGGCCATTCCCGAGCTGACGCTGAGTCCATCTACTCCACCCTCGAGAGCGGCCACGCGCTTTTCGAGAACCGTGTTTGTAGGGTTGCCGATCCGGGTGTAGATGTTCCCTTGAACTTCCAGATTGAACAGCGCCGCGCCATGCTCCGCGCTATCAAACTCGAACGCGACCGTCTGATAGATCGGCACCGCCACGGCCTTGGTCGTGGGGTCGCCATCGTAACCTGCGTGGATTGCGAGGGTCTCCAGCTTCATGCGTCCAAAACCCTTTCCATCAACGTATTCACTTCGTGGTGGTGGCTACGCTGCGAACCGGAACCGGTACCGGCTCTTTTGCGAGCGACTTCGCCAGGGCGCGAGTCAGCGTGCGAGCGGTGAAGCCAGCCCCAAATGCGAACCGCATGACCGGTCCGAAGCTGTTGGCGGCTGCAACTCCTGCGAAATATAGACCAGGCATCGACGACTCAAAAGTCGACGAAAGCACCGGAGCTGCCGCAACGGCCTTGAGCTGCGAGCGAATCTCCGCGTTGAGAAATTTCAAACGCTCCAGATCCACCCTGTAGCCAGTCGCCGCAATGATATGTTCGGTCTCAATTTCCCGCGCAGTGCCGTCGGCTACCTGAACACTGAGATGGACTCTGCCGTTCTTGACCGTAGCGCCTTGCGGCGTACATCCCAGATGCAACGGAACCTTCCCGACTACTTTGTCACGAATGAACCATCCTCCCGAGGGCCCTAGACTTCTTCGGACCACCTCCAGGCGAAGACGCTCGGGCAAATAGTGAAATGCGCCCGGCGCATTGGCAAAAAAGCGCGAGCGTAATCCAGGTCCAAGCCCGGACTGCGGATGTCTGATCTGCTGCCACTGTGACCGTGGCTTGCCCGTGGGCTGGCTATGGAACTTCAATTCTTTCTTTCGGCTGACGAGCTGCACGTTGGCACCAACCTCGTGCAGCAATCCCGCCAAATCCAGCGCGGAAGCTCCACCGCCGATCACGACCACGTTGCGCGCTCGAAATGGCTCAACGTCTCGATGACGAGCGCTGTGAGTAAGGAACTCCGGCGGCAGATGCGCCAGGTTCTCGGGAACATATTCGAAATGAGTAATCCCGACCGCAAGCACCACCTTCCGGGCCTGAAGGGTCTCGCCATCCTCGAGTCCTAAACGAAATCCGTCGGTTACACGGTCCACGCTGACCACGAGCTTGTCCTCAAGCTCTGGCACCATGCGGTCCCGGAAGGCAAGCCCGTAGGCGCTAAAGGTCTCGAGGCGCACGGGCACCCCCGAATCGGCGTACTCGATGCCCCGCTCCGAGCAAAACTGCCGTAGAGTGAACGCTTTCTCTGGATCGTAGATGTCGGATGCGAAACCATCCGACTTGAGCATCATGCCCTTCGGCATGTGCTCCAGCCAGCTGTCCATCGGACGGCCGAAAATGCGGAATGGGATGCCGCTGCGCCGGAAATGCGCTGCGATCGACAGCCCATACGGACCTGCTCCAACAATCACAGTGCTCAGCATAGTTCCAGGAAAAGGCCTTCCTTAGGGTGCGTGGACGAATGAACTAACTTGAGGGGGGTTATTGGGTAATCGTATCACGTCCCGACCCAGGGCAATAGAACGAAAATCAGCAATACCGTTCGCGTAACTCATTGATACACAATGAGATAAGCGAGGTTCGTCATAAGCACGCACGGGAACCATGCGTACAACTGCCGCCCTAAACAACGTCTTGTGATCACAATCACAGACCTTGGGTTGCGTCATGGCTTAGCATCGCGTGGAGGAGGCAGTATGTTTTCTACGGCACTATTGGCCTTCGGGGCGTTCTATGTGGTCGTTGGAGTGGTAATCGTCCGAAGGCTTTACAAGTCGACCTGCCGCGTCTGCCTCTTCCGGCAATTCTGCCCAAACCGCCAAGGTGAACATCTCAACTCCGCCGGTAAACCGTGCTGGAGTCGTGACCAAACCACTGAGTAAGCTGAGCGGGTCTGGAGCTTACTCAACGAACTGACGAGCTTCTCTTCATTGCTTCCGAAAAAAGAGGAATCTTGACGCCTGCTCGGGCGAACCAGTGACGCTTGACAATCCAGATGTATGATATCGCTCCCAGAGCCGTGCCGAACGTATTGGTAATGAGGTCGGTCATGCCGGAGTCTCGGGTCGGAAGAAATGCCTGCAAGACTTCAATAATAAGACTGGTCGCGAATCCGAACGCGATCGTCTTCGCCAGCGCTCCTTTGGGCGTTTGCCCCAGAGAAAAATACGCGTAGAAGAAAAACCCGAATGGAATAAAGCCGATGATGTTGATGCCTACGTTCTTCCAGTAGTCCCAGCCGGGAGTGAATTCATTCCAAGGTCGCTCAAGAAACTGTTCATGTAATACGAAGAACCGTTCGGGAATGAGCAGATCAGTCGCTGAGTCTACCTGGTTGTGAACAACGTTCCCATTCCCTTCGTTGAAGAGATAGAGCGCAGCAGCACCTTCATTCTCAGCGAGTCTCGCCTGCTCGCCTTTCGTCCAGTATTCGTAGTGTTGAGATGCCTCGTCGGCCGTCAGTTCACGTTCGTAGAGAGCCAGTCCCGTTAGCTGCCCAGACCAGTTATCGGTCGTTGTCGGAGCGTTGCCTATAACGAATTGACCAGTCAACTCCAGACTTGAAAATCTGAAGTTTGGCGCCTTCTTGATTAACGCGCCATCCACATAGATCGTCGTACCCGACCGACCTGAGGCAATTGTGACCAGCACCAGCTTCTGATGGACGAAAACGTCGTCGACGTAGACTTTGACTCTCTTACCATGTCGAGACGGGTCGTCACTTGTCCGCAGGATTTCTAGATCGCCCAGAGACTGACGGAGTGCAAAGGGGACGGCTCGACCTTCCGGCCTGTGAAACGCGAGAATCGTGCCCGAGGCCTTGACTCGCCTTGGTTCCAACCATATTTCCACACTGCACGAACCCTGCGGCAGGTGAGCCTTGAACGGAGTTGCACTCAGAATGCTGCCGTACTTTCCAAAGAGAAGGCCGTTTCTCTGACTCAACCAACTTACTTCATTCCTGGGAGTATGAAATGGCCACAGTCCTGCCACGAGGATGCCCAATAGAACGAGGGCACACGTTGCTCGCAAGAACATCACTATTCAGACAGCACCATCAGGCTGTACCCACCGAGCACGCGCACCGTCAAGTCTGGCGCCAGGGCGAAACTGAGTTGCCGCGGAATCCTGGCCATCTTTTGGATAAACAGGTCCCCCAGTTCAATACAACGCGGAGTATAGAAATAATCGACGATGGTGTATCCGACGTCAGTCAGGGTGCGCAGGGCTGTTTCCTTGGTGAAGTAGTGAAGATGCGCGTGATGATCGCGGCGAAGGAGAAGGCCGTTCTTGCGCAGAACCGCCTGAACCGAGAGATCAAGCGGAATGTGAAACAGTTTCTGCTTGGCCTTGGGCCGGACGGCCCTCACCAGTCCCATATAGTCCTCGACATGTTCAAAGACGTCGAGCATCAACAGCAAATCAAAATAGGTGTCACACTCGTCTTTTCGTATGTCGCGCATGCGAAAACGCAGGTTGTCGTTGGCACGGCCTACGGATATGGCCAGCGCATCGGGAGACACATCGTATCCCCAGCAAACACAATCCGAGGGAAAATGCGGTTGCAATTCCGCCAGCACCAGGCCTGCGCCGCAGCCCACATCACACACAGTTTTCGGCGTCAGGTTTTGCCTCTTCATCATTCGCCGGATTTGCCTCACCTTGAAAGGGGATTCTTCCGAGTGCCAGGATGGGTTGTATTTCAGGTAACTGCCGTCTCGATAGATCGCACTTTCGGCGTCGAGACTGACCAAGCTGCCAGCATCCACGGCAGGGTTTTGTTTGAGAGGAAGAACAGTCATAAACTAAAACTCCCTGGTCTTTCTCCTTGAGCCAATACATAAGGCTGGGATTTGAAAAGGACTTTTGCCGAAACACAATTTCGCACGAGCATTCCCAACCTCTCGAAGCCAACCCTAGGCCGCAGGCTTGGAGCAGTCTTCGGGTTCAGCTTGCTCTAGACTCGGTAAGGTGACCAAGTCTGCCATAGAAGACCTACTGCCACGCCAGTTCATCTTGAACTCGCAGGCAGCTTGGGCTCCCGACCGGGAGAAGTGACCGATACGCGATGACCCACGGCCACGAGTGCCTCCGCTTCCTTGCGTACTCGCGGGTCCTTGAGATAAGGAAAATTCTCGATAGCCATTAAAACGCGCTTTGTTCTCTTCCTTTGTGGCGCCCTTGCCTGCGCCATTTGGTACCTGGGGGCTGAGTTGCCCGCAGCTGGCTTAGTTCTTGCGGGAATTCGGAAAACGGATGGTTAGAAGCCTCTCTTGATAACCAAATACGGGATGAGGACCACCTCGGCCAGACCAGGAAGCGGATCTTGGGGACTGAACACTGCTTCCGTATTGCAGTTTATCAATGAGCGAAGATAGCTCTTCCAATCCGTATCCCCGCTGAGAATCCCCATCAGCGCGGCAGGAAGGTCTGTAGTTGTACGGACCCAAGCCACTCCGGGAAGGCCTCTGCAAACTGGCACGGGCAGGCCAACTTGATCCGCGTAGAGCATATAGCTGAAGTCGACGCCGGCGCGAGCTCCCAGACTGTGATATCCCCATGTTCTCGCATTTACGTCAAGCAGCTTGTATTGGGAATTCCGAGGATCGAGCTTGTACTCCAATTCGACCAGGCCGTAGTAATCAATCTCGCGCAGGAATCGCTCGGAAAGCTCCTCCAGAACCGGGATGTCCGTCGTCTCGACATAAGTGCTGGCTCTTCCAAACTCAAGAGGGTGCTGCCGGGTACGTCGCACAACCATCTTGCCCACCGCTTCTCCGTCACGAAAAAACGCGCAATAAGAGAATTGCTGGGTACCGCCTCCGGGAATCAACTCCTGCACCATGATCTCTCCGTCACCGGCCAGGTCCGCTGCCTTTTGAAACAGAGTTCTTAGCTCAGAGTGGCTGTCCGCCCGCCATGCCTTCGCCTTAGTCGCGTAAAAGAAGTGTTCCTTGATCGCAGGCTTGATCGCAAATGGGGGTGTGACACCATCGAGTTGGGCCAATTGATCAAGGTTTTCGGGATAGTGTGTGGCTGGCGTCGGAATCTCTAGTCTCTGTGCGAGTCGATAAGTGTTCCTCTTGTCCCAGGCCCACTTCACGCTTTCCCAATCGGGCGTTGGAATTCGAAACACTTCGCTCAGTTCTGAACGATGGCGGGACAATGCAGCGACGAGTTCCTCCCGGGTTGGGTAGAGCACCCACCCATCCAAACCTAGCCGCTTCCCTAGCTCGAGCAGGCTGTCTACCGCAACCGGCTCATCGTGCAGATTCGCGAGCTTGACGAATTTGGTGCAATAGCGCGAGTACCTTGAGATTGAAAGTTCGTCATCGACGACGCACACCGGTACGCCCTGCCGACCGAGGCTGCGAACGATTCCCAGCCCCTGGTAGTCACCGCCGATGACCACCGCCCCCACAGTGCGGTCCGCAGCCTTTACAGTGCTGGGCTTCGGGACGGGTTGAGTTAGGGCACCCACAGTGTCAGTTGTTTCCGTTTCTCCGAGTCATGGACTGAACCAATTCATTCGAGGCGAACTCGGCTCCCGAAACAAAGCCGAGGAGCGGCCCGAAGCTCCATGCCGCAGGTTTCCCGACGAAGTGCAGTCCGGGAATCGACGACTCCAGCCCGCGCTTAAGTACAGGGTAGCCGTTCACCGTTTTCAGTTGTTTGGACAATGACGGGGAAAGAAACGGATATCTCGATACGTCGACCCGGAATCCCGTCGCGAGAAGCGCATGATCAACTAGGCGTTCCGACCCGTCGTCGAGTTGAAGACGAAGTTGGCTGCCAGCGGCAGCCGCGGAGACCACTTTGCGCCCCAGTGTGATAGGCACCCCCACAATTCGTGATTGCAGCCAGCCAGCTCCGGCTGGCCGGATCGCGCGGTAAGCAGTGCGATCCTGGAAAAACCGGGGGAAACGACGGAATAGATGCGGCATGGCGACGAGGCGGCTGATCCCAGCCGGACCAACGTCGCGATTCGAATACATCATCTTCGAAATCAAGCCCAAATGATGCAATCGCGCATGTAACCCTACCCAGTTGAGAGACTTCGTGCGCGCAATCACCTCAACCGGAATACCGAGCTCCTTAAACAATGCAGCGGATTCCAAAGCGCTCTGCCCGGCGCCGATCACCACTACCCGCTGGCCCTTGAACTTCCCAAGATCTTTGTGCTCGCTCGTATGGGAAGCCAAAACGGAAGGAATGGCGGCGAACTCTGCAGGTTTGCTCGCAAACGGGCTGATTCCGCCTGCCACCACCACGCGCCGCGACGTGAACTCTTCGCCATCCGCCATGAGCACCTTAAACGCGCGAGCATCGGCCTCGATACTACGCACCTGGCGCTTATCCAGATCGGGTACTGCTTTGCCCTGATACCACCGCCCGTAATCAACGAAGCGATCGAGCGGAATAGGCTTCGATATATGATTGCCCTTTTGACGTATGTATTCGTCAAGAGTCAGCGCCTGCTTGGGATCCGCGATATGCGACGCTCCCCAATTGGACCGCAGACACATGCCAGCAGGCATCTGGTTCTCCCAGAATGCCATCGGTTCTCCGAACACTCGCGTTTCCACCCCCGCGGCTCGCAGATATGCCGCCGAGGAAAGTCCGTAGGGACCTGCCCCGATGACCGTAACATTGCAATTTGATGATTTGCTGTTCACAACCTCGCCCCTTATTGATTCTTGCCCAGGTACTGCAAACCCTGTCTTACGATTCGCCGCAAGAAAATCTCTGAACTACCCCTGCGGTCGTACTCGACTTTTTCATTCAACAGTCTTAGTTCTTCCGGAGATAACCGAAAATCAGAAGCTGCACAGTTTTCTCTGACGTGCTCGACTGAATTAGCCTTAGGAATGGTTACAATGCCGTTCTTCGAGATGCACCAGTTTAGTGCGATCTGAGCGGCTGTCTTGCCCCTGTTCTTTGCGATCTTGTTTATGACCCGTTCAGGATCTTTGGCTTCAATGCTTTCCAATCCAGTGGCCAACGGGCTATGGGCAATGACCGTGATGTCATGCTGGCGGCAATACTCCAGCAGATCATATTCGACTGTTCGGTCGATCAGGTTATATCGAACCTGGTTCGACACGATCTTGCGTTTCCCCATCGCCTTGCGCGCCCTCTCCAGATCGCGCACGAAGAAATTACTCACCCCAATAAACCTGACTTTGCCGCTATCGACCAACTCTTCCATTGCTCCCATGGTTTCTTCAATGGGAACGGTATAATTGGGCCAGTGCAGTTGATAGAGATCAACGTAATCCGTGTTCAGTCTTTTCAAGCTTGCATCGGCCGCTGCGATTACGTCCGCGCGCCGGAAATGTCGGGGTGATACTTTCGTCGCAAGAAAAATGCTCTTGCGAATCCCCTGAAGGGCTCGACCCACAACCTCCTCTGTGCCATAGGATTCGGCTGTGTCCATAAAACAAGCCCCCAGCGCAATTCCCGTTTGAAGAGGTTTGATCCCTCCGTTGTACTGCCAGGTTCCAAGGCCAATTGCAGGCAGAGTCGCGTCATTCTTGCCTAAGCTCCGATGGTCCAAGCCCTATCCCTTCCGTCGATCAACGGCCGCAGATGACAATTTGCCGCTCTGCGCTTCCACCGGCTTAGCATCGGTGAATACCTCGGTCGAAAGTGAGTCCACAAGGTTGAGATAGTCCTGTTTCTTTCGTTGCCAACCGTTGCGCTCCACGTGTTCATATCCACTGTTGACTAGCGTCTGGCGAAGATCCTTATTCTCAATGACCTCAAGCATCGCATTTGCCATCGCCTGGCTGTTGCCGGAGGGGAAAAAGTGAACCGTTCCTTCATCAAAATAAAAGCTGTCGATCTTCGTTCGGGAAGCAACAACGGGAACGCCCTGGGACATGAACTCCATTATCTTTGTGCTATACGCTTCATTGCCGAATGAGTCGGCTCGTTTAGGAACGATTCCCATATCTGCGTTTGCGATTACTTGCGCAATATGATCAAGCGAGACGGCACCACAGAACTTCACGCTTCCGTTCAAGCCAAGCCGCTGCGCCAACCGTGCCAGATCAACTCCCTTGTCACCGCCTCCGCCACCGTAAAGGTGAAGCTCGGCATTCGGCACTTTCGATTTCATCTGTGCTAAAGCCTCGATCGCAATATCCAATCCCTGGTGCCACTGAAAGCTGCCGGGAAACAGAATGACGAACCTATTGTCGTTTCGGGTCCGCTGCCGGCGGTAGAACACGGCGGGATCCACATGGTTAAGAAATACGGAACACTTCTCTTCCGAAACCGAGCGCGAAATCAGCGTCTGCCGCCAGAGATCGTTCGAGACAATGACGTGATCGACGAATCCTGCAGACGCTTTTTCGATCTTCGTCAACAAACCTACATAAGCGTTTCCTCGCGTCGCCTTAAACTTGCTAGCAAACAGCTCCGGTACGAGATCATGGACGTCCAATATCAATTTCACGCCGTTCAATTTCGCGTACCACGCTGCGAACACCAGGAAATCCGGCATGTTATGGATGTGGATCAAATCGTATCGGTTCCGCGCTTGAAGCTGCGTTAAGCGACGCGAGGATTTCCATAGGAATTTCAACAAGCGCCACGCGTATGTCCATTTATGCCGCTCGTCGTATTCGCGGGTCTGGACTCGATTCACTGTGACACCGCTGATCTCTTCGACAGGTTTGGGAAAAGCAGTTGTGCTCAAGGAGATTACATCGACTTGATCTCCACGCTTCGCCAGCGTCTCTGCATAGCGGCGAACACGATTGTCAAACTCGTAGGGCGTATAAGCCAGCATGCAGATCTTCTTCCGAGTATTCCTAGAGGAAGGCGGTACCTTGTCACGGTAGTAGCGAGAAACTTCTCGCGGCGTCGCCGCCCAATAGGATCCTTCATATTTCTCATGTACATAGCGCAGCAGCTCTTCGTACAGCGCCACGGGAAATTCGTTCTGAGCTGGCTTACCGCCGAAACACATATAATCCGGGTGGGTATTCAGCAATACCATACCGCCGTGCTCGACGAGCCAATCAAGCTTCCGTTTCCAAATGTCAATGTTCTGTTCGCAAAGCACGCTGAAAAGAGTGAAGTCCTGCACCAGCGTGTAAGGAAGTTCTACATAGCCGCTGCCATTTGGACCCGGCACCCAGAAAGGAAAGATGGTACCCATGCCGTCCGGCTCTGGCTCGAACGGATCCGTATCAAATGTAGAGGTGTCGTATTCCACACCTAGCACGTGCAGCCAACTTAACTTGTGCTGCATAAGCGGTGAACGAAAGCCGCAGGCGTTCCATCGCTGTAGATATCCTCTGATCCGCGAAGCCTTCGCCGCGAACGTCGCTTTCGAGCTGTAGAGCTTGCCATCGTGTTTCAAACCGTGTACCCCTACTTCGAATCCACCATCCTCCAACATCTTTCGTACGCCGTCGGACACACGGTATTCGCGCTCTGGCACGAAATTGAAACATGAACGAAATCCGTATTCCTGTTCGAGGTTCATCAACTGCTCGACACGCGACAATCCCTTGCTGCCCTCGACGTCATGAGTAAGGATGAAGGCGAACCGCTTGCCGTCCGGCCACCCGGGCCACCCGGGAGGAGCGGCGCCTGCTCTCGGATCGATCGGCCACACGTCCGCAAAGGCTTTACGCCGACGATTGGCACGCCATCGTCGCAACTCCACGCGCACCCGCCAGGGTATGACCGGTTTGAGAAAGTAGTAAATTCTGTTTACTAGCATATTGTGAACCTTGCTATAAGCTACCCTTCAAGGATTGAGGGAGTTCGTTCACCACAATTTCTAAGCTCGGTGGACTCTATCCGATATGTCTGTAGAGAAGTCTGCCAACCGTTTCCAGTGCCAGATCAGGCGCAGCCGAAACCAGTTGTTCGGCTAGGCGTTTCTTCCAGCCAGTTGAATGGCGCTCGGGCCGTTCTGGGTAAGTCCAGTAGCTTATCGACGTTGCATTTGCACCCCAGTGTTCCTTGAAAGCGATAAGGCCCCGGTTGTCGACATCGGATCGACCCATATCAAGACTCTCAAGCCCGCCGTCCTTAGCCTCCTGTATGGTCTTCCAGAACAGGAGCGCAGTTCCTCCGAGGTTGTTGAACGCGGCATTGCTGCAGCCATATTTGTAAATCATGGATTTCTTGTGTGAAAGCGTGAGAATGCTGGCAACAGGGACTCCATTCTTGGACGCTACACGGATCTTGAGGTCGTTTCCGAATACAGCAATCAAGCCACGAAACCAGGACCGTGGTTGCGGTGGCAGAAACTGCCGTCGACGAGTCATCACCAAAAGCCGATAGAACTTCTGTAGCAAGTCCTCCGATGCTCCCTCCTCGTATTGGAGCTTTTCCCGTTCGGCGCGGCGAATTTTTCGCTGAACGCAATCTTTGTGAAAGTTACGAAATAGCTTCTCCGAGCTAACACTCAGATCCAGGCGGTGGAAACTATATGTAACAAGGCGCCCGAATTCTGTGTGGATACTCGGCTCACATGAGACGGGTCTGATTTCGATGTATTTCAATCCATCCTTGTCGACGTATCGCTTCATGTGCAGCAACATTTCATCGAGCTCGTCCGACCGATCGACTAACGGTTCGCAATGATCCGAAAACGGCACCGATACATAGCGCCGACCTGTCACCCAGCTCCTGACGCGGCACAACACAAGCCCATTTGTTAGGCGTGTTCCTGGAGGGCATGTGGTGATCGCGATAGGTTCATAGCCATATACAGTCTGCAGTGCTTTAAGCCACTTGGTGCTGTGAAAAACCGCAGCTTTAGGATGGCTGTTGGCCAAGTCCTCCCAACGTGAGTCGCAGGTGGGGTCAAGTTCGTAAATGTGTGCTGAAGAATGTTGCGTCGTCTCCGAAGACTGGAACTCTTCATCCGCAGCAACTATACCCGCTGCTCCGACGACAGAGTTCAATGCAGCTCGCTTCTCGCTCTTCGTTTGCGTTGTGACCTTCATGTAATTATGCAACTTCCAAAACACCGCAATAGTTCAGTGAACATTCTGCTTTTCTCGGGAGGTCAGTGCCATCCTTGAGGGGATGGATCCATTCTATTAGGTCGTTTGTTCAGCGGCTCTCGTTCTTAACTGACAAGTTCTCAGCCGAACTTTATGCCGAGTTTGGGCGAAAGCCGCTGCCTCTTCCTTGAGGTTTCAACCGGGGGGACAATTTCAGACCATCACATGTTATAGCCGATTTTCGCAATCCGTCTTTTTGTCTCCGCATCGAGCTCATTGATAAAGTTTCGGAATCGAGGAACTTGTTCTTTAACAGCCAAATAGCGATAAGGCTTAGTTGCCGGGGGGGACACACGTAAACGGCTTAAATCAAGATCGACCGACATGACTTCAACGATCTTAGAAAACTCCTTGAACGGATCGATCATGAAGTCCTCAAGCCGCAGCGGGAGCGTGGCGAATTGTATATAAAGCTCAGTTTCCTCAACAAATTCTGGAAAAGACAAAAATCGCGGGCCTGGCATGGCGGCGAAAAAATCAGGGTCGCCTTCGGCGAATGCCTTGAATTCAAGAAACTTCTGATCCAAATCGGCACATAAATCGTCTAGGTTCTTATAAGCCACCGAGATACCACGCACCTTGTTGTCCATGTTGTTGTCGCGAATACGTGTCCACCACCAAATCCAATTTGTAAGCAGCGAATCGAGAGGATGACGATAGATAAAAATCAAATCGGCAAATCCCGATCTAACTGCGTCCAATATACGGCTCGTTACTGCTGGTAAGGCCTGCTCGCGACAAACATGCCTCATTGTGGCATGGGCGCTGTAGATCATAGATGTTGGACCTGGATGGAAGCGGATCAACCCCTCCCTTAAGTATTTCGCCCTTTCTCCAATGTTCTCCAGCATCAGTTCACCGAGATATTGACGTCCGGTGCCGAACAGTCCAATAACATAAGCTGTTCTGTCGTTCCCCAGATGAGGGACTATCCAACCCCAATCTACTAAACGGTAGTGGACGGCCGCTAATTTGTCGCGAGGGGATTTTCGCGCGAATCTGATCAGCTTCTGAAGTAGCTGCATCTGGTTCCACCGATCCAATAATGAAGTAGTTTGGTGTTGTATTTGGTTTCCGTCAGCGATGCCAGAGCGCCCGGACGACACGCGCCAGATGTCGGGCTTGAGCCGCGTGATCTGCGCCTCGATTTCGACGAGCTGCGGGTTCGCCTCGATTCCTTGCCCGCGCACGTCGTTATTGGGTTCCGCGGCGACGATGGAATGCACACCGGAGGCGTGCGTATCCAAATGCCAGTGCCCGCACCGATGTCCGCGGCATCGACGCGGACCGCGTCACGTCCCACATAACTCAAGACCGCGGTCGCGACCTGCGGCGCATAGCCCGGTCGGAACATGGCATAGTCTCGAGCCAACCCTGTAAAATCTCTGTGTTTCATCATGACTGACAACCTGCGGCCCTCCCATCGCGGTTTCGATAAATGCAAAGTTTGGGATGACCGCACCCACCGTGCGAATCGATCGTCGTCATCCTGCCGTCGGCTCTCTGCCGGGTAGCGCATCCTCGAGCAGGAGCTCCCCCTGCCTTACCATGTTTTGGTACAGTGCCACGTCCTCCGGATTGTCGATTTCACCCCATTGACCATCGGTGCCGAAGGTGCCGATGGGGAGCTCCCTTCCGGCTAGCAGTCGGCGCAGCATTCCGGTCACGTCTAGGCGATCGCGTATCGGTGTGTCGAGTGTACTGAGTAGCGTTTCGACGGCACCCCATGCCGGTGGCGTGAATTTCAAGAGGCCCATATATTGCCCCTCGATATCTCCGATCCGCGTCGTCTTGCCGCCGATCTCCAGCAGCTGGCCCGCGGCATTGATCCGGAAGGTTTCGGCGTCGGCCAAAGGATCGGCGAAACGCCGGGTCCACAATCGGCGCCAAGCCCGGTCGTAACTGATGACCAACTGACCTGGAGCACCAGCCAGACCCCGCACCAACTCATTTCGGTAGAAGATGTCTGCATAGCTGGCGATGACCGGCCCCGACCGCAGCCAAGGAGCGGCTGCGGTGAGCGACATCACCACATTGGTTTCGGCCCATCGTTCGTTGGCGAAATAGGAGAGGCCGGGAAAATCGATCATCTCGGCGCGATAGCCACGGACAACCCCAATCTCCTCCACCCCACCGCGTCGGAGCGCCGCTATCTGGCGCTCGATCAAGGGCTTGCCTTCGAGCTCGACCAAGCATTTCGGGCGGTCGTCGGCGAGTTGCCCCATGCGACTACCGCGACCAGCGGCAAGGATCAAGGCGCGCATCGCCCCACCCGGAAAATGCGGCGGAATAGCTCGACGTCGGCAGCTGCGAACGGGTCCATTCGCTCGGGATGCCACATGATCCCGGTCGTCGAGCAGGCCGCATGCCGAATCGCCTTGACGACACCGTCATCAGCGACCGCCCAGACGTCAAGCGGTGGTCGTGATTCGAAGGCGGCGAAGCGATGATAGCTGTTAACCTCTGTGGGCTCGCCGTCGATGCGAATTACCTGGTGTTGTGTCACATGGCCCTCGACGCGACGCAGCGGGATCGCGCAACGTTGCTGGATTACTTGCATCCCGCGACAGACGCCGAGCACGGGCAGCCCGCGCGACTCTGCCTCATCAAGGAGTGCATTCTCGGTAGCATCCCGTTCCGGGGCATCCCCGCCGAGCGCGAGAAGGTCGTTGCCTCCGGTCAATATCAACCCAGTGACGTCTG
>DASPTQ010000045.1:0-16390 GCA_035623335.1 Terriglobales bacterium
CAACTTCCGTGACATCTTCGATGTCCAGTACACCGCCCGTTTGGAGGAAGAACTGGATGAGATCGAAGAGGGCAAGGAGAAGTGGACCGACGCACTGGCGGAATTCTACAAGAAGTTTCTGAAGGACCTGCGCTATGCCGAAAAGCACATGGAAAACATCAAGCGCATGGAAAAGCCCACCGATGAACGGTGCGAGCGCTGTGGCGCCCCGCTGGTGATCAAGTGGGGGAAGCACGGTTCCTTCTATGCCTGCAGCACGTACGAGAAGGACGATCCCAACACCTGTACCTTCACCAAGGAGAATCCCATCCATCTGCCGGACCTGGATTCGGCCGACATGCAGGAGACTTCGCAGGAGGAATATTGCGAGAATTGCGGACGCGTCATGGTGCTCAAGCGCGGCCGGTTTGGACAGTTCATGGCCTGCACCGGCTATCCCGATTGCAAGACGACCCGCCGCCTGGACCAGGGAAAGAGGGTTCCCGATATTCCTCTCGATGAGCATTGCCCGAAGTGCGACCGCAACCTCATGATCCGTCACGGACGCTACGGGGAGTTCACCGCGTGCAGCGGCTATCCGGATTGCAAGTACGTGAAGCAGAACTTTATCGGAGTGAAATGCCCGCTCTGCAAGGACGGCGAATTGGTGGAGAAGCGGGCCCGCAAGGGGAATACATTCTACGGTTGTTCGAACTACCCCAAATGCAAGTTCACCTCGGCGAACAAGCCCCTGGCCGAAGAATGCCCGAGTTGCCGAAATCCCTATCTGGTCGAGAAGACACTGAAGGCGGGCCCGGTCGTCGCCTGTCCCAACAAAGAGTGTGACTACGAGCGGGCGCTTCCCGTTGAGGCTGCACCCGTCGGCTCCTAGCGGAAGAACCCCGAGGCCAATCCAACCCTCAACCTCACAAAGGAGGACCCTGGCATGTCGCAAACACCGAGCGCCGCGGATGCGGAACTGATCCTGAAGCTTTACGACCTTCGCAGGGAAGCGGAACTCCGCAAGGCCCGAAGCTGGTGGCTTGGCTTCTGGCCAGAGAAGGCCGAGGATGTGGTGAAAATCGCTACCGCGGCGGGCACGCAGGAAAACGCCTGGTTTCGCCAGGTCAGCGGATATTGGGAGATGGCCGCCGCCCTCGTCCTCCACGGAACCGTCCATCGCGACCTCTTTTTGGAGCCCAGCATTTCGGGCGAAATGTTTTTCATTTTCGCCAAGATTCACCCCTTCCTCGAGGAGGTGAGGCAGAAGCTCCGGAGCCCCGCGGCCTTCGGCAACGTGGAACGACTGATCATGACCTCCGAAGGAGGGCCGGAGCGTTTGAAACAAGTCGAGGAGAGGCAGGCTCGAATGCGCAAAGCCTCGCAACCTGTCGCCTAGCTCGCCGAGCGCGGCTTCCGTCCTCGGTCTAAGAGATGTATTCCCGAATGTACTCGTCCTGGGTGTGAACCAGTTCGCCGATACTACCATCGAAGATGATCTTCCCATCCCGCAGGATGAGAAAACCCATCGGCACTTCGCTCTGCGTGCCCGGAGGCAGGGGCTGCATGCGATTGCTTTTACGGTCAAAGTAGTGGGTGGCCATCATGAAGGCGTCCTGCAGGCGATGGGTGACCAGCAGCGAACTGGTTTTGAAGACGTCGCGCTGCTTGATGATCAATTCGATGATGGTGGTCGAGGTCACAGGGTCGAGTCCGCCGGTGGGAGAGTCGTACAGCAGCAGTTCCGGACGGGTGATGATGGCGCGGGCAATGGCCACCCGTCGCCGCATTCCCCCGGAGAGCTCGGAGGGATACATATCCACCGTGTTCTCGAGCTCCACAAAACTCAGGGCTTCGCGCACCGGCTGCTCGACCTCTTCTTCGCTGACGTTGCCTTCTTCGAGCAGCCGGAAGGCGACGTTTTCCCGAACCGTGAGCGAGTCAAACAGGGCGCTCTCCTGGAATACCATGCCGATTCGGCGGCGAAGTTCAAACAGATCTTCTTCCTTCCGCTCGGTAATCTCCTCGCCCAGGACGTAGATGCGGCCGGAGTCGGGCTTCAACAATCCCAGCGTCAGCTTCAAAATTGTGCTCTTACCCGACCCCGCGACGCCAAAAATTGCCTTGGTTTCTCCCTTGGACAGGCGGAAGGAGATCCCATTCAGCACGGGAGTGTCCTCGAAGGCGAGAACGACATCCTCGAAGACCACCAGGTAGGATGCCGGCGGCGGCGTTTCCGGCAGGCGTTCAGTCCTTACACTGGGAGGAGCGACCATGAGTTATTGATAGGCAAAAATCGTCATTAATAATTTGGTGACGAGCAAGTCCACGACCAGAATGAGGACAGAGGAGGCGACCACCGCCTGGGTGGTGGCCCGGCCTACGCCCTGGGTTCCCCCTCGAGCAGTCATGCCGTAATAGCAGCCGATCGTTGCGATCACGAAGCCAAACAACACCGGCTTGAGCAAGCCCATGAAGACGTCCTGAAAGACCAGAATCTGCCACGCTGTACTCCAATACTGATGCCAATCCATGCGGTACAGGAGCGTGGAGATCAGGGCCCCACCAAAAAGCCCCAGCAGATCGGAGATGATGGTAAGGAAGAAGAGCATGAAGACCGTGGCTGCCACTCGCGGGGTCACCAGTTTTTTCATGGGATCGGTGCCCAGCGCGCGCATGGCATCGATTTGCTCGGTGACGCGCATGGACCCGAGTTCGCTGGCCATGCCGGAGGCGTTTCTTCCCGCCACCATAAGCCCGGTGATGATCGGCCCCAGCTCGCGCACCATGCCCACCGACACCAGTTGCCCGATCAAGGAGAGGGAGCCGAAGCGCTGCAGCGTGTTGGCGCTATTCAGGGCCAATTCGGCGCCGATCGAAAGGCCGGTCAGCACCACAATGGGCAGGGATCCAAAGCCAATCAGATCGGCCTGGTACACCATGTCGGCAAAGTATCGGGGCTGGCGAAACAGGTTGCCCACCGACCGCACTGAGAGCACGGTATAGTCCTGGACCGCCTGCACCGTGTCTTTGGCGAGATCTGCCGGTGAAACTAGTTCCATCGAAGACCTGGCATCATGCTGTGACTATGATCTGACGGAACTATAACAGAGAAAGTTCTGCGGGTTTCATCCGGGGAGGTTATTCCCGCGCTTTGCGCTTGATCTCGATATTGAGGCGCTTGATTTTCTGATTCAACGTCGATAGGGGAACCCGGAAGCGCTCGGCGGCCTCGGTCTGGTTCCAGCCGCATTTCTCGAGCATGTGCACGATGATATGACGCTCGCAGTCTTCCATGATCTCGAAGAGCGAGGCGTCGCTGCGATGTTCGAGCGTGGGGAAAGCCGCGGTCCGACCCACGATCGGGTCGGGCAGCAGTTCCGGACCAATCTCCGCATGGGTGGAGAGCACGACGGCCCGCTCAACGGCATTCTCGAGTTCGCGTACGTTGCCGGGCCAGGAATACGCAAGCAGCGGACGAAGGGCTTCGGGAGTGAGGCGGCACGGCGGCCGATCGTTCTCTTTCGAGTACTTGTTCAGGAAAAATGTGGCCAGCAGGGGAATGTCCTCTTTGCGCTGCCGCAGCGGCGGGAGGTCGATAGTGATGACGTTGAGTCGGTAGAAAAGATCTTCGCGGAATTTGCCGTCCTTGACCTGCTGCTTGAGATCGGCGTTGGTGGCGGCGATAATGCGGACATCGACCTGGACCTCGTGTACCCCGCCGAGGTGCATGAACTTGCGATCCTGCAGCACCCGCAAGATCTTGCTCTGCGTATCCAGGCTCATGGTGCCAATTTCGTCCAGGAACAGCGTGCCGTGGTCGGCGATCTCAAAAAGTCCCTTTTTCGAAGCGATGGCGCTGGTAAAGGCCCCCTTGATGTGTCCAAACAGGGTGGACTCGAGCAGGTCGGGAGGCGTGGATCCGGTGTTCACCGCCACGAAGGGCCGGTCGCGGCGGGAAGAGTTCAGGTGGATCGCTTTGGCGATCAACTCTTTACCCGTGCCGCTTTCCCCCTGGAGAAGTACCGTGGAGCGGCTGGCTGCAACGTGGCCGACAAGATCAAAGATCCGGAGCATGGGCTCACTCTTGCCCACGATGCTTTCGAAGTTGTAGCGCTGCTTCAGGGCGCGCTTGAGCTGGACGTTCTCCTCTTCCGCCTTGCGGCGGGCGATGGCGATGCGGACATCGGCCAGCAGCTTCTCGTTGTCCCAGGGCTTTTGCACGAAATTTGTCGCCCCGGCTTGCATGGCCTTCACGGCATTCTCGACCGTGCCGTAGGCCGTGATCATGATGATCAGGAGTTGGGGATCCTGACGATGAATCTCCGCCAGGACCTCGATGCCATCGCGATCGGGCAGCGCGAAATCGAGCAGCACCAGGTCAAAGCTTCGTTCGGCAATGCGGCCGAGACCCTGCTCACCGCTCGCGGCCGACTCGACCGCATAGCCCTCGAGTTGCAATAAGGTTTCGAGCGATTCGCGGATGGCGGCCTCGTCGTCGATGATGAGAATCGATCCGCGAGGAGAGTACGCTGCCTCACTGAGAGGGGGACGCGGGATGACAGCGGTCTCAGACATGGACCCCCTTCCTGGCCGATGGGAAATCAAGATAGAAGGTCGTTCCTGCCCGCTCGCTGCTTTCCACCCGGATCTTGCCCGCGTGCTCCTGAATGATGCCGTAGGTGACGGACAAGCCTAAGCCGGTGCCGCGCGCCTGCCCCTCGCGCGAGGTCTTGGTGGTGAAGAACGGATCATAGATCTTGCGAATATGCTCCGGCGCAATCCCCAAACCGGTATCGGAGACCACGACGCTCACTCCCTCGCCATTGGCGGTCGCCACGCGCAAGATTCCGCCGTTCACCATGGCATCCTTGGCATTCAGAAATAAGTTCAGGAATACCTGCTGCAGCCTACCCGGATTGCCGTGAATCGCAGGCAGGGCCGGACCCAGATCGGCCTCCACCTTGACTTTCGAAGTCCTGAACTGGTGATCGAGCAAGGTCAAGGTGTCGGTGATGACCCTATTGACGTCCACATCGGAGAACTCCGTGCCCGTGGTGCGAGAAAAGTTGAGCAGGTTGTTGACGATCTCGGAAGCCCGGAAGGTCTGACGGGTAATCTTTTCGAGCAGCCCGCTCTTCGTGCTGTCGCCCACGAGCTGTTTGGAAAGCATTTGGGCGTAGGAGGAAATGACCGCGAGGGGCGTGTTGACTTCATGCGCTACGCCGGCGGCCAGCAGTCCGATGGAGGAAAGTTTATCGGCCTGCGCCAGTTGCGCTTCGAGCTCCACCCGGTCGGTTATGTCATCCATGATGATGAGACGGCCGACGACATGGAGCTCCTTGGTGACTAAGGGAGCGATCGCGACATTGACAATGCGGGTCTCCCCCGTGCGTGTGCCCAAGCGAAACTTGTAGAGATTGTGAATCCCGGCGTTCTGGCGGGTGCGGTAAAACTCTTCGACGAAGGCGGAAGGAAATACCTCAGGCAGCGGACGGGTCAACGCCTGCCAGCGCGGCAAAGCGTACATCACTTCCATCTGCGAGTTCCAGGACTCGATGCGATCCTCGAGGTCGACGGCCAACACGCCGACGTTGATCGACTCGACGATGTTCTCGTTGAAGTCTTTCAGTCGCTCATATTCGGCAACCTTCTGCTCCAGGGAGGCATACAGGCGAGCGTTCTGGATCGCGATGGCTAGATACCCGGCCAACGTTTCCAGCAGTTCGATATCTTCGCTCGAAAGAAAATCGCCTTCGGCCGTCTTGCCCAGGCCTAGAACGGCCACGGTCTCACGCTGCGCCCGACAGGGAATGTAGTAGTTCAATTCCAGCTTGGCGATGCTCTGTTGCGAGCTCGGGGTTTCGCGCGGGACCTGGTGGGTATTGTCAAAGAACAAATGCCGCGCCTCCGACTCGGGTCGAGGCCGAGTGAGGAAACTCAAGTCCAAGGCGGCCATCGGCGCCATGCCGAACGATTTCGCCAGCTCGAAACCCTCCGCTGAGCTCGGAAGGGAGAGGAAGATGGCCATCCGGTCGACGAGCATGGCTCGCGACAGCCGATCCACCACCGCCGCCAGCATGGCGTCCAGGTTCGTCTGTCCGCTGAGTTCCCGGCCGAACTCGGTGAGCGTCTTGCGATAGTCGTAGCGGGTAAGATAGAACAACTGATCGATTCGCTCCTGAATCCATTTGCGAACCGGATCGAACAAGACGGCGGTGACCACGATGGCCAGCACCAAACCGGCGGGTCCCGTGCTCGGAACACGCGCATGGACCAGCTCGGCGATTCCTCCCACCACGGCGAAGTAGGCACCCGCTATGGCAGCCGCAGCCAGTGTCGAGGCCATACCGCGCTTGAAGATCAAATCGACGTCCATCAAACGATAGCGGAAAATCGCGTAGCCGAAGGTCAGCGGCAGGATGCCGAGCGACAGCACGGAAACCCGCATGGCGCTCGTCGGCAGTTCGCCCATCAGGTAGGGAATCACATACAACAAGGTAAACGGCGTGATGGCCAGGATGGTTCCGCGGGTCACCCACTTCAATTGCTGGCGCAGAAGGGGGCTAGAAGCCCGGCGGTAGTTGTGTACCAGCACGGCGGCCGCGGCCATGAAGAGCAGCGCCAGATATGCCATCTCGATCCGGTCGAGGTTCCAGCGCAAGACTTCACTCGCCCGCAGGTATCGCAGGGCCAGCACCTGCACACCCAACAGCAGCAGTGCCGACGCGTACACGCTGGGGATGACCCAGCGGTGGCGGCGCAGGAATCCAGGTCGCTCGGGAAAGGTCAGAACAAAATGTAAGAAGAGCGCCGGCTGAAGCAGCCCGGCCGCCACGTTGCCCCAATAGATCGTCCAGTCGAAGGCGTTGAGTTTCCCGCTGTAGTGAAACGAGTAGAACAGGAAAGAGACCAGGCAGAAAAGATAGAAGTGGACCGAACCCGGCGCCGTCCAGCGACGCAGCATGACGTAGAGTCCAATGCCGAGATAGATCAAACCGATGAGACGGAGCCAGTTATATTGGGAACGCACCGCCGGCGCCGGGATGACAACAACATCGACGGGAACGGATCTGCGCACCAGAGAGTAGCGCGCTTTGGACCAAACCCCCTGGCGATAGAGCTCCCGCATCCAGGCAGCCGTCGTACTTACCGAATTCTCGCCGACCGCAACCAGCTGATCGCCGACCTTGACTCCGGCCCGCGCCGCCGGCCCGTCCGGATCAATGCGCTCCGCAATAAGACCGGCTTGGCGTTCTACCCACCAGGCACCGTCATAAGGAACCTGGAACTCCCGCTCCTTGCGAAAGTTAATCCACCCTAGAACTACCCCTGCCGCAGTGAGCAAGGTCAGCAGGATAGCCGTGAAGCGATTTTGCAGGTCCCGGTCCATGGACGGTGCGTCTGCGTTGCGGGCAAGACTTGCCCGATGGAAATTCTGCACGTTCGCTGCCATGGTGATGGGCATGGGAAAGCCGCTAACTCACTCACTTTCACTGGCTTCGACGATTATAGAAGCGCTCCAAGGGTAAATATATGTATTTTAGAAAATCCGATTCGATAATTGGTAAGCTCTTGGTTCGATTTGGCTTACGGGCAAAGCACAGGCAACCCCGGAAATCCTTATGGCCCTCGAAGGGCTGTTAGAATCCTTTCGAAAAGGCGATGACGCAGGCCGAACAGATCATCGAGCGTGAGCGCAGTTTTTTGCTCCAAACCTACCACCGCTACCCTCTGGTCATTCATCGGGGCAAAGGCGTCTTCCTGTTCGACCTCGAAGGCAAACGCTATCTGGATTTTGTGGCGGGGCTGGGGGTCAACGCCCTGGGACACGCCCACCCTCGGATTGTGAAAGCCATCCGCGAACAATCGGCCCGCGCGATCCACCTCTCCAACCTTTATTACAACGAATATCAGGGAAGGCTGGCGGAGAAGCTGTGTCAATTGTCCGGCCTGGATCGAGCCTTCTTCTCAAACAGTGGTACCGAGGCCATCGAGGGCTCGATCAAGCTGGCTCGGCTGGCGGGGCACCGCATCGGCGGAGATGCCAAGAGTCAGTTGGTGGCCCTCGAAGGCTCTTATCATGGTCGTACCTTTGGCTCGATGTCTCTGACCGGCCAGGAGAAATACCGGCGAGGTTTTGAACCCCTACTCGAGGATGTGAGGTTTGTTCCCCGCAACGATCGAAGCGCCTTAGCCGCCGCAGTGAACGATCACACTTGCGCAATCGTCGTCGAGCCCATTTTCGGGGAGGGCGGAATCCATGAGTGCTCGACCGAGTTCTTGGCCGAATGCCGTGCTTTGGCCGACCGGCACCGGGCGGCCCTGATTTTCGACGAAATTCAATGCGGTCTGGGGCGGACTGGTACCATCTTCGCATTCCAGAGTTTTGGGGTAGTGCCGGATATTGTGGCGATCGCCAAACCGATTGCTGCCGGCTTGCCGCTCGGAGCATTTCTCGCCAAGCAGGACCTCGCGTCGGCGATCCATGTTGGTCAACACGGCACGACCTTCGGCGGCGGTCCCCTGGCCTGCCGCGTGGCGCTCGAATACCTGGCCGTCGTCGAAGAGGAAAAGCTGCTCGAGAATGTCCAGCGCGTGGGCAGCTATCTCAAGGAACAGCTGAAGCTCTTGGCAACACGCTACGGGGCTCCCGAGCAAGCCCGCGGACGGGGATTAATCCAGGGCCTCGAACTCTCGGTGCCGGCGCGACCGATTGTGGAGCGAGCGCTCGCCGCAGGAGTGCTCTTTAATAGTACGCAAGACACGGTCTTGCGTTTCCTGCCGCCTTTCCTGATTCAGGAAAAGCACGTAGACAAAGCGGTCCGCGTGCTGCGGAAGCTCCTCGGCACAGGCGGCAGGTCACGACCGGCCAAGGGTGCGCCGCTCGCAGACCTTCAGGCAGGAAGGTAGAGAGGATACAGGGTCGTCAGGGTGAACCAGCAGCAGTAGCGGGGAAAAGAAGAAGGGAGAACACAAGCCCTCCCTTCCAGAAGCGACAGAGGCGATATACCCTCTATAAGAGCCCGACGCGAAGCAAAAAGTTGTCTTCCCAGGAAAAGAAAGTTGCGCTGAGCGCCACTGTTCAGGCGGGAACGCCTGAACCTGGTATTCCCGTGCAGAATCTAAGGATCCGTTTGGACGGAGCCTGGGTGCCATTCGCGCGCGCGGGTGCCGGCCCCGCCGTCCTCCTGGTCCATGGACTCCTCGGATACTCGTTTTCTTGGCGACATGCTATCCCCAAGATGGCCGAACAATTTACCGTCTACGCACCCGACCTGCCGGGTGCCGGATTCTCGGAACTTCCGCCGGTGATAGACGGCCAACTCGAAGCCTGTGGGGAACGACTCTTACGCTTTATGGACGCAACCGGCATCGAGGCCTGCGATCTCATGGGTACATCGCACGGTGGGGCAATTGCCATCATGGCCGCCGCTCTCGATCCTCAACGCATTCGGGCTTTGATTCTGGTCGCCCCCGTGAATCCATGGTCTGCCCGCGGGAAGGTCTTGTCCGTCATCTTGAGCCGCGTTTTACCCGCTTCAGCGTTTCTGCGAGTGGCGCCACGGCTCAGAAGCCTGCAGGAATTCTATTTTCGACGACTGTATGGGGACACGCGCCGCATCCGTCCTGAAACCCTGGAAGGCTACCTGAAGCCCTTGCTCCGGCCCGACCCGTTTCGCTATGCCCTCGCTGTACTTCGCTCCTGGAATCGGGATCTCAGGCGGCTCGAATCGGTTTTGCCTCGAATCTCCCAGATCCCTACTCTTCTCGTGTGGGGCAGCCGCGACGGTGCCGTAGATCCCGCCTCCGCCGTCCCCTTGCGTCAGCAGTTTGCCGACTGCGAACTCCGCGTGATGGCCGGAGTGGGACACCTTCCTTATGAAGAGGCACCCGAGGAATTCAACCAGGTCATCCTGGAGTTTCTGGGCCGCAGGCACCCGCATGCTTGACGGCGAAAGAACCAGCTGCTCTCGACAGAACCCCGGGGGCAGTCTGACTCTGCTCAGTGAATTGATGGGCTCCGGGAGTGGTGCTAACCTCCAGCTAGGAGCCATCGGATTCAACCCTCTTCCAAACCGAGCACGACGGCGTCGGTTCTGCGAAATCCCATATCTCACTGGCTCGACCTTCATCTCCCCGAAGTATGGGTTCGCTTCTTGTTGGCCATCGTGGGTTTGATCCTGGCCTTCGGCGCCGCCCTGTTCTCGACCGTGTCGCGAGAGACAGGAAATCTGTGGGCAACCCTGATCCTGGCGTCTGCCGCCCTGTTGCTGGCTGCGATTGTGGGGCTCACCACCGTGCCCTATCTGGCGCGTCGCGTGACCGAGGCCCGGGTTCGCGACGCTTTGGATTACGAGGTAACCCGCATCGGGATCGTCTATGTGGTGATAGTTCTGCTGATTGGAATCGCGGCACTGAACACCGGCAACAATCTGCTTTACATCGTGGTGGCGGCGATGATGGCAGCCATCCTGGTATCAGGTATAGCGTCGGCAGCGGTGCTGCGGGAACTCGAACTCGATGTCCAATTACCTGACCACGTGTTTGCCGGGCGAAGCACCATGGGTCGAATCGTGCTCAGAAACCGAGGGCGCTTCTTCCCATCATTTTCCGTTCATGTGGTGCCGGCCAACAAACCCCGCGCGCGATCTGCGACTCTCGGGCACCTGGCAAGACAGAAATGGATATCACGGAGGCAGAGCCCGCTCCAGGGAAAGACTCAGGTTCCTGGCAACATTTTTGAGGGAGCTGCGTATTTCCCTTACATACCCTCGGGCGGTGAACTGCAAGCCGACTTAGAGCTTCATTTCGCTCGCCGCGGAACCTACCGGCAAGAAAGCTTCGGTTTGGCAACGCGCTTCCCTTTCGCCTTCCTGACTAAGACTCGCCGCGTTCCGCTGGTCCGCGAAATCATCGTGTACCCGTCCATTGAACCGACGGACGACTTCTTTGAGGTTCTGCCCATCATCCGCGGTGAATTTGAAACCTTTGCCCGGGGGCGCGGGTATGATCTCTATCGCATTCGCGAATACATGCCGGAGGATTCGGCGCGGCACGTGGACTGGAAGGCTACGGCAAAATCGGGCTCTCTGAAGGTTCGGGAATTTAGCCGGGAAGATGAGCGGAAGTTGCGAATCGTGTTCGATAACCCGCCGAGCGGCCTGATTCCTGAAAAAGAGTATGAGGACGCTGTAGCCCTGGCAGCTTCGCTCGGCTGGCACTTTGCCCAAGAAAATACGGAGATCTCCTTTGTCGCTCAAGACTATGCAGGAGAACAGGATATCTATCGTTTTCTGGCTTATCTAGCCACCGTAGAGGCAGGGTCCGCCGCTTCGGTCATCGATCGGCTTGGACCTTCTGCCGACTACAACATTATCCTTACCGCTCGGCCTCGGGGAACGATCCCGACTGTCCTCTGGGCTTGTTCTTATTTCGTGTTCTTGGGACAGGGCAGGTGAGGTCAATCCGGCCGGCTTCCGCCCCTGCTCACCCGGTATACATACTTTCCCCCCTAGCAACAAATATGGTTTCGTCATATACTCACGCCCGCACCTGTGCAGTCGGGGGTTAACATGCGTATTTACGATTTAATCAACAACCAGGACACCTACCGAGCGGATGGGGCTCAGACGGTGCTTGAGGTAGTCGAAGCCATGGTGGCCCGCAACATCGGCGCCGTACCTGTGCTCGAGGGTGGGATCCTCGTGGGCATCTTCTCCGAGCGTGACCTCATGCGAAGGGTGGTGGCCGAAGGCCGCGACCCACGCTTCACCCGCATCAAGGAAGTGATGACGACGGATCCGCTTACCGTTAGCCCTCGGGAGACGGTCGAGAATTGTATGGTCCTGATGCGCCGCCACGGCTTTCGCCACTTGCCGATCTGTGACGGCCAACAACTTCTGGCGGTGGTTTCGCTGCGCGATGTTCTGTTGCACGATTTGACGGAAAAGGATCATGAGGTGCGAATGATGCGCGCCTACATCCAGGCCTCTCCCCAAATTTAGGGTTTTCGCCCCCTCGAACCCCGCGCAATTTAGGCCGTTGACGGGTATTTGTGTCCTTACCTTTGGGGGCCTTCGTCGGCCAAAATCGGCCCTTTCGCCAGCCATACTCCCTTTACCTTGGTAACCCTAACGGCAGGTTACTTTGGTTTGTTGACCGCGGGCTGCGAGATGCTAAGGTTACTTGAGTGCATAGTGTCGCTTTGGCCTTAGGTGGTGTGGGAGGACCCCGTGAACGTCAAAATCCAGCTCATGCTCTGGATTTCCCACCCCGTCCTAGAGCTGCTTCTGGCCGCAGCGTTACTTTGGCGTAAGCTGTATAAGAAGTTTCCGGTGTTCTTTTCTTTTGTGGTCTTCCAGCTGCTACACTTTGCGGTCTTGTTTCCGATTCATCAATATGGAAGCTACACCCTTTACTTTTACTGCTACTGGGTCGCCGCCACCATAGGTCTGGTCTTCGGATTCCTGGTTATCCACGAGATCTTTCTTGACGTGTTTCGCCCTTATCACATGCTGCGGGATCTAGGGACGATCCTCTTTAAATGGGCCGCCCTGGTCATGATGATTGTGGCTCTGGTGGTCGCAGTGTCCAACCCGGCGGGGCAGTCACCAATCATCGAAGCGCTTTTAACCATGCAACGATGTGTGCGAGTCGTTCAGTGCGGCTTGGTCCTGTTCCTCATGATTTTCTCCAACTACCTGGGGGTTTCCTGGAAGCAACACAGCTTCGGCATTGCCTTGGGATTGGGCGTGCTGGCCGGTACGCAGTTGGCGGGAAACGCCCTTTACAGCGGCGGTCAGATCAGCGGTCCCGCTTGGGACCTCGCCAATACATCCTTGTATTGCTGTACCGTTCTCGTGTGGCTGGTGTACGCAGCGAGCAAGGCTGCCTCTCCGCAGAGCTCGGCGGCCGCCCTGGTGTCGCAACGGTGGGAGGAGAGTCTTGGCGACTTGCAGACTCCTGCCCCGGCTGATTCTCTCATCCCTATGTTCGAGCGTATGGTGGACCGGGCTCTCTCGCGTAACGCGAGGGACCCAGAGCAGCATGACGACCAGGTTCGGGAAGATCGACCCGCTCGAGAAGCTTCTGCTACTCCGTCCCTGCGCCGCTGATCGAGTTCGCCGCTCGTCTCACATTGAGAACCTTAAGGTCTTCTCGATAAATCCAAGCTTGAGTGAAGAAGAGTTGGCATCGCCACGGGGGCGAAGGGCAATTCCATTGCGATTCCCCCAAGTCGAAAAACCGACGGGCGCTCGAAAACCGACCGTCCGGCTTGACAGGGCCTTTATAATTCGTCGCCAGTAAGGGTTTCCGCTCCCAGGGAATCCGCACTAGGAGAATAGCTGCCTATGAAACGTGCGTTGAGGACCATTATGGTCGTGGTAGGCTTGTTTTGCACTTGTGCAACGTTGGTAACTACAACGACCGTGCGTGCAGACGAAGGGCCAATACCCAAAAAACCACCGAAAGCATTGCGCTGCTCTTAAAGGGCGCGCGAAATTCTCAGGCTAGCGACCGCAGTAAGCGGCGCTGGCCTTTTTTGTTTTTTCAGGCTACGCGGTGTGCCAGCAAGACCTCTCGCAGCTGGTGCCCTAGCTTCTCCGGCTGCGAAATTGGGGGCTGGCAAGCAAAACCGGAGCAGAGGATCGCCGCCGGCGTGCGCTCTCGAACCGTCGGCAACTGGGGAATCATTTGGGCGAGAGCGGGAGGAAGATTCTCCGGAACCGCCTCATGGAAATCGAGCTTGAGTACCGCCTTGGTCAGGGAGAAGGGACCGAGCGCCTGTTGATAGAGTCGGTCGCTCACTTCCCCACTGCCTACAACCACAACTTGGGTATGAGGCTGCGAGAGATGTAGACCGGCGATGCCCGAGGTTGCGGCGAATAGCCCATATTGTCCCGCTACTCCTCCCATAATCGCGAGCGTCTGCTCTGCCTTTTGCTGGTAGCTTGGCTCGTCGGTATAGGCATGAAGGCGCAAAAGAGCGATCGCGGCAGCCGCATTTCCGGCGGGAGTGGGCGAATCCTGAAAGGGCTTGCGCCGAGTGCCGAGAACACCCAGAGGTTTGTCGCCCGTCAACCTACGGGCGGTATCGAAGAACCCGCCGGAAACCGGATCGAAGAGAAGATCGAGCATGGTGTCGGCAATCCGCCGCGCAAACTCAAAATGACTGAGCTTGCCGGTGGCTTCGTAGGCATCCAGGCAGGCAATCGCTGTGAACGCATAGTCGTCTAATCCGGCCGGAATATGGCGTGGCTCGGCGTCCGGGTCGGAATAGGCAACGACATGGGCGAGTTCCCCGGAATTTTTGAGGCCTTCGGACAAAAGGCGATCCAGGGAGCGTAAAGCGAACTGTCGAGCCGGGTCGAGCCCGAGCACCTTCGCAGCTTCGAGATACGCTGAGATGGAGAGGGCGTTCCAGCCGGTGTAAATGGTCTTGTCCACATAAGGAGTGGGGCGCTTCAACCGGGCGGCATACATCTTCTGCCTGGCCGACTCGAGCAGAGTTTCGACGTCGGAGGGCGCCCGTCCCAGCCGTCGAGCGATTTCTTCGACTGACGCCCGAACGTAGAGAACGTTCTTGGCGGGATGATGGTGCATTTCCCCAATTTCGTTGATGTCGTAGTGCAAACTGGCGACCTGGGCCTCCTCGGGCGTCAAGACCGCTTGGGCTTCCTCGAGCGTCCAAGTAAAGTAGTCGCCGTCGTCATCCATCGAATAATCAGCGTCCTGCGAGGCGTAAAAGCCAGCCCGCTCGCGGTCGCTGAGCCACCCATCCATCCAACGGATGATGTCGCGAGCCACGCCGGCAAAAAATTCCCGGCCGGTGGCCTGATAGGCGTGCACGTAATTCTTGAGCAGTTCGGAGTTGTCGTAGCACATCTTCTCAAAGTGCGGCACAACCCAGCGCTCATCCACCGAATAACGGTGGAATCCGCCCCCCAGCTGATCGTAGACTCCGCCGCGCGCCATCTTCTCGAGAGTGGTAACGAAAACCTGACGAATATCTTCATCGTTCGCTCGGACATATTGATCGATGATCAAGTCGAGCGCGGCGGGATGCGGGAACTTCGGTGCGCTGCCGAAGCCCCCGTGGGAGGCATCGAACATCTTGAGGGTCGATGCCAGGATTTGATCAATGGTCGTCGACGAGAAGCTGGCCCTCGCTCCGGGGAAGGACTCCGCTTGAGAGATGGCGCCTTCAACGATTCTGGCCTGCTCCACCACGTCGCCGTGTTTTTCCCGATAGGCGTCGGCGATCGCCCGCAGGATTCGCTTGAAACTAGGCCGCCCATAGTGGTCTTCCGGAGGAAAATAAGTTCCGCCGTAGAAAGGCTTCCCCTCCGGGGTGAGAAACGCGGTTAACGGCCAGCCGCCCTGCCCGCTTATCGAACTCACGGCGATTTGGTAGCGGCTGTCAATGTCCGGCCGCTCGTCGCGATCGACCTTGATGGCGATGAATTGTTCATTGACGATCTGCGCAATTTCCGGGTTGTCATACGATTCCCGGTCCATCACGTGACACCAGTGGCACCAGACCGCACCGATATCGAGCAGGATCGGTTTGTTCTCTTGTTGCGCTTGACGAAAAGCCGCTTCTCCCCACTCCCGCCACTCGATGGGTTGGTGCATGGCCGAACGCAGGTAGGCAGAAGACGACTTCGAGAGCGAATTCCGAGTAGCTTCGGACATTATTTAAGTGTAAACGGTTTGTCGCCAGAGTGGTGGCGGAAGCCGCGATCAGACCGCATTTGAAGGCCTGTCCTTTCTACTCGATTCCGGGACCCGCAAGCTGTCGGGCAATCTTTGCGTATAGATCGACCGCCTCGGTCAGCTGGGTTTTCTCGACGTATTCGCCCCCGGTATGGGCGACGTGAATCGATCCCGGGCCAATGAGCAGAGGTTCGCCCCAGTTGGTCAGGCCCGGGATGTCGGTGGTGAACGCCGCCACCATCGTCGGCAGCCCGTCCAGGGATCGCAAACGCACGAAGGGAGTCTCTAGGACGAACTTCACCGTTGCCAGTCCTTCGGCGGCCTGGGCAATTTGTTGGCGCAGAGCTTTCGCGGGACCGACCAGCCGATATAGCAATTGCGCGCGCGCATAGTCGGGAATCACATTGGGAGCACGTCCGCCCTCGATCACTCCGATGTTCAAGGTCGTCGGGCCAATGCCTTCCTCAACCGGGAGCTTCATGGCCTGCAACCGACGAAGGACCTGCAGCAGCTTGTCGATGGCGGACTCACCCAGCTCCGGGTAGGCGGAGTGTGCCATCCGTCCCGCGGCGATGACTTCAACCCGCAGGGCCCCTTTCGACGCCACCGCGATCCGATTCTCGGTCGGTTCGCCATTGACCAGGAACCGGTTCCCCGGAGAGTGCTGGTTTGCGATCTCAGCCCCCAGACT
>DASPTQ010000046.1:0-39263 GCA_035623335.1 Terriglobales bacterium
GGTTGGAGGGGCTGGTGGTGTCGGCGGGGTTGGAGGGGCTGGTGGTGTCGGCGGAGTTGGAGGAGCGGGTGGCGTCGGTGGGGTTGGAGGAGCCGGTGGCGTTGGTGGGGTTGGCGGGGCTGGAGGGGTTGGTGGAGTCGGCGGCGGGAACCGTGCATCGACTTTGCCGGCGGGCGGCAACAACTGGCAGCACAACCCCCAACATCGCGGCGGTGCCCCCTATCGGGACCGGGCGACGGCGGACAGGTTTGGGGGGACAACGCGTGGTGACTCGCTGGCCAACCGTCAGGCTGGTGCCCGGCGCGAGGTTCAACGGCAGGGCGGTAATCTCGGCAGCAACCGCGCAGGTGGCGCAGGCGGAAGCAACCGTGCCGCCGGCGGAGGCGTGGGCGACAGAGCGGGAGGAGGCGGCAACCGGGCTGGCGGAGGAGGCGGAGCGGATCGCATCGGAAACCGGGACGTCTCTCGCAGCGGGGGCGGGAATCGGGATGCTTTCGGAGGCGGTTCCAGGGGATACAGCGGATCGAATGCTCGCGCCAGCGGCAACCGCGGTGCCTCGAGCATGGGCGGCGGGGGCGGAGGACGACGAGGTGGCGGAGGAGGCGGCGGGCGGCGGCGGTAAGGGTAGTTAGCAGATCATGGGAGCACAGATATGAGAGCAATATCGGCGAATGGAAATCTCTCCAGACTGCTGTGCATTGGGGGCGCGTTGGCCTGGGCGTGTCTTGGCGCGTCGGTTCTTTCCGCTGAACAGCAGTCCACAACGCAAAAGGCACCCCCTCCAACCGCTGTCTCTCCGGCAGGAGCCAGGGCCTTCGATAGTCCGCAGCAGGCCGCGGATGCGCTGGTCAATGCGGCCGAGAAGTTCGACGAGGATGCGCTCATCCAGATTTTTGGCCCCGACGGCGAAGATATCGTCCTCAGCGGCGAATATGCACAAGACCGGCGGCATGCCACCGATTTCGCCGCTCAGGCCCGCGAGAAGAAAAGCATTTCCCTAGATAAGAGTGGGAATCGCGCGTTCCTTCTGGTAGGGAACGAGGACTGGCCGTTCCCGGTTCCGCTGGTAAAGAGGGGAGCCAAATGGTTTTTTGATGCCAAAGCTGGACGGCAGGAACTTCTCTACCGCCGCATCGGCTCCAACGAATTAGACGCCATTCAGATCTGCCGCGGCTACGTGGATGCGCAATACGATTACGCCTACAAGTACCGTGATGAGTACTCCGTGAATCAGTACGCTCAGCGTATCGTCAGCACCCCGGGCAAAAAGGATGGCTTGGCCTGGCAAAATGCCGATGGCACATGGGGAGGCCCGGTAGGCGAAAAGATTGCCCTCGCGATCGAACAGGGCTACACCAGCGGCGCAGAGCCGTACCACGGCTATTTCTTCAAGATTCTGAAAGGGCAAGGACCCGCGGCGCCGCTCGGCGAAATGGACTTCGTGGTGCAGGGCGTGATGATCGGGGGCTTTGCTCTGGTGGCGGCGCCCGCTGAATACGGCGTGACCGGAGTGAGAACCTTCATCGTCAGCGACGACGGTGTCGTCTACGACAAAGATCTTGGCCCGGACACCCTCGACGAGTTCAAGAAGATGGAGCGGTTTAACCCCGACCAATCCTGGAGTCCGGTCTTCGACGAAGAAGACTAGGGATGGGCCGGACGAGGGCCGCATTTTAGCCAATCTACGAGCGTTGGCCAGGGTTGCTCTTCCCGTTTCGAAAGGCTTTAAACGACCAGGTTGTGTTCAGGTTGCGCAGCCATGAATGAATCGCTCTCCTCGCACGCCGCAGAGCCTAGCCGCATCGTGCTCCCTCGAACGAAGGCCAATCGCGCCGGCTGGATACGCTGGCTTCCGGGGTTGAGCACCCTGCGCACGTACGAATCGTCCTGGCTGCGCCACGACCTTGTGGCCGGCCTTGTCATGACGACCATGCTTGTCCCGGTCGGCATCGCATACGCCGAGGCATCCGGCGTGCCGGGCATCAACGGTCTCTACGCGACCATCGTGCCTCTGCTGGCGTACGCCTTGTTCGGTCCGAGCCGCATTCTCGTGCTCGGTCCGGACTCATCCCTTGCGCCCTTGATCCTCACGGTCGTGCAGCCGCTTTCGGCGGGCGAACCACAACGTGCCGTCGCGCTGGCCGGAATGCTGGCTATCGTTTCCGGCATCGTGTGTGTTATTGCGGGCCTCGCGCGCCTGGGCTTCGTCACCGAGCTGCTCTCGAAGCCGATCCGCTACGGCTACATGAATGGTATTGCCCTGACGGTGCTGCTGAGCCAGATCCCGAAGCTCCTCGGTTTCTCTGTCAAGGCAGGCGGACCGCTCCGCCAGGCGTGGGCAATCCTTGACAAGGTGCTCTCGGGGAACACGAACGTCGTGGCGCTTGCCATCGGCGGCAGCACACTCGCCCTCATTCTGTTCCTGAAACGGTGGCCGCGCATCCCCGGCATTCTAATCGCGGTGGTCTCCGCCACGGTTGTGGTAGCGGCCTTCGGCCTGGCAACCCGTGCCGGCTTGTCCGTGCTCGGTCCTCTGGCGCAGGGTTTGCCTACGCCCCGCCTTCCCCTTGTCCACATCGCAGACCTGGCCCCGATCCTCACCGGTGGCATTGCGGTTGCTCTGGTTTCCTTTGCGGATACAAGCGTGCTTTCTCGAACCTATGCTGGCCGTCTAGGTGCACCGGTCGACCCGAACCAGGAGATGGTGGGCTTAGGCGTAGCCAACTTTGCCGCCGCCTTCTTTCAGGGCTTCCCAATCAGCAGTAGCTCATCGCGCACACCTGTGGCCGAGGCTGCGGGGGCCAAAACCCAAGTGACAGGAGTGGTGGGAGCGCTCGCGATTGTATTGCTGCTAGTTGCCGCACCACAGCTGCTGCAATATTTGCCGCACACCGCCCTGGCAGCTGTGGTCATTGCTGCGGCCATCGGCCTCATTGAAGTGTCCGACTTGCGGCGCATCTATCGCATTCAGCGCTGGGAGTTCTGGCTTTCGATGACCTGCTTCGCAGGTGTGGCGGTGCTCGGTGTCATTCCCGGCATTGCCTTCGCCATCGTCATTGCCGTGATCGAGTTCCTGTGGGACGGCTGGCGACCGCACTCGGCCGTGCTCGGCAGCGTAGAACGTGTCAAAGGCTATCATGACATCGCCCGGTATCCTGACGCGCGCTTGATCCCGGGCCTTGTTTTGTTCCGTTGGGACGCCCCACTGTTCTTCGCAAACGCCGAGCTGTTCCGCGACCGGGTCCTGGAGGCGGTTGCGAGTTCGCCGACACCCGTGCGCTGGGTCGTGGTCGCGGCCGAGCCGGTCACGAGCGTCGATGTCACCGCAGCCGATGCGGTATGCGAATTGGACGATGTCCTGCAGGCTGCCGGTATCGAATTATGTTTCGCCGAGATGAAGGATCCGGTCACGGACAAGCTGAAGCGCTTCGGACTTTTCGCCCGCTTCGGGAAACAAGCCTTCTTCGCGACCCTCGGCGAGGCAGTGAGTGCTTACCGCGCGACCTGTTCCGTCGAGTGGTTTGACTGGGAGGATCGCGGGTCATAGCGCTGAGTGTGCGCCGGCGATACGGCTCGGTTTCATCAGGAGGACTCTGCAATGACGTCTGAACTCTCGGCAGGCGAACCAGATTACGTACACCGCGCTCTCGAGGTGTCGATTCATATCGGCCTTATCATTTTGCTGGTCGCCGCTTGTCTCCTGATCCTGCACCCCTTTCTGCCTCTGGTTGTTTGGGGCATCATCATCGCGATCTCGGTCTATCCGGGCTACGGAAGGCTGCAACGGGCCCTCGGGGGCCGCGGAGGCCTGGCGGCTGTGGTCTGTACCGTTGCGATGTTGGCTGTCTTGCTTGTTCCGGCTATTTTGCTGACCGGAACAGCCGTCGAGGGTGTGCAGACCCTGGCCGCACACCTCAAAGAAGGTGCACTGAAGATCCCGCCGCCACCCCCCAAAGTCGAAACTTGGGTCCTTATCGGTCCTCCCTTATACAGTTTGTGGAGCAGTGCGGCCACCAACCTAAGCGCTGTGCTCGAAAAGTTGATGCCGCAGATTAAGGTAGTTATTCCGGTGCTCCTCGCCACTTCTGCGCAAATTGGTCTTACCGTCTTGCAATTTGTGCTATCGATCCTGGTGGCGGGAGTTCTGCTGGCCCGTGCCAAAGGTGGTGCCGCGGCCTCCCACTCGTTAGCGAAGCGCCTCTTTGGTGCCAAGGGATCCGAATTCGAAGAGCTGGCCGGATCCACGATTCGGAGCGTCACCACGGGCATTCTCGGCGTGGCGCTGATCCAGTCGCTTCTCGCTGCTGTGGGCTTTTTAGTCGTGCGACTGCCGGCGGCAGGCCTGTGGGCCGTGATCTTTCTTTTCGCCGCGGTTCTTCAGGTCGGAGTCGCGGTGCTGATTCCCGCGGCGATTTACGTGCTCGCGACCGCAAGCACAGTCAAAGCCGTAATGTTTCTGATTTGGTGTGCCTTCGTTGGCCTTTTGGACAATGTACTGAAGCCGCTGCTCCTGGGGCGGGGTGTCGACGTTCCTATCGCCGTCATCTTTCTAGGTGCAATCGGGGGATTTTTGGCGATGGGGATCATCGGCCTGTTCGTCGGTGCCATCATCTTGTCGGTGGGCTACAAACTCTTGCTGGCGTGGCTGGAGGATGACACGGTCCAAGATTTGACGGTAGCAAGCGTTGCCACGGGCCCGCGAAAGGTTTCTTAGTTCGGGTAATCTTGGGCCGGAGCTATGGGACGGGAGGGCGAGTGGCTTTCCCCATTTCCTTGCAACCCATGATAGGTACGGAAAGATAGGACTTCAGCTTTGCCCATGTAACGTGTAAGCAACCCTGGATCGGACCGCCGCAGATCAACCACTACTAACCCATCGAGCACATTCGAGAAGTCGCGGTCTATGTTGAAGCTGAGCATGCGCCCTCCCAATTTTGCGTAGTGTTTGATCAAGATCGGGATTCCCTTGCCATCGCTTTCGAGATCAGCGATGGGGTCGGCTAGGTGGTCGAGATCACGAATCGAGCTGCAGAATCCGTCGCCGATCGCGGGAAGGACCGGGCGAGGGCGGAAAGGGCTACGCGGTGCGACAAGGGTTGCCAGGCCATCGTTTTTCCGTTTGTGTTGAAAGAAGCGAAAAATGAGCTCTCGCGAGAGGCGGTTGTAACGTTCGCTGATGCTGACCGCTCCGAACAGAACCGCAAATCGCGGATTCAGGCCGACGTACCTGCCAATGCCTTTCCAGAGAGCGAGCAGCGGAGCGTATTGCCTTTGATACTCAGGACGCACGAAAGAGCGCCCCAGCTCCATCGCTGGACCGATCGTGTCGAAGAACCGAGAGTGATAACGAAATAGAGTGCTGGTATAGAGCCCAGGAACGCCCAGCTGAGGCAGAATCTCGGTCGTTAGGCCGAACCGGTAACCCCCGACCACTTCAAGCTTGAGCTTGCTCCACAGTACGAAGTGACCGTAGCAGTGATCGAATCGATCGAGGTCCCTGTCCTTGCCCTACCTTCGCCCGCTTCGCGAAAAGTAAGTTCGCGAAGCCGTCCAACCTCTCGGATCACGGCGGGAAATTCGCGTGCCCTAGCGTGGTAAACGACGAACTCGCGATTCTCCATAAGACACTGCGCGGAGCCTAGCTGTTCAAGATCGCGGACCAGAGCTTCTGCGGGAATTGCCGCAGCGACCGGCTGAAGAGCTTTCCGCGGCAAACGTGTTTGGAGCCTCCTTGGAACGCGGCTTTGTCGTGCGCGGTCGCGTTGCGCCAGAACATACGTGCGCCAGCGCAGGTACGAAGTGACATCACCGTGGGAGCCAAGGTTGCGGAGTGTCTCAGGCGGGATCCGGTTGCCAATGCGCACTTCCACGGTTTTGTCCGTCTGCTGCAGGAACTCGTTCAACAGCCACGCGGTGCGAAACCGGGAATGCACCAGACCCAGAGTCAGAAAGGCAGCGCTGTTGTGTCCGGAGATAAACACCGGTACAACGGCCGAGCCCGTCTTACCTGCCAGACGCGCCACCATTGAATTCCAAAGCGGGTCCACGATGCCGAAATCCTGCAGCCGCACGTGCGAAACTTCGCCGGCAGGAAACACCACCAGCATGCCGCCCCTGGCGAGCCAGTGCATTGCCCTTCGCACCCCCGGCCGGTTTCGCGCCACCGAATCGCTGGCCCCGAAAGGATCGACAAAAATACAGTGTTCGCGCAGCTCGGGAATCCCGGCCAACAGGAAGTTGGTCAAAATCTTTACGTCATTTCTCACCTGGGACAACAGCGCTCCCAGAATGGCCCCATCGAGCAGGCCGAAGGGATGATTCGCGGTGATGATGGCGGGACCGCTCCCGGGGATTCGAGCCCAGTCGGATTCCGCGACTTGATACTGCACTCGCATCCCGGTCAGAACATTCTCGAGAATCGACCGGTGCACCGGCTGCTGGGCCCGCTGATAGAGCTCGCGAACGCGCTCGATCGGTGACCACCGCCGGAATAGGTGTGGAAAGGGGATTTTAGGCGGCGCCCACTTCAGTTGGCCTGACGGTTCGAGCAGGTCGGTGATGGGCATACCCAGGCAATAAAAGAGGGCAGTTGCGAGGCGATGAATGCCGTATTAAAAAGCTGTGACAAGGGTTAATCGAAGAGGTGCGCCCTAACGTGCACCCCTTCGTGCCCGCCATCTGGTTTCATCGATTGATTTGAGGACTAGCCTTCAGGGTTTTAGCTGGCTTTCCCCGGGGACAAAGTTTTCCCTTACGGTCTCCCGCATCAGATCGGGAGGCAGCAGGCCTTGCGCAAGAATGAAATCGTGGAATCGCTTCTGGTTGAATCGAGGTCCTAGAGTCGTCTCTGTTTCCTTGCGCAAGTCCATTAATCTTGTGAAACCATAGAAATAACTGTTGGCTTGGCCCGGCATGCGATAGGTGTATCTCTCAACCTCTTCCTCGGCAAAGGCGCGCGATTGCACCACGTCCTGTTCCAGTACTCGGTAAGCCTCGGCGGGTTGTGTCTTCCCGGACTGCAACTCGGGATCGAGAAACGCGCGCGCGGCGCGTAAGAGACGATAGTCCAACGACACCAGTTGGCCTTCCGGCGGCATATAAGGCTTCATAATCGCTTCCGAATACAAGCCCCAGCCTTCGACATTGGTGCTGTTGAACGCATACAGCACGCGTGCCAAAGAGACTCCATGCTCCACCATGGAATCAAACTGCAGCTCATGGCCGGGGCGGGCCTCGTGCGCAGTCAGCGTCCAGGCAGCGGCGTCGTAGGTAAAGTCGTCGTACTTCTCCGCGGAGCTCTGCCCGGATCCGGCCGGTAGGTTCAGAGGTAACACAAATTCGCCCTTCTGCCCGGTATTGTGCAAGAAGGGCGGAGGAACCATATGCGGTGCCGGCTGCTGCGTAGTTTCGGCGGCGGTCGCGATCCGGATGCGCGCGCGCCGATCGGGCAAGCTGACGATCTGGTGCTCGGTGATGATTTGCTCAATTTGCGTGAGTCGGCTTTGATAGAGCGGCAAAATTGCGTCACCGACAATTTGTTCCTTCTTCAGCTCTCGCAGCACATCGCGATAATCGTTCGAGGGAAGCCGCCGCTGTTGGGCGATCTGTGCGGCAATGGGCTTCATCTCCGCCTGAATGTCCGCGAAGGCTTTATGCGCCATCGCGGTCAACTGGTCGGGAGGGATATCAATGCCAAAGTCTTGCAGGCGGAGCGCATATTCTTCGGCGGGGAGACGAAAATCGATGCGCGCTTTCGGCAGCACCGTGACTTTTACCCAAGCATCGTAGTCCGCGAGTTGGGATTTCAGCTTTCGATAGGGTTCTTGCCAGTCCTGCAACTTGTACTTCTCGAACAGAGCGGCGATTCCATCGACGTAGTTCGAGTCCCGGGCAAGCTCGGTTTCAATCTCGTTCCGCCAGGGAAAGAGCATATCCGGCTTAGCCATCTGCTCCAGCGTGCGCTGCTTCAAGATGTCCGTGATCGGCTTATAGCCTGGCTCCAGTCCGGCATACTTGCGAATTCGCTCCACCGCCGCCGGGCGCCGTTCGGTGGGTGTTTGCTCATCCAGCAAGAACTGGATTCCCTGGAATACCTCCCGGCTTGCATTCAGAAAAGCGACCTTGTGCGCCCGATCGAAATCTTTTTCTTTGAAACCGAGTTCCACTTTCCGGATGATGATCTGCAGGTCCTGCGCGACCTCTCTGTGCCCTTGCTGGCCCGCAGCCGCCTTTAGCGTTTGGAGGACCGCGGTCATCTCCTGGCGCTGGCGGTCCTCCTCGGCCCAACTCGGTTGCGAGATTTGGCTGTCATAATCCTTCAGGCCCTGCCGCGACCCGGACTCGGGATCGTGCTTGAATTCGACCGCCAACAGCATGCGCGTGTACTGATTGCTCGATTCGATCCAACTGTCCTCTGGGGATGATGCATCGACGTAAGCGTACATGTTGAGAAGTACTCCCACGACAGGAATGAATAAGACGTTGAGAATTGCCCGCCTCCTCACAGTTCCTCCGAGGAGACGAGCAAAGCACGTGGACGGACCCAAGAACCATATGCTCGGGGAACGATATTCCTGTAGGCGAACGAAAACCGCAGATAAACAAGATCTTTCGGCGGCAACCCGAACCTCCAACTAATAGCTGCCCGCATCCCCAGCTTCGTACGGCTTGACCTGAGCGGCAATCTTCTCTTTGTCGCCGACCACGACGATCTTCATCTGGCCGGGAATAAGATACTTCTTCGCCACCGCCGACACCTGTTCCGCGGTCACCGCGTTCACCTTCTGCACGTACGTTTGCAGGTACTGATCGCCCAGACCGTGGAGTTCCACAAAGTTAAGCTGGTTAATGATTCCCGTCCGCGATGAGTTCTGCAGCACAAAGATCCCGCTCATGTACTCCTGGATGCCCTTGAGCTCAGCCGCGGTCGGGGGTTCGTTCTCCAGCCTGTTGATCTCGTAAAAGATCTCCTTCAGCGACGGTCCGGTGACATTGGTGGTAACGTCGGCCGATTCAACCCAGTAAGCGTCGTGGTAGCGCGTCGACACCGTGCTGGACGGCGAGTAGGTGTAACCCTTGTTCTCCCGGATGTTGGAGGTGATGCGTGAGCTGAACGAGCCGCCTAGCAGGGCGTTCATCACCAGGAAAGGGATGTAGTCGGGATTGCTGGGGTCGAGCACGGGCAGGCCTACAAACACCGTACTCTGTACTGCCCCCGGCTTGTCGGTGAGCTCGAAGGCGTGCCCGGATTTGGGCTTGGGAACGTCGATTTTTGGCTCGACATTACGGGACCAGTTATGAAACGCGTCGTCGACGGCTTTGCGTAGCGCCGTGGGATCGAACCTTCCGGCGACGTACAGGTGGGTGCGAAGCGCGCCAAAGTTCGTCGCGTAGAAGCTCCGAACATCTTGAATGGTGTAGCTGTTCACCATGGCCTCGGTCGGATACAGCCGGCCGTAGGGATGGTCGGGGTAGAGCAACTTCGCGAAATGCTGACGGGCGACGTTGCGCGGCTGCGAGAGGTCGATGGTCATCTTGCGCACCGCATCTTTCTTGAGGCGGGGCAACTCGGACTCGGGCAGCAGTGGGTTCTCGGTGACGTCGGCGAGCAGCGCCACCATCTGGGGTCCAAATTCGGAGAGCGCGTCGCTCTCGATCTGCGTCTGGTCGGGGCCGACGCTGACCGTGATGGCGCCGCCCATGCCCGCAGCTTCCTTCGCGACCTCCTCGGCGGAGCGTGTCTTGGTGCCTTCCTTCATCAGATCGCCCGCGATGTCTGCCAGCCACACCTGGTTCTCGCCTTCGTTGAGGTTGCCACTGCGCACAATCACGTTCACGGTCACTTTGGGGATGTCCCCATAGGGCACCAGCGTGACCTTCATCCCGTTGGGAAGAGTGAAATCTTGGTGCGGCGGGACCTTGAATGGCTTCGGTGGTCCGCCCGCGGGCGGCGTCTGCTTGCCGACCTCGGCGTGGATGGCGAAAGCCGTCAGCACGACGATTGCGATGATGGATCTGGGTAGGAACATTTTCATGATCTGCCTACGCTTACTGTCCCTTGTTGTCGGTCGCGACCGGCTTGGTCTCGACCGTCAGTACGGTGCGGTTCGTGGGTCGCAGGTAGTCCTGCGCTGTCTTCTGAATCGTCTCCGGGGTGATCTTGCGGAACTGCGCCTCGAGAGTGTTGATGCGCGCCGGGTCATCGTCGAAAAGCGCGAAGCTGGCCAGCAGGTCGGCGCGGCCGAAGCCGAAGAAATTCTCGATCTCGCTGTACAGACTGGAACGCAGCTTGACCAGGGCGCGGTCGACCGTGGACTGGTCGAGCGGCTTATTGCGTACACCGTCGATGACCGAATTGGCGGCCTGCATAATTCCGTCCGGGGTGATGTTCTGGTCGTGGTAGAGGTCCACGATCCACAGCATCGGACCGTCATAGTCGTACATGTTGCCGAGCAGGTTGATGCCGCCCTCAACCTCCGCGGTGTAGCCGCGCTTGGTTACGAGCTCCTGATGCAGAAGGCTGTCATCGCCTTGCAGTAAAACCTGGTCGAGCAGCCCCATCGCGTAGTACTCCGGCGTGTTGCGCTTGGGCATGTGGTAGGCGAAGGCGAGCGCCGGACGCTGTGCCTGCGGGTCCACCTTGCTGGCTTTCTTCTCTTGGTCCTGCACAGGCTCGCTGATATCGGGCAGCGCTGGGCGTTTGGTCGGCGGGATCGGCCCGAAGTACCTCAGCACGAATGCCTTGGCCTCGACCGGATCAAAATCTCCGACGATGGCCAGCGCCGCGTTATCCGGCGTGTAGTATTCCTGGAAGAATGTCTGCACGTCCTGGAGCGTGGCGGCTTCGATGTCGTGCAGATCGCCGTAGAAGTTGTGCGCGTTATACCAGTTCGTGTTTGCGTACTGCGGCATGTCGAGCCAGGGAAAGCCTCCGTAGGGCCGGTTCAGCACGTTGACCTTAACTTCGTTGGACACTACGCCCTGCTGGTTCGTCAGGTTGTCCTGGGTGACCGCCAGGCCGTGCATGCGGTCTGCCTCGGCCCACAGCATTGTCTCCAGTTTGTTCGACGGCACAACCTCGAAGTAATTTGTGAAGTCGAATCTCGTGGACCCATTCAAGACTCCCCCGTTGCGTTGTACGAGCCTGATAAACTCCATCTTCCCCAAGTTCGCCGAGCCCTGGAACATCATGTGCTCAAAGAGGTGGGCGAAGCCCGTGCGGTCTTTGGGCTCGATGCGGAACCCGATGTGGTAGTAGACGGCAACGGTGACCGTGGGTGCCGTGTGGTCAATAGAGAGCGCTACGCGCAGGCCGTTCGGAAGCTTGTAGTACTCGACCGGGACGTGGAATGCGGCAGGCCCTTTCTGCTGGGCGGAAACCGAGATGGCAAACAACAGTGCCATCCTCAACCCATGGCGGATCAATGTCTTCATTCGCTCCACTCCGGGCGCGCCTCAGAGCCGGCGCGCGAAATCAGAATACACAACTCAGCTTCCTGGCGGTCGCCGGGATCCCCGGCCGACAGGCTCATGAACTCTGCTGGATCCGAGCCCGAGAAACTCGGGAACCCATGCCGCGTCGTAACGGATGATTGCGTAGAGGGGCAACGAGACAGATGATCCGGGCCGCCACGGACTATTCTAGGCCTTCCTGGGGATAGCAGGTCAACCGCGAATGACATTCCTAGGGCAGATCACGGAGCGACCTGCTCTCGCAGCCGCAAGTGGGGGAGTTGTAACAGGCGAGGATTCCCTGAAGCCGTGCGGTTTTCTAGGTCCCGGCGATGCGCCGCAGGCAGGTGATGAGGCGCTCGACATCGTCGGCGCAATTGTACACGTGTGGCGTCACCCGCGCCGAGTTGCCGCGCACGCTGATGAAAATCCTCTCGCACGCCAGAAGATTCGTGAAATCCGGCGGAATCCCGGATTTGCGCCGAAGACACAGATAGTGCGGTGCCCGCAGCTTTTCCGACAAAGACGAAAATCCGAACTCGGTAACTGCGGTTACGAGCTGGCGAGTGAGTGCGCCACAGGTCTCGGAGATCTCGGCGACACCCCACGTCAAGATCTGCTCGATCGCCCGCCCGGCGGCGGGCAGGAGGGCGAAGTTCGCCCGTTCCCCCATGTCGAAACGCCGTGCGCCGCATTCATATTCGGGCGTGTACAGAATGAGGCTGCTGAAATTCCGGGCATTCGCCCGCTGGATCCAGTTCTCTTCGAGAGGAATGCCGTCGTGCCATCGGGGCGCGACGTAGAGCAGCCCCGTCGTGTACGGTCCCATGAGCCATTTGTAGCCGGCAGCCACGGCGAAGTCGGGGTCCACCTCACGCACGCTGAAAGGGAAAGCCCCCAGCGATTGCGTCAGGTCGAGAGCCAACCCGGCTCCAAGTTTGCGGCATGCCCGTCCAATACGAACCAGATCGAGACGGCCACCGCTGCTCCACTGCACGTTTGGGAGTGCGGCAATCGCAACCTCATCGGTCAGGCGATCGAGAACCGCGGCGGTCCAGTCGTCGTTCTCTGGCCAGGGAACAACCTTCAGGGCCGCGCCCCGCTCGGCGGCGAGCCGCTGCCAGATGTAGTAGTTGGAGGGAAACTGCTCGTCCAGCACCAGGATGGACTGTCCTTTCTGAACCGGCAAATTGCGCGCGGCCGTGGCCATACCATAGCTAGCCGAGGAAACGATCGCCACGCAGTCGGGGGAACCATCGAGGAGCTGGGCAGCGCTCGCACGAAAAGCTTCCGAGCCGGTAAAGAAAGTGTCAGCTGTGAGCTCCCAGGGGTGGGCTTTGCGGGAGAGGCCCACACCGCCGGCTTCCAGCACAGTCTTCATGAGGGGCGACATGTAAGCACAATTCAGATAGGTGATTTGGGGAGGGATGTCAAAGAGATCTCGCTGGCATGGAAGCATAGAAGCGGTAGGTGTAGTGTATCAATGCCCGGCGGGAACGGTTCAGGACGGGGAATCGGCGAGATCGCCAACCCACCTGCAGGTCCGGGTAGACCCTCGCGACCGGGGCACGGTTGGCACGGCAGGGTCCGTCCGAGTTAAAGTGTGTACAAGGTGAGTCGTCCCATCTATCAAGCCTGCGCTATTCTTCTCCTTGCCCTTGTCTGGGCCGGTACCTTTGTTTCTTCATCCTGCCACCGCTCCAATACCGCGAATGCGAAGCGCTATGCCCTCACGGGTCGCGTCATCTCGATCGATAACCAGAGCCAATCGGCCGTCATCGACGGCGATACCATTCCCGGTTTCATGGGTGCCATGGCAATGCCCTACAAGATCAAATCTTCGGCCGAGCTGAGCCAGCTGACTCCAGGTGATTCCATTGCCGCTGATGTGGTGGTCGTCGAACCTGACGCGAAGAATCCCGATGCTCCTTCTGATTATTGGCTTGAGAACCTCAAAGTTACCGCGAAGGGTAAGCCGCCTCTCCGTGATTTCTAACCTATGCGCCCTTTCGGTGAACCATGGTCCGGCGGGTATGCCCCCGATCGCACAGATGCGGCCTCACCTGGTTGCCAACACGGTACAATGCCCTCTAGTCGAAATTCCAGACGGAAGCGCTGGTGAAAGCGGAATAGAGTAATGCCCGAAACCATCGAGTGGCGGCCACGACCGTCGCGGCGCCGGCGGCTTCTGCTCATTCTTGCCCTCATCGCTGTCTTCATTCTCGGTAGCCGCACGTCGGTATCGTATTACGTCAACGCTCTTTGGTTCGGGTCGCTGGGATATGGCGACGTGTTTCGCAAAACACTGAGCCTTCAGTGGGGAGTCTTTGCGGCATTTTTCACGGCCACATTTTTCATCTTATACGGATGGTTTCTGGCCCTGCGGCGGGCGTACCAGCCCGACCTGCGGAGCGGTAGCGTAATTTTCATCGGCAGGCAGCCGGTGAAATTACCCGTCGAGCGCATCCTGAACCTCATGGCGCTCGCAATCTCGCTCGTCATTGCCGCCGTGACCGGCGCCGGCGCAATGGCGGAATGGCCGACTTTCGCGCTGTATTGGTACGCACAGCCCACCACAGGCGGCGTTGTCGACCCGATCTTCGGCAAGGGTCTCGACTTCTATCTATTCACCCTTCCGGTATGGCAATTCATCGCGGGCTGGCTGCTGACCCTAGCCGTAATTGCCTGTGCTGTCGGCATTTTCTTTCTTCTGATTACCGGCAGCACGCATGGATTCGGCGGCCGTCGCAGCGGTCCCCTGCCATTACCCTGGCGGGGATTCTCGATTGCTTTTGCGTTCTTCCTGCTGATCCTCGCCCTTCGAGTCTATCTCGCACGGTTCGAGACCTTGTTCGAAGAGCATACGATCTTCTGGGGCGTTACCTACACGGATGCGCACGTCATCCTTACCGGTCTCCTCGTGGTCTCGGGCGCGCTCATTTTTGCCGCTGCCATGGCAGCCGTGAACGTCGTGGCAACCCCGCGCGTGAGCAGGCTGGCCGCCGGGCTGGTTCCGGCCGTCGTTTGTTATCTCGGCCTTCAGCTAATCGCATGGTACGTCACGAACTTCATCGTAAAGCCAAACGAGTTAGTTCGGGAGAGGCCTTACATCGCCTACAATATCGACCTAACTCGGCAGGCCTATGGATTGAACCGGGTTTTGCAGCGCGAATTTCCCGCCGAAACGACCATTCAGGCGACCGACCCTGCGAACAATCAAGCTACCTTACAAAACATCCGGCTGTGGGACTGGCGCGCACTCCAGGATACCCTCCGTCAGATTCAGGAAATCCGCACTTATTACGATTTTCCCGACATCGATATTGATCGCTATGCAATCGACGGCAGCACCCGCCAAGTGATGCTGGCTACGCGTGAGTTGAGCGTGGAGAAGCTTCCGGAGAGCAGTCGCAACTGGATCAATGAGAAACTGATTTATACCCACGGCTACGGTGTCACCATGAACCCGGTCAATGGATTCACACCGGAAGGCCTGCCAACGCTGATTCTGAGCAATATGCCGATCCAAAGCACCGTGAGTAGTCTCGCGGTAACCCGTCCGGAGATCTATTTCGGCGAACTGACCAACACCGACGTCTACGTGAAGACGCGGCAGCAGGAATTCAACTATCCGCAAGGCCAGACCAACAACCTGACCTCCTATGAGGGAAACGGCGGCATCCTGCTCGGCGGATTCCTGCGGCGCATTCTCATCGCCTTGAACCAAGGGGACCTGGCGAAGCTACCTTTTAGCGACGATATCAACTCCCAAAGCCGGTTGCTGATGCGTCGCAACGTGCGAGAGCGCGTAGCCGTTCTGGCGCCGTTTCTCACCTACGAACCGGATCCCTATATGGTCATCGGCGACAATGGCCGGTTGTCGTGGATTATGGATGCCTTTACCACATCCGACAACTATCCGTACGCAATCCACTATTCTCTCCGCGACAATCCCATTAACTACATAAGGAATAGCGTTAAGGTGGTCATCGACGCCTACGACGGAACTACAACGTTCTATGTGTTTGACGCGCAAGACCCAATCATCACAGCCTATCGCCGACTATTTCCCTCCCTATTTAAAGATGCCACGGCTATGCCCCCGGCGCTGCGAAAACACGTGCGCTACCCCGAGTTGTTGCTCAAACTGCAAGCGGCTGTGTACGGCCTTTACCATATGACCGATCCGGAAGTGTTCTACAACCGGGAGGATCTGTGGACAGTCGCTTCCGAAGTCGGTATGGCCGAAACCGGTGAACAGAAAACGCTGGCCATGGAGCCGAACTATGTGCTCATGAAACTCCCCGGCGAAAGCGACATCGAATTCGTGGCCATCCTGCCCTTCACGCCCGCGAATCGAAACAATCTGATCGGATGGATTGCCGGCCGCAGTGACGGCACGCAATATGGTACGTCCGTCGTGTACGACTTTCCCAAAACCAAGCTGGTCGACGGTCCGCTGCAGATCGAAGCTCGCATCGATCAGAACGCGCAGTTGTCGGGACAACTGACGCTGTGGAATCAGCAAGGCTCTCACGTACGGCGCGGAACGTTGCTGGTGATACCCTGCGGGCGCGCTCTGTTGTATGCGGAGCCGATCTACCTGCAGGCCGAGCGCAGTCCGATGCCGGAGTTACGTCTTGTGGTGCTTGCGCTGCAAGATCGACTCGCATACGGATCGACCTTCGAATCGGCGATGAGGTCGCTCTTTGGCGACGAACCGTCTTCCTTAAGCGCCGCCACTCCCGGTGAGCCTGCTCGCAGCCCAGCGGCCTCTACCGCCACAACCAAGCCGGCAGCGGATTGGAACGCACTGATTACAGGTGCGGCCAAAGATCTAGCCGATTATCAGCGTCTGACAGCGGAAGGAAAGCTCGGCGAAGCCGGGGAGAAGCTTCAACAGCTCAAGCAGAAGATCGACGAACTGAACGCACACCCACATTGATTGTTGAAACAGATTCTGGCACGACCCCGAACCCGCTTCTTGGGGATTCCACGTCCGACGAGAAGAGCTGAACCGTTTGTCATCACCGACCTCACGTCGAGACCAATCTCCAAGGATCATGCACCTATCCCGCTTGGCTTTGCCCTCTTGCCCAAAGCCACGAGGAACACTGCACTCTTTCCTTCAGCGTGTGGTGAGAAAAAACGAACCACATCATCATCGTAAAAGGTGAGTCCGCTCGCGCCCAAGCGCAGTGCATAGGCTGCGAGATAAAGCTTCCCACCGACAATGCCAGCTTCCAGTTGCACGGCTCGGTATCCGCGGTTGCCGTAACGCCCAAAGATTGCCTCCAGGTCGGCGAGAAAGAAGATGGCGACGCTGGCGTCAGCCGGTAGTTCCTGCTCCAGTCCGAGATCACCTGCCTGGCGGCGAAAGTCACCCTCCTTCAGCAATTCCAACCCTCGTCGTTCTCGATGGTAGAAATACGAGCCGGAAGGCAAGCCTTCCACGGCGTTGACGATTAGGTACAGATCGTTGAGCGATGAGCCAAAAGGGTGAAGAAAGTCCGCCGCCACGCCGCGGGTGGAGCCGTCGAGAATGGTGGAGAGCTGCACGAAGCTGATGGGCTCGCGTGCGAACTGGCGCGTCGAGCCGCGACGCAGGATCACTTGCTCGATGGAATCGCCTGAGAGTTCCGCGTCTCCGAGAGGCTCGAGAGAGAGAAATTTACCGACCGGCTCTTTGTGCCGACGTGTAGACGCGCCCGCCCGCCAGTCCACGACATCCTTGGGCGAGACGAGCGAAGAGGCTGCATGCATCCTCCGCATGGCCGGATAGTCGACCTCTCGCCGGGAGAGAGGTACGGTGTCCAACCCCAGAGGCGACATGTTGTCCGGAGAGGGCGGAGGCGAATCCGTGACCTGTCCAATTGGAACTAGCGAAAATGCCACCTCACGCTCACTGTCGACGTCGAGCAGACGATTGATCTGGGCATCGACAAAGCCGGCGATCACCTTGGCCGGGAAAGCGAGCGACGCGCTCACAGCCAGCAGGTTGGCCAGGATCGTCCCGTTATCCCAACCAAAATGTCGGTACGTGCGTGCCTGGTACTTCCAGGCGTTTCGCCAATATGTCCCAGTGCACAGGATGATCACCGGCGCGGATGCGATCGAAGGCTCGTTCGCGGTCGCTTCCACCAGCGCGCGCCGAAAATCGCCGGTGCGCAGTCTGCGTAATCCGAACTCGTCCGCCGCGTAGTGATAGAGTCCCGCCTCCAGATCCGGCAGAGTCGCACAGGCAAGATAAAGTTCGATCTCATAGAGAGCGCCGGTACAGGCTGCCGCACGGAAATAGATCTGGCCACCGCTCCAGGTACGACGCCGGGTGATACCCGCCGAGAAATGGAGCAGTTGGCCCAGGTTCTGAAAATCGGGGACAGCGCTGCCCCGCTCTGCAACTTCCGCAATAACCCGGAGTGCAGCGATACCCGCTTCCCCGAACCGCTGCGGGAAGGGAAGGAGCTCCGCTTTGGAGTAGATCTTGAACGGGAGCGGTTGATTCCCCCAATCGAGGAAGTGTTGATGGCTGCGGACGCTCTGATGCGAATGCTTCGTCGCGTCGTGATAGGTCCAGCCAGCTCGAGTGTCGAGATTCTCCATGACCAGGGTTTGATCTTAGTACATTGCCGGCTTGGCTGCGCCCGGCCGTCGGGCAAGCGAGAATGCTGCGGGAAGAAGGCCGCTCGGAGACAGGTCCGCCTGGACCCACAGAAAAATCCAGCAATCACCCCCTTTGGCCTACGAGAGTGTACCTAAAAGTAGAACTTCACCGCGAACTGGATGAAGCATGGATCGCGAGCCGCGATGGGGTGCCCGAACGGGGGTGTGCCATACTCCACGGCTACTGGCTCCTCGCGCCGATTGCGCCGGTAGGTCCCAACAGCGGGTTTACGTGGTTCCAAATGTTGAAAAATTCCGCGCGGAACTCAAAGCGCCTTTGCTCATTGATAGGAAACATCTTAAAGACCGAAAAATCCCAATCCTGCAAGCCCGGACCACGGACAGAGATGTTCCTGCCTGCATCGCCGAAGGTAAAGTAGGCCATGGTTACCAGGGCGGGGCCGTAGGATGTGAGTCCTACCCGAGCGGCTTTCGCCAAGGCCCGACAGAGTCAGCTCGCCACGATGTCAGCAATCTTTCGGGCGTCGGCGGACGCGCGCACGTCATGGGTACGAATAATGTGAGCACCTTTGAGTATGATGGCAGTTTCCATAGCGATGGTCCCCCAAAGACGGCCATCGATGGGTGCGTCCTTCCCGTTTCGCGCCAGCGCGCGTCCGATGAAAGACTTTCGCGAACCTCCGGCCAGCAACGGATAACGCAAATCCGCGAACTGTTCGAAGCGCTTGAGTAGAGGGTAGTTCTCCTCGAAGCTCTTGCCGAATCCGAATCCAGGATCGAGCACGAGGCGCTTTTGTTCTATTCCTTCCCTGAGCGCGGCATTCGCCCATTCCCGGAGCTCACGTTTCACCAGAAGCACGACGTCCTCGACCGGTGGGAGATTCCGCCACTCCTCCGGGCGCCCCCGCATATGCATCAGGACTACGCCACAGCTTAGCTCCCGGAGAGTTCGGCTCATCTGCCGGTCCCAGCGGAGCCCACTCACGTCATTGACGATTTCCGCGCCCGCCTCAACGGCGGCACGAGCTACGGTGGACTTGTAGGTATCGATAGAGACGATGGCGTTGGGACGACCCTGCTTCAAGGATCGGATCACGGGAATCACGCGCTTCAATTCTTCAGCTTCGCTGACCGGTCGCCGCGTCGCCGACAGGGTATCGGCGGCAGGGCCTTCCCGCCCACTACTGTCGGCCACGACTGCTGCGCCCGGCCGGGTTGATTCGCCGCCGATGTCGATGATGTCGGCACCGTCATCGAGCAGTTCGAACGCATGTTCCACGGCCCGGTCGCGGTCGTAGTACTGCCCTCCGTCGGAGAATGAATCCGGAGTTACGTTGACCACGCCCATGATCAGCGTGCGTTTCCCCAACTGCAGACTGCGAGCACCCAAGTTCCATTCAAAGACCGGACGCATGTACCTGATTCTAAACTGTTGGTGACCCACCTCCAGAACGGGCGCTCGGTGCTACAATCGACCTACTCGGATGCTTGGAAAACGCCGCGGCTTCACCGTCATTCTTTTCGTCTTGTTGGTGGCCCAATCTCAGGCCGCCCCTCGTAACCCGATTGCGCGACGCATTGACGCTGTTCTCTCCAGCCCGGACCTGAGCCGCGGCTTTTGGGGTATCGAAGTGGTTTCGCTCGACAGCGGCAAGACGCTTTATGCGCAAAACGCTGATAAGCTGTTCACGCCCGCGTCCAACACCAAACTGTTCACCACGGCTGCCGCCTTGGCGCTGATTGGGCCGAACTACACCTTCCGAACGACCGTCGAAACCACCGGCACTTTGGACAAATACGGACGTCTCAGCAGTGACTTGGTGCTCGTGGGGCGCGGCGACCCGAATCTCTCGGGCCGCGAACTGCCCTATAGCCTGCACACTCGTCGCGATGATCACGCCATCCAGGTCTTGGAACAGCTGGCGGACGCTTTGGTCGAGAAGGGTGTGAAATACGTAGACGGTGACATCATTGCCGATGATTCTTACTTCGCATTCGAGCGCTACGGCGAGGGCTGGAGCCAGGATGACCTGGTGTTGGCCGATGGTGCCCCGGTCTCAGCGCTCACCATCAACGACAATGTCTTGTTCTTAAACATTCTCCCGGCTGATCGCGCCGGCGAACGGGTATTTTTAAGTATCGCTCCGTTCGCCGAGTATTATCAGGTGGATAACCGGATCATCACCACTCCGGCTGGCACCGGGCGGAAGGTCTTCATCAATCGCGAGCCGGGGTCCACCCATCTCACGTTGTGGGGAAATCTACCCCTGGATGACGCAGGTGTCAACGAAGCGCTTGCCATCGACGATCCGGCAGAGTTTGCCGCCACGCTGTTCCGTCAACTCTTGGCGAACCGTGGCATCGTGGTATATGGCAAGCAGCGAACTCACCACACCGAGTTGGCAAGCCTTTCTACTCTGACCATCACTGCGACGGCGCCGGCTCGTGGAGGTGAGGAATCTGTCCACGACCCACTGAGCCAGACCATGGTTCTGGCCGTACATGATTCGAAACCCCTGATCGAAGACATCCGCGTCATTAATAAGGTCAGTCAGAATCTCCATGCCGAAATTCTGCTGCGTCTTCTGGGGCGAGAGAAGGGAACTTCTGGAACCGTCGAAGGCGGTCTCGAGGTCTTACGAGGTTTTCTGAACCAAGTGGGAGTGCCGCAGGATGCTTACCTCTTTTATGATGGCTCCGGACTTTCGCGACAAAATCTGGTTTCTCCCGACGCCGTGGTCGATCTCTTGCGCTATGCGGCAGGACAGACCTGGGGTGCCAGCTTTCAGGACACGTTGCCCGTAGCTGGGACTGACGGTTCCCTGGCGGAGCGTCTGACGGATCTTGATCCTCGGGCCCATGTGTGTGCCAAGACGGGTTCGCTCGGCGGAGTTAAGGCGCTTTCCGGTTATGCAACCACCATAAAGGGGGACCACCTGGCCTTCTCCATCCTGTCGAACAATTTCAATCTGCCCAGCAAGCGCGTGACCGACACCATTGACAGTATTGTTGAGGCGATGGTGAATGACGAAGCTAAGCGATAGTTGGAATTCTAAGAGGCTTCCCAATCCGTAGGTGGGATGTTCCCTGGATCGGTCCTCCCGCAAACGAAGCGCACGCGTTGGAGAGTAGGTATATTCTCGGTGTGCTAAGGTTGTCGCTTTCTGCTCTTCAGTAAGGAGTCAAAAACATTGCGTTTCTCAATTTTCCTGTCGATAAGCAGGGCAAGTCGGGAGGTGGCCCGAACGCAGCAATCCTCAGGCGGCGTTACTCCACCTTCTTCAAGGTTGAGGCCAGGAATCGGATAGCGAGCGGCGAAGAACTCTTGGCCATTGTTTTCCTGTTTGATAAACAGGATGGGCTGGCCAGATCCAGAATCAGCGCCCAGCATGAACCCGGGCACTAAAAAGTACTGCGGATCGCCATAACCTTCCCAGCCCAAGGTCAAGAACCGTGCAAACGCATCGCGCAGAAATACCGGAGCGAAGGTGTGAACGGCTTGCTTCTCCAACAAATGCTGTTGTCTTCCGTCCTTCAGCGGCTCTAACTTACGAAGGTCGAGCGTTGAGTCGGTCTTGCTGTGCGTGTAGGCGAATACTGTCATCGGTTCTCTCCTTAAGTTCCGCCCTGTTACCATCCGAGCCCCGGATGGTGGCGCTAAGGCTATACTAGTGCGACAAATCCTTGTAAAGTAGGTTACGAAAAGCGCGAAAGGTAACAAGGTACTAAGTCATTGTCCGCTCGAGCTATTGTTGAACTGTATCTATAGAATGTGGCAGCTCAGTTCGGACTTTTCCTTCGATGCTCGGTAACCCAGCCTCACTTTGCGGTCAAAATAGGACAAAACAGGTAGGAATATCGGTGCTGGCCGATGTTTCTATACCTAAACCCGACGGAAAGCATGCAGGATGCCGAAAAGCAACCGGCCTATTTGGATAGACTTTGCAGGATGCCCGAGGAGGGGCTGAAGCCAAAGGAGAAATCTAGCAGGTAGTTGTCTTTCCTTCCGTGCGACGTGGTCGCGTTTGGGCTCGGCGGTGACTCGATAGCATAGTTTGTCGACCTCGGTGGCATCCCGGATGAGAACCTTTGTGCGCGCTCTTCTTCTCCTTCGACGTACTCCAGTACCGCGTAGTAGATGGCGCGATCGAAGAATTGGTTTAGCATCTGTTGTAACTCCAGTTCGCCGTAGAGTGCCACTATGTTGTCCGCACAAGCCTGCTCTCGCAAGAATTGCCACAAATGGTTGCGGCTGATTACCAGGGCCCAAACGAATTGATGCAGGCCAACTCCTTCGTCCGCCCGGCGTGCCGCGATGGCTCGAAATCGTTCCTCGATGTCATCCTCAGTCTTTTGCAGCAACCACTCTCCCAAATTACCGTAGATTTCGCTGGCCGCCACTTCTAGCTCCGCGGAGGGAATCTTACGGAAATCATTCGTGCGCTCCGCGAACTGCAGCTTTTCTGCCAGACCCAAGGCTAACTCCTCAGAGTGCCTCTCGATCAGGCGCATAAGCCTTAGCCCCAACATTGGCTTTCTCCTTTGCCTCTAGCTCCAACGACGCCAAACACATCAGCGTTCTACCCCATCCTCCTCAAATAGATGACGCGTGAGCAGAATCTAGTTGTATCGTAACACGATATAACACCCAAAAGCAACGTTCTTGCCGTGTTCGACATTCTCACTGCTTAGGAACCTAACAATAGATAAGCAAAGTACGAGGTCCTGGCTGAGTCCATGAATCTACCTTCAAATATCGCACCGAGGATATAGCTGCCATGCTGGAGGTTGTCGAAAAACACATTCAACAAGAAGTGGCAGCTCTTGAAGAGCAGCGCCGAGGCGCGGTTCTGGTTACGGTGGGCAAAGTCTTGCTTTGGGTGGACATGATTTTCGCCTGTTTTGTCTACGTTGGTCTTCGGGCCGGTTCCTACCTGTTTTTGTGGTGGGCGCTGGTAGAAGGCATGCTGGGACTGGTGCTGATGGGTGTCGGTTCTCATGAGATCATGGACGCCCGTCGTACGCTGACTGAGCTCACCTCCCGATATTTCCATCCCCGTGACTGAACCCATGCTCGGGTGCATCCTCGCAAGAGAGAAAGCGCGCCTGAGTCGTACCCTGACCACAGCTGTTTTCCTCTCGCCCGGATGGCTGGAGAGGCCTGGGAAAGATCAAAACAACGGGCGTGATCGGCTTGCCCTGCAAGGACGGCGATCGTGTCCCTAGCCGCTGCATCGTGATGGCACCAACATCCGCCAGAAACCCACCGTCGTGGGTCCCGGCGGAGTGACAATTAGGACGCGTTCATCTGGATTGAGGCAGTCTGCAGGGTGTGCGCCAAAATGAAACTCGTCGCGGCTCCGCAACCTGCACGGAGTCATCGTTGAGGCCATACCGCGTTGAGCTAAACGGCGCGCACGGACTCACTGTGCGCCACCGGCGTCGCGGGCTGAGTCTTGCTCACTGTCCCGAAGCTAAGCGACCTCATTTTAGGCGAGGTTCCTCGAACGCGAATTTCATTGTATCGTAATACGATATTGCAACTGTGGACTGCTCTATTTCATCTAGATGAGAGGGACTCTGCTGAGCCATGTCCTCGGACACGGTCCAGCCCTGTCCGCATGTTGCTGGAAAACTTGGCAGACTCTTTGGAGGAAATTTATCAATGAAAACCTTACGCTATTTAGCGCTTCTCTCTACGTTACTTCTGCTATTTCCCCTGTGCGCCTTGGCAAAGGACAAGAACCAACATTCCCTAGATATATCCGATTCTGTACAAGTCGGTACCACGCAGCTGCAACCCGGCACGTACAAGGTGGAGTGGCAACAGGCTGGTCCTGCGGTAACGATAAAATTCTTGCACGGTAGCAAGGTTGTGGCCACCGTCCCAGGGACTTTGAAGACCAACGACAAGCAAGTTACTCAGGACGGCATCGTGACTGAGATTACGAGTGGCAATAAGAGAGTGCTCAGGGAGATCGACTTTGCTCATCAAAAGGAGGCACTTGTTCTTGCGCAGCAGGGAGTGTAGTTAGTGGAGAGATCGGGCGGCAAACGCCATCCTGTCTCTTGTAACGACACGTCCGCGGCGAACTGGATGTTCCGCAAGCTCGTGAGCCCGGGCAATCTCTGAGATTGGAATTCGTTCGCCACTAAACAGAAATCGATCGCGCTTTTGGTTCGGTGTTGAGCGAGCCCAAAGCCTGGCTAGCCAGCTGTTCGAGGGGCAGAACAAAAGCGACAGCACCGCGGGAAATCGCTTCCCGAGGCATTCCGAAGACAACACAAGTCGCTTCGTCTTGGGCGATCGTGACGGCGCCGGCTTCTTTCATTTCCAACAATCCCTGCGCGCCGTCGTCCCCCATACCGGTCATGATGATGCCGACTGCATTGCGTCCGACAGAAACTGCGACGGAGCGAAAAAGGACGTCTACACTGGGCCGATGCCGTGAGACCAGCGGTCCGTCGATAATGTTGACGACAAGATGTTGGCCGCGGTTGTTTACCACGCAGTGGAAATTACCGGGTGCAATCACTGCCATTCCGCGTCGTAATTCAACGCCATCACCAGCCTCTTGGACTTTGATGGCGCAATCCTGGTTTAAGCGCTCGGCGAAAGCCTGGGTGAAGTTTTCCGGCATGTGCTGGACGACCACGATGGGCGGGCAGTTTGGCGGCATAGCGGAAAGGAAAACGCGCAAGGCCTCGGTTCCACCGGTCGAGGCGCCGACGGCAATCAGACCCTGGGATGGATTCCAGTTGTGAGATGGGGCGCGCAGCGGCAGCACGGCATCGGCGCTCAGGCGGGAGGTGACTGCGATGCGGGGTCGCGGCAAAACTCGTGCCTCGGCGGCGCTCCACACAGCATCGATAAGGAGGATTGCCGACTCATGCAGAAAGTCGCGAACTCCCAACTTCGGCTTGGTGATGATTTCGACCGCGCCTTCTTCGAGCGCGCGCAGGGCAAGGTCGGTACCTTTCGCGGCGAAGCCGGAGCACACTACCACCGGAATCGGCGACTCTGTCATGATTTTGCGCAGGAACGTCAGACCATCCATGCGCGGCATTTCGAGATCGGTAATGACGACGTGGGGACGCTCCTTTTGCATTTTGGTGCTGGCGATCAGTGGGTCCGCTGCCGTGCTAACCGTGATGCGCTGGTCGGTCTGCAGAATCGCCTGCATCACTTGTCGCACCATCGCGGAATCATCCACGACGAGCACGTGCAACTTCTGGCGTGGTGGATTTCGTCCGTCTTCCTTGGTGTTAGACGAAGAACGGTGGATAGGGGACTGGTTAGGATTAAGCGGGCCGGAATTAAAAACCACTGTGCTCTCCATCGCGTGCATACGCGGCCGGAACTAAACTCCGTAGCCGCGGGGTAAAACTGCTCAGGTTTTCGGCTTGCCCGACGAAGAGAATCCCATTGCGAGCAAGGCAACGGAGCAGGCGTTCCAAGGTTGCCTGCCTGGATGGAGCATCGAAATAAATCAGCACGTTGCGGCAAAGGATCGCATCGAAGAGGTCATTTTGTGGAAATGAGTCCTGGTTGAGATTCAATTTTTGAAAGTCAACCATCCCTTGAATTTGGGGCGTCACCTTCATCTGTCCAGACTGCTTGCCGATGCCTCTCAACATGTAGTCCTTCAGCAGCGGTTGGGGAATATCGATCGCTTTGCTGATGTTGTAGGTGCCGGTGCGAGCGTGCGCCAGCATTCGAGTTGAAAGATCGGTGGCGAGGATGAGGACGTCCCAATTCTGTTCGGCGGGCAAATGTCTCGCGAACAGCATCGCCAGGGAATAGGGTTCTTCTCCGGAAGAGCAACCGGCGCTCCAGAGGCGGATCTTTTTTGGACGAAGGCCCTCCTGGGCTTCGGCGCGCCAGCGAGGAATCGCACGTGCCTCGAGGAGTTCAAAGTGCCGGGGATCGCGAAAGAAGCGAGTCTCGTTGGTCGTAATGGCATCGATCATGGCGATGCGTTCTTCCTGCTGACCAGGATCCATGACCAAGTCGTAGTATTCGTCCAGGGAGGACATTTTCAGCTCCCGAAGGCGGCGGGAGAGACGGCTGCATAACAACGCGGCGCGGGAGTCGCCCAGCCAGATGCCGGATTCCTGATGGATCAACCGTTGAAACTTAAGGTAGAGTGCGGGAGTGACGGAGAGGATCGCGATTTCTTGCTGAGAAGCAGCCGCGCCAAGCGTCGACCGTGACTTTTTCAGACGAAGAGAAGTTGCGGACAAGTCAGACTCCGGATTCGGCGGCACGCGCGCTCGGTGGTGCCGGAGGCACCTCGGCATCGGCCGCTGCCTGGGTTGAATCCGCTACAGTCAATAACTCATCGGCGGAAAGCACCTTGTCAATGTCCAGGACAAGGCAGAACTTCTTACCCATCCTGCCCATGCCTAGAAGAAATTCAATTCTCACGCGGGTTCCGAAAGGGGGAGGAGTCTCGATTTGATTCTCCGAGAAGTCGATCACTTGGCTGACAGAATCGGCCATGACCCCCAAGGTCAACTTTTCACCATGGTAGGCCACTTCGGTGATGACGATGCAGGTTAACTTGGAAGCCTGGCTCGCCGGCAAGCCGAACTTGATCGCGAGATCGATGACCGGGACTACATTGCCGCGCAGATTGGTGACCCCGCGGATCCAGGGAGCCGTGTTGGGAACCACGGTTACCGTATCGTACTCAATGATTTCTTTGACCTTCAAAATATTGACCGCGTACTCTTCGCCTCCAACGAAGAACGTAAGATATTGTCCGTTCCCCGGTGAGTGAGCCCTGACTTCCTTGGCCGCTTCCATGATTTGCTCCTTCAGCCTTGCTCCCGAAGCGTTGCAATCAATCTCTGAGCGCTTTGCGCACTTCCAGGCTCAGAAGCGTGAAAACCCCGGTTCCTCGACTGCTTTGTTGACCGGCCGTGAGGGTTTTAATTCGCCCAAGCCCATCCTCACGGTCTTTAACGCTTCCGCTTGCCTTTTGCCGGCGTCGCGTGGCATCGATTCGGCGTCAGCAACGCGGAAGAAAGTCATTAGCTGTTGCAGTTCCGCGGACTGGGCCGCCAACTGTTCGGCGGTGCTGGAGAGTTCCTCGGCCGAGGATGCGTTGCGTTGCGTAACACTGTCGACCTGGGACATCGCGCGGCTGATCTGCGTGACGCCGGAGGATTGTTCGGCCGAAGCCGCGGTGACTTCCTGCACCAGCTCTGCCGTACGGCGGATGGCGGGTACCAAGTCAGAAAGCAACTGGCCAGAGTGTTCTGCGACTGCAACACTGCGTGAAGCCAGGTCGCTGATTTCCTTGGCCGCCAATTGACTGCGCTCGGCCAGTTTGCGGACTTCGACGGCAACCACGGCAAAGCCCCGGCCCTGATCGCCGGCGCGGGCAGCTTCGATGGCTGCGTTCAGCGCCAGCAGATTGGTTTGGTAGGCGATATCTTCAATGACCGAGATCTTGGCAGCGATCTGCTTCATGGCGCTGACGGTTTCTTGCACCGCACTGCCGCTTTCCCCCGCCGCGCGCGCGCCTTCCTCCGCCACCTGTTCCACTTTCCGGCTATTCTCCGCATTCTGGTTAATGGAAGCATTCATCTCCTCGAGGCTGGCACTGGTTTCCTCGGCCGAAGCAGCTTGCTCACTGGTGCCTTGCGACAGGCTCTGCGCGGACGCCGAAACCTGTGCCGCGGCAGAAGCCATTGCGTTCGAACCCTCGCGGACATCGCGAATGATGGCCGAGAGTTTGCTGGTCATGTCCGACATGGACTGCAACAATTTTCCAGTCTCGGACTGGTCGGGCGCCCGAAACTTTCGGTTCAAATCGCCGGCGGCGATCGCCTCAGCATGCTCGACGGCATGCTGAATGGGGGACGTGATGGTACTGGTGACGGCGTAGGCACCGGCCGCAGCCAGAAGCAGGATGATTACGAACACGATCAACGCCACGAGACGCGCTCGGGCATAAGAGTCGGCGCTCTCCTTGATGGCGCGCTGCACGGCATTGGACTGAAGATCAATAAACTTGACCCATGAGGCGCGATAAACGGTGAGCGCCGGAATCACTTCGTCATTCAGCATGGCCATTGCCTGGGCGCGATTCTTTTGGGCCAGTTGCGTCTTTGCCTTTTGCCGGGCTCCGACGTAGGCATTGCGATTCTGTGTGACCACCGCGAAAAGATCGCGCTCCTCCTGGGAGCTCAGACCCTTTTCGATCTCGCCGACAGACTCTCCGATCTTTTGGCTGATGGCATTATTCTGCTCATTGAGTTTGTTCTCTTGTTCGGGATCTGTGGTCTCGAAGAGCTGCATAGTGATCCGGGCGTTATCGGTGGAGTTGGCGATGGTGTCATTGGTAAGCTTGGTGGTGTTGAACCGGTTGTGGAGTTCGGCCGCAGTCTTCGCGTTCAGGTGCCCCAGCCAGTTCAATTCCAACACTCCCAAGACGGCCAGGACCAAGAGAAATGATCCGAAGAGCCCGCCCAATCTGCTGCCAATGCTCCAATTCTGCCAAGTCTTCATAACATGAACCTTTCTTTCTTTGCTCGAGTAAACTCCACCTTACTGCCCTCGCTTAACCCGTCTGAGGCTGCGAACCAGACCGCATCATGCTTTGCAGGAGGCCAGGTACGTCGAGGATCAAGCCAACCCGTCCATCGCCCAGGATGGTCGATCCGGCAATCCCTGCAATTCCGCGAAAAATCTTGCCCAGTGGCTTGATGACCGCCTGCATGCCGCCCAGCAGGCGATCGACGGCAATTCCCGCCTGGAATTGTCCGACCTTTACCACAACAACGTTTTCCCGAGCCGGAGCTTCGGCGGATTGACCGAATACGTCACGCAAGCGGATGAATGGCAGAGCGCTTCCCCGCAAGTTGAGAATGCCGCTGCTGCCCGATTGCCCGGATGCGGCGGGGAGTTCCGTGCACTCGATCACGTATTGCTGAGGAACAATGAATGTATCCTTGCCGGATAGCACGGAGAATCCGTCAATGATCGCGAGCGTCAGCGGCAGACGGATGGTGATGGTTGTGCCCCGGCCTTCTTCGCTCGCGAGGTCGACCGTTCCGTGAAGGGCTTCGACATTGCGGCGAACTACATCGAGGCCGACACCGCGCCCGGAAAGATCTGTCACCGAGTCGTTGGTGGAGAACCCCGGACGGAAGAGGACTTGATAGAGCTCGGCGTCGGAAACGGGATTTGCATTGAGAAAAAGGCCCATCTCCTTTGCCTTACGCAGGACCTTGGCACGATTCAAGCCAGCTCCGTCATCCTGCAGCGTGACCACCACATGGCCGCTGACGTGAGCCGCCGAGATCTTGATCAGACCGCAGGGGTTCTTGCCCTGCTTCTTTCGAATGAGAGGAGTCTCGATGCCATGGTCGACGGCGTTTCGAATCATGTGAAGCAGGCCTTCCTTGAGGTGCTCCACCACGGTGGTATCGACTTCGACATCGCCTCCTGTTATTTCGACACGTGCCAGTTTGCTGTGGTTATTCGCCAGGTCGCGCACGGCGCGCAGGTTTTGGCGAAGCATGGTGCCGACGGGAACCAAGCGCACCCGCATGACCTCGTCTTGCAGATCCCGGAAAAGACGCTCGGTTTCACTTTGCATCTCCAGGATTTCGCGGGTGGACTGGACGTCGAGTTTTTCAATCATGCGCCGCAACCGGCCCTGGGCGATGACGATTTCGCCGGTCAAATTCAACATGCGGTCGAGCTTGTCGACATCGGTGCGCAGCGTTCGGCTTGCGCTAGCGGGCAGGGGACCGGCGCTGGAGGGGGATACCGTGCGCTCACCCTGGGAGTTCGGTTCGACGGCGCGCTGAGATCGTGCGGCAACCTCGTCTGCGATCTGCTTTTTGAGCTGCTGCTGCTCGGGAGTGAGCTCGGGACTTCCAGCAGTGGTGGAGGCGACCAGAGCCCGAAGTTGGTCGACGGCCTTCAGAAGCAGTGAGGTCACATCGACACCGATCTCGGTGTTCTGCTCTCGTAGAACGTCCAGCAAGTCTTCGATGGCGTGCGCGAAACCCTTAAGATCGTCGAACTCGAGGGAGGTTGCATTTCCTTTCAGGGTGTGAGCCACGCGGAAGATGTCGTCGAGAAGCTCCGAGCCCCCCGACTGGGATTCCATCGCCAGAAGAGACTGCTCCATCAGATCCAGTCCCTCCTGGGTCTCGGCTACGAAGGATGTCAAGACTGCATCGCGATCGAAATCCATCACACTCTCTTCTCGTGGGACCTCCTGCCGGCCAGAACCTGGAAGTGACTATTTCGAGTCAGCAAAATCCCGAATCAGGGTGCTGCCATCCTGGGTGTTAAATATCAGCTTTCGGCCATGTTTTCCCGATATATCCTTTGCCACTAAAGGAATGCCTGCTTCGCGTAAGAAGCTCTCGGCAAGCTGGGCGTTTCGCGTCCCCACCGATTGCAGCGGATCAGCCGCGAATGCAGTCGAGCCGCCGAAAACTTTCGCTTGTAAGTGCTTGATCTCACAGCCCTGAGCCACAAGCTCATTCAGCAAGGCGGGATTTGCAATATTTCCATAGCGCAGCCGATTCGGGCTGCCGTCGGTTCCTTCCGGCAGCAAGTAGTGGTTCATGCCGCCGATTTTCTTCTGGCTGTCCCAAAGGCAGAGCGCGGCACACGATCCCAAAATGGTGGTGATCACTGCCGGTTCAGCGGAGACATACATCTGTCCCGGATAAAGAAAGTGCTTCGGCGCGGTCGTGGGCTGCTCATCGTGCTGAAAACCCTTCATTACCTCCGCAGGAAGGGTCGCAGACCTGAATTTCTCGACGTCGCGGCTCATCCTAGTGCCGTCCTGTGATCAGGCATTGTCATTGGCGCTCCCATCAAACAGGAGTCTGCCGGCCTCGTCGGAAAGCAGGTTGACGAGGTTGAGATCGGCTTCGTCCAAACCCAGTTTTTGCGGCAGCAACTTTAACATCACGAGAACCGCCACGATACGTCCGCTCCGGCGAATGGGGATAAATGCGCGTACGGGTTGATTTCCCTGGTGGCCATGTCCATCCCCAGCAACCGTTGTGATGTGAATTTCACCCTGCAGTGCCCGCTCGAGCGCTGACCGGTCGAAAGCGGCCAGCGTTCGGTGCTCTTGGGGATCGATGCCGAAGGACCACAGCAGCCCGCTGTCGCCCGGTTCGTTAGCGTGACCCAGGGTGAAGAGTCCGATTTCCTCACAGCCCAGAAGATTGCCGACGATTTCGCGGATTGCCTCAAGCGTGTCGGCCTGATCGACGCTCTCGCGAAGCCGTTTCCGCGCCGCGTCAAGTCGAGGATCGTCCTCGCGTTCGCGGGCTTTCCGATGGCTTGCCGTCATGGATTGGGCCTTCATGCTCGCGGTCGATTTCAGCCGTTGTGACATCTCTTGCCCGTCTGCCTATTCGTCGCCTAAATAGCTTTGCAGCAATCGAACGAGTTCCTCGCCATTGATGGGCTTGGTGAGGTAATCGTTACAGCCGCTTTGAAACCCGGCTTCCATATAGTTCTCTTCACCGCGAGTGGTGAGCAGAACGATCGGGGTCTCTCGCGTGGTTGCTTGCTCGCGCATCTTCTTGCAGGCTTCAAAGCCGTTCATGCGCGGCATGACGACGTCCATGAGCACAAGATCGGGATGTTCATCGTTGGCCTTGGCGACCGCCTCTAGCCCGTCTGAGGCGGTGACACATTGATACCCGGTTCGCTTTTCCAGGATCGACCGCGCCACGATTAGCGCTGTCTGAGAGTCGTCGACTAAGAGAATTTTTTTGGTCGCCATTGTTTACTCGAATGGTGAAACGATATCCCCGTTGTACGGGCTACTGGTGTCCAGCTACTCAGCAAGAAGAGAACACTTAACACTGAGGGGGCTCACTGCTAGTTGTCCGCCAACGTAAAAGATAAGCGTTTCCTTTGGAATTCGAGAGTTACGTTGGTCGGTGATCCGGAGGGCTCAACCTGAAAAACCCCTTAAACCTGCGGATAACGCGTAGGGTGAGTTTTGCGGTGCCGCCGCATCACCCCCCGCCCGCGCTTTGACAAAAGGATGGAGGATAGGCCTGCTACTGACCAGGAATCCGTGAGCCTAGTCGTGGGTGGGCGCGGCAGGAATCCATCGAGCCTATACACCCTTTCTCCAGCCTGGGTCACTGTTCTTCTTGGTGCGGATGGTCAGGGAACCATCAGGGTTGATTCGCTCGTGACAGGCCCAGCGGACCGGCCGACGCACGCCCTTGACTTCAAGTTCGGCGCGCAGAGTGATCTGCTGTCCGTCCATACCTTTGGGGAGGATGAGGGAGCACTGCCGAAGCTGGCCGGCGCGGGGTTGGCCCGCATCCAGATTGCCTCCGACCTTGACTCGACCGTCAGCACTCTCGGCGTAGATGCCTAGGATTCCCGGGACTCCTGCCACACCATCGTTGACAATGCCCAAAATCAGCTCGGTCGTGTCGTAGCGTTTTCTCTGCCAAATCAACGATGGGCGCACGCGATAACCGAGCCTTTGCTCCATGGCGCGGAGTGAGTCAGGGTACTTCTCATAGTAGCGACCAATATTGCCGGCCTCAGTCCAGAGGGCAAAATAGTTCGTGCCGATGTCCAGCGCATGAAAACCGGCGCATTCCCGATAGGGCAGGTCCAGCGGACCCCCAATCCGATGGGGATAGTCATCGCTGGGTTGAACTTCGTTATCCTGGCCGACAAATGCCAGCATCGAAGCCGACAGCTTGGCCAGGCAAGCCTGCTCTTCGGGCGCGTCTTCGGGGAGCACATAGTGGCGATTTTCACCGTCTTCCATAATGACGGCGAGCCAGGGGGGACGATGGCTGAGTTCCTCGATCTGGATCGGCTCGTCCATGATCAGACTGTCGGAACGCAACCAGCAACCGGAACGGACGGCCAGATCCTGCACCTCGCGGTTGCCCACATTGCTGATGTCGGGCTGGGTGTTGACGGCCAGAGGAGTCTTCTTCCAAATGTCGATCTGTAAGCGCGTCATCTGAACGAAGGTCTTCTCTGCGGTCAGGTAATCGGGAAACGGATTAGGCAGATCGTTGGTGTGGCCTTCCCCCCAAAAGCCGTACATCATTAAGTCCATGTATTCCAAGTGCGGGTCGCCACCGAAGCGTGCGGCAAGCAGTTCATTCAAATCGGCAAAGGCCTTTTGAAACTCGGGGGAGTCGTATCGCGGTTCGAAGAAATCAAAGCTGTTCTGGTGCTCGTGCGACGCGTGGCCTAGGTTGACGAGGGGAACTTTCTCGCGCACGAAGTCCGGCATGGCGAGCTTTTGCGGCTGGACGTTCGGGCTGGACAGCTGGATTCGGAATCCTACCCCTAAATTGTGACGCTTGGCTGCGTCGAAGGTAGCGTCCCAGACAGGGGAAAGTTGCAGCTTGCCCGGACCTGCATGCACGTCTCTCCAGTCGCATCGAATATAGAGCACATCCACGAACGGCAGGGACGCCATCTTTTCGATACTTTGCTCCAGAGTCTCTTTGCCGCACTGCACGGGGAGTGCCGGCCCGTTTTCCTCCCAGGTGTAGCCCACTAAGCCAGTTCCGAAGTTCCGGATGTGAACGCGAGAAGGCTGCGTTACAAAAATCGTAAACCAGCCTTCATCCTGAGCAATGCCGAACGGTCCTTGGTCCAGCCGATTGGTGACGGGTGGGCAACCAAAGTCATAACCCTCCCATAGATGGTCAGGGACGTCCGCCCACAACCGGCGAGGCGCAAGGCTGCTCGCCCCTGCCAGGACTGCACCCGCCTTCATGAAATCCCGCCTGCGCACAGTGCTTACCTCCTTGGGATTGCCCCAGATCGCGGTTATTAAACGCCATGATGGAGGTTAGGACGCAAAGTGAGTGAGCCATCATCATTCAGTTTCTGGTGGCAGGCCCACCGCACCGGGTAACGTATGCCTTTCACCTCAATCTCGGCTCGCAGCTTCGAGCCCTCCCATTTGGTCCCGGGGGGCAGCACAAACTGAGCCTGCCGGATCTTTCCAGGTAAGGGATATCCTGGATCCAGGCAACCGCTCTTTCGCGCCTTTCCATCCTCGCTCTCCACGGTCACTCGCAAGACGCCCGGTACACCAGCGATGCCATCGTTGGCGAAGCCGATAATCAGTCCCAGGTACCCCGTGTCTTCATAGCTCCAGATCAAGGACGGTCGCACCCGGTAGCCAACTCGACGATTAATCCGGTCGAACCAGGTTGGGTATGCCTGGTAGTAGCTCATCAGGTTCTGGGCGCTGATCGCGTGGAAGTTCCAAAGCGACCAGTAATTCGCTCCCACATCCATGACATGAGCAATGATGTTGTCGGACGGCGATATGCCTTCGCGCTCAGTGTTTGGATCCGGAGGCTTGCCGGGGACGCCCTGTTCGATCATCACGGCGATCCAAGCTGGACGGTTGCTCAGGGCCTCAATCTGTTCATTCTCGATGAAGATCGTGTCGCTGCGAATCCAGTTGTTGCTGCGGACGGTGCGGTCCAAAACCTCTGAATTGCCTACCCGGCTGTAATCGGGCTGGGTGTTGGTCATCAAAGGGGTCTTGGTAAAGTGCTCTAACTGAACTTCCAGCATGTTCACCCAGGTCCGCTCTGCGGTTGGGTAGTCGGGAAAAGGATTATTGAGGAAGGGCCAGGTGTGACCTTCACCCCAAAACCCATAGAAGAAGGTATCGATGAACTCGATGACCGGACTTCCGTTGTATTCCGCCGCCAACAGGCCGACCAGTTCATTGAATGACTGCTGGAAAAAAGGATGGTCATAACGGGGCTGATAGCGCGAATAGGGGTTCTTCATGAATCTTGCCGCCGCCGTGCTTGCTTCCTTGGGGTCGGGAACCAGCTCTACCGTAGGAACTTTGTCGAGAATGAAATCCGGAAGTGCGGGTTGGTGCCAGTAGTCCGGAGCGCTCATCTGAATGCGCATTCCGATGCGCTTGTTGTTTTTCTTCGCTAAATCGAACGTCAGCTTTATGTAATCGGGGAATTCGAGGCGTCCAGGCCGCGGCTGGATTTCCCGCCAAGTCGGGCGCAGGTAGAGCTGCTGGCCCAACGGGAATCGAACCAAATCTTCAATCGCCTGGGGGATATTGTCCGACTTGATCTCTTCCGTGCCCATGTCGGCCGTGATGTAGGTGACCAGTCCCTTTCCATAGTTGGGCACGACGTCTTCCGAAGGTGTTGTGGTCATCACCACTTCATCGCTGGGAATCGCGGCGTCGGGAGGGAACTGCGGAAAGGGTCCCTGATTAAGGCGATCCGACACCGTCGGCCCAGAACCGAAGTTATATTGTCCCCAGTTGTGAGCACGAACCAGCGCGTGCGCCTGGTTCGCTCCGAGCTCCGCAGCTACGGCCAATGCGACACTACTCTTGAGAAAGTCTCGGCGCTGCATCGACGTCCTCCTCCTTCCGATCTTGACTTTTCGGCTTCGGCGCCGGCTGCCTGCACCGGATTTCGATATCCCGGCAGTATCCTTCGCGGCGGAATAGCAAAAGGCATGGATGATCGGCATTAAGGTCCTGCAGGCAGCAAAATTGCCTTCCCTATGCCAACCGGCGCTTCCGTCTCCCCGGGCCGCTGCAGCCAACTGCCAAGGGAGACGGTACAGCTAGAACTGCACCCTCAGGGCAAACTGAATCTGTCGCTGCGGTATCACCGTGGACGTGATCACACCCGCGGCTCCAGGGCCGTCTGTGATGTAATTGTCTGGCTGAGAAAAGACGGGATGGTTGAAGGCGTTGAAGAATTCCGTGCGAAACTCGAGGCCAAACCGTTCGGTGATGTTGAAGAACTTGTGGAGGGCAATGTCCGCCCCGCTCTCCCCGGGGCCTTCCAGAATGTTCTTTCCGGCATCGCCGAAACAATAGCACGTCGGGACCGGAAAATCGTTGATGTTGAACCATAAGTTCGGGCCCTGATGCGGAAGACTGCCATTGCCAATCTTATTGGTTCGCATGAGTCCCTGAGAACCAGTATTGGTAGGGTCGTAGTCCATCGCCGGAGAGAAAGGAAAGCCGGCGCGGAAGGTGATGATCCCGCCGACGTGCCACCCACCCAAAATTACGTTCATGGCTCCCCCTTGATTTAAGAACCTTTGGCCACTCCCTACGGGCAACGCGTAATCGACGCTCGTAACCCAACGCTGGCGGTTATCAAAGTCCGAGAGCCCCTTTTCCGCCTTAAGGTCATAGCTGTTCTGAGGCCAGGGTGCATTGCAGCAAATCTCCGGCTGATCGTTGATAGCTTTGCCGAAAGTGTAGGCGCTCAAGAAATAGAGGCCATTCGAGGTCTGTTTCTCTGCCTTGATTTGAAAGGCCTCGTAAGTAGAGTTTCCTCGATTCTCAATCGAAGTGAACCCTGAGTATTTCGGATAGGGTCGGAGGGCTTGATTAAACGAAGCTTCTGGGGTGGGGATCTGGTTCCTGTCCACGAGCGACTGAAGGTGGGTTCCCTTGGTGCCTACGTAGGCCGGAGAAATCAGGATTTTCCCCGGCAGTTGGTACTCGAGGTTAAGGTTCCACTCGTCATAAACCGCCGTATGGAGGCGGTAATCTTGGCTGGTAACGCCGGACTGTGCCTGGCTTGGATTCAGGGCAGGGAATCCCGTCGTCAAGGTAACTTGCGATGGCACATCGCCAGCGCTGTTGAAGGTGGGTTCGAAAAAGAACGGCAGATTGTAAGCCAGTTGCAGCGGATCACCGGTGCGGATTTCCCCAAAGACAAAGAAACGCCCGTACCCGGCGCGTACAACCAACGGTTTAGATTTGAATGGGCTGTAGGAAAGTCCCACGCGCGGTGCAAAATCGTCCTTGTCAACCACGGACAGGTATTTCGGGTAACCCGGTGTACCGGCGGGGATGATTTGCCCGGTTGTGTAATTGAAATTGCTCTCCCGATTACCTGCCACATAGAAGGGTGTGGCGTAGTCGTAACGCAACCCGAGAATCAAGGTCAAATTCGGCAATACCTTGTACGTGTCCTCTCCAAATGCTCCGTACGTGTGCTGACGGTTGCCGAAGTAGGCGACGGTCGAAATCCTGGCAGTAACGGGAAAGCCCAGGAGCATGTCGGCCAGGGCGTTGCCGCTGCCCGCTTGAGCACCAGGATTTACCGACGTGAATTGTCCGCTGTAACTCAGGTTGCCGCGCGGCTGGCCAATTTGCAGGAGGTTGAACTGGTCCCACCGGAACTGCGGCCCCGCCTTAAGGAAGTGTTTTCCGTGCACCCAACTGATCGTGTCATCAAACTGGATGTCCTGGGTGGTGGACTTCGTAGGAGTATAAAGAGGCTCGCCGAGCGCTTGGTACGGGGGGGGCATGAAGTACGTCAGTCCGTTGATCGATGGTTCGTTGGGGACACCTGGAACCTGCAAGCCCGGCGGTGGATACTGTTGTCCATAGGAGGGCGAGTTCGAAATGTAATGGACGTAGTTGTATCCGAGCCGGAATGAGTTCACCAGCGTAGGGCTGATAGTCTGGGTAAGACCGAGCACGGCGCCCCGACTCTGCAGCGGCCGATTGCCGGTGTTGTAAGTTCCTCCGTCAGCAATGCCGGAGAACACAGGAGCTTGAAAGCGTTCATCCTGGCTCAGGGAAAATCGTTGAAACAGCTGAATCTTGGAGGTAATGTTTTCATCGGTCCGTACATCCATCGAGTCGACCTGCTCGGTGCCCGGGGCATTCACCGTGTAGTTATTGGCGAACGCTCCCGCAATATTGGGCAAGGGATAAAGAGCGGCGTAGTTCAAGCCCACCTTATTCAGGCCTTGGGTAATGATGTTTGCCTTCCCGGGTATGGGGAGTCCGGTGACGGGATCAAAGCCGAAGCCGTCTCGCACCAAGACCGGAGTGCCAGCCACCGTAACGTAACGCGTGGTGGCTGGATTGTAGATCTCGTTTACGTAGATGGGCCGGCCTAGTATATCCACACAAGCTGAAGTCCCGTTGGCACCGCAGCTCGTGGATTGCGGACCGAGAATATCGCTAAAATTCCCAATGTGCTCGGCCGCAGTCGGGACGGTGACGATGTCAGTCTGCGCCTGGTGGATCCGGTTGCCCTCGTAGTCGACAAAAAAGAACGCTTTATCCTTGAAGATAGGTCCGCCAAACGTTCCTCCGAACATGTTCTGCTTGTAAGGCGCTTTGGGCGAGCCTGGCGATTCAAAAAATCCGCGCGCATCCACGGCATCGTTGCGCAGGTACTCCCAGGCGCTTCCGTGGTATGCGTTCGTCCCCGACTTGGTGGTGGCGTTGATTACGGCGCCCCCGCTTCGCCCAAATTCGGCCGAGTAGTTCGACGTTTGAATCTTGAATTCAGCGAGCGCGTCTACGCTGCTCAAGATGGCCACGTCAGCATTGTCGTTGGAATTGTTGTCGACGCCGTCCAGAATGAAGTTGTTTTGGTCCCCGCGGGTTCCATTGACGGCGAAATTTCCCCCGGCATTGCCGTTGGTCGGTGTGCTGCCGCCGTTGACCGGCCCCTCGGTAATCTTGGCGACCCCCGAGGTGAGCGTTGCCAGGTCCGTGTAGCGGCGCCCGTTCAAGGGCAACTGCTCCACGGTTGAGCTGGTCACAACGTCGCCCAAGGACGCGTTTTCTGTCTCCAGCAGCGGAGCGGCTCCGCTGACTTCGGTAGTTTGCGTTACCGAGCCGACCTGAAGCGCGAAATCGAGCCGAATGGTCTGCTGCACATCGAGCACGATGTCCTGGCGTACTTCTTTGCGGAACCCGCTGGCCTCGACGGAAACAGAGTACCGGCCGATCTTAAGCGGAGTAATCACGAAATTGCCGTTAGGTTCGGTCTTTACGACCGTACTAACCCCGGTATCGGTGTTGGTTGCGGTCACGGTGACTCCGGAGAGAACTGCGCCGCTCGGATCTCTGACGGTTCCAACCAGGTTGCCGGTGTCGACTTGCGCTAACCCAAACACCGCTGCGCTGATCAAAAAGACGGCGACTAGGATAGTCTTCCTCATGGGTGATTCTCCTTCGTCGGAAGAGAGCTGTTTGTTGATGGAAGTCGCGGAGGCAACTCTACTGCATCCGGTCTTAAGGCTGGTCGTTGGCTCAGACATCTCTCGATGCGAAACCGATTCGCCCCGCTCGGCGCTTTGAGCGGCTGGCATCCTGGTGGTTCTGACCCCCCGGAGCGCCAGGCTTGCGACCGGGTGCGGATGCTTG
>DASPTQ010000047.1:0-4419 GCA_035623335.1 Terriglobales bacterium
TTCCATTGCAGCTGCGCGTCGACCGCCGCCTGCTCCACTTGCGGATTGGTCATGTCCATCAGGATGGTGTCAGGCTTGACGACCGAACCCGGGAGCATGCGGATTCGCACCACCGTGGCTTCCGTCTGAGCGGGGATCTGCAGGACCGATTCCTGGGCGGGCACAAGCGATCCCAGCCCGCGCACCTGGCGTAGCATCGAGCCACGCTTCACCGAATCAGTCCATACGGTCCCGCGTTCAACGGTAGGCGCCGCCGGTTTCAGGCGGGCTACAACGAAAAATAAGGCGGCGACTACAACGACGATCACAGCCGCTGCGGCGATCATTCGCTTGCGCTTGCGTTCCTTGAACTCTGGGCGGGCGATATCCATCGCAAATCTAATTGGCAAACGCGAAGCCAATCGGGAAACGACCCCAAGCTATTGAAACTGCAGGCGATACCAGGTCTCCGAGGCTGCGACGAGCGAAAAACATGTCCAGTCGAGCAACTTCGCTGTCCACTAGCGGACACTCCGTGTTAGCTGCAAGGAACCCTTCGCGCTCCAGCCAATGCAATCTGTTTTGTTGGCCCACGGACAGCAGGTAACAATCATGGACACGTGCGATTGTTCGACAACGCCCGCCCGGAATGCTAATCGGCGCCGGATCAATCACATGCTCAAATCTCGAACGGCTACGGAGTGCAACAGCCGATGACTGATGATTAAGGTTGAGAGCAACCTATGGGAATGATCCAGGACCTGCGCTACGGATTGCGCCAGCTTCGAAAGGACTCCGGATTCACTGCGATTCGCGGCATAAACACTGGGGATCCTGCTAGTGGAAGGTTTGGTAGCGCTACCGGGAATCGAACCCGGGTTTGAAGATTGAGAATCTTCCGTCCTAACCCCTAGACGATAGCGCCATCAATGACTTACGGGCGGCACGACGACCAACTCTCACCAAACTCTCACTACGGAGCTTGGATTGAGTGGACTGAACGGGCTTGCGTGTGCCCGTACGGACGTCGTTCAGAGATGCCGTTTCGACTTTTTGCATCGCAGCCATGATGTCGTCCGTGCTCACGATATTGTATCGTTCAAAGACGCTCCGTGTCTTGTGCCCGCTGATTTTCATTGCCTCATGTTCGGACACCCCTGCCTTCCGCAGATTGCGGACTGCTGAACGGCGGAGGTCGTGTAACGTCAGCCCGGAGTACAGCGGGTCGTAGGGTCGTTCTTCGACCTCGGTGACCGTTCCGAGTTCACACGCAGCGCAGGCTTTCATCCATTCCTTCCGCAGATTCGTTCCGTCAAAGACCTTCCCGGTTTTTGGTTCGACCTCGTGGAGCATGTTAACGACGACACTTGGCAGAGGCAGGATATCAGGTCGAACTCTGGGCTGTGCAAAGATGCCGCTGCGACGTTGACGACGACTGTACATGCGGGGTGGACGAACTCGTCAAGGCGGGGAAGGCGGGCGAACGGCTTGTCGATAACATCGGAAGCATCAAGGGGTTCGAGGACATGACCCAGTTCTACATACATGCGCTCGACGGATGGGAGTACGAATGGCGGTTAGCATCGAAAGCCGCAGCCGCCGCATAGGAAGCGAGTCCGGGCAATCACGGGTTCCGAGGCTACGCCTAGCGACTCCGCAGTCGGCGCGAAGCTCTTTGGTCCTCATTTGAGAAAAACTCAGACGGCAGGGGATAAGCCACGTCGAAGCGTAGTGAGAGTTCAGTGAGAATCGCTTTTAGAGGAAATTGGCTTGCAAAGACCAAGCGTATGATTGGTCGCTGGAAACTATCCCGTCGATCTGGCATCCCGTCATCCATGCGGCTAGAGAGAATCGGTTAAAGGAATTCCGGCTCGACGACACCTGAGTTGGAAGATAATGCGATACGTTTTCTCAGCTTCGTCACCAATGAAGTCAAGCGCATATTGGGCAATCCGGTCAGAGTTTGAGACTCCGAATCTATTCCTTCGCTGATTCGAGGCAAAATGGTGACTGAAGGATGAAGCGCGAAGACTTCATCAACGTTGCTGAAGAAACCTTGGATTCGCTGCCGGAAGAATTCCGCAGCCGAATCCAGAACGTCGCGATTCTGGTCGAGGATTATCCACCGAACCAGTCAAGCCCCAAACCGGGACAGCACAGGCGGCTGCTTCTAGGGATTTTCCACGGCGTGCCCGCCACTAAGAGGAGCGTCTTCAACCTGTCCACAGGGCCGGATCACATCGTGCTTTACCAGAAGAATATTGAGGCGGCCTGCTCCAACGAGGCAGAAGTTCGTCATCAGATTCGCCAGACTCTCATCCATGAACTTGGTCATTATTTCGGCATGACTGAGGAGCAACTGAAGGATGTGTAGCGGCAAGGGCATCTCGGCTCCTCGTGTCCGCGCCACTGGCAATTAATCATGATTACGAATCTTCAACCAACGAGGAGAGGCCATGACCAGCAGCATTAAGATTGTGGTCACCGGAGTCGTGTCGATTCTAATTCAGTTTGGTCTGGCGATCATGGGCTGGGGTGGGTGGAGCGCGTTTTTTGCGCATCCGGCATTTTGGGGATTTGCTGGCATCACCGTGGTTCTCGCGGTTCTCGCGATTCCTTCAGGTGGAGGCATAAGCACAGGCGAAAAGGAAGATCGCAGCAACCGCTGGGTGCTGGGGGCGTTCAGTGTAATTGCGCTGCTGATGGCCTTTTTTTCGTCGTATACCGACCGCATCGGCTTCTGGACAGTTGACGGCGACACGATGCGGTGGGTGGGCGTTGCGGTGTGTTTTTTGGGCGGGTTGTTGCGCATCTTTCCCGTGTATGTGCTGAGGAATCGTTTCAGCGGGCTGGTCGCCATCCAGCCGGGGCACACGCTGGAGACGACTGGTATTTATGGCGTCATCCGCAACCCTAGCTATCTTGGACTGCTCATCAGTTCGGTGGGATGGGTGCTGACATTTCGCTCAGGTGTTGGTGTGCTCCTAGTCGCTTCGCTGCTGGTGCCGCTTGTGGCGCGGATTCGTTCCGAAGAGCGCCTGCTGCGCTCACACTTCGGGGTCGAATACGACGCTTACTGCGCCCGCACATGGCGGCTATTACCGGGAATTTATTGAAACTACGAGCAGCGGCATGATGGCAAACACCACCAGCATAGCGTAATAGACCGTGCCTGACACGGGGTCTCGCGTGGCGAGATATTGCCTGATCGACAGCCCTCGAACCCAGAGCATGAGTCCGAATTCCGCAACGAGCATGAGCACGAGTGCGATGCAACCCATCCCCAGTCGGATAGACGGCACGGGCGGCACTCCAAACCTCAGAACCGCCCACCGTGCTGCGATGATGGTAACCACGAGCATGATGGGCATTTCCATCAGTTCGGCTCTTCTTGCGCCCATGCGAGGAACGATCCATGTTGTGCGGATGGCTCCAAGCACAAAGCCGACCGCGAATACGAGCGCAAAATACAGTGTGCCCGATTTAAGCACCAGCATGACAGTGGTCTCTCTTTGGCTCAATTAGGATCGCGGTCTTTAACTAAGCTGACTGGTGAACTTCTGCCGAAGCCAGCAACCGAGCACAACCAATTCGCCAGCGACGAAGAGCAGTCCGAAAACAAGCTTGTTGTGCTCGGCCAACCAGTTCGGCAAGTAGATGTCGAAGTTGGATGCCCGGTCAGCGGTGTATTTGGTTGCCAAATCAGTCAGCGGGCATCTGCCTGCATTAACACCCAGTACACCGCACTCCAGAAGAACAATCACGGTGAGAATCGCAGCCCAGCGGAATCGACGGAGCACCGCCAAGACGGGCAACGCAAGTATGCACCCGCCAAGAATGCCCAGATCACGGTATGCAAGAGCTTGATCGCGGTCAACACTGAGACCCTCTCGCTGCTTTGGCCTTCCGTTGCCTCCCTGCTCCAAGTACCTCCGATTCGGCTTGGAGCCAGTCGTCCAAAGCAAAGCCATCAATACTGCCACGCCCCTCGTACAACTCGTAGGCACGTCGGCGGATGCGTTCCTGAATGTCGTTCTGTTGAACAGGCTTCCGTGAGTGAGGTTTCCCAGATTTCGATTTGGTTGTCATCGGAGTCCTCCTCATACGCTCGTCCTCATCTTTGAATGAAGCCAGAGAGCATGCTGTGCTCTGGATCACAGCATCCCTGTTCGCCCAGACCGCAGTATAGGCAAGATGGAGGGCATGATGGGGCCGATTGGACATTTCTCGGTAGGACTGGCAGCCAAACCTGCCGTTCCCAAAGTGCCGCTGGGCGTTCTGCTCTTAGCCACGTGGATTCTCGACATTCTAGCCATTGGTTTCGGCTTCGCAGGTATCGAGCGGGAAGGAAGCGCCGGACTCCCGGGTCTCCGTCGCAAATCGGCAATGCGCTTCGCCAAGAGGCTCCGCCTCTAGAGTCCAGATGATCTTCACTTGATT
>DASPTQ010000048.1:0-2049 GCA_035623335.1 Terriglobales bacterium
CGAGCTCAAGGTCCGGCTGGCCAAGGTGTCCAAGCAACTGGAAGACCTGCAGGCATCCCAGCAAAGCATCCAGGCGCAGCAGGCCCAGCAACAGGCACAGCAGCAGGCCCAGGCTCAGGCTCCGCCCCCGGACGTGCTCTATAACAACGCCCTGCGCGACTACAACGGCAACAAGAACGACCTGGCGTCGCAGGAGTTCTCCGACTACCTCAAGTTCTATCCCAACACCGATCTGGCGGGGAACAGCTACTTCTACCTCGGCGAAATTCAGTTCCGGCAGGGAAACTACCAGCAGGCGGCGCAGAGCTACGACCAGGTCTTACAGAACTTCCCTAGCGGCAACAAGGCCGCCTCGGCTCAGCTGAAGAAGGGCTTCGCCCTGATCGAACTGGGCAAGCAGGACGATGGTGTCAGCGAGTTGCGCCATCTGATCCAGCGTTATCCGCACTCGCCCGAAGCTCTGCAGGCCCGCGACCGCCTGCGCAAGCTAGGAGTCTCGAGCACAGGAAGATAGCAAGGTTATGTAGCGACAGCCGCCTCGGCTGTCGATCGAGCAAAGCGAGACACGAGCAGGCCGCTGAAAACTCGCATGAAGGCACGGTTCGAAAGGTCGCGGCTTCCAGCCGCGCTGCCTGGATCGGCGTGACTTCCGGTCGTTAGCCCTTGAAGGGAGATAAGGGTGCTGCGTAGCCGCAGATTTCAGGAGCACAGAACCGCCGCGACCATAAGAGGGGAATTGCTGCGATTCAACGGCGCTGTCGAGCGGGATCCGGCCATTGACGCGTGGATGGAGGAGCATGCCGGTGAATCTCGACACAAGATCGGTACTTCGATTCCCGGCCGACTCTCGCGCTTCACGTCGCTCCCTGTGACGGGCACGCCATCCTATCTGGCGGCTAAAGACGCGTCAACGTATGCCGCAAGCGGAGTGCGCCCCGCACCCCTTCATCCGTGAAAATGAGTATTTCAATCAGAAAGCGCCAGGCATAAACTTGGTGCAGGCGCGGCGGCTCTCATTTCTCGTTACCGCTTGTCGCCGATTCATTGCACGAGGTGGAATCATGCTACAGGGCAAGACCGATCAGGATCTCGGCAAGGGCGCCATCGAAGTGGAAGATCACAAGATTCCGGGCAACATCGGCCTGGAGAAGCAGCTCGGCCATCGCGACCAGGACCCCATGCTCAAAGATGCCGACACAGATTTCCCCGAGCCCGGAGAGAATCCCGAGCACAGTGGCGAGCCGGAACTGAAGAGCGCATAAAGGCCCGTGCCGAAGCACGGGCCTCACATCTATTTGCCCGGCAAGTAACTCAAATCGCCGCGGAATTTGACGATGGCGGTTGTCTCTTCCTTCACCGACTCGTCCAGACGATCGATAATCGAATCCGCTTCGGTTTGTCCGAACGCGTCCTTGATCATGTCGCGGAACGGCTTCACTTCGGGTTTCTCCTCGAAATCCGCCCAGCTGTTGCGCGGCAGTACCAGCACGTAGACTCCTCCCGGTCCGCCGCTGGCCAGCGTGTACCAGTAGTAGTTGGGGGGCCATTTCGTCTTCTGCGCCGCTTCATGGATGCGGTCGAGAGCCGAGCGAAACTCTGCGCCCTTCCCGTAACGTATGTAGAACGTGACGAGCTCGGAGAATTTCGCGGGTGCGTTGCCCTCGGCGGGGCTGCTGATTTTAGGCTGGAATTCGTAGTAGTGGGTGATGACCGAATCGACGTAACCGCCGACCACCTTTTGAAATTCCGCGATATCAGCCTCGTCTGAGACGGCCGGTTTGTCGAAGTCAGCCCAGTGCTGACCGAGCCGGCCCACGATGAAGGTTCCTGTATCCTCGCCGCTGAGCGTTTCCCATACGTATAGCGCCAGCGGATCGTTCTGCTGCTTGTGCCATGCGGCTTTCTGCTTACGTCCTGCCTCGTACTGCGGCACCATCCCGTTCTTTGGTTTCTGGAATTCCAGAGCTGCAACGGTGCCAGGTTTCTCCTGGGCAAACAACGCACCTGCTGCTAATAGAAGGATCCCAAAAGCTGACACTAAATGCCTGC
>DASPTQ010000049.1:0-3454 GCA_035623335.1 Terriglobales bacterium
AAACTGGTTCTGCTTGTAAGGTGCTTTGGGCACAACAGAGCCAAAGCCATATTGCGCGGAATCAAAGGCGTCGTTGCGCAGGAACTCCCACGCGCTGCCATGAAACTTGTTCGTTCCCGACTTAGTGGCGGCATTAATGACCGCGCCGCCGCTCCGCCCAAATTCCGCCGAGTAATCCAAAGTCTGAATCTTGAATTCGGCAATGGCATCCACGCTGCTCAATACCGCCACATCTCCGTTGTCGTTAGAGTTGTTGTCAATGCCGTCGAGAGTAAAGTTGTTCTGATCCCCGCGCGTGCCATTGACGGCAAAACTTCCCCCGGTATTGCCGTTGGTTGGCGCACTGCCGCCGTTTACCGGTCCCTCGATGACCTTCGCGACACCTGAGGTCAGCTCGGCGAGGTCTGTATAGCGCCGGCCGTTCAGGGGCAACTCCTCAACCGTTTCTGCGGTCACAACATCGCCTAGAGATGCGCTCTCGGTTTCGAGCAACGGCGGTGCTCCACTGACTTCCATCGTTTCTGAAATCGAGCCGACCTGAAGCGTGAAATCGAGCCGTATGGTCTGCTGCACATCGAGCACAATATCCTTGCGCACTTCCTTGCGGAATCCGGAGCTCTCGACAGTCACGGAGTAACGCCCGATGTGGAGCGGCGTGATCACGTAGTCGCCGTTCTGCTCGGTTTTTGCCGTGGTGGCAATGCCGGTATCAGTGTTGGTCGCTGTGACGGTGACGCCGGGCAGGAGGGCGCCAGTCGCATCCTTAACCGTGCCCACCAGACTGCCGGTGTCGACTTGCGCCAGGGCAGACATGGCGATCCCAACCAGACAAAGCCAGATGACCGCAAGAGCAGTGTTCTTCATGGGGATTCTCCTGTGAGGGCGAGAAATATGAACCGACATGAGCGCGTCGGAAAGGTTTACTCGCGGAAAAGACCCGATCCTCCCGCTATCGTGACTGTTCGGTCGCAGCATGCTCGCTTGACCTGGTGGCGAAAGGTTCCGGCCTGCCGGAATCGCCAAACAAGGAACTGCTGAACGCTTTCGTTATATATCGTTCTCTTTCGTTTGTCCAGCCAAAGCAAATGTTCGATAGTTGGGAGGTTGATTTCTCCGGGGGCATTGACCATTTCGACCGGGCTCTGCCGAGCCCGAAATCAGCCGTATATTTGACTGTCCCTTTTGTCAGGCGAAGAAGGCCGAAGCGCTCCGGCGTGTGGAACGTGTTGCTCATGGTTGGCCGCCACGCGATGGCAATCCGATGCGGCGGCGGCTCTTGGCTGCGAAAGAGGTTGATGCGGAACTCCTGCCCCGCCTGCGGCGTTTCGCCAGTGAGAGCGGAAAACGGGATCTTCATAGCTCCGTACCAGATTTTCGCGGCCCGATCGATGCGAGCCGCCACGGTAAAGCCGGAGTTCCAGGTCCAGCCGTCTTCGTGGTGGGGCTTCGCCAGATCAATATCGAGATCGACCCACTCTCCCTGGGGAGAGATTTCGAATTCCTTGTATCTGCGGATGTTCTGGAAATCGGCCCCGATGAATACCTCGGCCACATCCCAATCCCAGAGCTGAAATGTTTCGGTGGAGGTACTGGGCTGCGGTTTCAGGTAAAGGGCCTCGTAGGGGCAGATGAACAGGAAGTACAGGTTCTTTTCGGTCCAGCGCGAGCGAATCTCCGTGCGGTAACGCGACCGCAGTTCTCCGTGAGGTCCCTTGTCTGCGTAGACCGGGTGCGCGTGTGACCAGAGCGCGGTCGTCGGGTCGGTGGTCAAGGTGAAATCTTGCGGAGCTTGCGTGCTTTCGAAGACGGCATCATTGGAAGCCGCGCCGGGACGAGCAACGATCAGGGTGAGCAGACAGGTCGCCGCGAAAGAACAAGCAGAGAGCCTGATGCGAGTTCCGGTTCTGCCACGAAGTTTCACGAGCATCACGCGATGCTTAGCTGGCGAGCTGCGTTGTCAAAATACACTTTGCGAAGAACTGTCTCCGGCAGACTGATGCCATAGATGCGCCAGCGGCCCTGGGGAGGGATTTCCGCAGGTGCATAGTCGAAGTATTCGTCGTCCGTTTCCAGAAAACGATAGTAGATCTCGTACAAGCGGTCGTTGAATACCTGCTGGGGATACTGGTCTCCGTGCGGGGTGGCGTCGGTGCCGAACAAGATGCGGTCCTGATATTTTTCGAAAAACTTCTGCGCGGTTCTCGGCTGCCTTCCCAGTTCGCCGATGCGGGCCGCGATGTCCACACTCATGTTCGGGAACTGGTCCAGGTTCTCCGCCACGTTGGCGAGATTCTCGGCAAAGTTGCCGACGTGAAGTACCACGAATCGCGTTTTGGGATGCCTGGCGAACACCCGATTTCTGGCCTCAAGTATTTGCGCGTTGCTGGGGAAGTCGCGGCCATAAAAAGACCAATCAGGATGGTGGTTGAGTTCTTCGTAGCGTTCATTGAAACAGTCGGTCGGAGTGAAGAACGCAACCGGATCCGACACGTGAATGGCCACGGGCATGTTCAGTTGACCGCAAGCATCCCACATGGGATCGAATCTGGGGTCGTCCACTTTCACCAGCTCGCCCGAGGTAATGTTCTCGCGAAGGTAGAGTCCGAGAGTTTTGAGAATTTTCAGGCCACGAGCCCCCTGCCCATGGGCTTGCTCGATGGCCTGCGCTTGAAGCTGTGGGTAGCCGGGTTCCTTGAGCCGCGCGTAGGAGGGCTCGGTAAAAGTGTAGAACCGGCCGGGAAAAGCTCGATCATATCTGGTGATGACTTCCTCCAGGCCGTGATCGTATCCGCCGGTGAGGTTCACCATGGCACGGAGGTTCTTGCGGTCCATGACCGCCAGAAGTTCCTCCGGAGCTCCGAGATATTTGCGCTCCGCTGCCAGCGCAACTCCGCGCTCAGACTTGGCCGAAGTGCTGATGTGGGTGTGAAAGTCGATAGCGGGGAATCGAGCGCGTTCGATGTGTGACTCGTGCACTTGCAGCATGCTCTTCGGCGCGAACTCGGAAAGCGGCAAAGAACCGGGCTCGGTCTTCTGTGGGGCTGCACCGCTGGACGCAAGGCCTCGAGCCGATTGGGCAGCGACTCCGGCCAGGATGACTGCTCCTTGCAACCACTCTCGCCGGTTGAACATAGTTCCCTCCGTCGCTGGTTCGGTGTGAAACCATATCAGAAAAGTTTTCGATAGTAAAAGAAAGTCATGGTAAGCTCCAAAAGCAAGCAGCTTGCCCTGGTTTCTTCACTTCCCGAGGACGAAAACCCCGAGGAACGACCCATATTAAGCGCTTCTTGATTCGAAGGACTGGCCCATTTACATCTACTTGATTTCGGCCTGTCCTCCGGCCACGGCTTAAGATCACAAGCTTATGCCCGAAAAGACAAAGCTGATGCAGATCGACTGGATCACCTGGAGCGTCTTTGCGATTGGCCTGATCCTGCTGGTGTATTGGTGCGTC
>DASPTQ010000050.1:0-3236 GCA_035623335.1 Terriglobales bacterium
CTACTGGGTCAGCTACCCGGAGATGGTAAAGCTGGCTGGCGGAGTCCCGGTGCCTGTGACCGCGGAAGACGGAACCTTCTTCCCCACGGTCAAAGAGATCGTGGACGTTGTGAGTTCCTACACGAAGGCCATCATCCTGAATAGCCCCAATAACCCTTCGGGAGCCATGTACTCGAAGGACTTCGTACAGGAAATGGTTGAGTTCTGCGAAAAAAAAGGCATCTACCTCATCATGGACGACATTTATAACCGGCTCGTCTTCGACGGCAAGAGCGCTCCGATCTGTTACGAGACGGCGAGGTTGCCGCTCGAAGAGTCGAAGCTGGTGGTCATTAATGGCGTGTCGAAGATGTACGCGATGACGGGCTTTCGCATCGGCTGGGCCATCGCCAGCAAGGCTCTTACCGAAGCCATGGCGACTATCCAGTCGCAGCAAACCTCGGGCCCCTCGGCGCCTGCACAGTGGGCGGCGGTAGGTGCGCTCAACGGCATGCAGTCGGCCGTGGACAGCCTGCGCGTCACGTTGGAAAACAACCGAAACGTCATGATGGACCGGCTCCGAGCCTTTGACGGAATCAAGGTTTATCAGCCCGAGGGCACATTCTATTGTTTCCCCGACTTCAGCGCTTACATGAAGGACTCACAAAAGCTCTCCAGTTTCCTGCTCGACAAGGTACGCGTCGTCACGGTGCCGGGGAAGGAATTTGGATTCGAAGGCCACCTTCGGCTGAGCTACTGCGGCACGATCCGCGACATCACGGAAGGTCTGGATCGAATCAAATGGGCGCTGGATACGAATTCCGCAAACGAACTCTACCTTGGCGATCGCAAGCTGGTGAGGGAGTGGGTATGAACATCTATCTGGACGTCCAATCTCCCGCTGTAAAAGAGGCCGGGAAACTCGCTTCCGGCTACGGCCTGCAGAATCACGGCCTGGTGAACCTACGCCGCGTCTACTGGAATCTGCCCACGCCTGCGCTGTACGAAGAGTCTATCTTTCGATCGGAGGGAAGCCTGTCGCACCTCGGCCCCCTGGTGGTTTCGACCGGCAAGCACACCGCTCGCGCAGCGGCCGACAAGTTTGTGGTGCGGGAACATTCCACGGAAGAGAAAGTCTGGTGGGGCCAGTACAACCGCCCCTTCACCGGCGAGAGCTTCAGTGCACTCCTTACGCGCCTTCAGGGTTACTTACAGGGCCGCGACGTATTCGTACAGGATTGCTTCGCCGGCGCGGACCCGGAGCACAGCCTGCCGATACGGATTATTACCCAGAAGGCCTGGCACAGTCTGTTTGCGCGGACGATGTTTCTGAAGATCCGCAGTCAGGATGCCCTGCAGCGCCACATCCCCGAGTTCACCGTGGTCGCAGTGCCTTCCTTCCAGGCCTCTCCCATGGTAGACGGCACGCGCACGGAGACATTCATCATCATCAATTTCCGGGAGCGACTGGCCATCATTGGAGGCACCAGTTACGCGGGCGAGATCAAGAAGACGATCTTCACGGTGCTGAACTATCTGTTGCCGCTGCAGGGGATTCTTTCGATGCACTGCTCGGCCAATGTGGGTGCCGAGGGCGACGTCGCCATTTTCTTCGGCCTTTCCGGCACGGGAAAGACCACACTCTCGGCCGATCCCAAGCGTCGCCTCATTGGAGACGACGAACACGGCTGGAGCGATAACGGTGTGTTCAATTTCGAAGATGGCTGCTATGCGAAGGTTATTCGCTTATCTCCCGAAGCTGAGCCCCAGATCTACGCCTGCACGCGGAGATTTGGCACGGTTCTGGAGAACGTCACGTTCGACTCCGTTTCAAGGCGCCTGGATCTGAACGACTACTCTGTCACGGAAAATACGCGAGCAGCGTATCCGCTCTCCTACATCGAGAACTGCATGCCGGAAAAGCGCGCCGGACATCCCAAGAATGTCATTTTTCTCACCTGCGACGCTTCGGGAGTAATGCCGCCGATCTCGAAGTTAAGTCCCGACCAGGCCATCTACCACTTCATTTCGGGCTACACCAGCAAGATCGCCGGAACCGAGATTGGGCTCGGCACGGAGCCGGAGATAACGTTCAGCACCTGCTTCGGCGGTCCCTTTATGGTGCACCATCCTTTGGAATACGCCGAGCTGCTGAAGAAGAAGATTCAAAAGCACGGCGCACACGTGTGGCTGGTGAACACAGGCTGGACGGGTGGCCCGTTTGGCATCGGCAAGCGCATCAGCATTCATCACACGCGCGCCTTGCTGAATGCCGCGCTGAGCGGTTCCCTACTTAAGGTCGAGTACAAGAAGGATCCGGTGTTCGGGTTCGATGTTCCGGTTCAGTGCGAGGGCGTTCCCTCGCAGATTCTGGATCCTGCGAACACCTGGCCAAGCCGCGAAGAGTATTTCCGTAAGTACGACGCCCTTGCTGCTCGCTTTATCGAGAATTTCAAGCTAATGATGGCGGAATGCCCGGGGCACATTCTTGAGGCTGGCCCCAAGCGAATGGCAACGGCATCGGTGCGTTAGGTGAACTCAACCGTTCCGGTCGTATCTGCACAGTATCGATGAGGCTAAGGGGCAATGGTGTCGCTTATGCTCACCTCCACCGGGACCATGCCCAGCTGCTGCATCATCCCGAGAGTGTCCCACTGTTCCCACTCCTCCACGATCTTTCCCTCGACGATGCGGTCGATGCAGATGCCGCCGCCGACCAGTTGCGCCTCTGTGGGAGCAATTCCCAGGAAGGTTCCGTGGTGCGTTCCGGCAAAGCTCCAGCGGCTCACCACCTTGTCGCCTTCGGCGATCTGATCTTCCAGATTCCAGTGGGCATCAGGAAAAGCAGCAAACAGAGACTTTAGGAATTGCAGGTGCTCCTCCCCGCGAAGTTCCCCAAGAGCGGGGGCCCGATAGACGACCTCGGAATACAACTCCGGATAAACACTTGGATCATGCCGATTCAAACAGTCGTCAAACAGACGACGGATGACAGCTTTATTGGCTTCACTCATATATCCGCTCCTCTTGCTTGACCGTCGGATTCCCGGGAACCGTCCCTCCGTCTAGCAAAGCTCGGCAGGGAGTCAGCGGCGATTAAGCTGGTCCTGCCTTTGCTAGTCTGCAAACACTCGCGTCCCACTGCCACCCGTTGTGGCTGAGCGAGAATACGGCGGCGTCCTGCGCTAATGGTCGCGGGTCTAGGGGCCAACGAGCAGTGAAAGAGGTCACTTGCCAGGGTGATGAGGGTCACGCGC
>DASPTQ010000051.1:0-6498 GCA_035623335.1 Terriglobales bacterium
GGATCCTAGATTCGTCCCCGGAACAACATCGCCCCTACCGCCGCTTGAGGCGAAAATGCTGTCGCCGGTACCGTCTCCCGTAACATCGGTCACAAAGATGCCGCCGGGTTCTCCCGTGGGAGGGAGCGTGAGTGTGACCGGCAATGGGCTGTAGAAATGGCCCATCAAGCCGACGTTGAAGGAAAAGGGGAGGTCCAGCCAGCCGCCGAACGAGATTTGTTGTCTGCGGTCCAGTCCGTTCGGTCCGATGAAGCGCAAGGGATTGGTAAAGTCGGTTGCGATCGAGAAGAAGTCGCTGTCGGTCGCCGTGGCGGTATACTTCGACAGCGTGTAGGAGGCAAGCACATTAAGGCTCTTCACATGCTTGAACGGATTCTGAACCCCCTGCTTGAAGGAAACGTGCACCCCGTTGTATTCGGACCGTCCGATGGGAAACAACATCTGGTTGGCGCCGAGATTGGGATTAATGCCGGGGAAAGCCGCAGCCGGGCACGGGCGCCCGCCGCAAAATGAATATCCCGAATCCAAACCGTGGGCGGCAAAGTCCGAGATATGGGCGCCGGCGGCGATGGCACAGTTAATGGCTGTGCCGGAGGATCCTCCGGCACAGCCAAACGCGGCCGTAGTCGCGGTAATGGCAGCGTCTGCGTTCCGCAGATTGAAGTACGTCGAATCCCCGACATGGTTTACATCCTCTGCCAGCAGCGTGTGCGTCCCGATGCTGCGCACATAATCCAGCTTGAGCACCGAGCTTTTGCCAAAGACGTGCTCGAGGCCGGCGTTGATCTGCGTCGAACGGGGGGTCACGTAATTCGGGGCCAACATGGTAATGCCGTTGACGTCGATTCCGGCCGCGCGCGCGGTCCCGATATAGCCAGGATTGGGTGCGTTGACACCTAAGGCGGCGGTGGCGGCCTGGTATTGCGCTTGAAGAGCCGCAATGGCCGGCGCCGACTCTCCGATCGGTTGGCCACAGAAGCCAGGCGTCAGCGTGTTTCCGTTGGGTAGAGTAAGCGACACCGGCAATCCATTCGAGCAAACCAAGGGATTCACGCGGAACAGTCCGCTCGGCAACCGCCCCGGCCGGTCGTAGGCGGTATTGTTCCAAAGATTGTTTTCGTAGTAGAGCCCGATGCCTCCACGAAACACAGTCTTGCCTTGGCGACCCGGGTCCCAGGCAATACCCACTTGTGGAGCAAAGTTCAGATTCGGCTGGTTCACCTTTCGACCCAAGTTCGACTGCCACAGGTTCAAGGGCGGCACCGGGCCGAGATCCGCATCGGAGCGAAAGGTGTCGCGTACATAACGCAGTCCGTAAGTTAGCGTCAGATTCGGCATGGCCTGCCATGAGTCGCCAACGTAGAACGTGGTGCGATAGTCGGCGCCGGTTCCGCCTGCCGGCAAACCGAACCTGCCGATCTCGGTGTCAAAGCCGATGCCGTTGCTGACCACCACGTTCTCGGCAGAATAATTGAGGGGATTACCCGCCCCGCCGGGCGATGCGAGACAAGCCGAGCCGCAATCGGTTTGGCTCGCTCCCACCGCCGGCGCCAGCTTCGCATAACTGGCGAATCCTCCGCCCCAAAGGTAATTTAGGCCGCCTCCAAAGCGAAGGATATGCTTATTGAATGCGCGGCTGCCATCGTAAGTGATCTGGTGATTGGACTGGAATGTCTGCTGCGGCGCGACATAGCTCGGCCCAGAACAAAAGACATCCACCCCGGGGGTGAGGCAAAGCGGATCGCTGCCAATGGCCAGCTCTATGCCGGGCAGCGGGTCCACAATACCGCTTCCCAGGGTTGCGTCCGAGATGGTGTTATGAAATCTGAGGTAGCCGATGCGGATGCTGTTTGTATATTTGCCTTTATAGAAATCCAGGCCCAGGGCATAGGACGGCGTGGTGTTCTCGCTGTTGAAGGGTTGAAATACGTTGGGAAGGGCGGCCAAGACATCTCGGCTCTGGTCATAGGAAAAGCGGACGAACAATTTGTAGTTGTCGTTGATCTGCCAGTCGACCCGGCCCACCACTTGCGTGTCTCGGAAGGGAGCATCGTAACTGCCGGTGAGGGACTGGAAAGGCCCTCCCGGTAACACCGGATTCACCAGATCCTGCTTGCTGCGCTCCGCACTGACGAAGAAGAAGGCCTTGTCCGGCTTGATGGCTCCGCCCACATTGCCTCCAAATTGGTTTCGCTCAAAATAATTGTCGGAATTCCCCGGCAGGTCGGCATTGAAGTCTTGGCCCCGAAAAGCGTAATAGCCCTCCCCGTGGTAGTGGTTGGCACCGGACTTGGTGGTGACATTGACGGAACCGGAGGAAGTCAATTCGGTCGACAATTCGAGCAGGGACTGCTGAATTTGGAATTCCTGAATCGCGCCGGCGGGGACGTTCTCGACCGTCGTGCCCACCTTTTCATCGCTGAGATCCAGGCCATCCACTTCCAGGCGCACGGTTCTTGCGAAGCGGCCTCCCAAGGAAGCCGACGACAAGCCGTTCTTGGTGGCACCGATGCTGTTGCCATCCTGGAGTTGTACGCCAGGCTCGAGTTGTGCCAAGTCGAAGAAGTTTCGACCGTTGATGGGCACGCTTTCAATCTGCTGATTGTTCAAGACCCCTTGAATGGTGGCTTGTTCAGTGTTCACCTGCAGTGGGGAGACTTCGACCACCTGCTTGGTGTCCCCAACCTGCAGTTTCATGTTGCCGGAGGCTGTCACCCCCACGGCAATGGTCAGAGCCAGCTCGGAGGTCTTGAATCCCTGGGCCTCGACCCGCACCCGGTAAGTACCCGGCATCAGAGCTCCCGAGGCGTAGGTTCCCGTTGCCGTGGTGGCGACCGTGATCACGCGGCCGGTGAAGCGATTGGTGATCGTTACCTTGGCTCCCGGCACCGCGGCACCGCTCAGATCGGTGACCGTTCCCTGAATGCTGCCGGTGGACATCGTGGTCTGGGCAAACGCCACTACACTGGAAAAAACCAGAACGGCCATTGGAGCCGACCGCAAAACCTTGAGACCACACAGACTTACCGCCATCGCATTTTCTCTCCCGAAGTTCGATGGTTTTTGGGACGTCAGAAATAATGGATGCGTCCAGGGCCGCAAGCCACGGCTACGGTTCAGGCCAAGACCGAAAAAATATATCGCCGGTGCGAGAATCAACGATTGAGAATCTCACTAAAGCCACAATACAACTTATCACCTGGACAGGACGGCAAGCAGGAAACTTTTGGCGTCACTGAGCGTTTTCCCGCTCCTCCGTCTGCGGAGGTTCCCGCAAGACGACAAAAAACCACTCCCACATGGTCTTCGACAGGCGAAGCAGGCCCACGCACAATTCGAGCGCCTTGAGGCGAGCAGCATTCGTGAACGCGACATTTGGTAAATCGGCGGATGGGTAGATGTTCGGATGTTCAGGAATAAAACAAAAATGAACCCGGACATCCATGAGCTCAACCTTGAATAGCGGGGGGAAGGAAAGTCAGTGATTGAAGCGATGGCGGCCGCACACGCAGTGGCACCGCCGAGGCCAGCCCCATCAGACCTTGGCAACCCGGACCTACCATCATTCACGGGTTGCGCGAGACTGCCACATAGCAGCAAACACCTGCCAACGGAGCCGAAATCACAAGGGCAGAATCCTCCGGTCCCCTAATGGCTGTGTCGTCACTTCTTCTCTGCATCGGCTGGCTGCGAATGCCCAAACCGTGGGAGACGGCGACGTAGAGTATTGAGCATATGAGCAAATGAATTCACCGTGCTGATTTTCTTCCATATTTCATACGATTTCTGAAGATTGACGGCAGGCGTTGCTTCTAACCGATTAATGCTTAGTGTTTTGCAACAGAACAGTTACTGGCACACTGTGTGCAGTGATGTGGTGTTGTGGTTGGAGTGGAAGCTCATAACAGACCACAATTGTGATGTTGCCATGTTCTTAATTTTGCAAACAGCGCGCTACCTCCACATGGGTTGTAGACATTGTGTATGTGTTGAGCAGGGGTCTCGTCTCCATCGGTCACTCGACCAACGAAGTATCTAGTGTTTGCGCAAGAAGTCAGGTCGCGCACAAGATTCCTGGGAGGTTCTCATGAAGCACAGCACCTCTTTGAGAGCTCTTGCTCTTGTCGGAGCAGTACTGTTCGCGTTGCCGTTTATGTGTAGCACTCGAGTGTATGCCGACAACCTGTACGCCAGTATTCGGGGTACCGTGACAGATCCATCTGGAGCTGCGTTGCCGGATGTAAAACTGACGGCCACAAACGCCGCCACCGGAATCACCTACACTACGACCTCGGGCGCTGACGGCCAATTCTCGTTCTTACAACTTCCAATTGGCGATTATGACGTGGCCGCCGAGAGGTCGGGGTTCAAGAAGTTCACGGCAGGCCACATTCACCTCAACCTGGACCAGGTGTATATCCTCAAGGCCGCGATGGAGATTGGAACTGAAAACGAAACCATCACTGTCGAGGCGAATTCGGCACAGGTAGACACGACCAGCATGCAGCTCGGTACTACGATCTCTGGAGGTCAGATCGTGGATCTGCCGTTGAACGGGCGCAACTGGACCCAGTTGATGCAGCTTCAGACTGGAGTGGAAGCTTCATCGGACCGCTTCGGGAACGGAGCTTATTCCTCCAATGGGTCAGGGACACAGCAAAACTCGTTCCTGATCAATGGAACCGACACCAACGACATCGCGATCAACACTCCTCTCGTCGTCCCCAGTCCAGATGCCATCGGCGAATTCAACCTTGTCACCAGCACCATCAATCCCGAATACGGACGCAATTCCGGCTCAATTGTTAATGCCGCTATTAAGAGCGGCAGCAACGCGTTCCACGGGGATGTGTTCGAGTTTTATCGTGACACCTTCCTCGATGCCATACCGTGGTTTCAGAAGACGCGGGCGCTGTACCACCAAAACCAGTTTGGGGGCACGGTCGGTGGTCCCATTGTAAAGGACCATGCTTTCTTCTTCTTTTCTTACCAGGGCAGGCGTGCCATCACGCCGCAACCCAACGCTTTTCCAGAGAGTTTCAGCAGTGTGGCTCCGGTGGTTTTCAGCCCGGCAGAACGCACTGGCGACTTCTCCGCAGCAACCGGTAGTTTGCCTTTGGGCACTGGGACGTCGGTAGCCAAAAACGTCTCTCCGATTCCCCTCGTTGGGGCGGACGGCGCTACCCATCCGGCGGGCACGCCCTACTCGACCTTGTTTCCCACGGGAAAGATTCCTACGCAGGACCTCAACCCGCTGGCTGTGAAGCTCATGAATCAGTATGTTCCTCTACCCAATAATCCGGGAAATGCCTATGCATTCACTCCCCTTGAAACAGCAGACGTAAACCAGTACATCTACCGCGTCGACACTAAGATCAAGGACAATGACGCAATCTGGTTCTATGGGTTGGCACAGGCCCAAACGATCAACGACGATCTGACGTTCATCGGTGCCAATCTTCCCGGGTTCGCGACAACCAACCCAGAGCATACTTACGAATACACTTTGGCCTGGAACCACACGTTTTCACCCACCATGCTGAATGAAGCGCGCTTTGCCTATCTGCGGTTCAACTACGACGCTCTGTTGCCGCTCACGACGCAGAGTCCTTCTGCGTACGGGTTTACGGGTATTAGCAGCACTCAGGCTCCGCAATATCAGCAACTCCCGGTCATGAACGTTTCAGGTTTCTTCACGCTTGGCTGGAGCGATGATGCGCCGCAGCCACGTGTGCAAAATACCTACCAGTTCACGGACAACCTCAGTAAGGTGATGGGGCACCACAACTTGAAGTTCGGTTTCAACATGGATCGTGTGCAACTCAATAATCCGTTCTATGGGACTTTGAACGGCAGTTATGCCTACAACGGCGCCGGAGTGTTTTCGACCGGAAATCCGGGGGCAGATTTCCTGCTTGGCTTTCCCGACACCTTTTCCCAAGCGAGCGGCTCTATCATTCGGGCGCGCGGGCAGGAATATTACTCCTACGCGCAGGACCAATGGCAGGTCAAACCCAGTCTAACTGTGACGCTCGGCGTGGGTTGGGAGATCCTTACCCCTTTTAACACCCTGTACGCGCAGGGGAAGGCAATGACGTCATTCATTCCAGGTGAGCAATCCCGCATCTTCCCTACCGCGCCGGTGGGCATCGTTTTCCCTGGTGACTCTGGTGTCGGCAAATACGGTCTGGCTAACATTCATTGGGGTGACTTCGGGCCCCGCTTGGGCGTGGCTTGGAGTCCGGGAAGTTCCCACGCGTGGAGCGTTCGCGCCGGGATCGGGCTCTATTTCAACCGCACAGAAGAGGAACCCTTGTTGCAGACTCTGGGCGACGCGCCGTTCTCCCTGACTACCTTAGGCGTGTCACCATCAATCGCGGGTACGGGTCCGGGCTTTGCCAATCCCTATCTCTCGGTGAATCCGGCTGCCGTGAAGACGGCAACTGGGACAATTCCCACCGCCAACGCCGGCGTCAGCCCATTTCCATTTACCCCACC
>DASPTQ010000052.1:0-2496 GCA_035623335.1 Terriglobales bacterium
TGCGTCGCAATAGCTGTTGGTCTCCGGCGAGCAAGGCTTGCGGTGGTTCACCGCCAGCCAGACGATCAACCGCGCGACCGCCGCACGGCACGAGTGATCAGGGTCCAGTACCTGGGAGAGGAACATGCAGAGGGTGACAAATGGCGTGTAGATTCGCTCCTTGAACGTGACGCCTGCCGCGGCCAGCGCAGCGTTGACCATCTCGGCGTCGAGGAGGTCGTGAAACGGGAGAACATTCGATTCGTTGAGCGACTTGACCTTTTCGGAAATCCACCGTCGCGTAGCCTGGGGCACGGTCGGCCTCCTTGCCGGGATAGGGATTAGTTCGTGCAATCACCAATCCTTTACCCAAGGAGGCCGATATCTGTCTATCCCAAGTTGCGCAATCGACTTACGGATTTCCGAGTGCCATTCGTACCAGTAACCGTATCGTATATTGAACGTGTTGTCTGCGAATTGCAACACCCCTCTGGTTTTTTTTGCAAAATGGCCTAAGCTCGACTTCTGCCCATCCTAACCACTCCTCGGGCGTGGCGCGCAGCGAGAGCGAAACTGTGTGTCGCACAGGGCAATCAGCGGGGCTCCGGCCTCTGCAAGCGGACGACGAGCCCGCCTCAAGCAGCTGGAGCCAGGCCATTGAGCAGAATTTGCCGGAATGGGCTCCTGAGTTTTGAAAAGGCCATGCGATGACCGGGGATCGCAAAAACCCACTCTTGCCACCACCAGCGACGCACCGCCGTGATCGCGTCCGAGAACGTCACATCGCGCTTGCCGGGCCAGTCCACCACGCGGACCCGCGCATACTGCGACGGTAACTCCGCGTACAAGTACCCTACCACCGTATACAAGCCGAACAGGCACGGAGCGACTCGCAACACCGTGTTCCGGCTCCAACCGCGGGTCGTCTCCAAGCGGAGATAGGAGCGTACTTCTTGAAATGTGGTCTCGATGTTCCATCGACCCGTATAGGTCTCGATCACCATCCTGGGGCTCATGGTGGACTCGGTGGTGAAGAAGTACTCATCACGGTGAGTCCCCGTCAGGTCGCGGACGAAGATCCATCGCACCGGAACCAGCGGTCTGCCGCTTTTGTACCAGGCACCCGTCCCGGTGACCACCTCCACTCGGCGTCGGCCTCCTCCATACCAAGCGACATCCAAGCGTTGCCCCTTCACGATGCTCGCGACCATTTCGGCAGGGGCGGGCAACTTCTTTCCCTTGACTCGGGGACGCCCCTTGCCGGAGTAATTCGGCGGCGGGGCCACCAAGTTGGCATCGGGGTAGAACTTGCTGATGAAGGTCAATTGCCTGGAATATTGGGTCGCCAACTCGGCCAGATCATGGGTGGCGTAGTTGCCATCGGCGGTGCATACGAACCTTCGATCCGGGAACCAACGCATCAGCACCAAGAGCATCTGCCGCAGCAATTCCGGCGGTGTTTTGTGCCGTCGCTCTTGCCGGCGGTTCTCTTCCTCGGGTTGATACAGGGCCATCAGCAGAGGCAAAGCCCATCGGCGAGTGGCGAACGGCAAGCGGACGAGCAGGGCCAACACGACCCACTTGTGTCCCCAGCGGAATGCTGTGAACGAGTGGGTGGAGCGGACCGGGTCGCGATGACAGCCCTTGCCATAGACCTTGGGACCGGGATGCTCTGCGACGGTGTCATCACCAGCCAATTCGATGACGCCCTTGGGCGCGAATCGGGCGAGGATCACTCGGGTAAATCTCCGTGCCAGATCCCAGCAGTTCCAGGGACTGCGAGAGAAGACGCGGTGATAGCTGGAGGGGTGTCCGGGGGCCAAGGCGCCCAAGCAGCGGAGCAGGTTGCAGATGGTATGTCCGCCAAGGGTCAAAATGGCGGCGACAACGAGCAGGACGAAGCGATGATAGGTAGGACGTGAGAAGGCCGGTGCGAGGGGGTCGAAAAGAGCCCGCGCCCGCGCGGGCAGCTGCTGATGATTACGGTAGAGCTCGCGTCGAGCCTTGCGAGTCTTGTGCACCTGCTGGCGCCGCAAGACGCGGAGCCGTGCCTTGGACAGGCGCATGCGGGGCCGACGGGTTATACTGGTCATGGCAGCCTCCTTTGTGAGACATGGCCTATACCTGCCATCTCACCAAGGAGGCTGGCCTTCAGAAAAGCTCAATAAATGGCAAAAGTCGAACTAAGGCGCTGTTCCAAAATAAGTTTTCCACACTAACATATTACTAACGGTACGGAGAATAGTGTAGTTGAACGAAACCTCACGGTAGACCCGTCCCACGCTTGCTCCCTTCGCGCTGGCGCGGCTCTTCTCCCTTGTCCCCCACTTGCTGCTGGTTGTGCCGATCATTCCGGTTGCAACGATTTGCGCCAGAGCCTTTCCTGTGGCATGTTTGTCGCGGCGGTCTGACCACGCGATTCTCCTCGCCTTCCACGGGAATCTTTATCATGACTCCGCTCCGACAGCGCTTCATTGAAGACCTTCAACTCCGCAACTACGCGCCCAAGACGATCGT
>DASPTQ010000053.1:0-22774 GCA_035623335.1 Terriglobales bacterium
GCGGAGATAGAGATTTCGATTGGAGGCCAGCAAATCACGGCGATTATCACCTCGCGTTCCGCCCGGGAGATGCAGCTCAAGCCGGGGCAGACGGCCGCTGCCCTGATCAAAGCCACCGAAGTGATGATTCTGCGGGTCTGATTTTCTAGTTATTATTGTGGAAAACGCGGGGGAAATTAGTCCAGCGATTGCGCCAGATCCATGATCGCCTGGCTCTCTGCTTTGCGGATCGCCTTGCGAAACCCGATGCGCTCAGCTTTCCTGAGTGCCTGCCGGTAGAACTTGCGCGAGTACCCATGCAGCCGCATCAGCCGCCGGGATAGTCAAATTTCTAACGGTATTCAAGTTGGGGAAGGGCCGTGCACGTGTCGATCATGACAACCTTCTTAGCTGCCATGTCCGCTCCTGATTTGCTTCTCTGATCCTTATCCTGTTGCTTCACTAACGACTCGAGCACTCTCCCTATCCTGTTCAGCGACCACTGCCCAGAACCGAAGAAACATGACAATTACGATTATTGCCCTCCTACCTCAAAGGTTTCGATCATTGCTCCCACTTTCGTCGGCACGCTCAGTTCAACGGCCTCGGGCGAGCCGGACACTACGTGGAGGAACTTGTGCCTCTGAGCACGCGGTTAGGCGTCGGCCTTCCTTTCTAGCATGGCCCGTACTTCCTCGAGCAGTTCGGCCTTGATCTGGGCTTTGAGTTCTTGACGCTGCGCTTCTTCGCGCTCTTTCAGATGGCGGAGTTGCATCACCAGGGCTGGAGTGCAGTTCAGTTGTCGCGACACTGCACGTATGGAGTGACCCCGGTCTAAAAGTGAGTAAACGTTGTTCCTGAGTAGTGCATCGATCATGCTTACAATTCCTCCTGACTATTTTTTCTTTGGTGGTCCTTCAGCAAATGCGACTTCAACCGTCAACCAAAAAACCTCGACCCGTTTCATGCGCCCTGTGCCGGTGTTCAGTCTTACGGTGTGCCGCACGCGCGGCTTGCTTTTCTTCTTACCCCAATACTCAAAGATAGGCTTCAGCACAGCGTTGGGGTCCGCCTGGAGAACCGGGCGCACTCTGCGGTAGCTCGAAACTTCGTAATTCGGATGTGAGGGGATTCTAAGCCAGGCCTCGCCTTTCAGTGGCACCCGCGTTTGACGCTGACGCCGTGGCTGCGCCGGTGGCAGCTCGGGCAGCACGCCAGCTGGACGAGAGGCTGTGCATGGCGTTGTAAGAGCGCCAGGCAGTAGGCCCGAGGGTGGTCGGGATTCCGGCGGAGTCCACGAAGCAAGCTAGGAAGGAGCATGCAACAACGGCACGGTGCCACAGCGCGATCGCATGGGATCGCCTGGCTGGCTGGCGGCTAGCAATTTTGCTAGTTCCCTGCCCCCGTTGACAGGTGCTACGTTGTCTGGTAGGAAGACCCAGCTGGGCCTGGTATTGCCTTGTTTTCGGCCCCGGGATGTCACTGCCTCCGTCACGCTGCACGAGCATCTGAAGGAGGTGCATTATGGCTGCTCCAGCCGTGCCAGACGCTGCTAAATCTGTCGACCAACAACCGAAACATGTAAGTCTTCGCGAAGGGCTAAGGCGGCTCGGTTTCGCACAAGATAATCAAATCAAGCTCTATGGACAGGAATTCGATTTGGTCAGCGATCCAATCGTTGTGGGGGACAACTTGGTTCTTGTGGACGCAATCGACAGGAAGTCAGGGCGTATGAGGCGCGTCCGCATCCCGTTGCCAATCGTCAAGATCGCAAACGGCGAGCGCATTGCCGCATGAGTTGAATGCAGCAACACCGCTTGACGGTGCCGATGTGCTGACACAATCTCTGCGCCGTGGGTCGGCACCAGGAGCGCAGCGAAGAGGAGAGGCTAATTGCAGACGAAAAGAGCTGCATTATGGCTGCTCCAGACGTTCTGATTGGGCATCTCAGGATTCGGCTTGCGTTCTTGCTTCGGGGTTGGGTGCTTTGCAGTCTAACCGCAGTGTTGCTTTCATTTGCGGCCCCAACCTGCCGAGGCCAGGATGGCGGTGCTGGTTCTCCCGAAAAGCCGATTGTGGAAAGTGTTCCCTCGGCAACGAAACAGCAACTCCCAGTCAATTGGCTTTACGGCGCCTACATTCCCAAAGAAGCACCTCTGGAAACTCTAAGTGATGCCGACCGATGGCACCTCTGGGTGCGTCAGGGATTTACCACACCGGGCATCTGGGTGAAGAGCGGCTTATTCACCATCAGCGATCAGTTCAGAGATATTCCGCCGGGCTGGCCGCAAGACGCGGAAGGCTTCGGTAAACGTGCGGGGACCCGCTATGCGCAGTTCCTCATGCAGGACTCGTTCACCGCGATCGGCGACGCCATGCCCAAATGGGAGCCGCGCTATGACCTTTGCCGCACTTGCGAGGGGGTAGGACCGCGCATTAAACACGCCATCTCCGCAACTTTGTGACCTATGCCAGCGATGAAAAATCGTTGCGGCCCCAAGTATTCCTCTATACCGGCTCGTTCGGAGGAGCAGCGCTGGCAGCGTTCTGGCAGCCCTACCGCCCGGATCCAGTGGTTAAGGGTTATCAAGGAATTGCTACCCAGGCGTGGGTTGGCGTGCTCTGCAATTTGCTGGCTGAGTTTGCGCCCGATTTCAAGCGGGCTATCCATCACGAAAAGAAGAAGTTCGCTACGTTAGATTGTACAGACTGCAAAACAGCCAATCAGCGATGACGATATGCCACTCCCGTCCAGTCATCTTGGCTATGCTTGCTACTCGGGTGATCGGGCCTGTGTGGGCTCAAGACCTTGCGCCAGGGGCATGTGTGATCCCACTGCTGCATCTCGAAAGCCGCATCATCAACTGCAAGCGGGCGCGTCTTCGGCTCGCCTTCCTTGGGGTCCGGACCTCCTGACACGGTACTGCGTCCGAGAGGGTTGCCATTCGAGGCGAAATAATATCACGGTGTTGTGGCGGCTTTAGACCCACTGTCACTTCATCGCGGCCAAGCGCTTCCCGGTCGGCATCTCCTCAGGATGCGTCGGCCGCCTCTTCGAAGTCGAGCCGCATCTCGTTGGTGGGCTTAAACCCGAGTCGCTCATACAGAGGACGCCCCTCATCGCTGGCATGCAGCCCGACGTTCGAGAAGTCGTTGTCTCGACACCATACAATCATCGCCTTCATCAGCGCATGAGCCACGCCGCGACGGCGATGATCGCGCTCCACATATAGGTTGAGGATCATCGCTCGTTTGGGTACACGCTGCCCTAGCACCCCGGGCCAAGGACTGATCACGATCCCCCCACCACCAATAATCTCACCCTCGGCATTCACTGCCAGGAGTCCGTGATAGGAGCCATCCGCCACCGCCCGCAAGAAGTACTCTTTGGCTGCTCGTTCCATCAGGTCGAGTGCGGCTTCGTCGCGGCGGCCCATATCCCACCACATGAGACGTCGATGCCGCAGCAAGATTGGGATATCTGAGCTGGTGGCGGCTCGAATTTCGACATCAGCCATCGACTTGCCTCCAGTTCGGTTTCTTTGTAGGCTACGCTAAGTTGATGCCCCGACCACGTCCCGCGGCGCCATCAAACCTCTCCCGACTTGGCGGAAGACAACACCATGCCGGGCGAGGACGATATAATGCCCCGCCAGGCGCAAGCGAACTCCAAGGAGGCAAGTATGGCATCTGTACTCATTACTGGAACCAGCAAAGGAATCGGTATGGCGACGGCCTTGGCTTTCGGCCGAGCTGGCCATCAAGTCCACGCTACGATGCGCAAACCCGCGGAATCTACAGAGCTTGCGCAGACGGCAGAGCGAGAAAAATTGCCGATTTTCGTTTCTACCATGGATGTGGACTCCGACCAGTCGGTAGGCGACGCGATTACGGGCATCCATGAAAAGCATGGCCCGATCGACGTGCTCGTCAACAACGCCGGCGTGGAACGGGCTAGCTCGGTCGAGGAACTTCCGTTCGAGGATTTCCGCGCGGTTATGGAGACCAACTATTTCGGTGCGCTCCGCTGCATTCTGGCTCTGATACCGCACATGCGGAGGCGCCAGAGCGGGTCGATCATCAACGTGACCTCGGTTGCCGGGCGTATCGCCAATCCGCCGTTAGCCCCCTACACTGCCTCCAAGTGGGCCCTCGAAGGCCTTAGCGAAGTGTTGGCGGTTGAGATGAAACCGTTTGGTGTGCGCGTGGCTATTGTCGAACCGGGCATCATCGATACCGCGATGGCGCGGCGGGTCGAAGACCGCCCGGACGGTTCGGTGTACCCGCATCGGGCACGCCTCGCCGCTCTCTTCAAAGCTTCCCTGAAGAATCCCGTGCCACCTTCTGTCGTTGCCCGGAAGATCCTGGAAATCGCTGAAAGCGGAAGCTGGCAGCTCCGCCACCCCGTGGGGCCCGATGCGATACCGTTCCTCCAGTGGCGTAACAACTTGACGGATGAAGAATGGGTGGAGTTGTTCGCCAGCGACGAGGAAACCTGGCGCCGTAGCATAGAGCGTGACTTTGGTTTGGTACTCGATCCTAAGGTGGCATAGCGGACACGCCGGCGGCGCTGTCGAGCCAGGGGGAGTTTTCGATTCGCTGGAGAGGCATTTTGGAGCCATGAAGGAATCCGGAGGTGATGACCGGCCACGACGCACATTCTCTTCACTCTTGATTGCCATACGGATAACGCTTCTTACCCTGGTTCTGTGCGGCGCAGCCTGGGCCCAGGACCGCTATGACGTGGTAATCCACGGCGGACGCCTTCTCGACCCCGAAACCTCCCTGGACGCTGTCCGCGACGTCGGCATTCGAGGCGGCCAGATTGTTGCAATCAGCGAGCGACCCCTGGTGGGCTCGCGTGTGATCGACGCCACGGGTCTCATCGTCGCTCCTGGTTTCATCGATCTCCACCAGCACGACCAGACTGCTGCCGCCTACCGCCTCAAGGCGATGGACGGTGTGACCACGGCGCTCGAACTGGAGATCGGCTCACCCGACGTGCGTAAGTTTCTCGAGCAACGCCGTAACGCCGCGCTCATCAATTACGGGACCAGTGCCAGCCAACCGTGGGCGCGCGCGGCCGTCCTCGGCCAGCCCGCCGTCGAGGGGGCAATCGTGCCCCCCTCCGGGCCAGCCACAAATGGCCCCGCCAATCCGGAACAGGTGCAACGCATGCAGCAACGCCTGCGGGAGGAACTCGACGCGGGCGGCCTCGGCGTAGGCATCGGTATTCAATACACGCCGGGGGCGTCGCGCTTGGAAATCATGGAGATGTTTCGCGTCGCGGCGGAACGCGGCAGGCCGGTGTTTGTGCATATGCGGGGCGACCGCATCGAGTCCGTGGGAGAGGTTATCGCTGCGGCTGCGGTAACCGGAGCACCGTTGCATATCGTGCATATCAACAGCAGCTGCCTGCGAGAGGCTCCCGAATGTCTGCGCATGATCGCCGGCGCTCGCGCCCGAGGACTCGACGTGACCACCGAAGCCTATCCCTACATTGCCGGGATGACGCAGATCAACTCCGCACGCTTCAACCCCGGCTGGAAGGAAAAGGACGGCATCGATTATTCCGATCTGATGATCCCGAAGACGGGCGAGCGTCTGACCAAGGAGCGCTTCGACGAGATGCACGCCTCACAACAGCCGCAACCCATCATCATCTTCGACAACACGCAGGCGATGGTGGACCAGGTGATTGCCAATCCTCTGACCATGATTGCCAGCGACGGCCTGCCCGGTCACCCGCGTAACGCGGGCACCTTCGGCCGCGTATTCGTGCAATATGTGCGGGAGCGCCAGTCCCTCAGCTTGATGGACGCCATACGCAAGATGTCCTACATGCCGGCGCTTCGCCTGGAACGCAGCACGCCTGAGGCACGCAAGAAGGGACGCCTGCAAGTCGGCGCCGACGCGGACCTTGTGATTCTCGACCCGGCAACCTTCCGCGATCAATCCACTTTTGAGAAACCCTTTGAACCAAGCATTGGCGTGCGCTTTCTCTTGGTAAACGGAACCTTGGTGATTGATGGTGGGGCGATCGTGCCCGGTGTAACCCCTGGCCGCGCTATCGTTGGTTCTCCAGTGCAATAGCCGAGGCTGATCTCCTTAACAACAGATCCCCATCGATTCTTGAAGGGATTCGCCTTGTTCCCGTTGGCCCATTGCAGGGCGGGAACTCCAGGGGCAGGATGGTCACTTGATGCCGATCACCATCGAATCAGGGCCTACCAGATGTTCGACGCGCGTCTCGCGGAACCCTGCCTGCTTCATCCACGCGGAGCAATCCTCACCGGTATAGTCGAAACCGTCGGCGGTCTCGATCAACATGTTTAAGCTCATCATCAGCCCAAAAGCGTTCCGAGAGCGATCGTCATCGATGATGCTTTCGTAGACAATGTACGCGCCGCCCGGCGATAGCGCCGCATAGGCCTTGCGTACCAGCATTTGTTTTACCTCCAGGCTCCAGTCGTGCAGAATGTGACCCATCATGATCACATCGCCTTTGGGTAGCGGCTGCTCCATGAAGCTACCAGGAACAAATTTGACTCGTCCCGAAAGCCCATTCGTCTCCACATAGTCCTCGAAGATTGGTCCGACCTCGGGCAGGTCAAAACCAATTCCCTCAATATGAGGATGAGCCAACCCTGCGTAATCAGATCGCCTTGGGCGGTTCCGACGTCCACCGTGACGCGGTATTTGCTCCAGGGAAACTTGCAGGCAATAGCGAGATTGGAAGTGCGGCTTACCCCGGTCATGGCTTTCAGGAACTCTTTCAGCCGGGCTGGTTCGGCGTACCGGGCCTCGAAAGGGTTGCGGCCCCCCTCCTCAATCTCGTTTTGCGGAAGTCCGGTTCGCAGAGCCGTAGTGAGGTGGCTGCAGAACGGGTAGAGCCGGTGATTGGCCATCTCGAGAACACCGCCAATATAGGATGGCTTGCGCTTGCCGAGAAAGAAGTCCGTGCTGGGAGTGTTGTAATACCGACCATCGCGGCGTTCGAGGAATTTCAAGGCCACGAGAGCATCGAAGAAATCCCGGGCCGATCGCGAATGGAGCCCGAGCCGGCCCTGTAGGGTTTCGAGATCCTCCGGATGTTTGGCGAGCTCCGTGAAAACCTCCATCTCGACGGCACGCAGCAGTGTTTTCGAAGGCCAGAAGCCGAGGCCCACTTCGAGGATGTGACCCGGTGTTAGCTCGTCCATTGCCCTCGCACCTCCCAGGCGGACTGTGCAATATAGCAAATCTTATTTGGCGGGTGGCCCGTTATCCAGGAGTCGATCCTACGTCGTCTTGGCCTTTGGCGGCGTGTTCACGCCTGTAACAACGTGACAATATCAGCGCCACCTTTCGGCTGAAGTAATCATCGCACTCGATCGCAAAGGAAAGTCTTCCTCAGTCCGCAATGACTGCTCGACCATTGCAGCGCAGGCACACGGATCGATGGGATCTACTCCTGAGATTCAATTCTCGTCCCGCAACGATGATGACATCGGCCCAAGAAGGGGCCTCCGCTACGGACGTGACCGTCAATGCCTGGGCTTGCGCCTTGGCTCGAGATTCGCTCACCGCCAGCAGGCCAATTCGAACCGGCACTCCACAGTCTTTCAGGTTGAGCACCTGAGCATGTCCCTGTGAGCCGTAGCCAATAACGGCGACTTTCTTTGTGCGAATCAGTGCCAGATCGGTGGAATTATCGTGATAGATGTTTGACCTCATCGCTACTTTCGAGTCTTTTGTGATTAAACCGAGTACTGAACATCCTCATCCGTTGCCAGTGGCGGCAGTGTGTCGGCTGAGGGAGCTACGGAAGAACACTTGTTTCCGCGTCGCATCGCGACAATTCCCGTGCGTACCATTTCCAGCACACCGTAAGGACGAAGCACCTCGAGTAGCCCATCGATCTTGTCTTCGCCGCCGGTGATTTCGATGATGAGCGATTCTGGCGCAACATCCACCACACGAGCGCGGAACACGCTGGCCAACTCCAACACATGAGATCGTGCCTCGTGGGTGGCCGCCACTTTGATCATGGCCAGATCGCGCACGATGGCCGGTTCGGCGGTAATGTTTTCGACCAGAAGCACGTTCACCAATTTGTACAGGTTGGCTTCGATGCGGCGTGCTTGATCGGCGTCGGTATCGACCGTAATGGTCATGCGGGACACTTCCGGTTTTTCTGTGCGCCCGACGGTGAGGGAGTCAATATTGAAAGCACGGCGACGAAACAGAGAAGCCACGCGGGTGAGCACGCCTGGTTTATTTTCGACGTACACCACAAATGTGTTCAGCATATTGGGTTCACTCGTCGCTAGCGGTTTCCACAATTGGGCTCGGCCGACGGATCATCTCGTGCAAAGCAGCTCCCGCCGCCACCATCGGGTAGACTGTGTCCTCCTGCTCAACCTGAAAATCAATCAGCACGGGTCCGTCATGGCGGCGGGCCGATTGCACCGCGGGTATCACCTGAGAGCGTTGTGTCACGGTCGCACTTCGAATGCCGTAGGCCTCCGCGATCTTCGCAAAATTCGGGTTCAGCAGCGGAGTCGCTTGGTAATTGCGTTCGTAAAAGAATTCTTGCCACTGCCGCACCATGCCGAGATAACCGTTATTGATAATGGCAATGTTGATCTTCAGATTCTCCTGCACGGCGGTAGCAAGTTCGGACATGGTCATCTGGAAGCCGCCGTCTCCCGCCACGACCCATACCTCTGCCTCGGGACGTGCCACCTTCGCTCCGATGGCTGCCGGCAAGGCAAATCCCATGGTCCCCAATCCTCCGGAAGTGATCAGCGAATGCGGTTCCTCATGCTTGTAATATTGTGCTTCCCACATCTGATGCTGACCAACGTCAGTTACGACGACGGTGTTACTGTCCTGGGTTTCGCGCCAAAGGTCATTGATGACATGTGCAGCGTAGAGATGGCCGCTATCGGGCAAGTTCTGAATGTCCCGAACGGCCGAGTCCCCTCGCAGCTGGTCAATAAAATGCAGCCATTGACTGCGATCGATCGACTCGATGTTGCGCAACATTTCGCGCAGGACTTCGCGCAGATCACCGACCAGCGCCACATCGACCCTGACATTCTTGTTGATCTCCGCCGGATCGATCTCGACATGAATCTTTTTCGCTTTCGGCGCGTACGTTTTGAGGTTGCCAGTGACTCGGTCATCAAAGCGCATGCCGAGTGCGATTAAGAGATCGGCCTCTTGAATTGTGTGGTTGACCCAGGCTTCGCCGTGCATTCCCATCATTCCGAGATTGAGCGGGTGGGAAGCGGGAAACGCACCTAGTCCGAGTAACGTGAGCGCTGCGGGGATGCCGCCGCGCTCGGCCAGTTCGCGCACTTCGCGAGTGGCACCGGAGATCAGTGCACCATGGCCGAGGAGGATCACGGGACGCTTAGCGTTGTGAACCAATTCCAGCGCCTGTTCGTATTCCTTCGGAGCGGGAGAAAGATCAGGACGATAGCCCGGCAATTGCGGTTTCGCAGCCTCCCAATCGAATTCGCAAGAGGACTGTTGAGCATCCTTGGTGATGTCCACAAGAACTGGGCCCGGGCGGCCCGAACAAGCAACGTAGATGGCTTCGCGGATTGTACGGGCCACATCGACCGCCTTAGTTATCAGATAATTATGCTTAGTGATAGGGAGAGTGATTCCTGTAATGTCGGTTTCCTGAAACGCATCCGAACCAATCAGCTTGCTGCCCACCTGACCGGTAACACAAACGATGGGAGAAGAGTCCATCATGGCGGTGGCGATGCCGGTCACCATGTTCGTCGCTCCGGGCCCTGAGGTCGCCACCGCGACTCCAACTTTGCCACTAGCCCGAGCGTACCCATCCGCCATGTGCGTAGCACCTTGCTCATGACGCACCAGCACATGATGAATGTTGCTGTACTTCAAAGCGTCATAAGCAGGCAGGATGGCACCGCCCGGATATCCAAAAACGTTGGTCACGCCTTCGCGTTCCAGGCATTCCCAGAGAATCTGTGCGCCAGTTTTCATCACAAGATTCAAGACTCCTCTTGTCGGGATCAATTTGCTTTCCTGCCTCGCGAGACATCTGGAATCAAACTCCCCAAAGATAATCTTCCTGCTGCTCAGTTTCGTGTGCCTCGAACGCCATCGCGGCTGCGGCACCGTACCCGCTGCCGTCTGGGTTAGGCAGTTGTGCGATCGGAGTCGAACAAGGATACGCCTGGCCGATGTTGTCCTTCGTGACCGCGGAAGTACGCACCGATTCAGCAGCCAAACCCCTGCCGCGAGCCTTGCTGATGAGTTCCAAAATTTGGCGATCCTCTACGGTCTTTGTGTTATCCGCCAGCTCAAGGAAGAGGCGGTAGACTTTGTCGAGCTCTTGACGGTCAAGCCGGAAGCCCAGTTCCTCGCAACGCAGACGGAGCGCATGGTGTCCAGAGTGTTTGCCGAGAACAAGGCTTGTACCCGCCGCCCCTACCGACTGCGGAGTCATGATCTCGTAAGTCAATGGGTTCTTGATCATGCCATCCTGGTGAATGCCTGCTTCATGAGCGAAGGCATTGCGACCAATGATGGCCTTGTTCGGCTGCACCGGCACTCCGATGATTTCAGTCAGCAACTGACTAACAGGGAAAAGGCGTTCACTGATAACCGCGGTGTGGTATGGGAAGCGGTCGGGGCGGACGCGCATGGTCATCACCAACTCCTCCAGGGCAGCATTCCCTGCGCGCTCCCCGATGCCGTTGATCGTACATTCCACCTGCCGCGCACCGGCACTGACGGCAGCGAGGGTGTTTGCCACCGCGAGACCCAGATCGTTGTGACAGTGCGCGGAGAAAGTTACTTTCTCAATGCCGCGGACGCGATTGCGAAGGATTTGAATGAGCTCGGCGAACTCGGCGGGAATGGCATAGCCGACGGTGTCAGGTATATTGACGGTAGTAGCACCGGCCTCGATTACCGCTTCCAGCACCTCGCACAAGAAATTCGGGTCCGTGCGAGTGGCGTCTTCCGGCGAGAATTCCACATCCTCGCAGAAGGATTTAGCTAGCCGGACAGCATTCCGCGCCTGCTCAACACATTGCTGCCGGGAAATCTTCAACTTGTGCTGCAAGTGAACATCTGACGTGGCGATGAAGGTATGAATCCGAGGATGGGCAGCTCCCTCCAGAGCCTGCCATGACCTTGCGACGTCATCGTGGGAGCAGCGGGCTAAGGCCGCGATTATGGGACGCCGAATGTTCTGTGCCACCGCACGCACAGCGCGGAAGTCACCCTCCGAAGCTATGGGAAATCCTGCTTCGATTGCATCTACGCCCAGGAGATCGAGTTGGTGCGCCAGGCGCAGTTTCTCATCCCAGGTCATGCTGCAACCCGGAGACTGCTCCCCATCCCGCAATGTCGTGTCAAGAATCGTTACCTGCTGCCGTTCTGACAAGGTTGTTCCTCCAGCATGTGCTCCAAGCTAACGATCGTCTAATTCTTCGTGCGTAAATCAAAAGGGCCATCGTCCTTGTTCTTCGGATGATGACCCTTTTCGGAAGCTCTGTTGTTCGTTTTATGGCATCATCATCCGCCACGTCCTAGGGGTGCAAGCACCAGGCCAATAATGGCCACCCTAAGGGCGAGCAGAAGCAGTCGCACCTCCAAAGTAACTCGGTTCGCGTTGGTGGCGAATGGCTGCATTGGAAGAAAATGATGCCTGGACTTTAGACCAACAGATTGAGCCGGTCAAGGTCTGCCTGCGTTCAATCGATGCAAATTATTGTTTGTTCCTATCAGTTTTTTCGATAGGGATTGGCATTTCTAAGACGCTGCCCCGAAGGCTTCGTTCAATACGGTGTTCGGCGGAGACTTCACACCAGCTGGCAAAACAAGCGAAGTCGTTTTTCCACCCCTTTGCAGGATGTTGATCAACTCTGTGTCACCGAACCCGTCGACGCCTGCAGGCGATGCTGGATCTCTTGCAGGAGCCGCGATGCGGCTTCCCCCGCATCCAGCTTAGAGAAATCGCATCCCATCTCTATCACCGCAACATTAGGGAAGGCAGTAGTAATGGCTTGTAGTGTGGCCGACGACCCCGTCAAGCTCGGTCCCACCAGGACTAATCGAGGGCGTGTAACCCGGATGAGCATCAGAGCATCAGATAGGCTGCAAGTGGGGTGGAGATCATATCCGGCTCGCCGCAACAGTTCTTTTAGATAAGTGAGCAGATCGGCATTCTTATCGACACAAACCAGTGCCACGCCTACCGGTGCTGGTATATCCGAGCCCTTGGATTTCGAATAGAAAGCGCGAATTGCGTGCTCTTCGGATTCATATATCTCAAAAAGCGTGGTCAGATTGGTGATTCTCAGGACTTTCTCAAGCGCTGGCGGAACATTGCACAGTTTCAAATCGCCACGCAGGCGGCGAGCGCTTGCCTGGAGGCGCACCACGGTTCCCAAGCCGCTGCTGTCGATGAACCCAACGTCCCCGAGGTGCAGGATGAAGTCTTTGTGGTTGGCAAACATACCGCATACATAAACCCGCAATGAGTCCGCTTCATCCCCGGCCGTGATGCGTCCGTTGCATCGAACCACCGCCACCTTTCCCACCGTGCGCCTGTCGATCGTTAACGGCAAGCTGACTTCCTGCCGGCTAGCATACTGGTCATTTCGCCGCATTATATCTGCCTTCTCAATTTCTGCACAACGAAGCGAATTATGAGATTAAAGACAACTTCACGCATCGCACCAAATGACAAACTGAGACCGGAGACGGGATGGCTGAGATTTCGGAACTTTGGTCGGCAGATTCCAGGAGGAGCGGTGGAGCCTTCGGCTGAGGTAGAGCCGAAGTCAAGCAGCGGTCCGGGTTGGATTCTGCCACTTCGCGTCAACCAGGACGACGGACGCTTCAATCTGGCGTTCTGGAATGGTCCAGTACCGTCGCAGAAGTCGGACCTTTTGATCCGGCGGAACGAGTTGAAACCCATGCTTTTGGTAAAAGCAGATCGCCCAGGTGGCGTCCGCCCATGTTCCGATCAAGACTGGACGTTCGTCCATGCTCAACAAATGCGATAACAACCGACCTCCAATCCCCAGCCTCTGACGATTGGAGCGCACGTAGGCGTGGCGAATGAGAGTCACGTCCTGAACGGGTTGCATCCCCATTACACCTGCCAGGACTCCATTCTCCGCCAACCCCCAGAACTCGACACCATCGCTGATCTCATTCTGCAACTCGGTCCTGGACATATAGGGTTCCTTCCACCGGTCTTCGGGGATGACGCCCTTATAGGCCCGCGCACCGTCGTTGATGATCTCCCAAATCATGTCAAACTCCGTTTCATGACATCTCCGAACCATGAATCCCCCTCGCCAAACTGTTCTCGAGAATGCCGCAATCATTTCCGAATGTCTTGAACGAAATTGCAGGCGGCAAGGCAGGCTCAGCTGATGGCGGCACGATATCGGCTCGGTGTGACCCCGAGCAGACGGACGAAGGCACGCGTCATATGACTCTGGTCCGCGAAACCCGCGATCGCCGCGGCTTGCGCCGGCGTTTGTCCTTCGGCGAGAAGGCGGCGCGCTAAACGGACGCGCATCTGAACCAGATAAGCATGCGGTGTGCTTCCGACCGAGCGCATGAAGCCACGCAGAAACTGGAAGCGGCTCACACCCGAAAGAGCCGCTAACTCGGCGAGGGATAGTTTTTGCTCGGGAGCGGAAGTCATGCGCCGGAGCGCTCTTTGAACGCACGGCGCCGGACCGGCGAACCGGGGCCGGATCGCACCGTGCCGCTCCATGAGGCACACCAAGCAACGAAGGAGGCGCTCTTCGGCGCCAAAATTATCCGTGGGGACAATCGTGAGACAGGTGAACAAATCCGTGAAATGCCGCTTCAGCAATGGGTCGCGGGCAACTGGGCACACTAGTTCAACCGCGCCACCCACCAACTCCTCTCCCAACTCTTCCGTAACCAGCCCTGGGTCGAGATAGATCATGCTCCAGGCGCGCGGCTTGCCTTCGAGCGGGATGCCATCATGGATTTCGCCGGGATTCGCCATGATACAGTCGCCCGGACCCGCGCGGACAGAGCCAATGCCGCTCCAGGAGCGCTGCGCACCCTGGGTGACGAGGCCGATACCGAACTGGTCGTGAGCGTGTCGTGGAAAATGATGATTCGAGACAAAGCTCACCGCTTCCAGCCCGCGAATGCTGAGTTTGTGCTGCGTTGCCTTGTGAATTCGTGGGGCCATGGCACTAGGATTCCCAGACTGAATTCACTTCACCATATACCAATCGCAATCGGGCGGCACCGTGCCGGCTTGCGGATTTCGCTCATGACGAGAGCATCGCTGCCAGAAAAGGTATAAACTTCAGGGCTGGCGGGCGACCGCTCGATTCTGAGGAACTCATGTCCAGCACCAAACAGGGCGTGACGTTTGTCATCACCACGGACAGTCCTTATCTCGTATTCGGATGCGGGCCGCTCTTCAAACCATTCCTCGGCGCCAATACAAAAGCTGAGTCCGCAACGCGCCAACAGCGACAGACTGATCCCGAGCAGGGCTCTGGGCAATGCCGCAACCAGCGTTTCGACGGAACTTCAGTCAGCATCAAGTTCCGCGATCAACACCCTGCTAGTTCGCGGGAGCGGAGGAGGACTGCGTGGGAGGCCTGATCCCCTTAGGCGACGCCTCACGACGCCCGACACGCGTCCCGATCGTCACCGCCCTTATCATCGTCGTCAACGTCCTCGTCTTTATCCTCGAGCTGGTGCGGGGCGACGTCTTCGTGATGCAGTGGGCAGCCATCCCCGCCGAAATTGTGGCCGGGCATGGCTGGATCACGATTCTGACCGCGATGTTCATGCACGGCAGCTGGTCCCATATCATCGGGAACATGATCTTCCTCTGGGCCTTTAGTCCCGAGATCGAAGATGCGATGGGGCGGGGGCGATACCTTGTTTTCTATCTGCTTGGCGGGATGGCGGCCATGTTAGCTCAGGTCCTCGCCAATCCCAATTCCACCGTCCCCAACCTGGGCGCGAGTGGTGCGATCGCGGCGGTGATGGGCGCGTTTTTGGTTACCTATCCTCGGGATCAGATTAAGGCAATTCTATTCATCTTCCTATTTGTAAGGATCACATTTATCCCGGCCTCCCTCCTGATCGGCTTCTGGTTTCTTACCCAGCTCTTCCATGCCGGCGCCGTCGCGCAGGTCGAAACCGGAGGGGTGGCGTACTTGGCGCACGTCGGTGGCTTTATCTTCGGAGCTGCCACCGCGCGTTTGTTCGAAGATCCGCGTCGAATCGGCCGGCAACCCAGCATAGATTGACTTCGCCACCACCCGCAGACCGCACGCGGGTTAGCGTCCGGACACCTCCAACTGCACGGGGCGTGCAACCGAGCTTATCTCGGGATCGTAGTACTCGTAGACACGCGACTCGAACGTCCGGGCGCGGATCGGATACTTGGCCCGAAGGCGGTACTTCAGCGTGACCGAGTCGCCCGGCGCAAACGAATCGAAGTACAGAATGGCCTGGGTAGCCGTGAGGCTGAACTTTGACAGATGGCCACTCTTGCGTTTCGCGCTCTTCTCCTGGTAATCCTGCAAGTCCTCGCTGAGCAGATCGAAGCCGGGAGGAATGCCGAGATCGACCATCACCATGTTGGCCGCTTTGTTCAAATTGTTTCTGACGTTCGTCGTCACCGTGGCGATGTCGTCTTGTGCGAGGTGCGTTCGGTCGTAGGCCACCTCGATCGAGAGCGGCTCGCCAGCCGCCTTCGCCTCCCACGGCAGAAAATAGCTGCCCACAATCTGATAGGCAAGCCCGCCCTTGCCCTCGAATCGGATTTCAACCGTCGAACGGCCTTTGGAATCGATGTCTTTGAATACGAATTGATGGAGCAGATCATTGTTGTCGGAGGTCAGCTCGAGCTTTTCCGCAGGTCTGCCATTGATCAGTACCACCAACGTGCCACGCACATCGGCAGCGCCCTTCTCCGTCGCGGTTAGCAGAGCTCGCAGCGCCATGATGGTTGCTTGCGTAGTTCCCCAGGTTCCGTAGGCATCCTTTTTCGAGGCGATGTAATTGAGGGCTTTGCGTGCCGTTCCAGGGTCCTGGCCCCACTGAAGAAGAGCCTGCACGGCCAGACCCGTTGTTTCTACGCTGGCGCTCGGACCGGTGGCATAAACGCTCGTCTCCTCGGCGTTCCACCAGACCTGCTCATCCTTTTCCGTGCGTGCGTCGAGCAGAAGTTGGATCGCCTTCCGGGTAAAGTCTCGGTCGGCTCCGTAGTCGGCGGCGAAGTTAGCGACAACCGCCAACGTATAGGTATCGACCTTGGCGCTCATGTGGGCCTCGACAAACTGCTTCGCTTTTTCGATCGCCGGTCCCTGGTAGCCTGTGTCTTGGAGCGACCACGCGAGGTAGGCCGTGATCCGCAGCACGTCGGAGTTGTAGCGGTTGGTGGCGCCTTCGTTAATGAATTGCCCGTCCGGCTTCCAGCTTCCGTCCGCTTGCTGCTGGCCGGCCAGCCATTGCTGCGTTCGCGAGATGAGTTTCGGGTCTACGTCGTAGACCTTCGACATGTCGTAGAACTCCATCAAACCGTACGCCGTGAGGATCTTGTTGGCAGGCGCACTTCCAAACCATGAGAAACCGCCCCCGGGGACTTCAAAGGTGAGCAGGCGCTGATAGCCGTTAGCGATGTATCCCTCTGCTTTTGCATGCACTTCCGGCGTAAGCTTCTTGGTACGCTTCATGTAGTCAAGAGCGAGGACATTGGGATAGGTGCTCGAAGAAGTTTGCTCAAAGCAGCCACTCGGCATGCGGAGAATACTGTCCATGCCTTCCACAACCTGGCTCATCGGACCGGGATAAAGCCGCACGAAAATCTTGCTCGCTTCGGGAATCGAGTTCGCCGGAAAGGCTACTTCGTGCTGCACGGTATTTTCCAGGTGGCCGTTGAAGACCAGACTCTGTTCGCGCCCGTTGGGAATGACCTCGATCTCGCGAACCACAATGTCCGCGCGGTCCGATGCTCCTTCGATGCGCGCCGTAAGGGTGAGCTTGAATTTGCCGATGCGCTTGGCTGCGACCGTAAACTGCGAACCTCCAACCCGAGCTTTTTCGATCGAAACGGATTTCTCTCGAACATCATCGACTAGCGTTAACCCTTCGTCCGGTCGAAGTTGCAAATTCACTTCGCCAGCCGAATCCGAATAGTTATAGATAGCCACGGGAATGGAGATACGATCGCCCTGAGTGAGGGTTAGGGGCAGATCGAGATCGACGAAAAAATCCTGGAAGACCTTCAAGCTCGATGTGGAGCTACCAAGCGCGCCCTGCGCCGTGGAAGCAATCATCGCCAAGCGCCAGGTTGTGATTGAGTCAGCCAGGGGAATCACGATGCTGGCACGGCCGTCCTTGTCGGTGATAATTTCAGGATTGATGTAGAGTGCCTCGGGAAAATATGAGCGCACGTGCGAAGCTGGCGCGGAACTTTCTTTGGCAAGAACGGCGTTGTTTTGAACCATTTCAACTGCCCTGAGCGGCTTAGGACTCGCTAAGGCGTCCAAGGCGACGACCCCGCCTATGACCCCGCCGGCTTGGCCGCGGACTACCTCACCGCCCGCGAGTCGCCGGTCCATCATCCGTGCTGCCTCAAGCTGATCGACCGGTTCCGTGACCTCAACCACTTCCACGGCTTGCCCAAGGGACAGAACCGCAGACAGCACGGCGCGGTCACGAGCGCCAAGCGTGAATTGGCGGGAAGCACTCTTGAATCCCGCCATGGAAACCTGAACCACGTAGTCGCCACCGGAGAGGCCTGAAAAAGTGAAGTGGCCCGAGGCATTGGTAGTCGCCGGAAGAATTCTTCGACTGGATACACTGCGCAATGCAACTTTAGCGCCGGCCACGAGGGCGCCGCTCGGATCGGATACCGTGCCCACAACGTCCGCTCGGCCGTTGAAAGGCCCGCGATCGTGCTCAATGTTGACGTTAATCTTGGCCGACTCGGGACCCGAGGGTCCTGCAATCCATTTGCGTTGAAGAAGCAGAACAGCCTGCAGATCGTCGACGGTGTTCGCTGTTCGATCCGGCCCCGGGCTTCGCATCAGGTAATACTTCTTGGATGAATCCCAACCCGCCGGCTCCAATGTGAGACCGTTGCCCCATGGATCACGAAATTCAGCGGCTCCCGAGCGGGCGAGCTTCGCATAGATTTCCGCCAGATCTCCCACCGCGGGATTTTTTTGATAAGCCGCGTTGAGTTCGCCGGCTAACTGATTCACCTGCTTCTGAAACTGTAGTTGGTAGCGGCGCCAATATGCCGCGTACTTCGTCGTCGGCACATCCTTGCCAAATTCTGTTTCGAACTTGTTCGCATTCACGATCTCCGTCGCAGAAAACAAAGCCCGCGCCGCCCGATCGTGCTGCTCGGCCTGCGACATTTCGGCCGGCTCCACTACTTCCGGCATGCCGATCGAGTGAATCTCATAGCGCGGCTTCATCACCTCCTGCTCGAGATAGAAAAATACCTTGGCAAACCCCGGTTGCTTTTCCGCCAAGGCAAACACCGCTTCATCCACCACCTGCAGGCCAAGCGCGGCGTGGACACCTTCGCCGTGCGAGTTGGTTACGCGAAACTTGATGCGCGCGTCACCGCCGGGTTTGTAGACGGAGGCATTGGATGCCGTCTGAATCCTCAATTCGTCGGCCGGCTGCACAAAGATCAGGCGATGATCGCCGACCGGCTGCGCATCTCGGCCGAAGAGATAGGCGCTGACATCCACCGTCCCCGCCATCTCCGGCGTCGCCGCCAGGGTGAGCTCGGCCTGTCCGTGGTCAAGATCAAGATCGCGCGTGATCACAGTCTGGCCTTCCTTCACGATGTCGACGTAGGCGGCACCGCGGGTTTTGCTGGAAAAGATCTTCAGTCGAATCTGATCGCCCGCGCGGTACAAGGCACGCTCGGTCCGCAGCAGAATCTGATCGCCTCCCTCGCGCGCCTTAAGGTCAATCCTGCTTGAGGCCCGATTTCCCTCCTGATCGGTCGCATTGATCTCGATGCTGTCGCAACAGGCCACCGGCGGGATGCGGTGAACCATAACGCGGGCCACGGCCACGCCACCATCGTCGGTGGTCAAATGTTCGACGGAACCCGCATCCAATCGAAAGCTCAAGTCGGTCTTCGCAGGCGTTCCGTCGGGATACGAAGTCAGGACAAACACCTCGTTTTCAAGATTCGGGACAAGCGTGCCCCCTTCGGGAATTGCCGTGATGAGCAGCGGCGAGTCGCTGACCGTAATCGGCTCACCGCGAGTTTCCGAGTGACCTGCGGAATCCTTTACCGTGGCTTCCATCAGGACACGAGCTGCACCGTGGTTGAGAGGCTTTCCCGCAAAGTATCGGGGCAGCTTGAGGTCAAAGTGATAAACCCCATCCGAATCTGTCTTTCCCTTGGCCGACGCCACCTCGGCAACCTCGACATCCATCGCCGAGGCCTTCATCGAGAGCTCGGCGTTGTCGACCGGTTTGCCAAAGAAGTAGTTGGCGCGCACCGTGCCGGTGACGTGATCGCCGGGCTGATAGCCGCGCTTCGCTTTCTTTCCGCTCTGGCTGAGTTCGACGGCCACCTTGAATTTTGGAAGGACGTATCGTTCCACATCGAGGGCAATTTCGGCCGTATTGCTGGGTGCGTCGGCATCGCCCATCAGCGCACGCAAGTGATAGGTGCCCAGGTTCACTTCGTCGGCGAGCCCAAATTCGGCCGAGGCGACGCCGAATTGGTCGGTAGCCGTGACGTTTTTGAATACCTTGTTGCCGCGAGAATCCTCGAGTTCGAAGGTCAGCTTGCGTTTGGCCGCTGCCTCGTGATCGGAGCGGTCAAGCGCGAGTGCGCGCACATGGATCATCTGGCCGGGCTGGTAGAGAGGCTTTTCCGAGGTCAGCAGAATGGAAACCTTATCTTCCAACCGCACATCCTGCGTGAAATCGGTGGAACCGATCGGTGTATCCGCAACATAATGCAGACGGAAGTTGCCGACGAGCCCGGCCGGTAATCGGAATTGTGCCTCGGTCGTGCCGCGGCGATTCAGAGGGCCATGAAAGAGAAGGCGCGGTTTTTTCTTGTCGACCAGCAATTCGATGTCAACGGAACCGCGGCCAGCGATGACCTCATCCTTCGAATCCGTGACAATAACTCGTACCGCCGCCTGGCCTCCGGTGAGATAAGACTGCTGTCCCAGGATGTGAACCACCGGTCTGCGCAGGATCTGCGAAATCGACTCCGTACGTTCGAGTGCAATGTTGTTGGTATCGTCGTATTCGAGCCGATACCGCAGGCGATGCCACACCAGATCATCCAAGGACAACCAGCGATCCAGCTTGATCTCGTCTTGCCACTGCCCTTGCCGTTCCGTCACTTCCACCCGCTGCTCTCGACGACCGAGGACATGATCCTCCGGATCAAGCACTTCTATCGTCAGTCGTCCGGCGCCCCGGGGCAGCGCCTGGTAGGGGATGGTCATGTGCAGCACACCGTGCGAGTAGGTGGCTCCCGGCAATGGCGTCACAGGAGACGCCTGGAACGGTTCGCGGGCGACAAACCAGCCGATGGCAAGAAACACAACCACCAGTAGGAAGGTGAATCGAAGCGGTTCTTGGTAGCGGTCGCGGTAATCCATGGAGTCCCTCGTTGAGCCACTTCGTAGACCAGGCTCACTCCTAAGGAATGCGGCATCTTGAAATTATTGCGTTTTAGTTCGAAGGACTCGGGCTCTCCGCGGAGAGAACCGGCAAGACTGGTGGTTCTTTAAGCGGGCGAACCTCGCCCGAGTTGCGCCAGTGTATCTCCCCGCCAACGCCCGTTCTCCTAGCTGCCGTAGCCCTCAATATTCCCTTTGACACCGTCCAAGACTTTTTTGGTTGCCCTGCCTGCTTGGAACTTGACCTGAATCCCGACTGGCCCTAGGGACGGAGGCAGAAGCCGTCGGTCGCTCGTGAGTATGGGTTAAGATGCGTACGGGGTAGGAGGTGCACATGAGGAGCGCCTGGACACCATCAGCATTGGCAGTGCTTCTGCTAGGTTTTGTATGCATGGGACGGGCGCAGGCTTCGCCCGGTAGTGCTGCCGGCGATCTGGGCGGCACATCCTGGCGGCTCATGAAGTTCGAGGGCAGTGATGACAAAACCCTGACGCCTGACGACCCGACGAAGTACACCGTGATGTTCGACGGTAGCGGGAGCGTGAGCGTGCGCATCGACTGCAACCGCGGACACGGAACGTGGAGCTCTTCCGGGCCGCATCAACTTGAATTTGGTCCCCTGGCTCTCACGCGGGCAATGTGCCCGCCCGCACCGCTCAATGATCGTATTGGGAAAGACTGGGCGTATGTCCGTTCCTACACACTGCGGGACGGTCACCTCTTTCTGTCCTTGATGGCCGATGGAGGCGTGTACGAGTTCGAACCCCTGGGAGAGGAGACCAAAGGGGAAGGATCGGTGAAAGGAACCGCCCTTTGCCGCGAACGGATGGCATTGCCGCCCGACGCGGTTTTTGAAGCCACCCTGGAAGACATCTCCAAGGCCGATGCTCCAGCCGAGGCGATTGGCCGGGTTCGTCTGGATAGCCCTGGCAATCCTCCGATTCACTTCCAAATCCGGTATGACCCTTCTCGGATCGATCCGAATCACCGTTACTCGGTGCGGGGCAGCATCGTGGTTGGTAGCAAGCTATTCTTCACCACCGACCAGACCTACCAGGTACTGACCGCGGGCCACGGTCACGAGGTGGAGTTGCTACTACGGCGGGTGGCGGAGGAAGGTTCTGTCTCTACCGGGCCCCTGGAGAACACCTACTGGAAGTTGACGAATCTCGGCAACACACGGGTCGCCGCATCTTCCCAAGAAAAAGAACCCCATTTCATCCTCAACTCGGAGACGCGGCGCGTAAGTGGATCGGGCGGCTGCAACCGTCTTACGGGCAGCTACGAGCTGAATGGAGATCATCTGAAGTTCAGTCAGATGGCCAGCACCATGATGGCCTGTCTCGAAGGTATGGACACTGAGAAGGCGTTTCTGCAGGCGCTAGAACAGGTGAACACGTGGAAGATCGAGGGCCAGCAGCTCGAATTGTTTGACGCCGCCGGAAATCTGGTGGCTCGTTTTGAGGCTCGTCCCAACAGCTAGCAGCGCGGGACAAGGCGACCCAAGTCATCCCGAACCGAGGCGCTCACGGCTTCGCGCTTTTGTGGATCTCGACCGTGCTCCACGTCTTGTCCGCAGCGTGGCAGAGGTTTTCCAACCGGCACTCCGCACATCTCGGTGCCCGGGCGGTGCATAGCTTGCGGCCGTGCCAGATCAGCTGGTGGGCAAACAAAATCCATTTCTTCTGCGGAATCATCTTCATCAGATCGTCTTCGATTTTCACTGGGTCGGTGCTCTTGGTGAGCTCCAGTCGTCGGCTGATGCGGGTCACGTGCGTATCGACCACGACGCCCACCGCCTCCTTGAACCATGTCCCCAGGACGACGTTCGCCGTCTTACGCGCCACTCCGGGCAAGGTGAGCAATCGTTCCATCGATCCTGGCACCTCGCCGCCGAACTCCTTGACGATCTTCTTCGCCGCTCCAACCACAAATTTGGCTTTGTTCCGAAAAAATCCGGTCGATCGAATGTCCGGCTCCAGTTGTTCCGGTTCGAGCGCCGCAAAATCACGAACCGTGGGGTATTTGCGAAAGAGCTCGGGGGTCACGCGGTTGACGTTGACGTCGGTCGATTGCGCCGACAGGATCGTCGCGACCAACAGTTCCCAGGC
>DASPTQ010000054.1:0-2768 GCA_035623335.1 Terriglobales bacterium
ACGTTTCGAATCCTGGAGTCTCTGGACGAGCATTTTTACGAGATCGAGCAATTCGACTATCACTGGGCGCTGAATGGGCTTGGGCTGAGCGACAGGATTCTGAAGCAGGTTTACCACGACAATGCCGCGACGTTGCTGGCCGCGCGAGAGTCGCGTCGGTCGTGAAATCGACAAGCTAGGCGCAACGGCCTACAATTCTCGTCATGAGCAGCTTGGGGCAGCCAGCCCCGGTCATGGAAGAGCGCGACTCCAGCCGGCTGATTATTTCCATCGCGGTTGCGGCCGTAATCGTGGTCATGCTCGTGTTGGCGTACCTGTTGCGGGAGTCCCCGAAGGCGGCCAAAGGACCTCCCTCGTACGCGGCGAGCCTGAAGCTTTCCGACTTCAAGATGAGCGCGGCGGAGAATTTCATTGGGGCGACGGTGAGCTACGTCGACGGCACGATCACAAATTCCGGCGACAAGACCGTGACGCACGTCGGGGTGGAAGTTACCTTTAAAGACGAAGTGGGGCAGGTGGCGCAGCTCGAACCGGACGTGCCCTTACGGGTGCTCAAAGAGAGTGGGCCGTATCCCGATGCGGTAGACCTGAGTGTTGCGCCCCTCGCTCCGGGGCAGACGCAACGCTTCCGGCTAACCTTCGATCGCATCTCGGCCCAGTGGAACCGCCAGTATCCGGAGATTCGCATCACCGATGTGAGGGCGAAGTAGTATCGACTGAAGATTTCCAATTGGAGCTTGCAGATTCAAATTCCCTCCCGTGCCTCCCACGCAAATCTGAAATCTGCAATCACAAAATCTGAAATCCTAAGCCAATCCTCTACAATGGCCTCGTGCCTGAAACCAAGCCATTTCGGCTGACGGAGTCGGTGAAAGCGGCGGGTTGAGCGAGCAAGCTGAGTCCGGCGGCGCTGGACAAGGTGCTTGGGAAATTAGCCCGGCAACAGGATCCGAACGTTCTGGTCGGCTTTGATCACGCCGACGACGCGGGCGTGTATCAAATTGCGCCCGATCAGGCGTTGGTGCAAACCGTCGACTTCTTCACTCCAATCGTCGACGATCCGTACACGTTCGGGCAGATCGCGGCGACTAATTCGCTGAGCGATGTCTATGCCATGGGCGGAAGGCCGCTTACGTCGCTGGCGCTGGTTTGTTTTCCCGACAAGGCCGATCTGGAGATTCTGGAGCGCATTCTCGCTGGCGGGCTTTCGAAGATGATCGAGGCGGGCTGCACCGTGATTGGCGGGCACAGTATTCGCGACGAGGAGACGAAGTTTGGGTACTCGGTGACGGGGTTGGTGCATCCAAAGAAAGTTTTGGCCAATGCTGGGGCAAAGCCGGGGGATGCGCTGCTGCTGACCAAAGCGCTGGGCACGGGCGTAATTTCGACAGCGATCAAGAAGGGCAAGGCGGAGCAAGCGTGGATCGATGGGGCAGTAGCGTCGATGACCACGCTGAACAAACGGGCGGCTGAGGTAATTACAACCGGCCATGTTGAGACGGCCGCCCCCGGCCATCCGACGGAGCAAAGCTCCGCTGGTTTTGGTGTGAACGCGATGACCGATGTCACCGGCTTCGGATTGATCGGCCACCTGCGCGAGATGCTGCTGGCGTCGGAAGTGTCGGCGCAGATTTCGGGGGGAAGTATTCCGCGACTGGATGGTGCTTTGGAGTGCATTCGGGCGGGACATATCCCGGGTGGCCTCAAGAACAACCGCGATTTTGCCGAGTGCTTGGTGGAATACGACAAGCGCGTGCAAGAGGACGTTAAGGCACTGCTCTACGATCCGCAGACTGCAGGCGGACTGCTAATTGCAACACCCGAGGGTGCGAGGCTCGAGAGTGCTCTGAATGATGCGGGAGTGACGGCCGTGCAGATCGGGGAGGTCGTCACGGAGGGAAAGCCGAGGATACGGGTTTCGATGTAACGCACATGAAGAACCGCGCGAGATCCCTCGCCTCGCCGGTTAAGGCGCGAGGCTTCGGGATGACACCGATGAAAAAGAGGATCGTTCCGATGTGCGTCAGCCTTTGTTGATCAGTTCCCAGATTTGAGCCAGGTGGTGATCGTCGTGCTCGGCGACGAAGTACAGGTGATCTACCAACCGCATAGGCTGCTTCAGGCGAGGATGAAGCATGGAGCGGGCAAACATCTCAGGGGCGGCGTTCTCGACCCGATGCAGCATCGCGGCTCTCTTCCTTCTGAAGTCTGCGAGGATTTCTTCCACCGGATGAGCGTTGTGATTGGCGCTGTGGGTCTTCTGATTCTTCAAGTCCGCTGCCGTGAGTTCAGCCCCGCCGGTCGTAAAATCTTCCACGCGTGCCAGCCATAGCGGCTCCAGATCGGCGAGGTGGCCGGCGTGCTCCTGGGCGGACCATTTTCCATTTTCCTTCCTGACCATTGTTTCCATGGTCCGGCCGCGCACAAGTTCCTCCAGGCGCGCGGGAGTGCCGCGCAATCGGGTCAGCAGGTTTGGATAAAGCTGCACGGGTAACGAAAAGTCGAACTTGCGCTCAAACCAGGCGGATACCCTGCTCATGATTCCTCCGGAAGTAATCCTGGGAATGGTCGTTCAATCCCAAGATGCAACGAATGAAGCTGGCGACTCACGGATTCATGCAGCACAAGCCGCACTTTGGCATCTAAACAAGGCGCGTTGTTGCGAAACCTTTGCAGGAGCCAGCCATGAAAATGCGTGAACTTGGCCGTAGCGGTCTGAACGTTTCCGCCCAGGGATTGGGGTGCATGGGCATGTCGGAGTTTTACGG
>DASPTQ010000055.1:0-4645 GCA_035623335.1 Terriglobales bacterium
GCGCTGCTCGTTGTTCCCGATGGGAAAACTCCGTTTGAGGCTTACAACCCCATTCTGGACAGGAAGGGACGCTGGGGAGCTGCACCGGTATTTACCGACCCGACGCCGCGAGGCATCACATTCGAAGGATTTTACGAATGGATGGTGCACAGCCAGGCATACACCGAAGGTGAATGGAAAGACGCACAGCCCTGGAATCCTCCGAGCAGCCTGACGCTGAAGCCGGGCGACTCGAAAACCTACGGAGTCAAGTTCCTGCTTTCCGATTCGATCCGGCATATGGAGCAGACTCTCGCGGTAAATCACCGACCGGTCGCGGTGGGTGTGCCCGGCTATGTGCTGCCCCAGGGCATCGATGGCCGCTTGTTTCTCAAATACGACAAGCCTGTCAGCTCGATGAAGATGGAGCCCGCAGTAGCTGTCGACATTCGCGAAGACTCTTCTCCGCCTGCGGGTTGGAGATCGTACACACTACGGGGAAAAACCTGGGGCCGCTCGCGTCTGACCGTCAACTACAGTGACGGGACCGTGCAAACCATCCACTACTTTGTGACCAAGCCGGCCGCGCAAGTGGTCGCTGATATGGGGCACTTCCTCACGACCCGCCAGTGGTTCACCGACGCCAATGACCTGTTCCACCGAGCGCCATCGGTGATCAGTTACGACCGCGAGACGAATCAGCCCGTTTTGCAGGACAGCCGCGTCTGGATCGCGGGACTGGGCGACGAAGGTGGCGCCGGGTCGTGGTTAGCCGCGATCATGAAACAGTTGGTGCAACCTGACAAGGAAGAGCTCGACAAGTTGCAGCGTTTTGTCGATGAGGTCTTGTGGGGCAGGCTGCAATTCAAGGACGGGCCTGACTCCTATGGCGTACGCAAGAGTCTTTTCTTCTACCAGCCTGATCAAATGCCCGCCAACTATTACAACAGCACGTTCGACTGGACGTCCTGGACCAGTTGGAACAAGCAGGCCTCCGAGGCCGTCGACCGCTCTTATGACTATCCGCACGTAGCCGCCGCTTACTGGGTGTTCTATCAGCTCGCTCGTGATCATCGCGGCCTGATCACCAACCATCCTTGGGATTGGTATTTGAATCAGGCCTACGAGACTTCCATGGCGATGACGAACTACGCCGCAGATCTCGCCGTGTTTGGACAAATGGAAGGTTCCATCTTCGTGCAAATTCTGACGGAGCTGAAACGCGAAGGTACGGACAAACAAGCGAGCGCCCTCGAGAGTGCGATGCGAAAACGCGCGGACCACTGGAAGGAACAAGGCTATCCGTTTGGCAGTGAGATGCCTTGGGATTCCACTGGGCAGGAGGAGGTCTATGCCTGGACCAAGTTCTTTGGCTTTCAGGACAAGGCTGACGTAACGCTGAACGCGATCCTGGGATACGATCCCGCCATTCCCCACTGGGGCTACAACGGCAGCGCGCGGCGGTACTGGGACTTCATCTTTGCCGCCAAAGATCGCCGGCTGGAACGGCAACTCCATCACTACGGCTCGGGACTCAATGGGATTCCTCTGCTGGCTGAGTATCGGGAGCATCCGGACGACTTCTACTTGCTGCGGGTAGGTTACGCCGGAGCGATGGGAGCTCTCACCGACATTGATCCGGACGGTTTTGCTTCGGCGGCGTTCCACGCTTTCCCGGACATGCTCAAGCACGACCCGTACAGCGGAGACTACGGGCCGAACTTCTTTGGCCACGCATGGAACACCGCCACTTATGTCGTGGATCACCCCGAGTTCGGCTGGCTCGCCTTTGGCGGCAACATTCAGGTACGAGGCAAAATCGTCACCATTGCGCCCCTCGACTCATACCGATCGCGGATCTATCTGGCTTCCCTGGGATTGTGGATCACGCTCGACGCCGGTCGCGTGGAACATGTTGAACTGGATTCCGGCACCGGCTTAGTGCGTTTGGGACTGGCCGCTGCCACAGAAGACACGCCGGAAGCGCGTTTGAGAATTGAGCAGCCCGCGAGGATTCGCGGCATCGGTCCATATCGTTCGGTATCTTCGCTGACTTCGGAACGCGGGGCGTATGTGGTTCCGTTGAAGGAAGGGACGAGTTGGGTGGAGCTCAAGGCTGAGCCGTAACGGAACGGGAGCGCTGGTCATGGAAAACGTTTGCTCCACCAGCCCGGCCCGCAGGCCGGCCCACCCCGGACCGCTATGGTAAGATGAGCCCAATCAGTTGCTTACATCTAAGCGAAGCCCATGGACATCCGTGAAATCGCTCGGCGAGCGAGAGTTTCCACCGCTACGGTCTCCAGAGCCATCAATCGTGTACCCACGGTTGATCCTCAACTGGCCAAGCGAGTGTGGAAAGTGGTGGATGAGCTGGGCTATTACCCCAATACCCAGGCGCGGGCTCTGGTCATGGGGCGCAGCCGAATCTTTGGCCTGATTGTCTCCGAGTTCACCAATCCATTCTTCCCCGAGATCGTGCAGACCTTTGAGAATCTCGCCGTCGAAAACAACTACGAGATTCTGCTGACTTCAACCGTCCACGACCCAAAGCGGATGGAGTCCTCGGTGCGGCGCATGATCGAACGCCGCGTGGATGGCGTAGCGATCCTGACCTTCGGCATGGAAGAGTCGTTGATCGAGCATCTCCGCTTCCGCAAGGTGCCGCTTGTGTTCGTCGATGTCGGTCCTCAGGTCCCGGGCGTCGCGAATATTCGCATCAACTACCTGAGCGGAATTCGCCAGGCGGTCCAGCACCTGGCAGCCCTTCGCCATACCCGCATCGCCTTCATAGCAGGGCCCGTCAATCTGAAATCGGCGATGGCCCGGCGCGAAGCCTTCAAAACGTGCATGACCGAGATCGGACTTTCTCCCGATCTCATCGTCGTGGGCGATCACCGCATGGAGGGCGGCATGCGGGCGCTGGCCGAGCTGAGCCAATTCAGTGAACGGCCGACCGCCGTGCTCTGCTCCAATGACATGACTGCCATCGGCTTGATGCGTGAGGCCTACAACGAAAACATCAAGATCCCCGAGGCGCTTTCCGTCGTCGGATTCGACGATATCCGTCTGGCCGAGTTTATTACCCCTCCCCTGACCACGGTTCAAATGTCACAAAAGGAACTGGCGAGGATCGCGTTCCAGGCGCTATTGACTGAGGTTGAGCGCACCGCGCCCGGGCGCGAGCACCATACCTACGAACTCACCACCAATCTCGTGCTTCGGCGCTCGACGGCGCTGGCGCCTTCTCCTGAGAATGCCCTCTCGGGAAAGAAAGAACCGCGCCGGCGCAACCCCTGACCACGCATCCCTCTGGTCGGGACGATTCTCCGGTCCCACATCTCCGGCGGCGGCAGTCGTGGCGAGGACCGTAACAGTCCTGCCTGCAATGAGTTAAGTAACATTTGACAAGCACCACGAGATCGACTAGATTTCCATGGTAAACGATTACTCTGCTTTCCCGCCGACCGGGGTCCGTGAAAAGTCATGCTTCAACCTTTGCGGCAGCAGGTGCTGGACGCCAATCTTGAGCTTGTACGCCGAGGCCTGGTCCTGTTCACGTTTGGCAATGTCAGCGGGATTTCTCGTAGCGATGGCTTGGTCGTGATCAAGCCCAGCGGCGTTCCTTACGAGCACATGAAAGCAGAGCACCTCGTGATCACCGACCTCACTGGCAAGATCGTCGAAGGCAAACTCAGGCCGTCCTCGGATCTTCCTACTCATCTCGTACTTTACGACGCCTTTCCCGAGATTGGCGGGGTCGCCCACACGCATTCTGAATACGCCACTTCCTGGGCGCAGGCCCGCAAACCGATCCCGTGCTTCGGAACGACTCACGCGGACTATTTTCACGGTCCTGTCCCGGTGACTGCGGCAATGACCGCCCGTGAGATCAGGGAAGACTACGAGAAAAACACCGGCCACGCGATCGTCCGCTGTCTGCGAAAGCTCGACCCGTCTGCAACACCGGGCGTGCTGGTAGCCAACCACGGACCTTTTACCTGGGGCATGGATGCCGCAGCGGCCACGCACAATGCCGTCGTTCTTGAGGCGCTGGCGCGTATGGCTTACCTGACGCTCGGCATCAATTCGGCGGCTGAGGCGATCGGCAAAGAGCTGCACGACAAGCACTACCTGAGAAAGCATGGCAAGGCAGCGTACTATGGGCAGACCGAGGACTCGAAATGACGCTCCCGCTCGCGGCTCTCGTTGCACATCAGCGCTTGGTCAGTCTCTCTGCCATTGACGCGGTCATTATCGCTTTCTATTTCGCTCTTGTCCTTTCCATCGGCTGGTACCTGAAGGGACGAGCCAATACCGGTGAAGACTTCTTCATGGCCGGCCGGGAGATGACGGCATGGGTCGCCGGTCTTAGCTTCCTCTCGGCGAATCTTGGTGCGCTGGAACTCATGGGCTGGGCAGGCTCGGCCTATCAGTACGGGATTATGGCAACGAATGCTTACTGGATCGGCGCCATTCCTGCCATGTTGTTTCTCGCGCTGGTCATGATGCCGTTCTACTACATTTCCAAGACACACTCCGTCCCGGGATACCTGAGGCTGCGGTTTGGCGAGCCCAGCCGTGCCCTGTCGGCGATTTCCTTTGCCTTCATGACCGTGCTGATGAGCGGAGTCAATATGTTCGCCATGGCCAAGGTCATGCAGATCGT
>DASPTQ010000056.1:0-2797 GCA_035623335.1 Terriglobales bacterium
ATAATTTTGCTGCCACTCTAGCAGGAACCAACCAAGCACCGCAGCCATCGGAACCGCCGATTCGTCTTCATGTTACGTTTCTGCACGTAGCTAGCCAGAATCTAGGCTGTATCGCTGATCCCCGCCCTCAATCGAGCAGACAGAATTGCGCCATCGGGGGATGTTTGCGGGATGGACCAAAGGCGAGTGTGGGCCAGGCTGTGGAATGACACGAAAGACTATGACGTTCAGCTTAATCTGCAGGTACGCGAACTGCGCGGCCTTTCCGGCGGTTACGCCATTACACGAGTAGATCTGCTCGCTGGTATCACGGTCGAGGACGGCACTTATAATTTGCAACACAGTTTTCACGGCAGGCGGGAAAAGGCCAACGTGCGTGTGGAAGGCGGTACGCTGCGGAGTGCGGAAAGAGGAGTTGGGCTGATTTGAACTGCCCATCCCAGCACACACCTCCACATCCATGTGCGGCAACAAAGGGTGCTCTCTTAATCAGTTCCCATAGCAGCCGCGCGGACGGCGGGACTGCGATTGGCTCGTGGTGACCCCAGTCAGCGCTCGTGCGCAGTGTCAGCGACGACGCGATGCCCCTTCTGCCTCCAAGCGTAAAGGGCGACCGCCGGGACGACCACCGCTGCCAGCACTCCTGCTGCTGTCCTTTTCATCGTGTCCTCGGCTGGAGGTCGGGAAGGGGCTGTCCGCCCCGAAGGTACGCATCGGTCTTGGCAATCCAGTCCTCCCGTGGCGGAGTGAAGATGTCGAGATCGACTGTGTCTTCGAGGGCGACGGCCTCGTGAGGCACGTTCGGAGGTATGCAGAGCACCTCGCCCTCTCGGACGACGACTTCCTCGCCGTTCAACCCGAACTTCAGAGCGCCTTCCAAGATGTAGGTGACCTGCTCGTTGTGGTGGCTGTGGAGCGGAACCACGCATCCTTTCTTCATGAGGACACGTGCAACCATCACCTTTTCGCCGACCACGAACTGCCGTCTCAGCATGGGATTCAAATGCTCAAGTTCCACGGAATCCCATGGGATATGCCTATACTGTGCCATTGCCAGTCCTCCTGCTTGAAAGTGTCCCGAACCAGAAGGCAGTCGCCACGGCGACTGTCCTGGTGGAAGTGATGAACAAATCTATCACTGCCGTCGCGGCTGGCAATTCAGCAACTGCTGCCCGGTGCAGTCGTACTGCGCATAGCAGCGCATCGCGCTGACGGGCAGGAAGAACTCGACTGCCAGCGATTTTTCCAAGGCAGGACCGTGGTGCTGAAATCCACACCATCAAAGCTGGAATCCTGATGGAAGCTTCGCTCTCTTCGAGCCGTTTGTCACCCTCAGTCCGAATGGCGTTGTAGTGGACAAGATCTTGAATCCGCTTGACAAATTTTGAGGGCGGGCTGTAGATGGTACGCGCAAAAGTGTGTGCATATTCAGGACGGCAGTTCGGTCAATCCGATTGATAAAAGGAGTACCAACATGGGAAATGTAACACGACGCAATTTTCTGATCGGTGGCAGCGCGCTTGCCGTATCGGCCTGGATGATTCCCCCGATGTTTGCCGCGCCGAAGACTATCAAGATTGGCGGTCTCTATCCCCTGACCGGGAACCTGGCCTCGACGGGTCTCGATTGCAAGCGGGGCGTCGAGATGGCGGTCGAGATCATCAACGGGAAATACGATCTCAACCTGCCCATGGCCAAGACAGAAGGGCTGCCCAATCTTGGCGGAGCCAAGATTGAGGTAGTGTGGGCCGACACCAAGGGCGAGCCCAAGAACGGCCAGGCGGAGGCCGAGCGCGTTGTAACGCAGGACGGGGTGGTCGGCGTGATCGGCGCCTATCAAAGCTCCGTGACCAAAACTGCCAGCCAGGCGACCGAGCGGCTCAGGATCCCTTACGTATGTTCTGACTCCTCGTCGCCTACGCTGACGGAAAGGGGTTTGAAGTACTTTTTCCGAGTCAGTCCGCACGACGGGATTTTCGCCCATGACCAGTTCAACTTCCTGAAGGACCTCGAGCAAGTCAAGAAGCAGAAGGTCCAGAACGTGGCACTGTTATACGAGAACACCGAGTTTGGTTCCAACGTCGGCAAACAGGAGCAGAAATATGCCCAGGAGTACGGGTACAAAGTAGTCGAGGACATTTCTTACACGGCCAACGCGACCGACGTGACCAGCGAGGTGGGCCGCCTGATCAAGGCCAACCCGGACGTCCTTATGCACGCTTCCTACATCACTGACGCCATTTTGTTCACGAAGACCTTCAAAGAGATGGGTTTCAATCCCAAGGGCATGCTGACGATGGCCGGTTACATCGAGCCCGGCTATCTGCCGGCGGTGAAGGCGGACGGAGACTACTTCATCGTCCGCTCGACCTTTGCGCTGGACCTGGCCAAAAGTAAGCCACTGGTGGGGAAGGTCAACGAGCTTTTCAAGAAGAAGTACGGACTGGATATGAGCGAGAACGCCGCCCGCAGCTTCACCGCCCCCTTCGTCTTCGCGGATGCTATCAACCGCGCAAAGACCACGGAAGCCGAGGCCGTGGTCAAGGCGCTGCACGAGACGAACATCCCCGGCGATCAGGTGATCTATCCGTGGCAGGGCGTCAAGTTCGATCCCCAAACCAACCAGAATATTTACGCCAAGGGCACGCTGGTGCAGGTCCAGAACCAGCAGTACGTCACGGTCTGGCCCTTCGAGTCCGCCGCCAAGGATCTGGTGTGGCCTTTCCCGGCGTGGAAGTCGCGGAAGTAGCTTCGGTCCGGCGGGGGACGCCGAGCACGCCGTCCCCGCCGGGCGCGG
>DASPTQ010000057.1:0-65842 GCA_035623335.1 Terriglobales bacterium
CTGACCATCGGTCCTTCTACGCCAACGAGGATGGAGTGATTCACGCCGATGACGCGAAAGCCGCCGATGAAAATTCCCCGAAGCTCAAGTGAAACCGGCTAGCCGTGATCCGAACCCGGCTGGATCTCAGCCGCCTTGCCATTGCGGAAGGTGATGCGCAAGGGCTTGCCCCCGTTCGGATAGTCGACGGTTTTGACGTCGGAAACGCCGGTGCCTTCGGGAACGCCTCCCCCGATGGCAAAATCCACCTGCAGTTCATTCATCCCGGGCATTACCTGGTGTTGATCGATGGTTTGCCAGACCTCAGGCGGCCAATGCTTGTACAGCTGGTGCGGGTCCTGAATGTAGAGCATTTCATCGGAGTAAATCCGATAATTGCCCTGTTTGACCGACCCGAAGGGAAAGGCGTAGGTTTTGCCGTCGGCGTCGAAAACCGCCATGATTTGCCGCTCATCGCGTGCCCCGGGTGTGACATCGGTAACGACATCCTTGATCCGAAGCTCCTCGAGAGGCAGGAGCTGCCCGGCCTCATGGGAGAAATCTGTCCGCCCTTGCCGGTAGGGATAGTAGGTATAGCGGTAGCCTTCCTTGACCCACACCGGCTGCTCGGTCAACTGCCGCGCCGTCTTCAGGTCGTAGGCATAGAGCTTTTTGGGGACAACGTAATAATCAGGATCGAGAGGAGGGGCTTGAGCAGACTTCTCCGGAGCATGACGCTCATAGAAGATTAAGGCGGTGCGCGTGCCGGCGACCAAAAACGCTATGACCAAAGCCAGCTGTATCTTTTGCTTGGTTTCAGTCCTCATAGCCACCCCACCGACTCGCTCGCGGTAGCCTTATGTGCCGAGCAGCGCCTCATACCACCTGTCGCCACGGCCTTCGGCCTGAGCCACGCGGGCTCCGGCCCGTAAGACGAGATCCAGAAAAACGCCTCCGCGCTCGATAAATTCCGGTAATCGCTCGCGAATTTCGGCGAACTGATCGGGATATTCCGACGCCAACATCGACAAACTCACGCCGGCTAGGATGACCCCCGCCGTAGTCTTACCCTTCGCCAGCATGATCACAGCCGCCCCGGCAGATGCTCCTACCAGCCCCCGCTTCCAGTTCTGCATGGTTGTCTCCCGCGAATCCGATTGGATGTCCAACTGAGTACTTTATACTGCCTGCACCCTTTATCGGAGGATTAAGATGCCGAAACCCGGCAGTGGAATCAAGATCTCTACGATGGTGGTCTGTTTGTGGACGGCCTTCGCTTGGGGCCAGACAAAGCCGCGGGCCCGCGATCTTGGGGTTCCCTTCGACGGCACGCCCGGCCAGTTCAATGCCATCACCGACGTAGAGGGCGTGGAGGTCGGCCACACCACGCTGATTTCCGGCAGCGGAGCGCTCAAGGTTGGCGTGGGTCCGGTGCGCACTGGAGTGACCGCCGTCCTGCCTCGCGGCAAGCAGTCGAGCGACGACGTGTTTGCCGGATGGTTCACGCTCAATGGGAACGGTGAAATGACGGGAACCACCTGGGTCGAGGATTCGGGATTTCTGGACGGCCCGGTCATGATCACCAACACCCATAGTGTCGGAGTGGTACGGGACGCGGTGATCGCCTGGAAGGTCCAGCATGGGCGACCTGACAAGGAAGGTTACTGGTGGTCGCTGCCCGTGGTTGCCGAGACCTGGGACGGCTACTTGAACGACATCAACGGCTTCCACATAAAGCGCGAAGATGCCTTCCACGCGCTCGACACTGCCCACGGTGGACCGGTCGAAGAAGGCAATGTCGGCGGAGGCACGGGCATGATCTGCAATGAGTTCAAGGGTGGGATCGGCACCTCCTCGCGGGTGCTCAATGCCAAGCAGGGCGGCTACAGCGTAGGGGTTCTGGTGCAGTGCAACTATGGGTTCCGTGACCAGTTGCGGATTGCCGGTGTTCCCGTAGGCCGCGAAATTCCCGGCCACGTGTACGAGGAAGATACGGGTTCGATCATTGTGGTGGTCGCAACCAATGCGCCTCTGATTCCCACGCAGCTCAAACGGGTAGCTCGGCGGGTATCGCTGGGGCTGGGCAGGGACGGAAGCTACTCGGGCGATGGGTCGGGCGATATCTTCATCGCTTTTTCGACCGCCAATCCTGGGGCAGAGAGTTCCAAGGGCCTTCACCAGATCACCATGCTTACCAACGACGACCTCGATCCGCTTTTTCTAGCTACAGTCCAGGCCACCGAGGAGGCGGTAGTGAATGCCATGATTGCGGCGGAAACCATGACCGGCGTCGACAATCGTACGGTCATGGCCCTTCCCCACGACCGCCTGGCGGAGATTCTGAAGAAGTACAACCGGCTGGCAAAATAAAAATCCGGGATGAGTCGTGGCGGCCGAGCGGGAATCTCAATAAATGGTGTAGGCCGGCGCCGGATTTCGCACATCGGGTTTCGAAGCCATGAGCAGGAGCGCCCCGATGCGTTTGAACGCCCGCAGATCTTCCAGGCTGGAGAAAGAATGGGATTGGTAGTCGTCCGGCGTCGGCGTATCATCCGGGATCCTTTGCGCCTGCACATTCTCAAACGCATGCTTTTGTAACAAGGTGACGTACTCGGCTTCGGATCGGGTGTGGACAGGAACCTTCAGCTTGTCCACCCATGCGAGTGAGTACGGGTTGTCCTTGTAGAGGTTGATCAAAATGAACATCCTAGCTCGCGGTGCCATCACGCGAAACAGCTCGGCCAGCACCCGCTCCTGATCCGGGTAGTAGTAGAAGGACTCGACCGAAAGCACCTTGTCGAAGAAATTCTCCTCCCAAGGAATCTGTTGGGCCGATCCCCAGACAAAGAGGATGTTGTCAAAGTCCTTGGATTGCTGGCGTGCCTGCCGAATCATCTCGTCGGACACATCGACGCCGACTACTTGTCCGAATCCCTCCGGCCCCTCGCCCACCAAACGGGCCAGCAGCCGGGTTGCCCACCCCGAGCCACACCCCAGATCGAGTACACGCTCGCCGGAACGCAGCCCCATCCGCTCGATGGTTTTCTCGGTGATCGCGAGGTGATGATGTTTCATCTCCTCGCCCTTGCCCTCCGCCGCCCAGCGGTTGAACTCCGCTCGCAGCTTCTCATCGGGAGTGGGTATTTTTTCCGGCATGATCAACGCCCCGGGCACGTCCTCGAGAGAATCAGCGCGTTTCGCTCGACTCGAGGCAGGCGAGAATTTCGGCTTCGCTCAAGGTATGGTCGGAGGCCTTGGCCCGTCGGTAGATCTTGTCCACCGCCTCCTCCGAACCTCGAATCCCGCGCCGTTCTAGCCAGAACACGATGTTCGATTTTCCGCTCAACGGGCCAACTTCAATGATCTGTTCCATACCGAAGAGGTGGGAGGGCACACCCGAATAGACCAGGTTGGCCAGTTCGACGTCATTTTTCTTGAAGGCTTTCATGACGGCGGCGGCGTGGACGCCGGTGGCGGTGCGGAAGGCATCTTCGCCTACCACGGGGTAATTCGCGGGAACCGGCACTCCCGTCGCTCGCGAGACTGCCTGACAATACTCCTTCAACTTGGTCAGGTCCTGATCGGCCCAGGGCGGAATACCCATCAACCGGAGGTTGACCAGCATCTGATCCATCTGCGTGTTACCCACCCGTTCTCCGATTCCGAGCGCCGTGGCATGCACGCAATCGGCCCCGGCCACCAGGGCAGCCATGGAATTGGCAATCGCCAACCCACGATCGCAGTGGCCATGCCAATCCACGCGAACCTTCTCCCCGGTCCGCTTGACGACGTCTTCGACCACGAACCGGACCAGCGCAAAGGTTCCCATGGGAGTAGCGTGTCCGGCGGTGTCACAGATGCAGATCGCGCGCGCCCCGCAATGAATCGCCGTGGTGTAAAGCCGCCGTATCGTCTCGGGATCGCAGCGGGTCGTGTCCTCGGTCACATACATCACGTCGAGTCCGAGAGAGATGGCATACTTCACGGCCGATTCCGTGGTTTCAAGCAGGAAGTCGTCGCTCCAGCCTTCGGTGTAGCGGCGAATCGGACTGGATCCGAGAAAGGTTGCCGCTTCGATTCTCAATCCCGTGCGCGCGACGATCTCCGCGATCGGCTGGATGTCATTCTGATGGGTACGAGCGGCACAATTGGCGCGGATCTTCATCTTGTGCTGAACGATCTCGCGAGCCAGAGCCTCCGAGTGCTCGCGGGCGCGGGGTCCGGCGCCGGGCAGCCCCAGGTCGAGGGAATCAATGCCCAGAGCTTCCATGAGGTGAAGAATGGCAATTTTCTCTTGAATCGACGGGTCGCGCACCGAAGGCGACTGCAACCCATCGCGCAGTGTCTCGTCGTTCAGCAGTACCTGACTAGTGGGACGCAAGGACGCGGGATGGATTCGATTCCAATCGTAGATAAGCTCTGAAGATTTCACGAGTGCAGCCGACGCCCCCTCCGTTCCAGCCGAGCTCAGCCCCGCAGCTACTTTCCCTTCCCCGGTACCGTAAGCCCAAACACCGAAGTCTGCCCCGGTCCGGCCACACTTAGACCTCCGGCCTCCTCGGCATTGGGCAAATAGAGCGTCTTGCAGTGCTCACAACGATACACCTCAGCCTTCGGACCCCAGGCTTTCTCGAGGTCCCCGCACTCTTGCTCCCCGGCATCACTCTCGTAATACCAGCGCTTGAGATGCCCGCCGCAAAACTTGCCTTTCGCATCCTTCTCGTTGCAGGAGCGCTGTCCCAACTTCTTGACCTTGACTTTGTGATTGGGTAACTGGGCTGTAGCCAAGCGTTTTCCTCGTCGGAGCAGCCAAATCGCGGCTGGTAAGTACTTTTATTCTACCCAAGCAATCTGCGGCTTACCAGGAAAGCCGGCGAAATTCAGAACTCTCGTTTGGGACGCGCCTGATCGGGGCCGACACGCCCGGCGGTGATCTCGGCCGCGAAGTAGTTCTCGCCTTTGATAGGCACACCCGCCAGCCGCCGCAGCATGGCAATCTGGCCGACATGACTCAGCGCATCGGCGATCGGACCTTGAAAGAGCTTTTCGACCGGTGCCTGGAGCGGTTCGGTCGAAGCCAGGTAGCGGTCAAAACTCTCCAGGGCGGCGAAGAAACGGCTCACTTCCTTCGGCCAGGGTAGCGGTGTCGAATCATGCCATTGCCGCTGGCCGTTGGCCAGCGACAACCCCCAGTCCATCAAATCCCCGATATGCGCCAGGATTTGGGCGGGAGCTTTCTCGCCACCTGGAAAACTGCCGAACTCCTCGGGCGCGTTGCGGACTGCCTTGGCGCCGCGATACGCGAGTGTGGCCAGAGTATGGCGCAGCAAGTCGCGCTGCGGATTTTCGCTGGACATGCTATAGCCTCTCTTTCGATGCGAAGACGCCTCTCAGTCCCTTCAGTCCTCGCCAACGCTCGCCCATCCTGCGGGCAAACAGCAGGTCGATCAAAGCACCCATCTGCTGAGGAAATCGCTCACTGTATCCGAACCACCAGACCTTCTTCGTTCCCGGCATAAGGTCCGTGTCCAGATATTGGATGCGAACCATTTCTTCCATTCCCCATCGTCCGTGCGTGCGCCCCAGGCCACTCATTTTCATGCCCCCATGCGGGGCTTCGGCGATACCGAAACAGGACACGGCATCGTTCACCATCACCGTCCCGGCTCGAATCTCGGCAGCCAACCGTTCCCCCCGGCGACGGCTCCGCGTCCAGATGCTGGCTCCAAGTCCATATTCGGAATCATTCGCCAGCTGAACCGCCTCGCTCTCACTGTCAAACGCCATGATGGGCAGTACCGGCCCGAACGTCTCCTCCCGCATGACTCGCATCTGGTGAGTAACGCCCCCCAGGACGGTGGGAGCATAGAAGTTCGAGCCCAACTCTCGGAGGCGCGAGCCGCCGGCCAGCACGCGGGCTCCCCTGGCGACCGCGTCTTCGATCTGGGATTCCACGATCTCAAGCTGGCGTTCGCTAATCATCGGCCCCACGTCGATCTGCGGGGCCTGTCCGTCGCCGATCCGCAGGCGACCGGTCTTCTCCACACAGGCCGCCACGAACGGCCCGTAGAGCTTGCGATCGACGTAACAGCGCTCCACCGAGAGACAAGCCTGTCCGGCATTCGTGAACGCTCCCCAAACGGCACCGCTCGACGCCACGTCGACGTCCGCATCCTCGAGCACCAGCATGGGGTCCTTTCCACCCAGCTCCAAGACCGCAGGAAGCAGTCGGGAGGCGGCGGCTGCGCCGACCTGCCGGCCGGTCGCGAGACTGCCGGTAAACACCAGCTTGTCGATCGGGGAATGGAGGAGGGCCGATCCGGTGATGCCATCTCCCACCGTCACCTGGAAAACGTCGCTCGGGACGCCCGCTTCCCAAAGGAGGTCTCGCAGGGCAAGCGCCGTACACGAGGTGAGTTCGGACGGCTTCAGCACCACGGCGTTGCCCGTCACGAGCGCGGCCAGAGTCTCGGTGGCAGGGATCGAAAACGGGTAGTTCCACGGGGAGATGATTCCGATCACGCCATAGGGCTCCCGCCGGATACGGCCGGACTTGGTCTTCAGCGCCCAATTGCCGTGCGGAACCCTCTGTTCGCGCAGGAAATCGAAAGCGTGCTGGATCGAAAAGCGCACCGAATCGAGCACTACCAGAACCTCGCTGACCAGCGCCTCGGCCAGCGGCTTGCCGGTTTCGAGGGTGATGATCCGCGCCACCTCGGACCGTCTTTCCCGCAACAGTTTCTGGAAATTGGCCAGAATTCCGGTGCGGCGCTCGACGCCAATCCGGTTCCAGTCCGGTTGGGCGCCTCGAGCGCGAGTCACCGCGGCATCGACTTCCTGCTCGCTGGCCGGCTCAAAGGCAGCGAACACTTCCCTGGTGGCGGGATTGACGGAAACGACCTTGCGGGTTGCGCTTTGGACTTCGGCCGCCATTGTGAGGCCAGTGTAGCTGCTGGCGCCCTATTGTGTCACCGCCTCATACTCCACCCTCACCAGGTACAGTCCGTTGGCTGGCGCCGTTCGACCGGCTGCCGAGCGGTCTCGCCGCTCGAGAATCAGCTTCACATCCTCGGGCCGGAGCGTACCCTTACCTGCCAACACGAAGGTTCCTACGAGGTTACGCACCATGTGGTGCAAGAAGCCGTTACCCTCGACGCTGTAGACCAGCTCATCGCCCATCCTTGTCCAGTTCGAGCGGAAAATCCGGCGCACCGTCGAACGGTTGGCGTCCTCGCGGCCAGCCTCCGGATCGACTGCAGCGAAAGACCGAAAATCGTGTTCTCCGAGCACCTGTTGGGCGGCCTGCTCGAGGGCCGTTTCGTCCAAGGGAAAGGGGTAGTGCCAGACGTAGCGCGCCAAAAAGGGTGGGCAGACGGGAGCGCGATACATCCGGTAGCGATAGGTCTTGGACCTCGCCGATTTGCGGGCATGAAACTCCATGGGAACCTCCTCGGCTTCGAGGACGCGAATGGAAGCGGGCAGGAGGTGGTTGAGGGCCGTGGCCAGGTGCGCAAGCGGGATCGACGAAGCCGTCGGGAAATTGGCCACTTGCGCGAGGGCGTGCACGCCGGCGTCGGTACGTCCCGAGCCCTGGAGCGATACCTTTTCTCCCGTGAGACGTCCAATGGCCGAAGCTAGTGTGCCGTGAATGGTGGGCACATCCGGTTGCACCTGCCAGCCGAAGAACTCGGAGCCGTCATAAGCAAGCAGGAGCTTAACATTTCGCATTGGGCTGGCTCATGGCTCACCAGGCAGCGGCCGAGCTTCGGGTTACCATCGTGCACCCGGATGGGCGGGTGCCCGAGTCGCTCGCGGAGTGTTAGCTATACTATTGATTCTACCCTTATTGTGATCTGCAGAATGTCAGCTCCAGATCGAACAAAGCTGAACCAGGAGATGACGTTTTGCGTAACTACTCGTGTTTAGAAGATCTTAAGTGTCTTCGATTCCACTCTTCTCGGAGATGAGCGAATGTCTCGTTTGAGTTCTGCCACTCGGTTGCTCGTCGTTCTATTCGGGTTCCTACTTGCCGGCCGCTGCTGGGCCCAAGATGCGCCGCCACAGACTGCGCCATCGCCCCAGACTTCCCCATCGGTTCCGCCCGGAACCCCTCAGCCGCAAGCGTTTGTGTCCACGGATTATTCGAAGCCTCGGGGATATTTTCCGAATCCCCTGATTCCTTATGCTCCCCGGCATGTCCCGCCGCCGAATCTCACCAACACGCGGCGCATTGACCAGTTGATGCACGATGGCAAGATCATGCTGTCGATCAATGATGCCGTGGCCCTGGCGCTCGAGAATAACCTGGATATGGCGATCTCGCGATACAACCTGAACATCGCCGATACCGACGTGTTGCGGGCCGAATCCGGAAATAACATTCTCGGTGTGAACTTTGGAGTGGTGCAAAATACGCCCGGGGGCGGCGTTGGCGGCCTGGGGAGCTCGGTAGGATCGGGGATCGGCGGCACCAGTGTCGCAGCCGGCGGGATCGGCTCCGGAACCTTCGGCTTGGTCAGTTCGACTCTCGGCATTGGCGTTCCCATCACTAGCTTCGATCCCATTGTCACGGGGACTATTCAACTGGACCACGCCAACACCATCGCCAGCAGCGTCTTCACCGGCGTTCCGGTGCTGGCCACCAACACGCAAACCTACAATTTCGCCTACAACCAGGAATTTCATTCGGGCACCTCGATGTCGGTCGGGTTCTACAACAGTCGCAGCACCACCAACGGGCCGTTCAACAATTACAGTCCGCTCATCAATTCCTCGTTCCAGTTCAGACTCACGCAGCACCTGCTCGAGGGTTTCGGTTTTCTGTCCAACTCCCGCTTCATTCGCATCGCCAAGAATAACCGGGAAATCTCCGACGTCGCCTTTCGCCTGCAAACCATCACCACGGTAGATCAGATCGAGAACATGTACTGGGACCTGGTGTTTGCCTACGAGAACGTCAGGGTGCAGAAAGAGGCGCTGGCGTTTGCCCAGAAGACCTTGTCGGACACGCAGAAACAGGTGCAGATTGGAAGCCTTGCGCCCATCGAGGTGGTTCGCGCCCAGAGTACCGTCGCTGCGGACCAGCAGAATTTGATCACCGCCCAGAACAATCTGCAACTGCAGGAGCTGTTGATGAAGAATGCTCTGAGCCGGAACCTGCAGGATCCGGTGCTGACGGACGCGGAAGTCATTCCTACCTCCACCATGAAACTGCCGGAACAAGAACCGATCGTTCCTACCGAGGACCTGGTGAACGATGCCTTGAGCCATCGCCCGGAGTTGGCCGAATCGAGAATCGATCTCACGAACCGGGAAATCAACAATAAGGCGGTTCGCAATGCTCAACTCCCGTCCTTAGACGTATTCGCCTACTACGGCGGATCAGGATTGGCGGGTGCCCAGAACCCGGCCAACCTCTGTGTGAATCAATCCCCCGAGCTGCGGACGCTGGGGTTCTGTTCGGGCCCGAACCCGGGCGAGTTTCCCCCCGTCGTCACCCAGGGCTATAGCAATGCGCTCAATGAGACGGTGAATTCGACCGCTCCCGACAAAGGTGTAGGACTGCTTCTGAATGTTCCCATCCGCAATCGGAATGGGCAGTCGAACCAGGTTCGCGCAGAACTGGAATATCGGCAGGCGCAAATGCGTCTGCAGCAGATCGAGAATCAGGTTCGCATCGAGGTGCGTAACGCGCAGTTCGTCGTCAGCCAAAACCGGGCGGCGGTCGAGTCCGCTCGCGCAGCCGTAGAATTGGGGCGGCAATCCTTGGATGCGGAGCAGAAGAAGTTGAACCTGGGCGCTTCCACCGGCACGCTGGTGCTACAGAACGAATCCGCCTTGGCCAGTGCGGAATCGACACTGGTATCCGCCTTGGCAAGCTACGAAAAATCGCGCCTGGAGCTCGATCGGGCCTCGGGCGTTCTGCTCGATCATGCCGGCATCATCATGGCGGACGCCGAGCGCGGCCAAGTCACCCAGATGCCGAATGTGCCGTATGTGGCGCCGCGCCCGAACCCTGAGTCGGTGATGCCCCCGGCGCCACCGGCGCATCCGTAACCCCGAAGCAGAATTTTCGCCAGGAAGGCCGCGGGTTTCGAGCCTCCGATCGCCGCGGAGGCTCGAGTCCAGGTCTTCTGGCACGTGCGCTAAGTTTCTCCCTCGAATACTCCGTCCGTCTCTTTATAAATTTTTACAATCTGCCGCCTTATAATCCGCTCCGGTAGTGGGTACCTTCCAGCGCGCCTAGCATCCGATAGGGAGGAAGTCTGCCCAAAATCAGCAATCCTGAGTGCAAGGAGACCAGCAATGTCGTTTGCTCGTTCGCAGCAGTCTATGTTTGCCGCAGCCCTGACCCTTGGGCTGCTAACTTTCACGTTCCACGCGGCGGCCCAGGAGGCTTCGAGTACCGCGCCCACGGTCGCACCCCCGCCAGCTCCCGAACCCGCACCCGCTAGCCTGCATACGACCCAGGATTACTCCAAGGCGCCTTCCCAGTTTCCGAACGTGATCGCGCCTTATCGACCCGCCATGGTGCCGCCGCCGAATCTGGCGAATGCTCCTCGCATCGATCAGCTCATGCATGACGGCAAGATCGTGCTTTCGATCAACGACGCCGTTGCGCTCTCTCTTGAAAACAACCTCGACATCGTACTGGCGCGCTACAACTTGAATATTGCTGATACCGACATCCTGCGCGCTCAAGCCGGCGCGAATGTTCTCGGTGTAAATACCGGTATCGTGCAAAATACCCCCGGCGGCGGGGTGGGAGGCCTCAGCGGAGCCGTGGGATCCGGAACCGGTGGCACCAGCGTCGCCGCCGGAGGCGTGGGGACGGGCACAAATGGACTGGTAAGCTCCACGTTGGGCATCGGCTCGAGCATCCCGAGCTTTGATCCCATCCTCACGGGCACGGCGCAAATGGACCGGAACGTGACCCAATCCACGAGCATTTTCACCCCCGTTCCCCTGGTGAATACCAATACCGGCACGGCAGCCTTCAGCTATTCCCAGGGCTTTCACTGGGGTACCAACCTCTTCGTGGGATTCAACAACACCCACACTACCAGCAACAACCCCACGGTGACGTACACCCCCGGACTGGGTTCCAACTTTCAATTTCGGCTGACGCAAAGCCTGCTGCAGGGATTTGGCTTTCTGCCCAACACTCGCTTTATCCGCATCGCCAAGAACAACCGCGAAATTTCCGACGTCGCCTTCCGCTTGCAGATCATTACCACCGTGGATCAGATCGAAAACCTCTACTGGAACCTCGTCTTTGCCTACGAAAACGTACGCGTGCAACAGGAGGCGCTGGCCTTCGCCCAGCGCACGCTCGAGGACAACAAGAGGCAGGTGCAGTTCGGAACTTTGCCGCCCATCCAAATCGTTAGCGCCGAGAGTGCGGTCGAAACCGATCAGCAAAACGTGATTTTGGCGCAGACCAACCTCGAGTTGCAGGAACTGCTCATGAAAAATGCCCTGAGTCGCAACCTGCAGGACCCGATCCTGGCTTCGGCCGACGTGATCCCCTCCTCCGCCATGCAATTGCCGGCCAAGGAGCCGGTGGTTCCGACCGAGGATCTCATCAACGACGCCTTGAGCCACCGGGCGGAGCTGGCCCAGTCCCGCATCGATCTGAATACCCGGGAAATCAACAACAAAGCGGTGCGCAATGCCATGCTGCCCACGCTCAGCGTGTACGCCTATTACGGCGGCGCCGGTATCGGGGGAAATGTGAACCCGACGCTCGTGCCCCCGTCTCTGGGCGGTACTTGCACGACCGCGACCAGTCACTTCGGATGTTTCGAACAGGCCAACGCCGCGCCTCCGTTTCGCTCGGGCAAACCGGTGAGCTATGCGGCCACGCTCGAGCAGATGGTCACCTCGGTGTCGCCGGACAAGGGGCTTGGCATCACGCTCAGCATTCCCCTGCGCAATCGCACCGCCGTCGCCGATCAGGTGCGTGCCGAACTCGAATACCGCCAGGCTCAGGTGCGCTTGCAACAGCTCGAAAACCAGGTCCGCATCGAAGTTCGCAATGCTCAATTTGATGTAAAACAGAACCGCGCCGCAGTCGATGCCGCCCAAGCTGCGGTCGAATTCCAGCGGCAAACGCTGGACGCCGATCAGAAGAAGCTGGCCGTCGGGGTCGGCACCCCTACCGCCGTGTTGCAGGATCAGGCGGCTTTAACCTCCGCCGAGTCCAACCTGGTATCGGCCATGGCCGCCTACGAGAAATCGCAAGTGGAGATGGATCGGGCCACGGGACTTCTCCTCGAACGCGCCGGAATCGTGATGGCCGACGCCGAGAGCGGGCGAGTGACTCACATGCCGAACGTCCCCTACGCGACCCCTCGCACGGATGTACAGTCGGTTATGCCGGCACGGTCGGGTCTGGAACCTCCAACACCCCCATCCCCACCGGCGTCATCGCCCCAGCCGCTAGGATTCTAGGCGAGTCGCGAGATGGGCATGCCAATTCCCCGCACGAATTGGCATGCCGACTCGAGACGATTTGAACGTTAGCCGTTCCGATATCGAACTGCGATCGCGAGGCATCGGAAGGGATAGCTGAAGGAAAAGACAACCTGCCAGACACTGGCGAAAGGCGAGAAATCAGACAGCGGATCAATCGAAAGCAAGCGGAGAGAGCGTCAGAAGCGAAGAAACGATCGCAGCGGTTAACTAAAGATCCGAGGGAACGCCAAAGGAAGTCTCGAGCCAACAGAAAAGGCCGATAGCAAACAGAAGCGCCCTGTAGTCGCACTCATGTCTATCGGTGCCGGCAGGTTCAGCCGGAAATCCTCCCGCTCGTCTTACAGATTATTTCCTTCCTTTACGACCGTTCGAGAAATCCGGTTCAGGATGCCAAGCCCTGCACTTGCCAGCGCCCGTAGAAATTGATGCGGTGTCCGCCGTGGGATTCGAGGATTTGTAGCACTTGGGCCTTTCTCTGTTCGTCGGGCACCTCAACCGCCAGAAGGAAGCGGCCGCCACGCAGTTCGTGCTGGTAATCACGTAGGTTCTCAGATTCCATGTCGCCAAATTTTTCCATGAACCGGTAGAGACGAGCAAGAAAGCCGTGGTGCTCGCCGGTGACATCAAGGCGATCGGCGCCGCTCTGCCCGCAGAGCACGTCGATCTTATCCTCCCCAAAGCCGGCTTGATTCAACTCCGCAATTGCTGACCGGAGTTGTTCGGGCGTGTCGACGATGGCGACGACTTTGTTCGTGGGGTAGGTCAGAAAATTGTCGGTTTCGTTCAGGTCAGTGTAGTTCAAGCAATCCTCCCGGTTCCCGGCGCTGTATCGGCCGGTGCGGATGTGATTAGACCACAGATCGGGCCTCGATCGCTAGGAACGGAGCTTGTCCAATCGCCTGGAGACTGATATGGGTAACAGACAATCCTGTGGCCTCTTGTCGTCTCGCAATCCTAGGTACACCGGCTGGCGTAATCGCCTATCGCTCGTCCACTCCTGGAATGCGATTTGCGCCACAAGCTTCGGAGCCACGAATATGGCCCCGCGAGCGGGAGGAGGATCAGCAAAAGCGGATCTGTGCCGAAGGGTCGGTGTCAACAAATGGGAAAGCGACAAAAGGGCGGCGCGCGTAAACCCGGTGCCAACCTTTCCGACATATCGAAGTTGCCGCCGTCGATCATAGGCACCGAGCAACAGCGCACCCAAGTGCTGCCGACTCCCTTCCGGCCTGGTGAAGCCCCCGATCACGAATTCTTCCTCCTGGTGAACTTTTACCTTCAGCCAACTGGTCGAACGGCGACCCACATAAGGGGCGGCGTTGTCTTTTGCCACGATTCCTTCAAACCCGCGCCGTTTTGCCAGCCGGAACGCCTCGAATCCATTCGAGGCCAGGCGCCTGGAGATGAGAATCTCCCCATCCTTGGGCAAGATATCTTCAAGCACCTGGCGCCGCTGTTCGAGTGGTTTTTGCCGAAGGTCGGTGCCATTCGAATACAAGCAGTCGAATACTGCGTAACGGGTCGAGTGGCCTTGTTGAAGAAGCTGGAACCGGGACACTTTGTGGCGATCGAAGGCAATGACTTCGCCGTCAAGAAGAACCGTCCGCTGCTTCAAATGAGCCACTCGATCGACCACGCCCGGGAACGCGTCCGAGCGATCCTTGTCATTGCGCGAAAGCAGAGTCACCTTCGAGCCTTCTTTATAGGCAAGAATGCGGTACCCGTCGTATTTCTCCTCGTATACCCAACCCGCTCGGTCGAAGGGTTGGCTAACCAAAGTTGCCAACATTGGCTGAGCGCGAAAGGGAATGACATCGTTACTCATCTTCATGGCCCCGCCCAAAGTATCCAGCGGATGACGGACGCTCAATCCCTGGTTTCGAACTGTCGCTCGACAGCCATCCGATGCATACTTGGCCCATGATATCGGGTGCCAGCCACGATGGACGGCTTCTTCAGCCTGGTTCAGGTTCTCCGCAGGTCGGTGGCCATGACAGGGCACATCCGGGGCTTCTTGGCCTGCGAGCGCTCTCCAGTTTATGCTTTGCCCGTGACGCTTTCCGTCGTCCTGATCACCCAGAACGAACAAACCAATCTTGCGGCCACGCTTGAAAGCGTGAGGCCGCTCGTCGGCGACGGCCGAGGCGAGATCATCGTGGTCGATTCCGGCTCGACCGATCGCACTGTCGAGATCGCACGCTCCTTCGGGGCAAAGGTTTTCCGTGAACCCTGGAAGGGCTTCGCCGCCCAGAAAAACTCCGCCATGAACAAAGCGACCGGCGACTGGGTTCTGCAGCTCGATGCCGACGAACGATTGGAACCAGAATTGGCAAGAGAGATCCTCGATCATGCCTTGCCGTCGAAGGCCGAGGTCCAAGGCTTCTGGATTCCGCGCAAGAATTTCTTCCTGGGCCGCTGGATTCGCCACGGCGGATTCTACCCCGATCCCAAGCTGCGCCTGATTCGCCGCGGCGCCGGACAGTTTCAGGAATACGGTGCGCACCCCACGATACAAGTGACGGGCTCCACCGGCCAACTCCGACATGCCCTTCTGCACAACGCCTATCCCACGCTGGGCGGCTATCTCGATCACATGAACCGTTACTCTACCTCCGGTGCCGAGGTCGCGATCGAGAGAGGCTACCGCGGCTTCCGTGTGTCGAATATCGTAGCTCGCCCCCTGCTCACCTTCCTCTACAACTACGGCTGCCGTCTTGGATTCCTGGATGGTCGCGAAGGTCTTCTGCTGCACCTCTACCATGCCACGTATGTCTCATGGAAGTACGCCAAAGCGTGGGAACTAGGGTCGACAAAGCAAGGAGAGAGCCGCTAGCCGTAGCGCCGGGTGAAGGTAGAGGCAGAGCGATTCTGTCTAGTTCGCCGAGCGATCCTCTTTTCGCGTCTACTTGGAGTGGACGGAGGCATTCTCGACGCCAGGTTGGTCAATCGCAAACAAACTGGCGTCTCGGCTGACCGTCAAGTGATGGATCCATTCTGAGATCTGCCCACGGATTTCGGGAACCGCTGTCGTCTCCCAAAGAGCACCCTTCCGCGGCGGCCCGATGGCGTAGAGAAAATCCGATGGTGCACCCTGTTCGTTGAGCAAGGCTCCGGTTTCATCGACGTCTAACCCCAGACCCAAGGGGTCAGGGCGAACCAGGCCTTTTCGTCGCAGCTGCTTAAGCAACGGAGAGTTCAGTCTTCGACAGTCCGTTTCGGGGCCGGTGCAGTTGATGACTCGATCGACGAACAGCTGTTTATGATCTCCCGTCCCGCGCTGGCGGTATGTTACCGCGACTCCGTGGGCGTGTTCTTTGTACCTTATGATTTGGCCGGCATGGATTCGAGTTTGGCCGCTCCGCAATTGATAGGCAATGAGGCGATCGATCTCGGGCGCAACCCGGTGACGATGTATCTCCCAATAGGGACGTAGGTGACGAAGGAAACGTCGTTTTTCGATGACAGGAAGGCATTGCCACATCCGTGAGGTGAATGGGCGAAGAGCATCCATCACCCCCCGCCAATCTCCTCCTGACCGATGGGCGAGCCGCACCTGCTGGCGGACTAAACGTAGAAGTCCGCGGGCTGTGTGCGGCGATTCTTCGTTCCAGAACGCAGGCCAAGGCGCCGCACTCCGGTGGGGCTGCGGAAGAAAACCGTGCCGCGAAAGCAGATGAATGGTGCCCCCGAATTCGCGCGACCGCAGCGCCAGGATTTGATCGATGGCCGTAAGCCCTGAGCCCAGGACCAGGAGCTCGCGATCTTCGGCAATACCTTCGAGAGCGGAGGCAGACCAGGCATAGGGAATATAGCGGACACCGTGCGCGGTCCGTCCGGGCAGGTCCGGATCACTGGGCGGAAAATTCCCCAGGGCGAGCACAATCTTGTCGGCGCGCACACGCTCGCCGCTGCGGAGATCCACCACGCCCCCTCGCTCGACCTCGTCGACCGAGACCGCCTCGTCATTCTTCAAGAAAAATCGGTCGACGTGCCAGCGAGCGGTTTTTCGCAGCAGGGCCGAGATGTACTGCCCATAAACCCGGCGCGGCAGGAAGCTCTCGGGGCCGACCCCGGAGTCGTAATTCGCCCGGGCCCATCGCAGGAAGTGCTCTGGATCCTCGTCGAGTGCACTCATATCGCGGGCCACGACGTTGAGCAAATGCCAACCATGCTGCGTGCCATAGGCCACACCCCGACCGGGGCAGCCACTGGGATCGATCAAAACCACCGCAACCGATTCCCCGCCGTGCCTGAGCAACTGAGCCGCCAGCGTGGCCCCGGTGAAACCACCACCGATGATGGTGATGGTGGCCGGGGAACGGCCGGGTCTTGGTTGTGACACCCATTTCGCGGGAATGGCAACGCTGACGCTTTGCATGCTACTTACTCTATCATTTTAGTAGACATTAGTCGAAGCCGCGGAAGACCCCGCTCGCGGCCAAAGTCCAAAACCCGGTCTGGAGACCCTTGTGACTCCGACATCGCTCTTCTATCATCGAAGGGACGTGGAGATGCGGTGGACAACAAGACTTCGAAAATTGCCGAGAGTCCAGTTTCTGAGATCTACGAAGGGCGCCATCCTTCCGATTCCGAGAAGCAGTGGGCGGAGACGACGTTAGCCTCCACCCTGGAGAAAACCCCCGAACGCCCGATTGGCGCCCCCACCGGGATCAACATCCAAGAGAACGGGACGGCCCGCTTCACTAGCTTGTCGGGCGTTCCCGTGCGGCGCCTGTATACTCGGGCCGACCTCCCCGAAGATTGGAGTTACCAGAGCTCGCTCGGCGATCCCGGAGAGCCTCCCTACACCCGCGGCATTCACGCCACCGGCTACCGGGGCAAGCTGTTCACCATGCGCCAGTTCTCCGGTTTTGCTTCCCCGGAGGAAACCAACCGCCGCTATCAGTATCTGCTCGCCCATGGGGGTGGAGGCTTGTCGGTGGCCTTCGACCTGCCCACGCTCATGGGTTACGACTCGGATCATCCCGCCAGTGAAGGGGAAGTGGGCAAGTGCGGGGTCGCCATCGACTCCCTGGAAGATATGGAGATTCTGTTTCAGGGCATTGATCTCGAGAAGACTACGGTCTCGATGACCATCAATTCTCCGGCGTCGATCCTGTGGGCGATGTATCTGGTGGTGGTCGAGAAGCAGGGTGCCGACTGGAAGAAAGTTTCCGGGACAATCCAGAACGACATTTTGAAGGAGTACATCGCCCAGAAGGAATACATTTATCCGCCCGCGCCTTCCATGCGTCTGGTGGTGGACACCTTTGAATTCGGCTCCCAGTTCACCCCGCGTTTCAACACCATCTCCATCAGCGGCTACCATATCCGGGAGGCGGGTTCGACCGCGCTGCAGGAATTGGCCTTCACCCTGTACGACGGGGTGGAATACGTCGAATGGGCGCGACGCCGCGGTCTCGATGTCGACGAATTCGGCCCGCGGCTCAGCTTCTTCTTCAATGCCCACAACGACTTCTTCGAGGAGATTGCCAAGTACCGGGCCGCCCGCAGCCTCTGGTACCGGCTGATGAAGGACCGCTTTCATGCCCAGAACCAGCGCACCCGCCTGCTGCGATTTCACACCCAGACGGCCGGCGTCTCCCTGCCCGCACAGCAGCCCATGAATAACATTGCTAGGGTTGCGCTGCAGGCGCTGGCCGCGGTCTTGGGTGGAACGCAATCCTTGCACACCGACTCCTACGATGAAGCCTGGGCTCTGCCGACCGCAGAGGCTGCCCGCCTGGCGCTGCGTACGCAGCAGATCATCGCCTATGAATCCGGGGTTACGGAAACCATCGATCCCTTGGGGGGATCGTACTTCCTCGAACGCCTCACCCTCGATATGGAAAACGGAGCCCGCGACTATTTCCACAAGCTCGATGCCATGGGAGGCATGGTCAAGGCCATCGAGCGCGGCTATCCCCAGAAGGAAATTGCCGAGGCGGCCTACCAGTATCAGCGCGCCGTCGAAGCCAAAGAAAAGATTATCGTGGGGGTAAACGACTTGGTGGTGGAAGAAGAGCCTCCCCGCATCCTTTACATTGACGAAACCGTGGCCCGCCAGCAATTCGCCAAGCTGAAGGCTCTGCGGGCGCGCCGCTCAGGCGAGGAAGTGCAGCGGCGGCTGGAGGCCTTGAAAAAAGCGGCCAGCCAGGAACCCAACCCGCCCAAAAACGGCACCCTCTCTTCGGCCAATACCATGCCGTTCATCCTCGATGCGGTGCGCGCTTACGCCACGGTAGGTGAAATCTCGAACGCCCTGCGGGAGGTGTACGGAACCTATACCGAAACCAGCATCCCATGATTTCCTCCCGGCTTGCTATCCTTCCGAAGAATTCGAAGTCCAAGTCTGCTATGCGAAACGCCGTCAGCCATTTGAAAAAAGCCGATCCCGTTCTCGCCGCCCTCATCGATCGCATTGGCCCCTGCCGCATGGAATATGGGCCGCCGGAGTTTCATAGCCTGGCCGAGTCTATCGTCTACCAGCAATTGAACGGAAAGGCTGCCGCCACCATCTTCGAGCGACTCGCGGCCCGGGCGGGCCAACCGCTCACCCCGCAGGGAGTTTTGCGGCTGAGCGAAGGCGAGATGCGGTCCGTCGGTCTCTCCCAACAGAAGTCCTCGTATCTGCGAAATATGGCGGACCTCACGCTCAAGGGCCGGCTGGACTTCAGCAAACTCCACGATTTCTCGGATGAGGAAGTCATCGAGCATCTCACCCAAGTCAAAGGCGTCGGGGTGTGGACGGCGCAGATGTTTCTGATGTTCACTCTCCGCCGGCCCAACGTTCTCCCCACCGGAGACTTCGGGGTGAGGGCAGCCATCAAGAAGCACTACCGCAAACGTCAAATGCCGACTCCCGCCCAGATGGAAAAGATCGCCAAGTCCTGGGAACCCTACCGCACCACCGCCTGCTGGTATCTGTGGAAGAGCATGGACGTCAAGACCCTCTGAAGCGAAGGCGGCTCGAAACTCGGCTTCGGCCGTCTGGCGCCGAAGAATTCCGCCGTTGTCCCGTATATAATCTGGCTGGCTGTGTTCGACCGCTTCGAAGCTCGTCGGGCTGCGCTGGTCGGGAGAGTCAGCCGAGTTTGAAACACCACGGTGACCACGGAATCTAAAATCCGCGTCCTCGTTGCCAAGCCGGGCCTCGATGGCCACGACCGCGGCGCCAAGGTAATCGCCCGGGCTCTGCGGGACGCCGGCATGGAGGTGATCTACACCGGTCTGCGCCAGACGCCGGAAATGATCGTCAATGCCGCCCTCCAGGAAGACGTCCACGTCATTGGACTCTCGATTCTCTCCGGCGCCCACAATGCGATTGTTCCTCGGGTGATGGACTTGTTGAAGCAAAAGCAGATGGAGGACGTCATCGTCATCGTAGGCGGAATCATCCCGGATCAGGACATCGCCAATCTCAAGCAAGCAGGAGTTGCCGCCATTTTTCAACCCGGCACGGCTATGGACGAGATCGTACAGTTCATCCGCAGCCAGGGAAGATCTCGCGAGGTGCCGACTAGCGGTTGAAGTCGTGCTCTCGGGCGGGCGCGGATGGGGTGGAATCCAGTGGTTTGCGTGCCCCGCCTGGTATAGCGTAGGAAATTCAGGTCCTTCCGGCATGGCCGATCGTACCGAAACTAGCTCGCCCTCTGTTGCGACCGTGCTCGAGACCCGCGTCGATGCCACCTCTCCCCGCTTTGAGGCCAATATGCGCTTTCTGGCAGACCTGGTCTCGGAGATTCGCAACCAAGAAGAAAAAATCCGCGAGGGCGGCGGGCCGAAAGCCGTGGAGAGCCAGCACAACAAGGGCCGCCTGACAGCCAGGGAGCGCATCCAGCTGCTGCTCGATCCGGGTAGCTTTTTTGAAGTCGGTAGCTATGCGGCCTTTGGCATGTATCAGGAATGGGGAGGTGCGCCGGGAGCCGGCGTCATTACCGGGCTGGGGCGCATCCATACCCGGCTGGTGATGATCATCGCCAACGACGCCACGGTAAAGGCCGGCGCTTTCTTCCCCATGACCTCGAAGAAGGTGATTCGAGCCCAGACCATTGCCATGGAGAACCGGGTTCCGACCATCTATCTGGTCGACTCCGCCGGCGTGTTTCTCCCTTTACAGGAAGATGTATTCCCCGATACCGACGACTTCGGCCGGGTGTTTCGCAACAACGCCATCATGTCCGCCATGGGCATTCCCCAGATCGCAGCCATCATGGGCATGTGTGTCGCTGGCGGAGGCTATCTCCCCGTCATGTGCGACCACGTGCTCATGACCGACGGCAGCGGACTTTTCCTCGCCGGTCCGGCGCTGGTGCAGGCGGCAATCGGGCAGAAGGTCTCGGCTGAGCAACTGGGCGGGGCCGCCATGCACTCCGCCATCAGTGGCACGGTCGACTTTCGCGAACCCAAGGACGAAGCCTGTTTGACACGCATTCGCAGCATTGTCGAGAAGTGGGGGTATCGCCGGCAATCGCCTTGGGACCGCAAGAAACCCCAGGATCCGGCGCTGGCTGCCGAGGAGATCTACGGCATTTACGATTCCTCCCCGGCCCGTCCCTACGACATGAAAGAAATCCTGGCGCGCATTGTGGACGGCAGCCGCTTCGATGAATACAAGGCTGAGTACGGGAAGACCTTGCTCTGTGGCTACGCGCGTATCGGAGGCTTTGCCGTCGGCATCGTCGCCAACCAGAAACTGCATGCGCAAGCGATCGACCATGAAGGCCACAAACGAATGGAGTTCGGGGGCGTCATTTACACCGAGTCCGCGGAGAAGGCCGCCCGCTTCATCATGGACTGCAATCAAAACCTGATTCCGCTGGTTTTCTTTCATGATGTGAACGGGTTCATGGTGGGGCGCGAGGCGGAGTGGACCGGCATTATCAAGGCCGGCGCCAAGATGGTCAATGCCGTGGCCAATTCCGTCGTGCCCAAAATTACCGTGATCATCGGCGGCTCCTTCGGCGCCGGTCATTATGCTATGTGCGGCAAAGCCTACGATCCGCGATTTGTGTTTGCCTGGCCGACCGCTCGCTACGCAGTCATGAGCGGAGAGTCGGCGGCAGGAACCCTGCTCGAGATCAAGATCAAGCAGCTGGAGCGCGACGGCAAGCAGCTCAGCGAGGAAGAAAAGCGAGAACTGTACGAGTCGGTGCGGCAGACCTACGAGGAGCAAACCGACCCTCGTTATGGGGCGGCGCGATTGTGGATTGACAAGATCATCGACCCCATGGAAACTCGCGAGGCGATCACCCAGGCGCTGGAAGCGGCCGCCTTAAATCCCGAGGTCGCCGAATTCAAAGTGGGAGTGCTGCAGACTTGAACGCCTGGATCATCCAAGGAGTAGATTCTGGGCTGGTTTTCGGATGCCTGAGACCGTCAAATTGATCGAATGCCCGCGCGATGCCTGGCAGGGACTGAAAGGACAGATCCCCGCCCATCTCAAAGTCGACTATTTGCAGGCCTTAATCAGCGCGGGGTTTAAACACATCGACGCGGTTTCCTTTGTTTCCCCCAAGGCCGTGCCGCAGATGGCCGACTCCGAAGAGGTCTTGAAGGAACTCGATCCGCCCGACGATGTCGAGATCATCGGCATCGTGGTCAACGACAAAGGAGCGGAGCGAGCGGTTCAGAGCAACGCCGTCCGCACCCTGGGATTTCCCTATTCGGTTTCCCCAACGTTCCTCCGCAACAACCAGCACCAGACCCTCGAAGAGGCGATCGACGAGCTGGAGAAGATTAAGGTCAGGGCGAGGGACGCGGACCTCGATTTGGTCGTGTATATTTCGATGGCCTTCGGCAATCCTTACGGGGACGAGTGGAGTGTTCAAGAGGTAGTCGATGCCATCGACGTTCTGGAATCCTGCGATATTCACACGATCTCCCTCGCCGACACCGTCGGCGTTGCCGGTCCAGACAAGATTCATGACCTGGTGGCCGCCGTGCTGGCCAAGTACGACTATCTGGAAATCGGGGTACACCTGCATGGCCGCCCCGAGGAGGCAGCCGCGAAGATCGGCGCCGCCTATGAGGCCGGCTGTCATCGATTCGATTCCGTGATCGGAGGGTTGGGGGGCTGCCCGTTTGCCCAGGACGCTCTGGTCGGCAACATTGCGACCGAGACCGTGCTTCAAACCTTGCAGAGCCGAGGCGCCGTCTTGCCCCCGCTCAAGCCGCTCGAGGTTTTGCTGCGAGCTACGGCCGAGATCGGGGTGCGATACGCGAGCTCGCACGCGGCAGATTGAATTCGCCACAGCCAAATGAACTATAAAACCATCGAGGTCACGAGCGCGTCCGGGGTCGCCAGCCTCACCCTGAATCGACCGGAAAAGCGCAATGCCATCAGCTACGAGCTCATCGAGGAGTTGCTGGCGGCCCTGGCCGAAGTGGCGGCCTCGCCGGCGTTGGTTCTAATTTTGACCGGCCGCGGGAAAGCCTTCTGCTCGGGCATGGATCTTGAGAATCTCAAAGCGCTCGTGGGACGATCCGCCGAAGAAAATCAGAGGGACTCCGAGACCATGGCCCGCCTTTTCCGTTCCCTGGCCGAGTTTCCCAAGCCGACGATCGCGGCGGTGAACGGAGCGGCTTTGGCGGGGGGCTGCGGCCTGGCAACGCTGTGTGATTTTACCCTGGCCGTGCCGGAGGCCAAATTCGGCTACACCGAAGTTCGCATCGGTTTTGTTCCGGCCATCGTTTCCACGTTTCTGCTGCGGCAGATTGGCGAAAAATCGGCGCGGGAGTTGCTGCTCACCGGCCGAATCATCAGCGCCGAAGAGGCCCATCGCTTGGGCTTGGTCAACGAGATTGTCGCGCCCGAGAAGCTGCTCGGGCGGGCTCACGAATTAGCCGACCAGTTGCTCGAGAATAGCCCGCAGTCGATCGCGGCCACCAAGCGCCTTCTGGCGGAATATGTTCGCGAAGAACGCGACCGGCAGATCCGATCCGCGGTGCGGGAAAATGCTCGGATTCGGGAGACCCAGGACTTTCGCGAGGGGGTCACCGCCTTCCTCGAAAAGCGCAAACCGCGCTGGAGCGGCCAGTGAGCGAACCAACTCACCCTCCGGTGGTTAGCGAGAGCCGTTTGCGGGTGCGCTACGCGGAGACCGATCAAATGGGCTTCGTCTATCACGCCAATCATTTTGTATGGTTCGAAGTGGGCCGGGTGGAGTTCTTGCGGCAGCTGGGATTCTCCTACCGCGAGATGGAGCAGCAGGATCATTGTCATCTCGCCGTGGTCGAGGCGTGCTGCCGCTACCGGGCTCCCGCCGTCTACGATGAGGAAATTATCGTGCGAACCCGCATTAAGAACATTCGCCAGTCGGTAATACACTTCGGCTACCAATTGCTGCGGGCCGCGAATCAAGAGCTGATCGCGGAAGGCGAGACAACTCATTTTGCGCTGAATAAGGAGAAAAAGATCACAACCTTTCCCGAGAAGTACCGGAAAGCACTGCGTCAAGCCATGGGAAAATGAGGGATCGGGGGCGGTTGCCGCCAGCGGGCACTTTTCCCGAACGAGAACTGGAACCTAGATTGCAAGCGCTGCACATCAACGGTAACGACCTCACCCCGGAGGCGGTCGAAGAAGTCGCCATCCGCCACCGGGCAGTGCTGCTCGCTCCCGACGCGCGCCTCGGAGTCGAGCGTGCGCGGCGGGTGGTGGATTCGCTGGTGGCAAGCAACCAAGTTTCCTACGCGATCACCACGGGAGTCGGCCAGCTGGCCGATGTCCGCATTTCTGGGGACCAGATCCGCGATCTGCAGGTGAACCTGGTGCGTTCTCACGCCGTCGGAGTGGGTGAGCCGCTGCCGGTCAGCGAGGTCCGAGCCATGATGCTCTTGCGGGCCCATTCGCTGGCCAAAGGGTATTCCGGGGTGCGAACCGCGGTGATCGACCGGCTTTGTGAAATGCTCAATCGTGGGGTTACACCGCTCGTCCCGTCCCAAGGCAGCGTGGGGGCAAGCGGCGACCTGGCCCCACTGGCCCACCTGGCCTTGGCGCTGATCGGAGAAGGCGAGTGCCTGGAGGAGGGAGGCACGCGGGTGTCGGCGGCCGAGGCCCTGCGCCGGGCGGACGTCAAGCCGCTTGTGCTCGAAGCCAAAGAGGCGGTCTCGCTCATCAACGGCACCCAAGGCATGCTGGCCGTCGGAGTCCTCGCCCTGCTCGGAGCCGAAACTCTGGTCGACTCGGCGGACGTCATCGGCGGCCTCACGCTCGACGCTCTCCGCGGCACCGACGTCGCCTTCGATGAGCGCATTCACCGGGTCCGGCCCTATCCCGGTCAACTGCGAACCGCCGCCAATCTGCGCAAAATGCTCGAAGGCAGCGCCATTCGTGAATCCCATCGCGGTTGCAGCCGGGTGCAGGACGCGTATTCCTTGCGCTGTATGCCGCAGGTGCATGGGGCCGTGCGAGACACGCTCGCCCATTGCCGTGAAGTCTCGGAAACCGAGATCAATTCGGCGGTCGATAATCCTCTGGTGTTTGTCCGCACGGCGCAGGCCACGGGCGGTCTAGGCTCCCCCGAACTGGCGGAAGGCGACATTCTCTCCGGTGGCAACTTTCACGGGGAACCGATGGCCATGGTTCTGGATTTCTTGGGCATCGCGCTCAGCGCGCTGGCGGGAATTTCCGAGCGCCGACTGGAGCGGCTGGTCAATCCCTCGCTCAATGAAGGGTTACCTCCGTTCCTGGCGGCCAGCGCCGGGCTGAACTCTGGTTTCATGATGCCTCAGGTTACGGCGGCGGCGCTGGTCGGTGAAAACAAAGTGCTGGCGCATCCCGCCTCCGTCGACTCGATCACGACCTCAGGCAATAAGGAAGACTACGTGTCCATGGGGATGACCGCTGCCTTGAAACTGAAGCGAATTGTCGGCAATACGCGCAATGTTCTGGCCATCGAAGCCATGGCGGCGGCGCAGGCCCTCGACTTTCTTGCCCCCCTCAAGCCGGGCAAGCGCGGCCAGGCAGCCTATTCCGCCATCCGCTCGGTGTGCCCCACGATGGACAAGGACCGCGTGATGTACGGAGATTTCGCGCGGATCGCGCAATTGATCGCCGGTGGCAAGCTGGCCGAGGTTTTAGGCTAGCCGCCGAGAACAGCCTCGGGAGTCTTCCCCTCACTCGGCTCCCGGCCTACGTGGGCTGGGCTCGCGCGGCACTTCCATCCAATCCTAGCCGGTCGGCAATCCCTTTCATGGCTTCGATGCAGAAGGCTATGTGGGCTTCCAGGTCCACCCCCAGGTCGGCCGCGCCGTTGACCATGTCGACGCGGCTCACGCTGCGAGCGAAGGCCTTATCCTTCATCTTTTTTCGCACCGACTTGGCATCCACCTCGGCCAGCGACTTACCCGGCTTCACCAGGGTCACGGCGGTAATGAATCCGGCAAGCTCGTCACAGGCGAACAGGGTCTTCTCCATCGGGGTATCGCGCGTCACGCCGGTATATTCTGCGTGGGAGAGAATGGCGCGGCGGATCTCCGCCGGCCAGCCGCGCGCCTCTAAAATTTCGTTGCCCTTGTAGGGATGGTCCTCCAGGCTGGGGTACTTCTCATAGTCAAAGTCGTGCAGCAGGGCAACTACGCCCCATACCTCTTGGTTGTCCCCGAATTTTCTGGCGTAAGCCCGCATACACGCCTCGACCGCCAAGGCGTGCCGGCGCAGACTCTCCGACTGGGTGAACTCTTTTAGTAAACACCACGCCGCTTCGCGATCATGCATCACTTTGCCCCTGTATTCTCCTGCTTTTTCGCGGGATCGCTTTCGTTTCCGGCACTATCGACGCCGTTGCCCGGGAGATTTCGCTTGACTTCCACAGGCCTTGTACCGCAGATTACGACCCAGGTTTGAAACCAAGTATCTACTTTGGTTCGATTCCTGGTTTCAGGGAAGCCTGCTCTGGCTGCTCCCACACCTGATGGCTACCACACTCGCCCCTGTAGATTCCCGAGAAGTTGTGCGCTGCGATAGCTGTCTGCTGGTGCAGTTCCGCACCATCAACAATCTCTGCCGCCGCTGCCGTACTTCCTTAGATGAAGACGAACCCGAAGTGGTTACCCTTCCGCCCGCGCCGCGGATGATGCCCATGCATCATGGGCCCCGCCATCTGAACCTGGCGGCGTCGATCCGCTCCGTGCGTCTGCGCAATGGGCTGAGCCAACGGCAACTGGCAGCGCGCATGTCGGTGCCGCGGACGTACGTCTCAAAAATCGAGAACGAGAAAGCGACGCCAACGCTCTTCTCCCTGGAGCGCCTGGCCACTGCCCTCGGCGTCAGTGTCCCGGACTTGCTCAGCGGCGGCGAACGCAACCGCCAGGAGGAGATCCGCGAGCTCATCCAAGATCCGTTCATCACCTCCCTGCTTCCTTTTGTCTCTCACTTGAATGGAATGCAGATGTCGAGCATCCTCACTCAGGTGCGGGATCTCACGGTGCGGCCGCGAAGGAGCGCCTGACACTGCCCGGTGGCGCTCGATCGGCTTCCGAAGTTCATCACCAGTTTTGGCTGTCATCCGGGCAACCAGCCAACTGAGGCCGGGATCGGTAAGATTCCGGCCTTTTTCCAAGACCTATGCCGACCACCGTCCGGCTGGCCGAAGGCGAAGCTAGGCGGCGAACGGCTCGGGCGGCGGAACTGGAAAGGGCTGGGGCAGCCGGTCGGCGACCTCGGCCAGGCTGGACAATTTTTCCGCCAAGGCAGGGGTGAGCAAGCCCGGCCCATAACGCCAGTGATAATTCCCTAGCTCTTTGCTGGGAGTGTTCAGGCGAGCTTCGCTGCCCAAGCCTAGCACGTCCTGCAGCGGAACCACCGAAAGGTTGGCGGGCGACCCTTGGGCGGCACGAATCATCGCCCAATGGATTCCGTCGTTCGGACAGCCGAGATAGGCCAAGGCCGAGCGCTTTTCGTACTCGGTGGCACCCGAATTCCACCAGCCCACCGTCGTGTTATTGTCGTGCGTACCGGTGTAGATCACGCCGTCAGGTCTCAGCCGGTGCGGCAGGTAGGCGTGGGCTCCAGGATCGCCGAAGGCAAACTGTAATACCGCCATGCCAGGAATGTGGTGGGCTTCGCGCAAGGCATGGACGTCGGGAGTAATATAGCCCAAGTCTTCCGCAAAGAACGGCAGACCGCCCAGTTCTTGCTTCAGCTTGTTGAAGAGCTCATCCCGCGGGCCGTCAACCCAGCGGCCGTTCATCGCCGTCTTTTCGCTGGCGGGAATCTCCCAAAACTGCGCAAAGCCGCGAAAGTGATCGAGACGAATGAGATCGCAGGTCTCCGTCGCCCAGCGCAGCCGCTGCACCCACCAGCGGTAACCGCCGGCCCGCATCGCGTCCCAGTTGTACAGCGGATTCCCCCAACGCTGGCCGGTGGCGCTGAAAGCATCCGGGGGAACTCCCGAGACTACCTCCGGCTCCAGATCATCCCCTAAGCGCCAGAGCCCGCGTTGGCTCCACACATCGGCGCTGTCGTAATCGACGAAAATGGCGATATCCCCGACCACACGGATGGACTTTTGCGCGCAATATTGGCGTAAAGCGTGCCACTGCTCCCAGAAGAAGAACTGAATGACTCGCCGCAGCATGATCTCAGAGGCCAGCTCGCCGCGGGCAACCGCGAGCGCCCTCTCCTCGTGGCGGGCGAGCCCGGATGGCCAGCACTTCCAGAGTTGGTCCGGGTATCGATCCCGCAACCCATCGTAGAGAACAAAATCCTCCATCCACCAGGAATTGTCGGCCACAAAGCGATCAAAGCGAGTTCGGGTTTCGCCGCCTGCCGAGGCCAAGAAATTCGCCGCAGCCGCGCGCAGGAGCGGCAGCTTGTCGGAGCGCACGGCATCATAGTCGATCGGGCCAATCTCGGTGGGCAACCGGTTCAGCCGGGAGCGTTCGATCCACCCATGTTCGGCGAGGCGCTCCAGGCTGATCAACAGAGGATTCCCGGCAAAAGCCGAGGTCGACGAATAGGGTGAATTCCCCTTGGCCGGAGGCCCCAGAGGCAGCACCTGCCACAGTCCCTGCCGCGCCGCCGCCAGGAAGTCGAGAAATTCATAGGCCGCTGGACCAAAGTCACCAATGCCGCCGCGCGAGGGCAAGGAGATGGGATGAAGCAGGATTCCGCTAGAACGTGGAAACGTCATCATGTCGTGCCTAGGATGCCACTCTCAATGGCGCGGGGGAACGCAGGACGAACCAGGATCGGCATGGGGCTGAGCGGAAAGAATCTCATGGCGGAAATCTCTACTCGCCTTCGTCTTCCGTCTGTTTGGTTAAGCTCCTCAACTCCTGCTGATTGATCGTGATCTTTCCGGACTTTTCCATCCGCTCGCGCAAACCGCCGAGGTAGGTTTCAAACAGTTCCGACTGTTTCTGGGTGAGCAGGGATTCCCGAATCTGGTCCTTCTTGGCGACGTACTCCTGCTCGGTCGGTTGCTGCCTCTCCAGCAGCTCGAGCACCGCACCCGCCGTCGTGGTGTCGATCGGACCGCTAATCTCCCCCGGTTTTAGGCTGAAAGCCACCGAAGCCGGCCCGGCGAGCGAACCGAGATCAGGAACCTGGCCGTCGGGCGCCACCAGCTCGCTGGTTTTCATGACAGCATCCAGTTCCTTGGCCGCTTTCTTCAAATCATGCTCGGCTTTCGCCCGGTCAGAAAGCTCCTGCGTCTTTTGGGATAGCAAATTCGTAGCCCGTTCCTGTTTGAACTCATTCTCCACCCGGCTGCGAATCTCCTCGAAGGTTGGCGTCGCCGGAGGCTTCACCGCCAGAACATCGAAGACCGCATATCCCTCGGGCAACTGCAGCTCGTCCGGCGGGGCGTTCTCCGCCGCACTGAAAACAGCATCCATGAACGGAGGGGAATTGCCAATGCCGGGAAGCGAATCGGTTCGGGCGACGTAATCTGTGGTTACTACGCCCAAACCTGCGGCTGCGGCAGCCTTTTCCAATCCGAGCGTCCGCGCCTGGCTCAGCAAGGCCGTTGCCTTGGCTTCGGCGGCTTGCGCGGCTTTGTCGTGCTTGAGCGCCGGTTCAATCTGCGCCTTCACTTCCTCAAGGCTCTTCACCCGCGCATCCTGCTTGTCCTCGACTTGGATGATGTGGAATCCATAGCTGCTCTCGACCAGATCGCTGGTCGAACCCTTGGGCAAGGAAAACGCCACCTTCTCGAACTCCGGCACCGTGCGTCCTCGCTCGATCCATCCGAGCGAACCGCCCTCTTTGGCGCTGGCAGTATCTTCGGAATACTTCTTGGCCAGCTCGGCAAAGTCGCCGCCAGCTTTCAGCTGCTTCAGAACATCCTCGGCCTTCTTGCGCGCCTGCTCTACCCCGGCCGGATCGACCTTGCCGTCGGGGCCGGGCAGGGGAGTCTTGATCAAAATATGGCGCACTTTGACCTGCTCAGGGGAACGATACTGGTCGCGATGCTGGTCGTAATAGGCTTCGAACTCCTGGGGAGTGGGTTCGATGTCAGCCTGCAGCTTGGCGGTGTCAATCCACACGTAGCCGAGCTTGCGCTTTTCCGGAATCGAGTTCGTGTACGACGCCTTGTGCTGATCATAATAGGCTTTGAGTTCGCTTTCGGTCGGGTGAATGGTCTTCAGCAGGTCGTCTTTGCGGATCACCGCGTAATCGAACTTTACCTTCGCGTTTTCCTTTTCAAACTTCTCCCGCACCTCTGCATCGCTCACGATGGCGCCGCCCGCAATTAAAGCCTGGACTTTGTCAATCAGGATCTGCTCTTTCGTGTCCTGCTCGAATTGCGTCACGGTCAAGTTCGCCGACTGGAGCTTCTCTTCATACGCCGCCTGTCCAATAAAGTTTCCATTGGGAAAAAAATACTGGCTGTAGCGACCGTGCTCGAGCTCGTCGCGAACGTCCTCGTCTGTGGCGCGGAGACCTAAACGCCGGGCCTCGGCAACCAGGGCCTCCCTGGTAATCAATTGCTCGGCAGCTTGAGCGGCAAAAAACGGCAGCAGCTTCGAGGCCTGGGCTCCTCCTTGGGGAAACTGCTGCTGAATCATCGCCTTGGCCTGACGTTGCACTTCCAGCCGGGTGATATCGCTGCCCTCGACCGTAGCTACAATTCCTGGCCGAGTGCGGGAGCCAAAGAAATCGGTATTCCCGAAGCCGGGGACCAAAGTGATCACCATGAACACACAAATAACGGTCAGTAAGCCGCCAAGTACGATTTTCTTGATCGGCCCAGGGGTCTGCAGAAATCGGATCATGCGCTGGTCACTCCGAAGAACTAGAAGGAGAAGGATTTATTATAAACTATGCTATCCTGGCGATTCCGCCCGTACTCTGCTTCGAAAACGGTGGAGACGAACCGTCTTGAGCGGGCAGGCTCTCGCCCGGCTTCCCCGCCACAATCTCCTCCTGATTGAAACGAATCAATGAAACGTGTTATCCCTTTCGGTCGGCATTTCCGGGTTTCGACCGTCGCCCGTCCGCAAAATAAAGAGGGATTCATGACGAAATATGGTATCGCTCTCGTGCTGCTGTCTTCTCTGGCCCTGTGGGGCCAGACCTCGCCTCGGGTCGCGCCTTCCCTACCCTTACGAGAGGGGTGGACGATTCAAGCCGCCTGCCGTGTCGATTACGGCGGCGACAAAATTTCGACGGCAGAATTTCAGACTCAAGGCTGGCACCGAGCGACTGTGCCCACCACCGTACTGGCAGCTCTGGTTGAAGACAAGGTGTATCCGGAACCGGATGGGGGCATGAACCTGCGTACCATCCCGGGCACCGATTATCCGATCGGCGCCAACTTCGCCAATCTCCCCATGCCGCAGGACAGCCCCTTCATGGGACCGTGGTGGTTCCGCAAGGAATTCGTACTGCCGGCCGCATACCGCGGCAGAACCGTTTGGCTCGACTTTTCGGGAATCAACTACCGGGCCAAAATCTGGTTCAACGGGAAGCAGATCGCGAATTCGGACGTGGTGGCGGGAGCGTCGCGCAGCTATGAGTTCGATGTCACTGCTCAGGCCTTGCCGGGTCGAACCAACGTTGTGGCCGTCGAGGTCTATTCGCCGCTCGAAAATGACCTGGCCTTCACCTTCGTCGACTGGAATCCCCTTCCTCCCGACAAGCTCATGGGCCTATTCCGAGAGGTAGAACTGCAGACCAGTGGACCGGTGGCGGTGCGCTATCCAACCGTCATTTCCAAGGTCGATTCGCCGGCGATGGCCCATCTCACGATCACGGCTTTGCTGAAAAATTCGAGCCAACGCACCATCCACAGCACATTCAAGGCGCAAATCGAAGGCGCAAGCGTTGCCCAAGAGGTGGCGTTGGCGCCGGGCGAAGCCAAAGATGTGACTCTCAGCTCCGACCAATTTCCCCAGCTCAACCTGAGCCATCCGCGTTTGTGGTGGCCGGCCCAGATGGGCAAGTCCAATCTGTTGAAGCTGGCAACCACGGTGGTGGTGGATGGCAAAGTGTCCGACCAGAGCGAGAGCCAGTTCGGCATTCGCCAAATTACCTCCGAGCTGAACTCGACCAACGGGCGCGTGTTTTCGATTAACGGAAAGAGGATTCTGATCCGTGGCGGAGGCTGGGCCCCGGATATGCTTTTACGACGCAACTCCCAGCATCTCAAGGACGAATTCCGCTACGTTCAAGATATGGGGCTGAACACCATCCGCCTGGAAGATCACCTCGAGACCGACGAGTTCTTTGATCTGGCCGACCAGCAGGGAATTCTGGTGATGGCGGGGTGGACTTGCTGTTCCCCCTGGGAGCACTGGCCGAAATGGAAGCCCGCGGATTACGTCATCGCCGAGCAATCCCTGCGCTCTCAGATCTACCGTCTGCGAAGCCATCCGAGCGTGGTCATGTGGCTCAATGGCAGTGACAACCCGCCTCCTCCCGACGTAGAACAGACCTACCTAAAAGTCGAAAGCGAGCTGGCCTGGCCGAATCCCGTCGTCTCCTCCGCGACCGGCAAACCCACTCCGATCACCGGCCCGAGCGGGGTCAAGATGACCGGACCCTATGAATATGTCGCTCCTGGCTACTGGGAGGAGGACTCGATGGGTTCCGCCCACAAGGAATGCAATCCGGGCGGGTGTGGAGGCGGCTACGGGTTCAACACCGAAACCAGCATGGGTCCGGCGGTGCCGCCCATCGAAAGCCTTCGTACCATGTTCCCCAAGGAGCACCTATGGCCGATGGACGACTGGTGGAACTACCACGCCGGCGGCGGAAAATTCACCAACCTGAAAGTCTTTACCGACGCCCTCAACGCGCGTTACGGCACCGCAGCCAATGTCGAAGACTACGCTCTCAAGTCGCAATTGATGACCTATGAGGGCGTGCGCGCCATGTACGAGGCTTACAGCCGCAACAAGTATGTGGCGACGGGTGTCATTCAGTGGATGCTCAACAATGCCTGGCCGTCCTTGATCTGGCATTTGTACGATTTCTACTTGCGCCCCGGGGGAGGCTATTTCGGCGCCAAGAAGGCGATGGAAGCGCTCCACCCTCTGTACGGTTACGATGACCATGCGATCTGGGTAGTAAGCAGTCAATACCAGGACATAAGCGGCTTGAAGCTGGTCACCAAAGTTCTTAATGTCGATGCCAGCGAGAAATTTTCTCAGGAGACTCGGCTCGATGCTGCTGCCGACAGCACGCAAAAAGTCTTGACCCTGCCCGACATCACCGGTTTGACTCCAACCTACTTCGTCGTGTTACGGCTGGAAGATGCCAGCGGAAGAGTGGTCGGGTCGAATTTATACTGGCTCTCCTCGAAGGCCGAAACCATCGATTGGGACAATTCGAACTGGTACACCACGCCGACGCTCTCCTATGCCGATTTCACGGCGCTGGCTCAGCTGCCCAAGGTTAAGCTGCGGATGACGAGCCGCACGGAGCGCAAAGACGAGCATGACGTTACCCGTGTGGCGGTCGAAAATCCTAGCCGAAGCCTGGCGTTCTTCGTTCGCTTACGAGTCGATCGCGGCCCGGGCGGCCCGGAGATTTTGCCTGTGATCTGGGAGGACAACTACATCACCCTGCTTCCCGGGGAACGGCGGGAGGTGAGCGCGACCTATCGCGCAAGTGCCTTAGGAGCAGCCAAGGCAAATGTCGCAGTGAGCGGCTGGAACGTGGAGTGATGGAAAGGATCTTATTTCAGCACGAGCGGGCCATTGGAAGAGGTAGCGGAAGGCGTCGCAACTGAGATCAGAAACTCAGGCGCGCCGCTACCTGGAATGCCCGAGGACCTCCCGAACCAAAAACCTGTGGCACTCGGCTAGTTGCCTGCCCGAACCCGGGGCTCAGCAGGTCCCCACTGCGGCCTGAGAGGTTTCCGATGTTGAACACATTGAAGACCTCTCCCATCAGCGTCATTCGCCACCGGTCGCGCAGTGGGAATTCACGGCTCAGACGCAAATCGTGTGTCAGGAAAGAATCGCCGAACTCGAAGGTGGACGGCAATGTGATCGATGGAATGTGGTTTCCTCCCGCATCTTGTCGGCCTGCGTAAGTGCGGTTGAACTCGTTCACAAGGCGCCGCAGATCGTTCTTTCCCAAACCACGGTTGAATTGGTTGACTCTTGCACCCGGAAGCAAGTCACTGGTTGTGCCATCTCCATTCAGGTCCAAATCCCCAAGGTAGGTAGAAAATGGAGGCTTGCTGATGTAGCTGACAAACAGGCCGACCCTCAAGTACTTGGGTAGTTCGGCCATTACCGGGCTGCGAGTATCTAACGCGCCTGAATCACCGTCAAAGCGGAGAAATAACCACTACGAGTCGTCGAAGGGTTTTTGTTACAGGCTCTTAACCCGGACTGGAAAACCCGCCCTCTCTCTAATCACACAACCGGCTGGATCTCACCTTCAGATTGACTTCTCTCTCAGGCGTCCCTAGGATTCTTCGGTTGGTGGCCCACCGGACTCCTGTTCCGGTTAGTTCGGCTGTGGGAAACTCAACCTCAGTAGAGACGGAGACAACTATGCCCACAAGGAAACAAAATCCCTTTCTCGGACAAAGCGTCGTTAGCCCATGCTTTTCTAGCCGTAGAGGCTTTCTGCGCGGGTCAGCCGCTCTTGCGGCCGGGCCGGCTTTTTGGAGAGCGCTCTTGCGGTCTGAGATCGTCGAAGCAAGCGAATCGAATCTCAACGTTCTTGGACCCAGGCCTGGATACGCGCCGCAATTGGGAAGCTTCGTCTCCGAGCTAACCTGGATGCGGGAGGCCAACGGCGTGATCAATGCAACCAAGAACTTGACCATGGCTGATCTGGACCAGCTCATCGATCCCAAGGCCAACACCATCGGCGCCCTGATGCTCCACCTCGCGGCCACCGAGACCTACTACCAGCTCAATACCTTCGATGGCAAGAAATGGGACACCTGGCCCGATTCTGTGAAACAGAAGTGGGATCCGGCGATGAATCTGGGAGATGCAGGCCGCAAAACGATCAAAGGTCACGACCGCGACTACTACCTGAACATCCTCCAGGAAACTCGCGCCAAGACGCTGGCGGAGTTCAGTAAGCGCGATGACTCTTGGTTCTTGGCCGTCGACAAAGACTGGCCCTGGGGACCGACCAATAACTATTGCAAGTGGTTTCACGTCTGCGAGCACGAGGCGCACCACACGGGGCAAATCGCATTCCTGCGAAAGCGCCTGCCTGGCGCAAAACCGGAAAGCGACTAATGTGTCCCTCCGCCCGGCATGGGCATGTCGGAATTATAGATGTCGCATTGCGTCTTCCAGGTGCCATTCGACTTCTTCTCGACGAGCATCCACTTGCCATGGTCCATGTGGGAACCGTCAGCGCCCGTAATCTCGTACGTCCCCGTGCCATAGCCTAGATCTCCGCTGGTCTCGGCAGAGGTGACAACGATTTTGACCTTGGCGGCGCCGTGATCCTTGCTGGCCTTGAGCTGCGCCAGGATTGCCTCGCTGCCATGGACCGCTTCCTGGTTAGGCGGCATCCGACAGGCATCGGCGGCGTACAGCGCCTGGATGGCTGGAAGATTGCCGGCGTTATACTCTTTCTCCCAGGTTGCGGCGCGAGCCGCCAGGCCCGACTTGTCGCCCGCCACCACCGGAACCGAGGCGAGTGTCGCCCCTAACATCACGACCAATCCCCAGCAGACGATTCGCTTCATGAGCATGCTCTCCTCTTTTTCAGAAATGCATTCGGATACTATAGGAGCCGTTCGCATGAGGCAACAGGATTCCCTGGCCTCAACAACAAATCGCCTCAATCGAGGTCAATCCCCATCTGCACACCTCGAGTCGCTTCCGACCGGGTTTGAGTTCGTGGCCAGGGCCGTTGCTACGGAATCGACCGCGACATTTCATATTCGATCACGGCCGGGTCATTTTCATACGGCCCGGTGCGGCCGGTTGTGGCGAATCCCAAACGCTCGTAGAAGCGGAGGGCGGAATCGTTGCCACCGGTGACCATCAAAAGCAGCGTACGCGCTTTGCGCAAATGCGCCCAGTTGAGAACCTCTTCTACCAGCAAGCGGCCTACACCATGGCGACGGTGTGTAGGAGCAGTCCACATGGAGACCAGGAGCGCACTACTGGGGTCGTTCTCGTCGAGAAAGGCGCCAACTATGCCGCATGCATGGTCGCCGTCCATCGCTAGGAATCCGGCCCCTCTCTCACCGTTCATTCGTTCGGCGCGGGCGATCCACTCGGAGTCGGACAATTGCGACTCCCTTTCATAGGTGGAAGTGAATGCCCGCGGAGCGTCTTCGAGAGCACGAAGGCGAACCGCGCGAAACACAAACGCGTTCGAGGGCGTGATGGGCCAAATAACGATCAGGAGAGCCGTCCAATGTGGCGATGTCGTCCCAGGCGTGCCACTCCATTCCCTGCTTTGACTTGCCCGATGGCCGGCCCTATGATCTCACGCCACAATCGCCGACAACCCCTCGCCGAGCGACCGATATTATGACCTCGGTCGTAAGGAGCGGTCTCGAGAATCATCGCCGCGCCTCCAGGCGAGGATTGCCGGTGACTTTTGTTTGCTCAAATCCTAACGATACTCTTAGGGGCAGGGGTATTTCACCGGGAACCGCTCTCGCAGAACGCCATGTTCAACTCAACGGTTCGGATTTACAATCCCACCCGGTAGCACTCGGTTCGCACCCACAAACTCGCGCTGCGTGGCGAGTTGACTGCGGTTCGACCACCAGCCGCGTCCGGGGTCGGCAAATCGCTCCCAGATTTCGACAATCTAAGCCCAGACGCGGGAAGTAGCGAAGGGAAGCGGAGGAATCGCGAATGTCGCAACCAAACGCAGTACGTCGCGCCAAGTTAGCATGCAGGACAATCGCCCTAATCATGGTCCCGCTGTTGGCGATGTGTTTCCAGAAGGGCTTAAGGGCACAAACATCCGACGTGGATCAGGGTGTTGACGCCGTGGAAGTGATGCACACCACCGCCACGGTCGAAAAAATTGATCTCGAAAAGCGCAAGGTCACCCTGCTGCTCGAAAACGGCAAGCACAAGACCTTCAAGGTTGACAAGAGCGTTCAGAACCTCGACCAGGTAAAGGTGGGAGACCACCTGAAGATCTCGTTCACGGAGGAGATCATCATTCTCGTGGGCAAGACGAACGAGCCTGTGGGCCAGGCTGCGGGCGAAGAAGTGGGAGTAGCACCGAAGGGCGCCAAGCCAGGTATCGTCATGGTCGAAACGTCAGCGATGAGCGCGAAGATCCTGGCGGTCGATGCGCAAAAACGGCGCGTCACTCTCGAAGATCCTGACGGCAAGAAGAAAACCGTCAAATTAGGCAAGAAAGTTACGAATCTCGATCAACTAAAAGTCGGCGAGTCGATCGACATGGTCATGACCGAATCGCTGGTCGTCGACATCGTAAAATAGGTTGCTACCGTGGTTCTCGCGGAGGAAACGACCGCGGTGCCCGACCTTTCAGCCCGATGGACGGCAGGCCGATCGTCGGGCCCGCGACCTTCCCGCGACCACCAACCTGGAGAACGACCACCGCAGGGCGACATCCACGCTTTGTGGCCGGAGACGCCGTGCTCCAGACCGTGAAACCTGCTCGCCTATCTGCCTAGCGCGCTAGGCCTCCTCTGGCGGCAGTTCGAAATCAATGAGGTTGCTGCGGAAGCCGCTGGTCTTCCAAGCTCCCACGGCGATGCCGGCAGCCATCCAGATGGCTCCGAAGATTCGGGCTTTCGGGCTGAGGTTCCACCATAAGAGAAAGCAAATGATGAAGCCGAGGACGGGAGGAAGCAGGTTTCCCAGGGTTTTCTTCTCCTGATGGAGAAAGTAGCGTACGAAGGCAGCGGCATTAACCCCCATGAAGGCGATCAAAGCCCCGAAATTCAGCAAGTTTGCTCCCAGTTCGTAACCGGTGGCTTCGCCCGCCACCGCCGGCAACACGAAAGCACCCGCCAAGGCGATGGCACCGACGAAGAGCACGTTGTTGCGAGGGACGTGGCGCCGGGGGTCCACAGCTCCAAAGAACGACTTTGGAAGTGCACCGCTGCGTCCCATTCCGTAGAGTAAGCGGGCGGCGCCGAGCTGTGCTCCCATTCCCGAACCGAAATTCGCCACCAAAAGCGTGAATCCCACGATGACAAACAGCGGAGCCCAGGCACGACCCGCCACGTAGGTGAACGCCGTATCGATGTTGGGATAGGCTTCCGAGGCTGGCCACACCAGTTGGGCAGCATAGACCTCCAAGGCGGAAAGAATGCCAATCACAAGGCAGGTCAGCACGGTCGCCAGGAGGATGTTGCGTCTGGGATTTTCGGCTTCCTCGGACAGCGTCGAAATGCCATCAAAGCCGATGTAGGTCAACACAGCGACCGACGTTCCACCCAGTACCAACTTTGCGTCAAACGTCTGCGGATCGTAGAACGGACGGCTGAAGAAGGCTGCATCATGCTCGGAGCCGCCGAAAATGTAGCGTACGGCTGCCACGAAGAAGATGACGATGACCACCCCCATGCCGGTGGCCAGAGTCGTGTTCACACGGGCAGAGGTTTTCACACCCTGGACATTCAGGTAAGTAAAGACGGCGGCAAAAAATACAGCCCATCCCCAGTAGGGGATCGCCGACGCGAACACGTGCGCCTGCTGACTGCACCAAATGATGCAGATCATGGGATTGAGCATGTAGTCCATGACCATGCTCCATCCGGTGACATAGCCGAGCGCCGGGTTAATTTCCTGGCCGACGTAGGTGAACGCCGACCCGGCACTCGGATAGGCTCTCGCCATGCGGCCATAGCTGATGGCGGTAAACAACATGGCGACCATGGCAATCAGAATTGTGGTGACCACGTGGCCGTGACCGCGCCCGCTCAGAACTCCAAACACCGACATAGGTGCCACCGGCTGAATCACGATGACGCCGTAGAGAATCAGGTCCCAGAGGGTCAAGGCCCGTCGAAGGCGGACCGTGGTAGGCGCGCTTTCCATGTCGCGTATTGGATTATGTTGTCAGGAAACTGTCAACATGAAAACGAATTGGCCCCGGTAGTGTCCCGCCCCCGGGGGTATTTGAAACGGGCCCTCAGGATGACACTGACCAGGATTGCCGCGGCAGCGGAGAATCAAGGAACCATGTCCCTTGCCCTGTGCCAAGCGGGGGCGTCGAGGAAGGGTTACGCGCCGCTGTCCCTCGAGGTAGGAAGTCCACCTACACAAACCTCGCCTCTAAGGCGCGACTTTTGCGGCAGGCTGCGTCGGGATTGGGTCGTACTCGGGGTGGGGAACGCCCATCAACCATTTGTCGAACCAGCCGACGATGTGGTCGAGGCGCTCGATGCGATGCCAGGGCTCGCCCGAGCGCGAGAGTTCGTGAGTCTCACGCGGGAAGACTACCATGGCAGTAGGGCGTCTGAGATATTTGAGCGCACGGAATAACTGCTCGCCGCCGGAATCCTGCGGAGTGCGGTAGTCGGATTCGCCGAGGACGAAAAGAACAGGAGTGTGAATATTCTTCACGTAGGTGATCGAAGAGCGGTTGTTGTAGTCGTCGGGATCTTCGAACGGCGGCGCCTTAAACCAGTGCGGCTGAAACAGGGTGAAGTCGGCCGTGTACCACCACGAAGCCCAGTTTGAGATGTCGCGTTGGGAGACGGCCGCGGCGAAGCGGTCGGTGTGGGTGATGGTCCAATCGGTGAGGACGCCGCCGCCACTGCCGCCGGTCACGCCGAGTTTTTTCGGATCGATGTAGCCGCGTTTGAGAATTTCGTCGACTCCTACCATGAGATCGCGGTAGTCGTCACCGGGATAGTGATACTGAATGATGTTGCCGAACTCCTGTCCATAGCTCGTCGAGCCACGCGGGTTGGGATAGAAGACGACGTAACCTCTGGCGGCCATCCATTGGAATTCGTGGTCGAAGACCCAGCCATAGGCGGCATGGGGACCGCCGTGAATGTCGAGAATGAGCGGATATTTTTTCTGCGCATCGAAATCAGGCGGCTTCTGGATCCATCCCTGGATGGGCTTGCCGTCGAAGCTCTGGTAATTGATCTCTTCCGGCTCGGTGAGATTGAGCTGCGACCAGAGCTTGCGGTTGAAGTCGGTGATGCGAGTCTGGCTTCCGTTGGCGCCGATGAAGAACAGATCGCCGATCATCACCGGACTGGAAATGAGCGCGACCACCGAGGTGGCGTCTGGACTCGCGGACAGGTCGAGCACGGCCTGGTCGCCATGGGTGATTTCGGTGACGGCACCGGTCCCGGTATCGACACGGACAATCGGTGTGCGGCCTTGCTTCTCGCTGATGTCATAGACCCAGCGGCCGTCAGGCGACCAGTGAATGGCGTGACCGCGCCCACCGCGGGGTGGAGCGTTGTCGCCGAAAACCGAGCTGCCGATATCGAAGTCGTAATTGGCGGTCAGGTTCTCCGGCTTCGCGCCGGGCGAGACGTCCATGAGCCACAGATCGGGCTGCGAATAGGAGCGAACCGGCTCTTCTATCGAGCCGTGGAAGGCGAACTTGCGTCCGTCGGGGCTGAGGACGAGACCGTGAATGCTCATCGGGATCGTGGCGAGTTTTTCCGCTGCGCCGCCGGCGACGGGAACCGAATAGATATCGGTGGTCGCTAGTTCGTAGTAGGGCTCGTCTACGCGCTCGGTGAGGAAATAGATGCGCGAGCCGTCGCGGCTCCAGACCGTCTCGCCCTCGTCGAACTCTCCCTTGGTGAGCTGCACGGGCTTGGCAATGTCGTCGGAGTTCGTCGGGACGTCAACGACCCAGATGTGGTCGTGGCGTTTGAAATCAAGATAGCCCTCATCGTTGCTGCGATACTCGGCGCGGCTGATGATGTGCACGTCGGATTCGTGCTCGGAGTCGGCCGGTTTTGTGTCGTCGGATTTTGCCTCGCTGGGTTTCGAGCTGGACTTCGCTTCACTGGTTTTTTTGTCGGATTTCTTGGGTTGGGCTTTGTCGATATCTTCCTGCGTGGTGGTGCTCAGAAAAGCGATCCGCTTGCCGTCGGGCGACCAGGCCGGGTCGGCGGCTCCTTTTGGCAAATCGGTAATGATGCGGGCTTCGCCTCCGGTGAGCGACAGTAGTGCAACTTGACCGGGCTTGGGCTTGCCGGAAACATCCTTTTCTCCGGCGCGAACGAAGGCAATCAGTCTGCCATCGGCCGACCAACGGGGCTGCGAGTCGTGCTTGCCATTGGTCAGGCGGATCGGCTCCTGCTTGCCGTCGGTAGCGACCAGCCAGATCGAGGTTTCATAGCCAGTGCGCTTTTCGTCGACGTTGACGCGTGTAAAAGCGACGTGTTGGCCGTCAGGCGCGACTTGAGGGTTCGCAACCCAGATGAAATCGAAGAGATCTTTTTCGGTGATGAGCCGCTTTTGAGAAGTTGCGGCAGCATCGGGTGTGGCGAGTGTGGCAACGGTCGCAAGGAAAGAAATCGCGAAAAAGACGATCGTAAGGCAGGTGAGGGAAAACGAACGGCCGGATCTCATGGGCATCCTCAGGCCGCAGTCGAGCGGCGACCAGAGATTGTGCACTGTTGCGAGGGGAGGGTCAACCAGGCGCCTGCTGAGGTAGGCCTGCCCGCTTGACACTACCTAAAGATGAGGTGAGAAACACAAAGCCTGCCACGACGGGAAGAGAGAAGAAATAGTCGGTGGGAGCAGCCAGTCAGAGACGGATCAGTTTGAGTCTCCCACGGCTTTCGCGCTGGTTGCCGGACCGGTGTTGAAGAAGCTGTGGTGATAGAGATTGCGATACATCACTCCCGCAATTTCTGCGGCCTTAGGGCCATAGGTAAGCCGCCCGCCTTCGAGGAAAACCACCACCACGATGCGCCCGACATCGGTGTTGGCATACGAGGCAAACCATCCAAAGCGGGTGCCCGCGTGGGAGCAGGTCCCGGTCTTCCCCAGGATCTCTTCTTCATTGAAGTTCAAGCGCAGCGGGCGTGCCGTTCCGTAGGATACGGCTCCCGCCATGCCATCGGATATTTCTGTGATCAGGGGAGCGATGTCCAAGCGGCGCTTGACTCGCGGCTCGAAATCGGCAACTTCCGCCGGAGTGGCGGGATGCTGCAGGTAATAAAGAACGCCACCGTTCGCGATCGCGGAAACCAGGGCACCCAATTGCAGCGGGGTCATCGAAATACCTTCGCCGAAGGAGCACATCTTGCCCACACCCCCGAGGGCGGCAGGAATTTCCTGCTGCGGATAGGTACCGAGCTGCTCACCCGACAGGTTGTATCCGGCCAGTTCACCCAGCCCGTATTGATGGGCATAATAGGCAACTTTCTCAAATCCCAGTTGGCGGCCTAACGCCTCGAAATAGGAGTTGTTCGAGCGGGCCAGGGCCATGGTCAAGTTCATGTGGTAGCGGCCGCCTAGCCGGACTTCCGTCTCCTTGGTGATGATGCCTTCGCTCAGGGCAGCCAGCGCTACGGAGAGCTTGATCGTGGAGCAGGGCTGCGCTCCGCTGGAAAGCGCGAGCTTCTGATTCACCATGGCGAGAATGCGGCCGCTGGTAGGCTCAATGGCCACCATCGTGCCATTCATATTGCCCATTGCGTCAAGGGCCGCTTGACGGACAACCGGGTCTTCTCCCTCAGTGAGATCGCCTTCTCCGACGCCTTGCGCGAACGAACTGGTGTAGAAGCGTTCGTAGGAGCGATGCCGACGGCGAGCCGCCTGGGTGGTGCGAGCGTGGCTGTGCGCCAACCCGTTCATGCGTTTTTTCGCATGCTGGCTTTCATTGATCTTGGGCGATTTCTTTTTGGACGCAAGGGTATGCGTGCTGACCACAGCCGCTATCCCCGGCTGGCAGAAAAGCATGCCTACGAGTGCGATGACAGTAAGGCGCGAAAGCTTCCCTTTCAATGACTTCACGACCCGAGCGTCTCCGGTGGCGAGGCCGAACCTCGCTTGGCTAGGTTTTTACCTGCATGATGTTATGAGACTTATCTTTAATTGGCAATGGGAAATTCGGGCTAACCCGCTCCGGGAGTCGCTGATCACCTGGACCAGACATCCCCTGTACTTTCCTCTAACCTGCTGTCAGGATGAAAGTTGCTCGATTCTGCCGGTGCGGTAACTAGGTGGCCCAGTTACCCACCTGGTAACGCCTACCAGGACCCTGCGCGCCTGACGGTGGCGATGCAGCAAAGCCCAGAACCAAAATTTTGGAAAAGAGAGCAGGCAACACGCTCTGCTCTCTTCTCGGTTTCTAGATCGGTTCGCTGCGCTTGCGCAGGAACGCTGGCAGGTCAAGATCGCCCGTGTCCAGCTTGGCGATCATGGCATGGCGCATGACATCGAGCTCCGAGGTCACGGACTCAGTCCTGCTCTCGGTTTGCACCGATTCCATCACCATGGGCGGTGGAGGAGGAAGTGGATCGGATTCGGGTTCAGATTCAGTTTCGGGTTCGAACGTGGAAAAATCCTCCGCCTGGAATACGGTGTGCTCCATGCGGCGGCGGCGGACGTCGGAGTCCTTGAAGCCGGTGGCGATCACCGTAATCTTCACGGCGTCTTTCATCTTATCCTCCATGACGGCGCCAAAGATGATGTTGGCGTCCTCGTGGGCAGCAGTCTGGATGATGGTGCAAGCCTCTTGCACCTCGGCCAGTTTGAGCGATGCCGAGCCGGTAATGTTGATGAGAATGCCGCGAGCTCCGTCAATCGCTCCCGCCTCGAGCAACGGCGACGCGATGGCCTTCTGTGCGGCTTCGGTGGCACGGCGCGCGCCGTTGGCGGTCGCCGTCCCCATCACCGCATAGCCCATACCCGCCATAATCGCTTTTACATCGGCGAAGTCTCGGTTGATGATGCCGGGAATCGTAATGATGTCCGAGATACCTTGCACGCCTTGGCGCAAGATGTCGTCGGCCACGCGGAAGGATTCGAAGAAGCCTGCATCCTGGGCGACCCCCAAAAGCTTTTCGTTGGGGATTACGATGGTGGTGTCGACCGACTCCATCAGCTCGGCGATGCCACGATCCGCCTGCATCATGCGCCGCTTGCCTTCAAAGGCAAACGGCTTGGTCACCACGGCAACCGTGAGCGCACCCAATTCGCTGGCCAGGGATGCGATGATCGGAGCCGCGCCGGTGCCGGTCCCGCCGCCCAGTCCGGCGGTAACGAACAGCATATCGGCACCCTCGAGCGCTTCGATAATTTTGTCGGAGTCTTCAAGCGCGGCCTTGCGTCCAACCTCAGGATTGGCGCCGGCGCCCAAGCCGTTGGTTAACTTGACACCCAACTGGAGCTTCATGGGCGCCCGCGACATGCGCAGGGCCTGAAGGTCCGTATTGGCTACGATGAACTCGATACCCTCCATACCGGAGTCGATCATGCGGTTTACGGCGTTACCGCCGCCTCCACCCACACCGATGACTTTGATTCTGGCGTCGTTGCGGGCCTCTTCGTTGAAACAGATGCGAATGTCATCTTCTTTTTTCATATTCACCTCAGTGTCGAGCGTCTTAGCACGGAACAGTCGGCATCGCCCCGAAAGCGGTTGCGCCACAACCGCAAGCCGGCCGAACGTCCTCTGTTCGCTGCTAAACCGCCTAAGCTCCTCTCTTTGCGAACCATCCCAGCAAACGCGAACTCCAGCGCGTGTCCTCGATGCCGCGGGCTATGCGCGAACGGTGCCCGTAAAAGACCATGCCCAGCACGGTGGCGTATTCGGGGTCCGCCAGGGTGGACGGCATCTTCGCCAGCGGAGTCGGCCACGACAATCGCACCGGACGGCGCAACACCGATTCCGCCACGTCCAGAATTCCACCGAGATGCGAGCCTCCCCCACTCAACACCACGCCACCCACGCAAACCTCGAGCATGCCGCTTTGCCGCAAGTTGTCGCGCACCATTTCGAACAGTTCACGGGCACGGGGCTCCAGGATTTCGCCGACCATGCGCTGGGAAGCGAGCCGGGAGGGTCGATCCCCGACCGAGGGGACCTCGACTTGATGAGCCTCGGGAATCAAGGTCACGATCACGTTGCCGTACAACTTCTTGATTTTTTCCGCCTCCGCCACCGGCGTACACAGGCCAACGGATAAGTCGCTGGTGAAGTGGTCGCCGCCGATGGGAAGGACCGCGCTATGAATCACCGCACCTTGCTGGAACACAATCAGGCTGGTCGAACCGGCGCCCAGGTCGATTAAGCAAACTCCCAGTTCGCGCTCGTCGTGGCGCAGAATCGAGTCCGCACAGGCCAGAGGCTCAAACACCGTATCGTCGACATGGACTCCGGCACGGTTTACGGCGGTGATCACGTTTTGCGTGGCGGTCGAGGCCGCCGTCACCATGTGCACACGAACTTCCAGACGCATCGCCAGCATGCCCAGCGGATCGTGCACCCCGGATTGCTCGTCAAGAATGAACTCCTGCGGCAAAAGGTGCAGGATCTCGCGGTCGGCGGGCAAAGGAATGGCTCTCGCCTTGTCCACCGCAGAACGAATTTCCTCCCGGGCAATTTCACGGGCACGCGTCCCAAAGTTGATTCCGCCATGAGTATTTACGCCGCGGATGTGCGCTCCCGACACACCCAAGAGTGCCCGCTCGATCGGTGCTCCGCATGCATCCTCGGCCTGCTCCACCGCCTTTTGGATCGAAGTCACCGCCTTGTCGAGCTCGACAATAATCCCCTTCCGAAAGCCCTGAGAATCGGCCACGCCGTGGCCCCGGTAGCGAAGACCACTATCGGCAATCTCGGCCACCAGCACGCGAGTCTTCGCGCTGCCCACATCGATGGCGGTGATGAAATGTCGATATTGGCTGCCCATCCTTAAATTCCTATGCCTGTCCTTTGGGAATAGCCGGACTCGGTTTTGCCGGTTTTGTCGTAGCACCCCCGGCGGGAACGCTTGGCGTCGTTTTTTCCGTCGCCGATCCTTGGTCGGACGGTTGCTTTGTCGCGGTCGAGGGAGCCTGGGCGGAGCCGACGCTGCGCGGCGCACTCGCTTTACCCAGCGCGGCAGATCGTCCCGACTTTGGCCCTTTCTTGCTCACAGGCCGGATGGCCTTGGCGGACTCGCGATTCACCAACGTGGCGGGACGGACTCCGGCGGCCAAGGCCGCCCGCACTTGAGACGCTGAAAGTGGCGGCTGTTTCGGCGGCGCTTCGAAGTCGGGGTTGACGACAATCTGGTGCTCGTAGCGCAAGTCGACCGAATCCAGACGCGCAAATTGTTGCCGCCATTGCTGAACATGACTGATGTAGATTTTGAAGCGCTCGAGAAAATCGGAAGAACCTAAATGGACCAGAACCTCACCTCCGGAATCGTTAGCAAGAACTTTAATGTCCTCGGGATCCGAGAGGTCGACCTCGCTGATGTCCTGAGAGTAATGGGCTCCGCCCGCATCCAGTTCGGTCACCAGCTGGCGGTAGATCTTCATGCGCTCGGCGCGGGTCGACTGTGGTTCTTGAAGACTCATGCCCAGCACCACCGGAAAAGAAAATCGCTTGCGGTTATTGACCGGCAGATCCATCAGTACACCGCTCGGATCGATCAGCGATATTTTGGATCCAACCCTGGCGAAGGCCGCGGGTTGGCGCTCATGAATGTCAATCCTCAGTCGATTGGGGACGAAGCGCATGAGGCTGGCGGATTCCACCCAGGGAATCTGCTCTAGCTGCTTTTTTCGCTGTGCCAGGGGAACAAAAAAGATATTCCGGCCAATGTCCTCGCCCATGACTTCCATAACTTGCGATCGGGTCACGTTCGACAGACCGGTGATCTCGATGTCATCACTGGATTCCACGCGAAAGCGCCAGGAATGTTGGCCATATTGGTAGGCTGCGAGAGAGGCCATGCCCGCCACAAACAGTAAGCCCGCGGTGAGGGCAGCCCACGCCAGGTAAGCCACGGTTTTCTGGGGAATAGCAGCGCGACGGACAGGGACACGCCTCTGGGCACGCAGGAAGGGAGATTCCTGCTCCGCATCCAAGTCAAGCAGCCGCGGATTGCGGATCTCGGTGCTCGCCGCTTCGCCCGAAGGAGGGGACAATTCCTCTTCGGAAATCGTGGACTCGGCCTTTCGGGCCATCAAACCAGGTCAATTGTCGCGAAGCGAATCGCAGGAGCCAACTTACTATAGCTGCTTTTGGCAAGTTGAGATAGACAAAACTTGGTGCGTGTTGCACAAATCTCTTGCGCCGCGGAGGACAGGCAGCGCCAAGGTGAAAGGTCACGCCCGTGCAGACGATGCGATTGAGCACCAGGCTTACCGGTGGGCAACTCGGAGATGTGGCCTTAGATTCTGCCGTCGCTCGGAACAGGGGGCTCGGGAATTACGATTCTCACATTTTGCCGCGGACAGGTCCCACGAACCCGCCCCGCTTCGATTTGCTCCATGGCCATGATGCGCGCCCGTTCGGCTTCAACAAGGGCGCAGGCCGCCCGCTGGTGGGCAAAGTTCGCCTGCAGGGAAGCAAGCCGGGCCTCAACTGGCGTGGTCAAAAGTTCCGAGGAGCCAAGACTGGGGGTTCTCTCGAGAACCATGGCGATAGAGTCCCGCAAACAGCTCTGGTATTTCGCAGCAAAGTGATTGCCAAGCAGAACAGCCATTAGTCCGACCGCCATCCAGTACAACGCCCTCTCGGAAGCCATGTTCTTACTCCTCAATCGTCTATGAAGCTTAGACGCGGAGTCGAGCAATCCGTTATCCGACATTTCCGATTGTTATGTACGGACGGCCTGAGGTAAAGGTTCCCGCAGGAAGTCTACTTTGAGGATCCCGTAATCAAGCCGCTGAGCTCCGCGGCGGTTAGGGAGTTCCGCGCCCCCAACGTTTCTAGAATCATCGGTCCGAGATGCGACACGCTGCCGGCACCAAGCGTCAGAATCATATCGTTCTCCTGGGCTTGGGCGGCTACGGTCTCCGCAGCCTGCTGAAAAGAAGCCACGTATTTCACCTCGCGTTTGCCTGTTTCTTGAATGTGGCGAGCCAATCCCTCTCCCGAGACCCCCTCAATCGGCTTCTCGCTGGCCGCATAAATGTCGAGGACGAGCAGAGTATCTGCCTGCTCGAAGGCGGTGGCGAATTCCTCGATCAGATCGCGCGTGCGAGTGTAGCGGTGAGGTTCGAACACCACGTGGATCCGCCGATATCCGCATTGGCGAGCGGCAGCTAAGGTCGCTCGGATCTCGGTGGGATGATGGCCGTAATCGTCGATCACGCTTACACCCGCCGCTTTGCCGCGCAACTGAAAGCGGCGATCCACGCCGCGGAAGGTCTCGAGCGCGGTGCGAATCTGCTCGAGGCTGATGTCCAGACCAAAGCCCACGGCGATCGCCGCCGTCGCATTCAGGACATTATGGACGCCAGGGACATGCAGACGAAATTCACCCAGGTCCCGTCCCTTGTAAGTGACCTCGAACCGGCTAATCGGCTGATTGTTCTCGGCAATGGCGCCGCATTCGATCATCTTGATATGGAAATCCGAGCCCCGGCGGGTTCCGTAGGTGATGGTGCGGCGGCGAATCTGCGGCAGCAAGCGACGAAGATGGGGATCGTCGATGCACACCACCACTAAGCCATAGAAGGGCACCAGGTCCATGAAATCCAAAAAAGCGCGCTTTACATTCCGTAGATTGCGATAGCAATCCATGTGCTCCCGATCGATGTTGGTGACGATCGAGAGAACAGGGGAAAGCTTCAGAAAGGAGCGGTCGCTCTCATCGGCTTCGGCGACCAGGTACTGTGACTTGCCGAGCCGGGCATTGGATCCCATCGCATCGACGCGCCCCCCCACCACCACGGTCGGATCCAGCCCGCCACCCGCCAGCACGGCCGCCACCATGGATGTGGTCGTGGTCTTGCCGTGCATGCCCGCGACGGCAATGCCATACTTCAGGCGCATCAGTTCGGCCAGCATCTCAGCGCGCGGAATCACCGGGATGTGAAGCGCTCGCGCCTGCTCTACTTCGGGATTGTTGGAGGAGATGGCGGAACTGGTAACTATCACCTCGGCGCCGGTGATGTTGTCCGCCTTGTGGCCTTCGAAAACTTGCGCACCCATGGTGGCCAGGCGCTCGGTGATTCCACTGCTCTTAAGGTCGGAACCGGAAACTTTATAGCCGAGGTTCAGCAACACCTCGGCAATACCACTCATGCCGATGCCGCCGATTCCCACGAAGTGCACACGCTGAATTTTGGCGAACATAAAGCCTCAGGGTAGATTCTGCCCTCTCGGGAGTTTGCGCAGCCCACAAAAAACAGCACCGCCGGTCGCGTGGCTCCCAAGGACGGGGAAATTCCGCCGCCGTACTTCAGTACCTGTTCGAGGGGCAGGAGACCTTAGGCAAATGCTCGGTCGGCTTCGAGGTGCATCGATCCCATCTCAGCAACTCAACGTTCACAATATTTCAATAGGTTGAGTCCAAGGGAGATTACACCCGTCGCCCCATAGCGGGATAACCCCCTTGATTTCTCGAACACTACACGATTGTCCTTTCGTTGATCGTTGTGCAGGGATGGGTCTTCAACCGATACTCGTTTCTCTGCGGCGAGAAGAATTATCACCCGACCGTCGAAACGAAGCAACGATAAACCTAGCTGCCGAAATATCGCGGGTTCGGGCGGCTGGGTGGAAATCCTCAGCTACTTTAGTTCCTGCGCAGCCACCGTGGCACACTGCGCGTCATTTTCGCTCAGATCGCCGGAGACGCCAATCGCACCGACAATTCTGCCAGCGGAAATCAGGGGCACGCCACCTTCGACCGGTAGGGCGCCGTCGAGCGAAAGAAGTCGCATAGCGACCCCTCCTTTCGCCAGCGCGTCCTGAAAAGCTTTCGTCGGACGCTTGTAGATGGCGGCGGAACGAGCCTTCTCGATGGCGACCTTCGAGCTGGCCACCTGGGAATTGTCGGTGCGCTCGTAGTAGACCAGATTGCCCGCAGGGTCGACGACGGCTACCGTCATCAGCCAGTGATTTCGCATGGCTTCGGCCTGCGCGGCCGACGCCACCTTTTTCGCCGCCTCCAGGGTGATCGGTGGGCCATAGGGCGTGAGATACAAACTCGGGGGCTGAGCCGCCGGTGTTGCGCTCTGCGCGCGGCATAAACCTGATATGGCAAAGCTCACTACGACGAGCAACTTGACAAGACTTTTTCGTGCCATCTGCTTATCTCCTGTCGCTTTAGGAATGGGATTTCCCATCCGAAGCCAGCCAGCCGTAGTCCGACAACCATGCACGCTTGCCCAACGGTTGAAAACGAAAATCGGGTACGCCAGCCGCCGAAGATGGTATCGACCTCAGACGGAATATGATATTCGCTTCCAATGTGGTCGATTGTGGTTGCCGCGCGCGACCTTGGGTACTCGATGGTGGAGGAAGTGGTTGTGGAGCTCGGATTACTTGAGAATGGCCGGGAACAAGGCTGTCATTGTCTTCGTCATTCTTCTCGCAATAATTCTGCCGGATCGATGGCTAGAGCGCGCTGTGCCGGAGCCCACGTTGCCACCAGGCCCAGGAGCGCCATCGTGATCATGACTCCCGCCAACACCAGCGGATCACGCGGCGTGGCCTCGTACACGATCTGCGCCAACAATTGACTGGCCATCGTGCCTAGCAGCAGGCCGGAGGCGGAACCGAAAAGCAGCAGAACCAGGGGACGGCCCAGCGCCGAGCGCATGAGTTGGACCGCCTGGGCTCCCAAGGCAACGCGGATACCAAACTCCTTGATCCGCTTCGAAACTGCATACATCGCCATGCCAAAGACCCCCGTCACGGCCAGCATCGCTGCCAGCAGACCCATCACTCCGAGGCTGACCGTCGCTACGCGCGCCGGAAACAAGACGAGTGCCAGCGCATCCGGCCAGCTATGGAAAGCAAACGGCAAGCTCGGATCTATCGGCGCGAGGACACGGCTGAGCTCAGGGACGATTTCTCCCGGCGACAAGTGCGACCGGACCACCAAAGTCATGTCGCTGTCGGCATTTTGCGCAAGAGGGAAGAACATCGCTGCCCAGGGCGATTCGGTAAGCGAATCATACTTCCCGTCTTCGACGACACCGACAATCTCAATAGGGACCTTGTCCGCCTGCGTAAAACGGAGCCCCAGTGCGGAAGTGCTCCCCGACAGTTCGCGGGCAAATGTCTGGTTTACGATCGCGACCGGCGGCGCCTTGTCGTCGTCGTGCCGGGTGAAATCGCGTCCCCTCAGCAACCGAGTCCCGGCGGCCTCCAGGTACCCGGGTGAAATGGAGAAATATTTGGCACGAAAGGCACTGTTCGAAGGCCGGGTATCGGTTGTACCCTGCCGGTACACCAGCGTACTGCTTCCTCCGCTCCCGAGCGGCACTTCATCGATGGTCCCGACAGCCGTAACCCCCGGAATGCCGGCGACCTCCTGGAGTATGCGCTCTTGAATCGGCAGGGATGAAGTGTCGGAATGTCCCCCCATATGCATATCGGTCTGGGCCAGGACTACACCGTGCGGTCGGAAGCCGAGCGGTGCATGGAGCGAGCGTTGCATTCCGCGCACGGCTACGAAGGAGGATGTCAACAACAAAGTGCAAAGCGCAACCTGTATGCCCAGGAGAAGATCACGAAAGGTGAAGCGACGAAAAACGATCGGGGCAGCCGCACCGCTCTTCATAATCTGGGCCGAATTGGTCGCCCACACCTGCCGCATTGGAACCAAGCCACATACCATTCCACTTCCCACGGACAAAAGCAGCGCCACCAGGTAGACCTTGGTATCGGAGCTCACGGTGACGTGGACCGGGAATTCCGGGAACGGCTGCCATTCGGTCAACGCCTTCAGCAAGCTGCGGGAATAAACGGTTCCGAGCGCGCCACCAATTCCAGAGATGACCAGGGCCTCAACCAGGAGCTGCCGGACGAGATGCCATCGGCTGGACCCCACTGCAAGCCGGATCGCCAATTCGCGGCCGCGGTCGGCCGTTCGGGCGGCAAACAGGCTTGCCAGATTAGCGCAGGCCGCCAGCAGCACGAGGAAGGCTAACAGCATGATGCCGGCCAAGAACGACCGCACCGGGTCGCCGAGGAAGTCGCCCATCAATCCAGGTTGTACCAGCCTCGCGCTCAACCCATCGTCGGTCTCGGGATGCTCCCGTGCCAGTTCGCGTGCGATGGAGTTGAGATCATCTCCGGCTTGCTCGGGGGTGACGCCCGGCTTAAGCCTCCCCAGAATCCAGAGGTTGTGACTTCCGCGATTCGAGAGAAAGTCCGTGTTCTCGTAGTCCTGGCCATTGACGATCGGCATCCAGAAATCCGGCCATAGGAACCGGTCGGTTCCATGAAAGCCACCGGGGGCAACCCCCATTATCGTGAACGGGTGCCGGTTGATATCGACTGTGGTCCCAACGATGCGAGGATCCGCATCAAAATGGCTGCGCCAAAAGTCATGGCTCAGAACGACAAAGGGAGCTGAGTTTGGTCCATGTTCGTCGCTGGAGTGAAAGAACCGGCCATGGGCAGGCTCGACTCCCAGCGTGTCAAAGTAATTGCCCGAGACTTTGTAGTACCAGCATTTGTAGGTGGCGTTTCCTGTGCTTAGGCCCGCGATATCTATCCTGTACGCCGCCATATCGCTGAAGCTTCGATTCCTGCTCTGAAAATCGAGGTAGTCGGGATAGGATTGATCGTCGTACCCTTGTTCTCCGTGCACGACGTTATAAAGGCCAGTAGGTTGGGGCACGTCGAGAGGTCTCAGAAGCAGCGCATTCAGCACACCAAACACAACCACGTTCGCGCTAATTCCCAGGGCTAGCGTGCCCACGGCGGTGGTCGTGAATGTCCACGACTTCGACAATTGGCGCAGCGCAAAACGCAGGTCTTGAATCAGCCCTGTCATCCTTGCTTCTCACCCCGGACACCACAAAGGAATGCAATTTTAGTCGGTTCGAAAACCCCCGGCTGGAAGCATTGCAATCCTCCAACCACAGCCACAATTCAGCAATCCGGTTGAAAGATCCGGACATAGGCAATCGCTAAACCTCGGGTCGAAAGCCAAAGTGTCCACTCACGAAATCAACCGTCCATTTCCGGACAGCGTTCGACTGCCACGGGCCTGACCGGGAGCATTTTCGCAAGGATATAATGCCGCCGTTCGGATTCGAGGAGGAGTCTACGATGATGGTTTCTGTCTTCATCGGGACGAGCGTCGACGGATTCATTGCACGGCCGAACGGAGCTCTTGACTTTCTGCCGCCAGGCGGCGGTGAACCCCACGGCTACGACGAGTTCATGGCCACGGTCGATGCGCTCGTGATCGGCCGCAAGACCTTCGAGACGGTTCTCGGCTTTGCCGAATGGCCCTATGGGCGGAAACGCGTGGTGGTCCTGAGTAGCCGGCCCATCGACTTGTCGGTGGTCCGCAGTGGCGTGGTGGAGCAGATGGCTGGACCTCCTGCGGAAATCGTGGCCAAACTCGCTGCCGGCGGTGCCCACCACCTCTACGTCGATGGCGGAAACACGATTCAACGATTTCTGCGCGCAGGCCTCATCGAGCGCCTCATTATCACTCGAGTGCCTGTCCTGATTGGAGACGGGATTCCGCTGTTCGGCGCGCTACCGCGCGATGTCCGCCTGCGCCACGTAGCTACAGAGTGCTACCCGAGCGGTCTGGTTAAGACCGAGTACCATGTCGCCGCCTGAGAAGATCGCCACCGCCGCTAGCTGGTTTCTCCTGCCAGTCTGGCTGCCATTTCCGCAATCTCCCGGGCCGCATTTGGGTGGGACAGCTTGCGGGCGTTCTCCCCCATGCGGTCCAGGCGCATCGGGTCGGCAAAGAGCGAACTCACGGTCTCGACCAGGCTTTCCTCGCGGAGTTGTTTTTCCTCCAGCAGGATGGCAGCGCCGATTCGCTCCAGAGCCTCGGCGTTGCGCTTTTGGTGATCATCGGCAGCTCGCGGAAAGGGTACCAAGATCGCGGGTCGTCCGGCTGCCGTAACCTCCGCCACCGTGCTCGCTCCGGAGCGACAAAGCAGCAAACTCGAACGGGCAAAGGCGCCCGGCATATCGTCGATAAAGCGATGGAGTTCGACCGCCGAGCCGAGCTTCGCGTACGCCGCCTGCGCGTCGGAATAGTCGGCCTCGCCGGTCTGATGGATGATCTTGAGACCCGGAATGCGTTCGAGCAAGGGCGCTGCCGCTCCGATCGCAATGCGGTTGATCGCCCGGGCGCCTTGGCTCCCCCCGAAGATCAACAGGGTTGGAGACTCGGGCCGGCTCTCGATGTGAAAGAATGCGTCGCGCACGGGAACGCCCGTCACTTTCCAACGCGGAAAGTACTCGCCCGTTTCTTCAAAGTAAACAGCGGCGGAAGAGGCAAATCGGGCCACCACGCGGTTGGCGAAGCCCGGAACCAAGTTGGGTTCGAAGATCAGGGTTGGGGTCCGACCGAGGATTGCGGCCAACATAGCCGGGCCGGAAGCATATCCTCCGACCCCGATCACCACGTCGGGATGGAACTCCGAGAGAATCCGGCCTGCCTTCCACACGGCTCGCGGCAGGTCGAACAAAGTCTCAAGACGTGTCCTCAAGCCAACATTTTTTAGCTTTCCCACTGGCACGAAGCGCAGCGGAAAACCGGCAGCCGGCACTAGACGACTCTCGATGCCCCGGGGAGTTCCGATGAATAAGACTTCGCCCGAGAACTGTTTCTGAAGCTGCTGCGCAATGGCCAGGGCGGGAATGACATGTCCGCCGGTCCCACCTCCCGCAACAATCGCCCGCATGCGGTTGACTATAAACCGGAACCGAGCGCCGTGCGGGGCGGCAAAGCTGGCGAAGTTAACGAGTCAGTGGCCACCAAGACCAAGGGCTTCTCTCTCGGCTCATTCCTCGATTGGACGGCTCGGCCGACGATTGCCTGGTTTATTCCGCCTGCTTCGAGATATTCAGCAGCACGCCCACACAGGTTAAGGCAAAAAACAAGGACGACCCTCCGTAGGACATAAAGGGTAAGGGTATTCCCTTGGTGGGCATCAGGCCGAGCACCACGCTGATGTTGATAAAGGCCTGAACCACGATCATCGAAGTGATCCCTACCGCAAGCAATCGGCCGAAAACGTCCTGCGTACGGATGGCCGTGTCGAGGCCGCGCCACAAGAAGACGGCGAACAGAAGGACGACCACCAGCGAGCCTATCAGTCCGAACTCTTCCGCGGTTACCGCGAAGATGAAGTCCGTGTGCGGCTCGGGCAGGTAGAACAGCTTCTGCTTGCCTTCCATCAAGCCCACCCCGGTCAACCCACCGGTGCTCACCGCAATCAGCGACTGGATGATATGAAAGCCGCGGCCTTGGGGGTCGGCATAAGGGTTGAGAAAGGCCAGAATCCTCGCCCGGCGGTAGGCCACATGGAATACGAGAAAATACAGAGGAAGCAGTGAGGCTAGCAATCCGTAGCCGAGATAGCGTACCTCGATCCCCGCCACAAACAGAACGCAGCCGGTGATGGCCGCACACGTGATGGCCGTGCCCAGATCCGGCTGCAGCACGATCAGGCCCACAAAGACGAGCGTGGGCACGACGGCAGGCAGAACCGTGTTTCGCCAATCGTCCATGGTCCGGGTACGGTTCTCCAAGAAGAAGGCAAGAAAAAGCAGGAGCGCCGGTTTGGCCATCTCGGAGGGCTGGAAGGACATCAGACCCCAATGGATCCAGCGGTGGGTGTGGTGGGCCCGGTCCACCAAGAAAACGGCGATTAACATGAGGGTGGTCAGACCAAGCAGGGAAAAGATGATCGCGGGATGCTTGTAGCGGCGGTAGTCGATTCTCATGGTGAAAACCATGCTCAGGAGTCCCGCTGCCGCCCAGCCCAGTTGCCTAAGCAGAAAAAAGTATCCGGAACCGTAACGTTCCTTCGCCATCACCGCCGAGGCGCTAAACACCATGACCAGACCGATAAAGATCAGGACAAGGGTAACGGTAAAGAGCCAACGATCGGCGCTGACGCGCTTCGCCATGGAACCCTCATTTCAACATGGCAGCGAGTGGGGATGGTTAGGGGTTCATTGCACTCTATTGATTGACTTGGTTCGCCCGCTCGCTCCCGAGTCGGGCTGAGCTTGCCCTTCGGCCGCGAGCGACCGTACCACCTCTTTAAAGACCTTGCCGCGGTGCTCGTAGTTGCGGAATTGATCGAAGCTGGCACAGGCGGGAGCGAGCAACACGATGTCTCCCGACTCGGCGGCCTCGGCGGCACGCCGGATGGCGTTCTCCAGGGTCTCCGCATGAATCATTTCGGTTGCGCCCTGGATCTGCGATTCAATCTTCTCCGCGGCGGCGCCGATCGTGTACACGCATTTCACCCGCTGGCGGAGAAGATCGTTCAGCTGGCGGTAATCGCTGCCCTTATCCTTGCCGCCAAGAATGAGGCGGATATTGGCGGGAAACGATTCGAGTGCCTTGATCGTGGCATCGACATTGGTGGCTTTGGAATCGTTGTAATACTCGACACCGCCGATCGAGGCAACGTATTCCAGGCGGTGTTCAACCGCGCGAAATTCGCGAACCGCCTTGCGGATGCGCCCGGGCTCAACATCGCTGACAACTCCCATGCACACGGCGGCCAAAACGTTCTCCAGGTTGTGCGCGCCGGGGAGAGAAATTTCCTTCACCGGCATGATCTCCCGCCGCCCGGTCGCGTCTCGGAAGAAGATACGGTCTTCGGAAACGTAGGCTCCCTGGTTTAGGTCCCGCTTACGGCTGAACCAGAAGACCTGCGCTTGGGTGCGGGTTGCAAGTTCGACGCAGCGGGGATCATCGGCGTTCAACACCGCGAAGTCGCTCGCCTGCTGATTCTCGAAAATACGCGCCTTGGCCTCGCGGTAGGCGTCGAAGGTGCCATGCCGGTCGAGATGGTCCGGGGTAAGGTTCAGCACGGCCGCGATATGCGGCCGAAACGCGCGTATGGTCTCGAGCTGGAAGCTGGAAACCTCAAGCACAGCCACCGTATCCTCGGTCGCCTCCCCGACCAGCGAAATGGCCGGGGTGCCAATATTGCCGCCTACGAGGGTGGGGAAGCCGCCGTTGCGAACCACCTCGCCGGTCAGGGCCGTGGTTGTGGTCTTGCCATTCGAGCCCGTGATGGCCACCATCCGGCCGGGAAAAAACTGGGCTGCCAGTTCGATTTCTCCGATAACCTTCTCGCGCGCTCCCCGGAGGGGAAGCGCGTCCACGGGAACTCCAGGACTTACCACGATCAGGTCCTGGTGCTCGAAGGTACGTTCGCTATGGCGACCGGTCTCTACCGCGAAGCCCTCATCGAGCAACCGAGGAATTTCATCCTTCAATTCCTCTAATGTTTTGCTGTCCGAGACCGTGACCCTCGCGCCCCTCGACTTCACAAATCGCGCTGCAGCCATGCCCGATTGGCCGAGGCCCACGATGAGGACACGCTTGTCGCGAAGCTCGATGGCCAATCGCTCCTCCCTGATTCATGCTGGGCTGAATCAGGGATGATAACGACATAGCTATCTCAGTTTCAAGGTCGTGAGTGCAAACAGGGCGAAGACCAGCGACGCAATCCAGAAGCGCACGATGATTTTCGACTCCGACCAGCCCATCAGTTCGAAGTGATGGTGCAGGGGAGCCATCTTGAAAATGCGCTTGCGGCGAAGCTTATAGGAGACCACTTGCAGGATGACCGAGATGGCTTCGATGACAAACACCCCGCCAATAAAGGGAAGCAGCAATTCCTGTTTGATGATGACGGCCACGGTTCCAATCGCTCCGCCCAGAGCGAGCGATCCGACATCGCCCATAAAGACCTCGGCGGGATGGGCGTTGTACCAGAGGAACCCGATGGAGGCCCCCACCATGGTGCCGCAAAAAATGGTCAGCTCGCCGACCTGCGGCATGCGCTCTAATTCCAGATAGGAAGCGAAGGTGGCGTGGCCGCTGACGTAGGTCAGCACCGACAGGGCTCCGGCGGCAATCACTGTACATCCAATGGCGAGCCCGTCCAGACCATCGGTGAGGTTCACCGCATTGCTGGCACCGACGATGACCAGGACCACGAAGGCAATAAAGGGAAGAAAAGCCAGGGGCCAGAGATGAGCACTGTGCTCCACGGAGTCAATGACCAGATCGGGACGGAATTGCTTGACGAAGGGCACCAACAATTTGGTCGAATACATGCCCCGCGTTTGCATGGCAATCAGCGCCACGGCCACGCCGATGCTGGTGGCAATCTGGTAGCCCAGCTTGGCTTTGCCGGTGAGCCCCAAATTCCTGCGATGCACCACCTTACTGTAGTCGTCGGCGAAGCCAATGGCAGCAAAGGCGGACGTCGAAAGCACCGCGATCCAAACGAAACGATTGCTGAGATCCGCCCACAGAAGGGTTGGAATCACGATGGAAATCGCGATCAACAAACCGCCCATGGTGGGCGTTCCCGATTTCTTCTGATGAGCTTTCGGTCCTTCCTCCCGGATGTATTGGCTGATCTGAAACTCCCGCAGCCGGTTCATGACCAGGGGACCAACAATCAGTCCGGTGAACAGGGCGGTCAGGCTGGCAAAGGCGGTGCGGAAGGTCAGATAGCGGAAGATACGGAATGGCGGGAAGTAGTGAAACAGCTTCAAATACAACAGCCAATAAAGCAATCCGCCTCCCTGCTCCGACGGTTCGTCGTTCGTACTGGTTCACTCGCCGTCAGCATGGAACACAAAGAATCGCCATTGACCAACAGCGAATCGAGGGTTTCCCGGCCTGGCCATCGGACCTAGGTCGGCTACCCAAGAGCCGGGGTCTCTACGCGCGCTCTCGGAACCGCTCCAACGCTTTTTCCAGTTTCACCCCGCGGGACCCCTTTACGAGAACCAGGTCTCCGGCTTGAGTCTCCCTCGCCAACCAGTCCCCGGCCTCTTCGGGCGTCCCTACGAACTCCGCTCGCATCCCCGCCCCACGAGCCGCTTCCACCATGGATTCGGCCAGGCCGCGCACCCCCACCAGCATATCGATCTTCTTGCCCGCCATGTGCTCGCCCGATTGGCGATGCAGAATGTCCCCGCTAGGCCCGAGTTCGAGCATTTCCCCGGCCACCACAATCCGACGCGCCGCCGGCATCGTCGCCAAAGCGTCTACCATGGCGTTGAGGGCTTTCGGATTCGAATTGTAACAATCATTGATGACCGTGATGTTGCCCAGTTGGACGACCTGTCCACGCTTGTCGGCGGGTGCGAGCCGGGCCAGCTCCCGAGCGGCGTCCGCCAGAGTGAATCCGCACTCTAGAGCCACCGCCACCGCCGCCAGCGCGTTACTGACGTTGTGCGCCCCGACCAAAGGCAGACTCGCCCTTTCCCGTCGACCCTCCACGACCAGATCGAACTTCGATCCGAGTTTTCCCTGGGCTTCCAGGTTTTCCGCCCGCACGCGGGCCTCCGGCCGGCGTCCGTAGAGGATCACCTTGCCACGGAAATCGCGCCCAAACTGGGAGACGTATTCGTCATCCGCATTGAGGATGGCGGTCCCACCCGCCGGCAAGGCCTCCACCAGTTCGTATTTCGCCCGCGCGATTTCCGCGACCGAGCGGAAGAACTCCAGGTGCACTGGCGCCACGTTGGTCACCACACCCATCTCGGGCTGGGCAATTCTTGCCAGCCTGGCAATTTCTCCGGCATGGGACATGCCCATTTCGATCACGGCGATGTCATGCTTCGGCTCGAGCTTCAAAAGCATGAGAGGCAGGCCAAAGTGGTTGTTGAGATTCCCTTCGGACTTCAGCACGCGCAAGCGGGAGGAAAGCACCTGGGCGATGGCTTCCTTGGTGGTGGTCTTGCCCGTCGATCCCGTGATCCCCACGAGCGGTCTCGCCCAGAGCCGGCGCACCGCGGCGGCTAAGGCTTGCAAGGCGGCTAAAGGGTCACCCACCGCCATCAGGCCAGTCTTCGCGGAAAATTTTGGCAGTCGGTCGTGACCGACAACCGCGGCCACCGCCCCTTTTTCGAGAGCCTGGACAACGAAATCATGACCGTCGAAGCGTTCGCCTTGGACGGCGAAGAAGACTTCGCCGGGCTGAATCGTGCGGGAATCAATGGAGTAACCGAGCGCGGTCGCTTGCCGATCAAACTCACCGCTGGCGGAAACGAACTCAGCGACTCGACCGAGCAGTAGCTTCATAGGTTCCGTGCGGCGGTGGTGTCGGCGCGCTCCGAGGAAAATCCGGCGCTGGACAAGACCTCGCGCGCCACCTCCACGTCATTGAAGGGGATGGCGTCGTCCCCGACGACCTGGAATTTTTCGTGGCCCTTGCCGGCCAGTAATACGATGTCCCCGGGTCTGGCCTCCGCGATCGCTAGAGCAAAGGCCGCTCTCCGGTCTGGCTCCACCTTGTACTTGGCATCGGAGCGCTGCAAACCAACCAGAGCATCATTAATGATAGCCAGGGCATCTTCCTTGCGCGGATTATCCGAGGTCAGGACGACAAAATCACTCAACTCGCCTACCGCCTCACCCATCAGCGGGCGCTTGGCGCGATCACGATCCCCCCCGCAGCCAAAGACGGTGATCACCCGGCCTCCTTTGCCCGCGCTTTCGACGAACTTCCGGGCGAGCGAGGTGAGATTGCGCAAAGCATCTTCGGTGTGGGCATAATCGACCACGACCGTGAAGGGCTGGCCACAATCGACCCGCTCAAAGCGGCCGGGCACCTTCCTCAGGGCTTCTACCCCCTTGGCAATAGGTTCGGACTGCAAACCGCGGGCGTACGCCGCACCGGCAGCGGCAAGAATGTTATAGACATTGACCTGACCGAGAAGGGTGGAGAACAGGGGTATGACGGCTTCGGGCATGACCAGGTCGAAGCGCGTTCCCTGTGGGCCGATTTCCAATTTCTCGGCATGCAGGTCCGCCTTCTTGAGTCCATAGGTGACAACCTCGGCACCGTGCTGCTTGCTGACTTTGATCAGTTTCGTCCCATAGACCTCATCGACATTGAGCACCGCCACCCGGGGACCATCCGTCCCCGAGCCCTCGAATAGGATTCGCTTGGATGCGAAATACTCCTCCATGGTGTGGTGATAATCGAGGTGATCGCGGGTCAGATTGGTGAAGACGGCAACATCGAAAGGAATGCCGTACACCCGTTGTTGCGCCAGCGCGTGCGAGGAGACCTCCATCACCGCTTCGGTCGCGCCATCGCCCAGTGCCTGGTTCAACATGCGATTGAGCTCCAGCGCTTCCGGGGTGGTGTGCGGGGCGGGCAGAGTTTGACCGGCCACGTGATACTCGATGGTACCGATGAGAGCGCTTTTGCGGCCCGCGGCAGTCAGCATCGATTCGACCAGAAACGCGGTCGTGCTCTTACCGTTGGTACCGGTAATCCCGGTTATCGCCAACCGTTCGGCTGGCCGATGATAAAAATTGGCGCTCAGCCGAGCCAGCACCCGGCGTGCGTGGGCCGCTAGCGCCCAAGCCACTTCGGGCCGCGGCTTCTCCTGGTCAGAATCGGTAACAATGGCAACGGCTCCGGCGGTGATGGCCTGGTCGATGAATCGATTGCCGTCGTGGCTCTCCCCCCGCATGGCCACGAAGACGTCTCCCGGCTGAACCTTGCGGGAATCGTATTCGAGACCGCGGACGGTCGGATTCCCGCTTTGCGACAGGATCTCTGCGCCATAGAGAAGCTGTTGGAAAGTCATTGCCATCGATTATAGGGCACGCCAGCACGCCCATAGCGATGAGGATGACGGGCTCGCTCCCGGTCGCCGGGAGTGAATTTCATGCAGGGACAAGACGGCCAGTCAGCGCCCAAACCGCACGGTCACTTTCGACCCTAGGGCAACGCGGGCTCCGGCCGCTGGTGTCTGGTCTTCGCCCAAACCGTTGCCGACGATGTCCAAATCCAAGCCGTTCGCCTCGGCCGTCTCAATCGCCGCTCGCACGCTCTTTCCGGCAAAAGAGGGCACGAGGATCCCGCCTTGCTCAAGATCCACGATGACCGTGCCGCTCGTCGGCGGGACAGGCGCGGAGGCGGCCGGGGGCGAGGGTGCTATGGATGCCGGCGTTTGCGGCGGGAGCGGATTCTCGTGCTTGGCTACCGGCAAAGGCATCATCAGCGCAGCGTTTTCGGCCGGAGGGGGAGCAGGACTGGGCGGCACGGAACTCGGGCTGGGTTCGGCGATGTCCATGGTGTCACTGAGCCGATCGGGCGAGCCTTCGCGAAGATCTTCTTCCTTTTCTCGCCTCGGTCGTGCGGCCAGCAGGTTGCGATCTGGCGGGAGCTCGACGTCGTGCGATGTGTGCAAGTACTCGAGCACTTGTTGGACCACCCGCTGAAATACCGGTGCCCCAACTTCGCCGCCATGGTGCCCGCCGACCGGCGAATCCAAAATTACGGCACAAACCACCACGGGGTTATTCACGGGCGCGAACCCGACAAAGGACGCAATATATTTGCTGCGCGAGTAGGTATGGGTTGCGGGGTCGACTTTCTGTGCCGTCCCGGTCTTGCCCGCGGAGCTGTAACCCTCAAGAATTGCCTTCTTCCCCGTACCGTGAAGAACCACGCCCTGCATCATCTCGCGCATCAGGGCAGCGGTGGTGGGCGAAATCGTGCGACGTTCTTCGACCGGGTGAAAGGTGATGGTTTGCGCTGTGCTCTGCGGGGTGGTGGTCGAGGCCACGATGCGCGAGCCGACCAGGACACCATCGTTGGCGATGGTGGAGACCATGGCGGCCAGTTGCAGCGGCGAGATGCCGATCTCCTGGCCCATGGCGATGGCGCCGATGGACACCTTCGACCAGCGATTGAGGGGTTTCGCGAGTCCCCGGGTTTCGCCCGGAAGCTCGATTCCGGTCTGACGTCCAAATCCAAAGCCGCGAATGTATTTGTCCATGCGCTCATCGCCCAAGCGCAGGGCAATCTTGATGGCACCGACATCGCTCGAGTGCGCCAGAATGTCGGACACCGACAAAACGCCGTACGGCTTCCAATCGTGAATGCGCCGACCAAATACGACGATCGATCCCATCTGGCAGTCGAACTTCTCATCGGGGCGAGTTAGGTTTTCATTCAGGGCCGCCGAGATGGTCACCAATTTGAACGTCGAGCCCGGCTCATAGACGTCGCTCACCGCATGGTTCTTCAGCTTGTCGGGCGAGATTTCGCGCGTCAGGTTGGGGTTAAACGTGGGCCGGTTCGCGAGCGCCAGAATTTCTCCGGTATGCGGATTCTCCACGACGACCGTGCCACTGACGGCATGGGTGGTTTCCATGGCCGCATCGAGTTCGTGCTCGGCGATGTATTGAATTTCCTGATCGATCGTGAGCACGACGTTTTGTCCCGGCTCAGGCTGCTTTTCGACGCTCGAAAACCACTTGCGGCGAGCATCGACGGAGATCAGCATGTCCCCTGGCCGACCCCGCAGCCCTTCGTCATAGGCTCGCTCGATTCCGCTCAACCCCTCATCGTCGGTCCCGACATAACCGATCACCTGCGCCGCCAGCTCCCCTTTGGGATAGAAGCGCTTGGATTCCTTCTGGAAGTAGATCCCCCGCAGATTGAGCGCGCGAATGCGCTGGACGGTCTCGCTGTCGGCTTTTCGTGCCACCCAGCAAAAGGTGCGGGCGGCCTTGCAGCGGGCAAGGAGCTCCCGGGGATCCGCTTTGGTGATGCGCGAAATGAGCGAGATCGCGCTCGAGAGATCGGGAATTTCGCTGGGCACCGCGAAGGCGGAATCCACCGCGATGGACATGGCCAACTCGCGGCCGGCGCGATCGTAGATCACACCGCGGCGCGACGAGATTTCCACGGTGCGCTGCTGCTGGTGCTGAGCGCGCTGCTCAAAGCTCCCATAACGGAGGAGTTGCAGATAGACCAGACGCAAGCCAATGGCCGAACACCAGAGGAGAAGGACTACGCCAAGGACATACAGACGGGTCTCGATGGTATTGCGGGATGATCGAAAAGCCACGTTGCGCCTTAGATGAAGATGGCGGCCCGCCCGGCCATGCGAGCCGCCAGCAATTCGAACCACGGCTTGGCAAGGGCTCTGACCGATCGGTCTCTCCCCTGCCACTCGAATCCGATTTCATCCCTGTGATCTGGCCGGTTTCACGGCACGGAAATCACAGAGACCGCCGCCACGCTCGCCATCTCGGGGGCGCTCGAGTCAGGCAGGGCGGAATTCATGGGCACCACCTGGCCGGCCCGGGGCGGTTGCATCCCATATTCGCGCGCGATCTTATCGATCCGTTCGGGCGCACGCAGGGATGCCTTCTCCAGCCGTAGCACGCGGTTCTCCTCAATCAGACCATCCCGCTGAGCCTTCAGCGATTCCACCTTATATCCGTACTCGACGGCCTTGAAATGCTGCCATGTGTAGGTCATCACCAGCAGGAACAGGCAAGCCAAAGCCACGCCAAACTGCCGCATTTCGTGGCTGCGCTTGGGATCCTCGAGCTTGACCATGCGCGAATTGTCGATGGGTCTGGCAAAATAGACTTCGGGCGTGCCGTTCCAGCATGGCCTCTGCCCGTTGCGCGAAGCACTTTCTGATCTTGTCGGAGCGGCAGCCATTAGGCGACTCCCGCGATACGGGATTCCAGGTGCGCCATTTCGAACTGCGCCATCTGGTAGAAATGGGCCAGTTTCTCGTCTGAAGAAAGTAGTTTCTGGGAGCATTTTTCCACCTGCTCCACGGTTTCGATCAGGTCGTTAATCAGGGTTCCGCTGTACATGATTTCCTCGTTTCTACCTACCTTCAGAACTTTTCCGGAGCAGCATCGTGAGAAGGTGGTTTTGTTTTTTCGCCCTTTTGGAGTTGGGAGGCGATACTGCTCCGGAAACTTGGTCGTACATTCACGGTCATGGCGAGCAACCCTGCCAGTGGCACTGGATCGGAGTCCCCTCGCGCGGATCGCCGGGCCGTGGCCCGCTAGGTTCGTTCCGCGGCGCGCAATTTTGCGCTGCGTGACCGTGGGTTGCGATCGATCTCCTCTTCCCCGGGCGTGACCGGCTTTTTGGTCAGCGCGCGGTAGTAGCCCCGCTGGATTCCCTCGCGCAGGGCATCTTTTACGATTCGATCCTCGAGGGAATGAAAGCCGATGATCACCAGTCGTCCACCCGGTACGAGGATCTGCGGGGCTCGCTCGAGCAGAGCCCGCAGATCATCCAGTTCGCGGTTTACGAAGATTCGGAGAGCTTGAAAAGTTCGGGTCGCCGGATGGATGCGCTCAAAGCCTCGTCCCCGGCACGGACCAGCTTGGCCCGTGAGGGGACGCCTTTTCATTGGCCGAGCCGCGGCGGATATCACATCCGCAAGCTGTGCGGTTGTATGTATCGGCCGCGACCGGACAATGGCTCTGGCGATTCTCCGCGACCTCCTTTCCTCACCGAATTCGTAAATCACATCGGCGAGCTTGCGCTCGTCGAGGTGGTTTACCACTTGTTCGGCAGTCAGCTCGGCCTGCGGGTTCATTCGCATGTCGAGCGGACCCTCCGCCTGAAAGCTGAAGCCTCGCAGGGGATCGCCGAATTGCAAGCTGCTCGCTCCGAGATCCGCCAGAAGGCCATCGGCCAGGGCGGCCCCCAACCGATCTTCGATCTCGGTAAAGGAGGCGTGGAACAGCGTGATTTTCGGCCAATCTTTTTCCCCCGCTCGGGGAGAGCCGCTAGCCGCCACGGGCCCAAATCTTGCCTGCCCGGGCTCTAGCCTCTGCCGTGCCATTTCTAGCGCTGCGGGATCTTTATCGAGCCCAATCAAATGACCCTGTGCGCCGAGGCGTCTTGCGATTTCGTAGCTGTGCCCGCCAAGGCCCACGGTGGCGTCGATATAGGTTCCGCCGCGCCGGACGGCTAAAAGGTCGATCGCTTCTTTTAAAAGAACCGGGACGTGCTTGCCACCACGTCCAACCCCCTGAGGGGTGTCTGTGAAACCCTCGCCCACTAGATGCCCAGCTCGTCGAGCGTCTTCTCATCCTCGGGCGTAAACGGCTGCTGCTCAATCTCCTGCCGGTAA
>DASPTQ010000058.1:0-55204 GCA_035623335.1 Terriglobales bacterium
TGGCAGCGGAAACGACGGTCGGCGCCAAGGAGGCAGTGCTCATCCCGCCCTGGGCCGCCGCCGCCGCGGCTCGAGACACTTCGTTCGCAGCCGAGCGCGCCGGCTTTGGCGGGCTGGCAACGACTGGTTTGCGAGGGGCAGCTTTCGCCGCGCTGTTCTTGCACTTCTCCAGATCGGCGATCAGTTCCTGCCCCGACTGATAGCGTTCCTGAGGATCCTTGGCGAGGATCTTCATCACCACGGCCTCGAGCGCCTCATGGACCGACGGGTTGAGCTGGCTGATCGGCGTCGGCGTTGCTTCGAGAATGGCTTGCCGCACCTGGTCCGCATCTTCGCCGTCGAAGGCTTTGCGCTCGGTGATCATCTCGTACAGGATGGTCCCCAAACTGAACAGGTTCGAGCGGGCGTCCACCGGACCTCCCCTCACCTGCTCGGGAGACATGTAGTGCAAAATTTGCGGAGGCTTGCCCTGGGACTGGGCGGCATACAGCCCGGTGCTCGAAACGCCATAGCCCAGGACCTTGGCAATCCCATCCCATTGCACCATGATTTTTGCCGGCTCGAGGGAATAGTGAAAGATCTTGTGGGCCGCTGCGTGGTCGAGACCCTGACAGGTCTGCCGGGCAATATCCTGAAGATCCCAGATGGAGAATCCCTCATGGCGTGCCAGCATCGTGCCAACGCTGTTCCCCTGCACGTACTCGAGCGAGGCGCAGAGCATGTCCTCGATCTTCTCGGTGCTGTACAAGAGGGCAATGTTATGGCTGTTGAGGACTTGGCAGGCTTGGGTCTCTGCGAGAATGCTGTCTACGAGCGCCTGGCCCTGCTCGCCTAGGATTTCGAACCGAATCGTCTTGAGGGCAACCATCCTTCCGGCGTCTGGATCGGAGGCCTTATAAACAGAACTCGTGTCCCCACGTTGAATTTCGCTGAGGATCTCGAAACGTCCGACTTTTTTTGACATTGCTCTTAACCTCGCAGAGGCAGAGAACGGCTATTGACTCCATGGTTGGCGAGGTCGAGGGGAAGAGCGCACCTTAGGATAGTCCGGCTTTCGCCAAGATGGGAGTTACGAAAGTGCTTTGGCAGGCCGTTATCTGGCTTCGCTGCCAGCAACGTAGCTGTTCTTTCCATTCGAGCTCAGCCCTCCCGCGATTCTCAGGCTGCCTCTACGGCGACGCCTACGTTTCGGCCGATCCGCCCTCGGGGGATAACTTGCTCTCCGTCGTTATTCCTAACCAGACTCTCGCGGACCGCCGTTTCAACCACCCTCTTGAGCCAGGGCCTGGCTCAAGATCGCTGGATGATAAAGAAAAGATTGGGTATGGAGTGGGTGGGGGGGACCTTGGTTGCCGCAGTTTCGCGCCTTCGGATATGCTTAAAGGTAGGTTTGCGCCCTACCGATTTTCTCCTGGAGTTCGATCATGACCTTGGCGCGGTTTGTTCGCAAAAATGCCTTCCGTAACAAACGACGGAGCATTTTGACCCTGCTCAGCATCGGTTTTTCTCTGTTATTGCTGACCGTCATGATGACCATCTGGCGTGCTTTTTACATGAGTGAGGGAAGCGCCGAGTCCGCCCAGCGTTTGATCGTGCGCCACAAGGTCTCTCTTGCCCAGTTTCTGCCGATTGCGTATCGCGAGCGGATTCGTTCGGTTCCTGGGGTCAAGAACGTCGTCAATGAAACCTGGTTCGGTGGGCAATACAAGGACGACAAGCCGGAAAACTTCTTCGCGCAATTCGGCACCGACCCTAACGAGATCTTCGACGTGCTCAAGGATTTCCATATTCCGCCCGACCAGTTGGAAGCCTGGAAGAAGGACCGGGCCGGGTGTGTCGTGGATGCCGAGTTAGCCAAGAAGCACCAGTGGAAGATCGGTGACCGTCTCAACATTAAGGGCAACATTTTTCCGCTCAATCTTGAGCTTACGATTCGGGGAATCTTCTCAACCGCTACTCCCACCGAGTCGATCTATTTCAATAACACCTACATCGACGAGGGTTATCCGCAGGTCAAAGGCTTGGTCGGCTTCTTCGGCGTCTTGGCAGACTCGCCGCAAAGCGTACCGGAAGTAGCCAAGGCGATCGATGCCATGTTCCGTAATTCCGACCGTCCCACGAAATCCGAGAGCGAGAAGGCCTTCAATCTCGACTGGATCGCCATGCTCGGCAATGTGAAGGGTTTCATCTTGAGCATCTGTGCGGCCGTGGTTTTTGCCACCCTGCTGGTTTCGGCCAACACCATGGCGATGTCGATCCGGGAGCGCACTCGCGAAGTGGCCTTGCTGAAAACCCTGGGCTTCACCCGGGGCACGGTGCTGGCGCTCTTCATGGGTGAATCCGTCAGCCTGGCGGCCTTAGGCGGACTGCTCGGTGCGATTGCCGCCTCCGGTCTCGTGTACGTGATGGCTCGTTCTCCCCAAATGGGACTGTTTTTGACGGGCGTGACGATCAACGCACCGACCATGCTGGTGGCCGTCCTGGTAGGAGCGACGGTTGGCCTGGTGAGTTCGTTTGTGCCGGCCTTCAACGCTTCTCGGAGAAACATCGTCGAAGGCCTGCGGCATATCGGGTAAGGCGGAGAAAAGCATGGCGGTTCCTGTTCGCTACAACATCCGAAACCTGATTCTGCGCAAGAGCGCTACGGTCATGACCGCGCTGGGGATTGCGCTGACGGTCACGACGGCGATCTTCATCTTGGCGCTTCTGGCGGGTCTTAACGCCGCGTTTCGCACCAGCGGTGATCCCCTGAATGTATTGGTGTTGCGCAAGGGATCGAACGCCGAACTGGCGGCCGGGGGGGTAGATCGCGACGCTCTGCCCGTGATGAAAGACCTGCCCGGGGTGGCGCACGATGCCGCGGGACAACCCTTGGTCTCCGGGGAAGACCTCCTGGTGGTCGTGCTCCCGAGGAACGATGGCACGGGAGAAACCAATGTCACGGTGCGATTCCTCACCTCCACGGGGATTGCCATGCGGCCGGAGAGCAAACTGGTCGCCGGGCGCTGGTTTGCGCCGGGACAGCGGGAGATCGTGGTCAGCCAGTCGATCCACAATCGCTTCGCTCAGGCCAACCTGGGCGACAGCCTGTGGATAGGCAAAGGACCATGGACCATCGTAGGCATCTTCGACGCCGGCGGTACCGCTCACGACTCGGAGATCTGGGGCGACATTAATCAGCTAAACGCCGATTTCGATCGCCACTTCTACAACTCCGTATTGCTTCGCGCCACCGATCCGGTCGCGGCCGACGCCTTGAAGAATCGGGTGAACGACGATCAAAGGCTCAAGCTCAACGGCATGCTCGAGACCGATTATTGGGCGAAGCAGACCAGCTCCGGCAACCCCATCAAGTTCGTGGGCATGATTGTCGCCGTGATTATGGCGATCGGCTCATGCTTCGCGGCCATGAACACCATGTATGCGGCGGTGGCTTATCGCTCGCGGGAGATCGCCACCTTGCGCGTGATCGGGTTCTCCCGGCCCAGCATTCTGACCTCGTTTGTGCTGGAGTCGGTGCTGTTGTCGCTGTTAGGCGCGGTGGTGGGCATCTTATTGATGCTTCCCTTTAACGGTATGACGACCGGAACCAACAATCCGGTCACGTTCAGCGAAGCCGTGTTCAGTTTGCGCATGACGCCGAGCGTCGTAAGCTGGGCGGTTGTATTTGCCGTCGTCATGGGTCTGTTCGGAGGGATCGCTCCGGCATGGCATGCGGCCCAGCGCCAGATTCTGGCCTCCCTGAGGGACTAGCATGCCAGGTAGGGCCGAGTGCAGCTCGGCATCGGTGAGAACAAAAGGCTATGCCGCTCGACACTAAGCACTCTGACTTAAAGGGACTGCGCATTGACCGGTCCGCCCCCCGGGGAGAGCCTGCACCCTGGGCACGGCGCTACATCCTCACGGGAATTGCGGTCGTTGCGTTCCTCAGCCTGGCTGCGCTGGGCTATCGGCTGTTCGCACCCAGCATCCCTGAGGTCGAAGTGGCCCGCGCCCAAGCCGAGAACGGCGGGGACCTGAGCGGGGTCGTCCTCACCGCCAGCGGCTACATCGTGCCCCATCACAAGATCAATGTGAACTCCAAGGTCACCGGGCGGGTGGCCTGGATCGGGGTGGAGAAGGGCGACAAAGTCAAACAGGGCCAGGTGTTGGTGCGTCTCGAAGACGCCGAATTCCGCGCCCAGTATGAGCAAGCCAGGGGTGCCGCGGACAACGCTCGCGCCTATCTCGAGGAACTCGAACACGGGTCGCGGCCGGAGGAGATCGATCAAGCCCAACATAATCTCGACGAAGCGCGCGCCACGCTTGCCAATGACAAGTTGACCTTGGATCGCAATCGCGAGCTGTGGTCCCAAGGTGTGGTGTCCAAGCAGGCGCTCGATGACGCGACCGCAAAGTATGAGGCGGACCAGCAGCGGGTAAACTCCCTCGACAAGGCCTACCGTATGGCCAAGATCGGTCCGCGCCAGGAGGAAATCGCGCGCGCTAAAGGAGCCTTGCTGCAGGCCGAAGGCCAGGAGGCCTATACGAAGTCGTGGTTAGATGCGACCATCATTCGTGCCCCGGTCAACGGCACGATTCTCGAACGCACCGCGGAACCGGGCGAGCTCGTGACCTCCCAATTCGCCAGCCAAGCCGAAGGGGGGCCGCAGGGACAGGTGGTGGCGCTCGCCGATCTCAATGACATTCAGGTGGAACTCGACATCGCTCAGGACGATTTCGCCAAGCTCGGCCCCAAGCAGAAAGGCATCGTCACGGTGGACGCTTATCCGGACCGCAAATATGACGGCGAGATTCACGAGATCTCGCCCGAAGCCAACCGTCAGAAGGCGACGGTGCAAGTCAAGGTGCAAATCCTGAATCCCGATGAATTCCTTCGACCGGAAATGAACGCCACGGTGAAGTTCCTGGCCGACAATTCCAAGGCTCCCAGTTCCCAGGCCGGGGGAGTGTTCGTGCCAACCTCCGCCCTCCACGACCGCAACGGCAACAAGGTAGTCTGGATTGCGTTCAATGGCAAAGCCCTGGAACGGGAGGTGCAAGTCGTGACCCAACGCAGCACCGGCTTTACGGTAAAGGGACTGATGGGAGGCGAGAACGTCATTACGGCCGCTCCGCCGACCTTGAAAGATGGCGACAAAATCAAAATCAAGGGACAACAATGAGTACTGCCATGGCGATCAATACCGCTACGGACACGAAGGTCGTTCAGGCTCGCAATGTGAGCAAGATTTTTCAGCGGGATGCCTTTCAAGTGAAGGCGCTCGACGACGTTTCTCTGGAAATTGCGGCCGCCGAGTTTCTCGCCCTGATGGGACCCTCGGGCTCGGGCAAGACGACGCTGCTGAACATGATCGCCGGCATCGATCCTCCCACCTCCGGCGAACTGCTCGTGCTGGGCGAGAATGTGTTTCGCTTCAGCGATGGCCAGTCCGCGCGCTGGCGCAACCAGCACATTGGATATGTTTTCCAGACATTCAATCTCATCCCCGTGCTTACCGCGTTTGAAAACGTCGAACTGCCGTTGCTGCTCACCAAGCTCAACGCTCGCGAGCGCCGCGATCATGTCATGACCGCCTTGAAACTGGTGGGTCTTGAGGAACGGGTCGAGCATCTTCCCAAGCAGCTCTCGGGCGGCCAGGAGCAACGGGTGGCGATTGCTCGCGCCATCGTGAGCGATCCTACGGTATTGCTCGCGGATGAACCTACGGGCGATCTCGACGGCCAATCCGCCACCGAGATTCTTGAGATTCTCAAACGGCTGAACGAAGATTTTCACAAAACGATTGTGATGGTGACCCACGACCCGCATGCGGCTTCCTATGCGCACCTGACCCGACATCTGGAAAAGGGCATGCTTCTTCCCGCCTAAGTAAGGCTCGGGCTTCGAAGGTTGTCGCGGAGAAGCACCGGTACAGCGATTTTTTGACCACTTCCCACATCGATGCGATAGGCTAAGAACGATATCGATCTTATCGGGAGACAATCGTGTCGATCAAAGAACCGGCCGAACTCGAAGGGTTGCGCGCGGCGGGCACCGTGGTGCGACTCATGATCGAAGCCATGAAGCGCGAGGTTCGTCCGGGAATCACCACGGCGGAACTCGACGAGGTCGGGGCGGGGGTCATGCGCCGCAACGGAGCGAAATCCGCGCCGGCTATGGTTTATGGCTTTCCCGGAACCAGCTGTATCAGCCTCAATGAGGAAGCGGTTCACGGCATTCCCGGCAACCGCACCGTCGCCGAAGGTGACCTGGTAAAACTCGATGTCACGGTCGAGAAGGACGGCTTCATGGCGGATGCGGCGGTGACCGTTCCGGTCGGTGCTGTATCGGAAGAGCAACAACGCCTGGTGGCTTGCGCCGAACGCGCCTTTGTCAAGGCAATGCTGGTGGCGCGGGCCGGGTTTCGCGTGTCCGAAATTGGCCGGGTGGTGGAGCACGAGGTCGTGCGCAGCGGGTTTTCCGTGATTCGCGATCTCGGTGGGCATGGCATTGGCCGCACGATCCACGAAGAGCCGCGGGTGCCGAATTATCCCGATCCGGCGGCCCGTCAAGTTCTTACCGAGGGGCTGGTGATTACGGTCGAGCCGATCATTGCGGCGGGATCGGGGCGAGCCGTTCTCGGTAAAGACGGTTGGACGGTGCGCACAGCCGATGGCAAACCTTCCGCACACTACGAACACACCCTGGTGATCGGCAAGGGCGAACCGATTCTCTTAACCGCCTAGCGCCGGGGCGCAGCACAAGACAGACCGGCCGGTGGAATGGCGGGTGGCGCGGGCGCAGCCTCCTAGACAACAGGCGCACCCCTACCGGCGGCGTGCTTAAGCGGCCAACCCCAAACGAGACTCCTGCCAAAGCTAAGGTCAACGCTTCGAGCTGGTCAAGGCTGAAAGCTCTGTCAGCTGAGTTCGAACACGGCGAAATCGAAGTAAGGCGAACCGGCCTGCCGTTCAGCATCGTTCCTCACACCTCCCTTTGTGGAATCGACAACTGCGGCATTCGTGCGCCAAGCCCTTCGAAAGATTACGCAAACCACACCGTCATCCCCACGACAAGTCGGCGGAAAAGCCCGTCAAGTGCCGTCTGCGAGACGGTTCGGACCTAGATCACTTTTTTGAGCCTGTTTGCTCCGTAATTCGCCTTTACCAGTAGATGGGATTCGGGGCGCAGGACGGCAAAAGATGCGGAATGCGGACGCACGTCCCATCTCGATCGGTGGTTTCAAGCCAGACGTTATCCACGAGTACCTATCAAATCGGAGAAAATTAATGGGGCAGTAGTGCCCTACCGGCTGCCGAGGGACAGCCAATTGGGTATTCCGGGACGCGCGGGCCGATGCGGCCGAGGCTCTTCCAGGTCGGATACGAAGTCTAACAGGGCAATGACGGGAAACCTTTTCCGGAGTTGCCCTCTCCGCACAAAACCAACCGGCCTAATTTCCTGCCTGTTGCTTAGGCCTTGATGTGGCAACTCGCGAGGCCGCGCTTCTCGAGATACTGCTGGTGGTAGTCCTCGGCCTCATAGAAGGTTGACGCAGGAACGATTTGGGTAACGATCGGCTTCGTGTAACGACCAGACTTCTCAAGCCGTTCCTTCGAAGCTTTAGCGGCAGCCTCCTGTTCCGGGCTGGTGAAGAAAATGGCCGAACGATACTGCGTACCCCAGTCCGGACCCTGGCGATTCAGTTGCGTGGGATCATGATTCTCCCAGAAGACGTCGAGCAGCTTCTCGTAGGAAAGCTTGCTAGGATCATATTCCACCTCGACAGCTTCGGCGTGGCCGGTGCGATCCGTGCAGACGTCCTTGTAGGTGGGATTCGCAAGGGTTCCACCGGTGTAGCCGACGCGAGTCGAAATCACACCCGCTAGCTGACGAAAGGTCGCCTCAACGCCCCAGAAACAACCGGCAGCAAAAATAGCTTTGGCCATAGGAATAACTCCGCTTGTGAGCCAGTTATTGTATGAGATGAGCGCGGACGGTGAAAAGTGGCATTCCGTGCCTTTCTAGGTCGGCCTCAGTCGACCCCAATCCGATCCTGGTTGGGCAGACGATGGGGAACAGAATCCGTGCGAAAATGGCGCCAAACCCCATTGTTGTCAGTAGGGGAGCGGCGATTCCCCTCGTCGCTACTTCGCATTGACGGACCCCAGGTCGGCAGGGTAGATTTCCCCTAAGGATCCCCCCAAACCACTAGAGGTGCCAGCCATTTCTCAGCGAAAACGGTATCTCGAGTCCATCTTGGCGCTCTCGACCGCACTGCTGCTGGTGCCGGATACGCTGGCCGCCAACGGCTTTTCACCACCAGTGCGCCTGGGATTCACCGTGGGAGATCAATGGGAACCGGCGATTGCCGCCGACGGCTTCGGCCACGTGTATGTGCTCTACCCTCAGTATGGCACTCTGCCGAATTGCCCGGACAAGGAGCAACTGACGGTGCAGGGTGGTTCGAATGGGGGCCTGTTGCTGAGAGCGGCCTTGATCCAGAACTGTTCGATGCCCTCGATGACCCTGGTCGTGAGCGATGACAACGGATCCACCTGGCAAGCTCCGCACGCCATTGCTCCCCATACGACCGGCCAGTTTGATGCCCAGATCATCGTGGACCCCGATGACCATCGAACCTTGTATGCCGCCTGGCTGCAAAACGAAAATATCGATGCGATCGTGGCCAAGTCCGTGGACTTTGGACAAAGCTGGTCGATTGTCGTGGCCGATCGCGGCAGCCAAGATGCGGACAAGCCGATTCTCGCCGCGCGCAGTCGCGATGTGTATCTTGCTTTCAACCGTTCGCGTAGAATCCGTGTCGCTTCCTCGCACGACGGAGGCATCACCTTTAGCTCGGTCGATGTGAGACCGGGTTTGCCTCTGGTGCGGGCTTTGGCCGGCGGTGCAACTGTCGATCCCGATCAAAATGCCTATATCGCGTGGGCAGGGTACACCCGGCATAACGGCGTGAGGGGGCGAGTCAATCTCTACACCAGCAAGTCGTCGGATGGCGGCAAGACATGGACAACCACCCTGATGGATGGCTCGGGTGCACCACCCGACTGCTCGTCATTCCAATGCGAGTGGGGGTACCTGGGCGCGCAGATCACGATGGCGTCGGATGAGGCGGGCACGCTCTATGCACTGTGGAACTCCGGCAAGGGGGACACGGCTCCGGAACGGATCTACTTCGCACTCTCAACCACCGCCGGTGAAACCTGGTCTCCAAAGACGGGCATTTCCCTTGCTCCTTTGGGCGTCGAGCACGCCTTTCCAGCGCTGGTGGCAGGATCGGCAGGTGATGTGCGCGCCGCCTGGATGGATACCCGCTACAGCCCATGGTGGAATGTTTTTTACCGCAGCTCGGCGAATGGCGGAGCAACCTGGTCGGCGGAGTCCAGGTTGTCGAGCTACGTCCCTGGCTATCGCTATATTCGCCCCAAAGGTTTCAGTTTCCCGTTCGGCGATTACTTCCAAATCAGCATCGACAACGATGGCTACACCCAGGCGGTGTGGGGCGAAGGCTTGAACTTTCGTGCGCCAGGGTCGATCTGGTACACGACCGGCCGTTAGCGTGTTCCAGCCCGCGAGCCTCAACCGCCGACGAAACTCCTTAAGCTAAGTCCTTACCGCCGCCTCGGTCGAGTCTATCGTCTTCGGTCTCCGGCTGAATTTCGGGCCATCAAGCTTCGGGTTTGTGTTTGGTGAAAAAGCGCGCTTTGCGATATTGCGGAGAGATCGTCGGTTGTTCGCTCATGGAGCACGACGCTTGAGTTCGGAACATTGCTCCGCCTGCGAGAGCGAACGCTCGGGAAACCGATGCGCAAACGAAACAGGTTCTACGCCTGAGACATTCCTAAATTGCCGGGCTGTGGAAGCGACAAAGGCTCGGAATCTGCAATCCACTGCCACGCGCGTCGACCGTTCTGACGAACTGTGCTTTCCGCCTCCCCGTACTCGACCAGGCGGTTCAGAACCGTGGTGATCGATGCCAGCGGATCCTTGTGTCGCAGCAGCACGGTCGGCATGCGTTGTTGAATCCGCTCACAAACCTCGCGAACCGTGAGCGGCCCCGCGGCTTCCATCAACACCACCCGGCACGCCTTGGTGAAACCCGGCTGGCGCCCGCCCGTCTTACGTCCCACGAGTGTGAGCAAGTCCTCATCTAAGACTTCGTCACCAAATAGGTTGGCGAGCCCGGCAATGGTTTGCTTGAGAGTACCGATGCGTTTCATGATGTCAGCGCGCTGCCGCATGAGTTGCCGCAGCTCCTCGTGTGCGGTTTTGACCACTTGCTGAACATGAAAATCACTGTTGTTCAGGAAAGTTGGGATCATCCCGTTTTCGACATTCTGCCCGTCCTGCATACCAACCTCCGACTCCTATATGCGCGAATCCAATGGTGGAACCCGCATCGCTTGTCCCCTAGGTACGCGCGCCTCCGTCGAATGGTTCCATGGCAACCTCAGTGTCCTGAAAGTGGAACGCTGGTGTCCGTTTGTGGGACGTAAAGGGGCTTCCCAGCGATACAACTTCGAAGGCTTAGACGCAAGACACCGCGAAAAGTGAGGCATGTTACAAAAATTGACATTGACTGACTTGGGTCGGAATGACGGCTTTGCACTGTAGAGTTGCGCTTCCGAACCTCAATCCCTTCCCCTGCCGGGCGCCACGGACCAGGCGTTCCTGAGCTGCAACCTGAATCCTCTCGAGGCAACCAAGGCGATGGAAGAATTCAGACTACACCTTAGTCATTCGATGCAGGGAACCACGAGAAATGCTGTCTCAGGCGACGAATTGCGCCGTTTGCCGAGTGAGGGGAGTTCACATCCGGCAGAGATCTTCAGATGGGAAAATTGCCTAAGCTTGCTTTTTGCAGACAAGAATCGCTCCGTCGTCCGCGCGAGCTAAAAGCTGTAGCGCACGGCCAATTCCATCACCCGCGCATTCGAGAGCGTGGAGTTGAAGTTGCCGAAGCTCGAAGAGGACGAAAGAATAGTATTTCCGGCGAGGTTCATTGTCCCCACATCGAAGCGCGGGGTGTTGGTGACGTTGAACACTTGCCAAGTCAGCTTCACACTCTGGCTCCCCGTGATCGGAAACAACTTCATCACGCCGGCGTCGATGTTGAAAGTTCCGGGACCACGAAAGATGTTGCGATCTCCCTTTTCTCCGGGAAAAGCCGACCGCATCGGATTGAGTGCCGCATTCGGATTCGTGGGGTCGGTGATTCCAGGATCAGAGGGGTCTTGGCCGCCACCTCGACCGTGATATTCTCGGCCGCCACTCGCAGCGTAACGTTGAGAGTGATCGGAGTGTCGACCAGCAGCTTAATGCCCGTATGTTTGAGGGCAGCGAACCCATGCGCCGTCGTAGTGAGCTTGTGATCCGCAGGAGCCAACTGGGGAAACTGGTATTCGCCTTGCGCGCTGGTCTTCGTGGTGCGAGTGAAACCCTTGGCGGGATCGCTGATGGTGACCGTGGCGCCGCCAACGCCGGCGGCTTTTTCGTCAAAGACTGTCCCGCGCAGGGATGTAGTAGCCACTTGTGCCGAAAGCCAGACGAACGGCGCAGATAAGACGACGGTCAGGGTGGCAAGGCTTACCGTGCGCATGGTAGAAAGCTCCTTCGATTTTGGCTCGCAGGCATAGGCCTAGCGAAGCGAGACGAAGCGGCACCTAACCTGAATCTTTGATTGATGGGGCCAACATTATGCATACCGGGATTGCGCCTTTCTAGACAAACCGGCCAGCGGAAGTTGAGAAAACGGTTTACTCCGAGCCCCCGGCGGGTCCGGACGGTGCCGTCCGATGCCAGCCAGACTTGGCGGCCGGAGATCCATATCGGACGGGAAAAATTGAAGCTTTCGTGCCGGCTTCGGGCCTCAGATCCGCCGACCCTCGATGGAGCACCATCCGCGGTCGTGTACCCGGTTCTCAGCCTGCAGCGCGCCCGCTCGACCCTACACTTACGACCGTAAGAATTAGCAGATCGGGGGGAGTCCTTACCTCAGGGACAACGGAAAATGTCCTTATTATCTAGTTGGTTATCTTAATCTTCTTGTAGAACGCCGACATACCTGTTAAAGTGCGCGCAATTGTGGCAAAATAACGCTGACAGGTGCTCATGTATGAAGAATGTGTATGAGGTTCTGCGACAGAAAGAGCTCGAACTGACCAGACTGGAAAAGGAAGTGGAGGCGTTGCGTGTCGCCGCGCCCCTGCTTTCCGAAAGCGAAAAGGATTCCATCACCGACTCCACCAACAGCAAACCCACACTGGCCAGCTCGTCCCAGCCGCCACTTCGGATTGCGCAACCGGCAGCCACTGCCGCCGCCCCGGTGGCGCGAGCAGCCGGATGGGAAGATACTGCGAAGCGCTGGCCGTAAGTTGGCGCGGCCGGATTTCGTGAGTGCGTAAGCTCCTCCCTCTCGGCCCTGTCTCCTCAGGGCAATGTACGGCTACGGATTAATCTGCGCGACGGACCAGAGGATCCTTCTGCCCGATCATCAGAACCCGGTTGGACGCAAGAGGAAGGGTGGCCGCTGGCTGCCATGCAATATCACGCGCGAGTTCTCGGGCGCGAGGGACCTGAGCTGCGCCGATGAGCAGTGCGACCCGACCCGCGGGCAGCACCAGCCGGTTGACCACGGTCAGTGCGTTTTCGAAACGCTCCACCGCGCGTAAGGTTACAACTTCTGCCTGATCAGGAAAACTCTCAGCTCGCCCGGAAAATACCGCTCCGTCCTTAAGCTGCAAGCGGCGAATGACCTCACGCAGGAAGGTAGCCTTTTTCTGATTGGATTCAATCAATGTGAGCTGAACTTCACTCGACCATATCTTGATCGGCAGGCCGGGGAAACCGGCGCCTGAACCGACATCGATGACTCGGCTCGAGGATCGTCGGTCCTTGGCCGAAGGAAACAGGTGACGAGCCGCGAACAGCGACTCACCGAAGTGGCGTGTGACCACCTCTTCCGCATCGCGCACGGCGGAAAGGTTGATGCGCTGGTTCCAGCGAAGCAACAGATCGAGGTAGGCGGAGATCTGCTCGATTTGTAGGTCGGTTAAAGCCTGCGATGCCACCGTGCCCGAGCCCTCTGGGAGTGGCTCCTGGGCGGTAGGATCAGCCGCCGCAGTGAGGAGAAAAGGCTGAAGCAACGCCCGAATCCGTCGCGCATCCATGCGATTGAAAATTGTAGATGGGCAATGGCCGATTTGCGAACACCGCCATATTGGCCTACGACAGCATCCATCCTTCGGCATCCGCAAGGGGTCGGCACCGAGGCCTTGTCGGCGGGTTAGCTGTGGATTGTGGTCGGATTGGTCTGGGCAAGTTTCGCCGCCCGGGCCCTTCTCCTGCCGGCGGAATAGAGGAACATGCCCAAGGCCAGTAACAATCCGGTCGAGCCAATAATTTTCACGATCGCCAGAGTCTTGTTTGGCTCATCGGGCTGGGGAACCAGGGAGAGCAGGATGGTCACCGAGCTCGTCAGCAATCCCACGATCGAAACCAGGCGGGCCACCGGCTTGCCTCCGGGCACTCGAACCACGTCCGGCTCGGCGGGCTGGCTTTGCAGCTTGAACATCGCCGCAAAGAGATAGAGGTAGGGAATGAAATAGGTGATCACGCCTATACTCACCAGCACTTCGTAGGCACCTCGCACGGTGGTTCCCGCCTGCCCCAGGAAGATAAAGATGACACCGCAGAGGAATTGCGTGAGTAGGGCTATCCAGGGGGTGCGCCAACGAGGATGAAGGGCACCAAAGGCAGGCGGCAAAAAGCGATCCAGGCCGGCGACAAACGGTAGGCGCGCCACCGCCGCCAGATAGGCGCTGGCAGCGCCCAGGTTGCTGAGAGTAATCAGAAGTGCGGCGAAGGGGATTACCGCCTCGAAGCCTACGCGGTGCGCAGTTTTGGAAATTGCCTGCATGAGTCCTTGCAAGTCACTCACCTCCGAGGACGGCAAGGCCAGGAGGACGCCAACGGTTCCCAATATGTAACAAAAAGTGACGGTCACGCCCGCAACCAACAGGCCGAGGGGAATCAGGCGTCGGGCATTCTTGATCTCCTCGGCCATGAACGATGCGGTCTCGCAGCCCCCCAGGGCGAAGATCAGCACGGACCAGAAAATCAGGTCGTTGAAGTGTGTGCTGGGGACCATAGATTGACGGGTGAAGGCCGTGGCCGACCCGAAGCGATGCCAGGCCAGGCCCCCCATACCGATCACGATGAGGACGGGTACGCACATGGATAGCGCACCCAGGTTGTGCAGCCATTTGCCAACGTCCAGGCCGATCACATTGAGAACGGTCGCTAGGCCCAGTGCCAGCAGGGAAAAGATGATATAGAAAGTTGCGTTGCTCGAGAGGTGCTCCCAGGAAGCTTGCCGCATGAACAGCGCATTGCTCGCGGCGAAATAGAGCACGGCTGGGAAATAGGGGAGATTGCTGGTCCAGTAAACCCAGGCGCACATGAAACCAGAAAAATCGCCGAAGGCACGCTTCGTCCACACATACAGACCGCCTTCGTTGGGATAGCGCGAGGACAGTTCGATGACCGAGAGTGCCAAGGGCAGATAGAACGCCAGCCAGGCGACCATCCATATGACGATCGAGCTCGGACCGGCCGAAGCCGCCGTAGCGATCCAGCGCAAGCTGATGCCACTGACAACATAAAAAAGGACGACGTCGCCGAAGCCCATGACCCGCCTAGGACGGTTGGGCTCCGCCATGGGAACCCCGGGCTGTACCAGGCCGATAGGTTCAGGCTGATCGGCTCGCGGTTTGATCTCACCCACTTTTTTCAGCTTCCTCGGTCCTCCCTGTCACGGTCGCGGATGAACCGAACCACAGCTTGCGCTGTCCTTGCTGAGTGAATCGTCCTCCTCTGCCTGTGCGTTCCGGGCTACTTGGTCCGTGCCGCACTCACTTCCGCCGGATCATGGTTGTAATATTCGTACGCCGACATAGGCTTGCCGTAGTCGAGTTTCCACGGTCGCTTGTCGGCGGGCAGCTTGCCGAGAGCACTTGCCATCTCGCGGATGTGGGTAGCCACCGCCCCGCAGCAGGCACCGATGTAGTTCACCCCGATCTCTCGAGCGCGCCGGGCATAGGCCGCCATGTCTTTGCGGCTGAGTTGGAGGTGGTCCAGCTCAAAAGGAAACTCCGGCAAACTGGTGAAATCGGGCTTATCGGCCGGGGTGCGGTAGGCTACCGGTTGGGCAGCGATGAAAGCATCCGGCACGGCACGTCGCATCTCGTCGAGGAGCGCCAACATATGCTCGGGCGGCCGCAGGCAGTTGATGCCAACAATGTCCGCACCGGCATCCACGAGGGCCTTGGCGGCCTCGCCGGCGGAATTCCCTTCCGCGGTCCTATTCTGATTTTCGAAGCAAATGGTGATCATCGCCGGTAGACCTGTTTTCTTGGCACTATCGGCGGCAATCAGCGCTTCGCCCAGCCAGGAGAAAGTCTCGCCGATGATAAAGTCCACGCCTTCGCCCACCTGCACCGCCAATTGTTCGTCGAACGTGGTCCGCACCCGGTCCTTGGCGGCGCTGCTGCCCGCCTCGTACATCCAGGTGAGGCTGAGATTGCCCGCTACCAGGCAGCGTTCGCCGGCAACCTCCTTGGCGATTCGCACGGCAGCACGGTTGAGGTCCTCCAGGCGATTCTCGAGTCCCACGGTTGCCAGTTTGTCCCGGCTGGCATAGAAGGTCAGCGCCTGCAGGACTTCCGCGCCAGCCTCCCGAAACTCGATGTGGAGCTGCCGCAGGGCCTCAGGGTTGGTAAGGGCGACTTCGGGAGTGAACGGACCCGCGCGCACCCAACCTCGCTTCTCGAGTTCGAGCAGATATCCTCCGTCGCCCAGGACCGTACCTTCTTTCAATTTTTCCAAGATATTTTTCTTCTTCATACTGTCTCCCTTTGTGCTTTCGTTTCGAAATCTATCCTCATCGATCGAAGCCTGCTCAGGCGGAGGCCTCGCGATATCGGCGGCGAAGGTCACGCAGAACCTGGAAGGCCGCGTTGTGACCGGGCGCGCCGGTTACCCCGCCGCCGGGATGGGCTCCGGCACCGCAAAGATACAATCCTGCCACAGGACTTCGATATTGCGACCAGCCCGGCACCGGCCGCATAAAGAAGAGCTGCTCGAGGGTGAGATCGCCGTGGAAAATGTTCCCCTCGCTGAGCCCGTAGATGCGCTCGAGGTCGAGCGGAGTGAGCACCTGACGAGCCACTACCGCTCCCGGCACATTGGGAGCGTATTCGGCGATCTTCTTGAGGACCCGGTCGCCGAGCAGTTCACGATGGTCGTCCCAGGTCCCGCTGCGTAGGAAGTAGGGCACATACTGGACGAAGCAGGTCATGATGTGGCGTCCCTGGGGAGCCAGGCTGGGATCGACGTTTGAGGCAACCACGCAGTCCACCCACAATTGCTCGGGAATTTCGCCAAACTTCGCAATATCGTAGCAACGTTCGGCGAATTCGAGCGAAGGAATCAGGGTGAATAAGGAACGCTGGGCCGGGTCGGCATCTTTGGGCATGCCGTTGACCTTCGGCTCCTCGGCCAAAACCAGATTTACCTTGGCGCACGGGCCGCTCATTTTGATTCCCTGGACGGCGCGGCGAAAATCCTCGGGCAGATCGCCGTCTTGAACCAGGCCGAGGAAGGTCCGCTTGGGGTCGGCATTGGAAAGCACGGTGCGCGCCGCAATTTCGGTTCCGTCGGCGAGCACAACCCCGCGTACTCTTCCCCTCCGGACATCAATGCGCGCCACCGGAGCCGACGTGCGGATCTCGACTCCGCGAAGCTGCGCCGCCCGCGCCAGTGCTTGCGTGATCGCACCCATACCGCCCATCACGTGGCCGTAGAAGCCTTGCAATTCGTGCTCGCCACCACTGAGCAGATGAAATAAGAGTCCCAGTGCCGTGCCCGGATCGTAGGGGCCACCATGTTTCCCATAGACACTATTGGCCAGGAACATGGTTTTCACCTTCTCCGATTCATAATTGCGATCCAGAAACTCGCCCAGGCTGCCGGTCAAGAAGGAGATCAACTGTGCGATCTCTGCGCCCGCAATTCCCCGAAAGCGCTTGCCGGTGCGCAGCAGGTTCCACCAACCGTGCAGTCCATCGACCTCGAATTGGGGTGGCGGCTCGAGAAAGAAGGGCTGCAGATAGCGGGCCAGCTTCTTCAGTTGATCGTCGACGCGTACAAAGGTGTCGGCATCCTTCCCGGAAAGGCTGCGCAGCGCGGCCACGGTTCGATCGCGATCCGCCCACCAGGAGACAACCTGCCCGTCGGGAAAGGGCACCTGCAGCGTCGGATCGCAAGGAACCATGCGCAATCCATGCGACGCCAGCTTCAAATCACGAATGATTTCCGGCCGCAGCATGCTGGCAATGTAGGAGGTGGTCGAGGCGCGGCAGCCGGGGGCGATTTCCTCGGTGACGCAACACCCTCCCACGATCTCGCGCCGTTCGAGGACCAGCGTGGACAGCCCGGCACCCGCCAGGTAAGCCGCGGCGGTAAGGCCGTTATGCCCGGCACCGATGACCACTACCTCGTACTCCTTGCTTCGTGACATGAGGGCGAAACACCCGAACGTTTTCGGTCTGACCTGAAGGGCGGCGAATCAGGCCGCCGGCCTTCCGTCAACGGCTGTCCTTTTGTGCTGAGTTTCAGGCAAACCCGGGGAGATCTTCCCGGCGTCATCGGCCGATTGCGCTCGTGGTCTCGGCGCGGTCGTCGAAGGCCACGGACTCAGCTGCACAGCTAAACTGCCGGCTCGCATTCTCGCGGGCCGTCACGTCGGAAAGTGCAACCCTGCGGTAGTGCGCAGAATTATAGCTGAGGTTCGGTCCTTTCGAGCGCACCGCCTGGCGCTAAGATTCGGGCCAGGGCCCCCGGCCAACGGCTACCCGGCTCCCCCATCCTCCTGATGGTGTCCAGGCTTCGGCGGTTCCTGGCCAAATGCGCATCCGGCCTGCTCGCCACCTGTCCTCCCGGTCATCGCCTGAACAGACTCGCATTTCGTTGAACTTCCGATATCTCAGAAGGGCTGCTCCTGGCTGATACAGTCGTTCTCTTATGTCGCCCCTAACCGAAGAGGTCGAGGTCAAGGAGTTAGACACCGTACAGGCCCTAGTCCAGTTGCTACGCTCCCGTTCCTATGAAGAAATCCGGCAGCGGATGTACGACAGCGCCCCGGGCAGCAACTGGTGGCTGGCCTGTCGAACCGAGCTCGACATTCGCAACGGAGAGCAAACGGCGACGGCGCTCGTGGCAATTTCGCGCGTGCTCGATCGTCTGTGCGCCACCACCGAACATTTCGAGCAGCTTTCCGAGACGCTCCATCAAACGACAGGAGAAGTGAGAGATTTGCTTCGCGGCACGCACGAGACCGGTCGAAGACTGGAAATTGCCGTTTACGCAGCGATCGGAGTCACCCTCGTACAACTGTTTAATCTGGTGTTCGAGATCTTCAGCAAGAGGCGGTAGGAGGCCAGGTTGTCTTCCAACTCGCCCAAACAGCCCTTCCCTCTACATGGCTCTTTCAATGGCCGCACGCAGCTCCTGGTACGAAATGAAACCGGGATGGTAGAGCGTGACGTGTCCCTGGCGATCGATCAGCACGAGCGTCGGAGTCGTGCTGGCTCCATATTTGTCGAAGTTCCCCTTGCTCACCGGTACCGGGATGTCCTGCAGTCCGGGATAGTAGTGCTGCCAGACGCGACCGATATAGTTGAACTCGTCGCCCTGAGTGGCTTCGACGCCGTTCGCCGCGTAGCCGTAAAACTGGGTGGGCGCTTGCAGTTTCAGTCCCTTAGCGGAAAACTCCGAGTTCAGCTGACTGAGAATGGGGCCTTCGTGCTTACAGTCTCCGCACCAATGAGCCCAGAAGAACAACAGTACCGGGAAGCCCTTTAACTGGCTGAGCGGAGCGGGGCGGATCCCGATGTAGTTGGTAATCACCAGCGAGGGAGCGATCTGTCCGGTCAAGCCGAGCAGATTGAGGTTCTTCTGCAGGCGGGCGCGGATGGAGGTATGGCCGTAGGTCACCAGGCTGCGTCTGAGAAGAGCGGCAGCCTGGCTGCTCTCGCCCTGAAGCGCGAGCGACTGGGCTTCTACTTCCAGGGCTGCACCCAAGGCAAGCGGCAGATGCGGCTCGGCATCAAACTCGCGATGTTCGAGCAGCTGGTGGGCGGAAGTCTCGACCTGCTTGGCCCAATGCTCCGCCTGATCCAATTGCTGTCGCGAGAGGTAGGCGCGCGCCAGCCAAGAGACGGCCTCGAGGTACAGGGGATCGACACCATGCCTGCCGCGATAATTCTCGAGCTGGGAAAGGGCGGCCCCAACATTGTTTTCTTCGAGCGCAACTCTAACGTCGTCAATGATATCGGCGGGCGAGAGCGTGGCGAGCAGGCAAACCACGCCGGCCATCGCCAGGAACGGCTTGCCGGCATGAACTATGCTTCTTCTCATTGATAAGACTGTATTTAGGAGATCGGTATTTAGATAATCATAGCAATTTCGCCGAGCTTTAGGGTAAAATCAAACCGCGTTTGAACTCGCGGTTTTTTGCAGTTTCCAGTAAACCCCGCTAACCGGCGTGACCTGCCTGCAGAAGTCCAGCAAGTAATGAGCGCATATCTAAAACAAAAAGGAACAAAGCAACACCATGGAAACAGGAACAGTAAAGTGGTTTAACGACGCCAAGGGTTATGGTTTCATCAGCCGCCAAAATGGGGAGGACGTGTTCGTACACTTCTCGGCCATCCAGGCACAGGGATTCCGCAGCCTGCAGGAAGGTCAGCAAGTCCAGTTCGACGTAGTGAAGGGTCCCAAGGGCTGGCAGGCCGAAAATGTGAAGTCCGTTTAATCCACTTTTCCAATCCGCAACCAGGGGCGGCCGAAAGGCCGCCCTTAGTGTTTGGCGGTGAAACCGTACAATGTGGTCACAAGGAGAAAGCATGGCTCTGAAAGTGGGAGAAATGGCTCCGGAGTTTGAGCTGCCGGCCGTCGAAGGAGAACAGCGGACCCGGGTCCGGCTCAGTGATTATCGTGACCAAAAGCATGTGGTCGTAACCTTTCACCCGATCAATTGGACGCCAACTTGAGCGGAGCAGGTACCGGCGTTCGACCGCGACCGCGAGAAGTTCGCCGGGCTCAATGCCCAGGTTCTGGACATCAGTGTGGACACGCTTTATAGCCACATGGCTTGGCAGAAGTACGACATTGGGAAGATGCACATCCCGATGTGCTCCGACTTTTATCCCCACGGGGCCGTGGCCCGAGCCTTCGGGGTTCTCCGCGAGAGTCCTCCCCTGGCAGGAATCTGTGAGCGCGCCGTATTCATCGTCGACAAGCAGGGCAAAATCGTATTTGCCGAGGTGTATCCGCTCGATCAAGTGCCAAACAATGAAGAACTGCTCGAAGTGCTGAGGAAGTTGCGCAGCTGAGAGGCATCCCCGGGGACGGCGGTGAATTGTCCTCACTTGAAGAGCACCCATTGGCCACCATCCGTGAAAAGGATGACTAGATTCATGACGACGAGCATCAACTCGTAGTGCCATCCATAGGTGTTCGTTCCCCAGAACCCGGTGTGCCAGACGAAGATCTTCTTCTCAATGGCTCCGAGCATCACGAAGATCAGTCCAGTGGCGGCGAGCTGGGTTAGAACTCCAAGGGCAACGCCCAGGCCGCCGGAAAGCTCGGCGATCCCCAAAAACAAGGTGAAGCCTTTCGACATGCCGATACTCTTGCTTCGTTCTTCGGGTCTCGTAACATGGCTCCAGCCGCTCGTCAGGAAGATCAAAGCGACCATGAGGCGAAGCAGCAGTAGCCCCAAATCGGTGAACCGGGCAAGTTGCGGGAACATGGCGAAGACCTCCACTTTGCTCCGAAAACAACGATGAGAGATCATACGGCGCGCGCGCGTTGTATGTCAGAAAAACCGGGAACAGATTCGGAACCGCCGCAGTTGGGCCGGCTCGGGGAGAAGCAGCGAGAAGGTTTGGCCTGGGTAGATAAGGCGGATAAGTTTGACGCTCTTGCACGGCACCCGTTACACTAATTGAGTTTGCCTGTACTTGCGGTTCCCCTCTGGAGCCGTCCGCCATCGTGGCCCGAGAGCCGACGCGGAAGCAGCAAGCAAAAAATTCAGTGAGCCACCGGCAGCCGAACGGAGCACCGGGATGGCATGGAGGTGTTATGTACGCGGTCATCCGCGCCGGTGGGAAACAATACCGGGTAACTCCTGGCGACGTGATTCGCGTGGAATTCCAGGAGGGGAGTTCGGGAAGCCGCGTCGAATTCGGCGATATCCTGGCGATTTCGCCGGAGGAAGGCCGGATCAGCAGCGCTGGTCCTGACGCGCACGTGATCGGCAAGGTCCTCGAGCAAGGGCGCGGCGACAAGGTCTTGGTCTTCCATTACAAGCGCAAGAAGCAATACAAGAAACTGCGGGGACACCGCCAGCCGTATACGGCGGTGCGCATTACGGAAATCGCTTTCGACGGACACAAATTTACGGCTCCCGAGCCGACTCCGGAGCCGGCCAAGGCTAAGAAAGCCCCGGCGGTTGAGCCCGCGGTTGAGTCCAAGGAGGCAAAGCCTCCCAAGACCGCGGCCGCGAAGAAGAAAAAGACGGCGGCGAAGAAACCCGCGGCGAAAAAGCCGGCGCCGAAGAAGAAGAGGAAGTAACGCTGCCAAGCGTCGTTCGATCCCGGACGGGTGCGATGCCGCCCTTCGATCGAACATCGCAGATGGCAAATCTGACAGGCAAGTGAGACTCCTATGGCACACAAGAAAGGTCAAGGCACATCGCGAAACGGGCGCGACTCGAATTCGCAACGGCTGGGATTCAAGGCCTTCGGCGGACAGTTGGTCCCAGGTGGCACGATCATTTTGCGGCAGCGCGGAACCCGCGTGAAACCGGGCCTGAACGTCGGCCGCGGCAAGGACGATACGTTGTTCGCAAAGATCACCGGCCGGATTCGGTTCAAGGACCGGGGCTCTTCGGGCAAGTTTGTGATGATCGAGCCCGAGGAAGCCAGCTAAGCGCTCGCTGCCTAGCCGGCCGCCTGTCCACAGACGTCAAACCCGAGCCCCTGCGGCCTCGCTTTCGAAACGAGGCCTTTTCGTTTTCCGCCTCGGACCTTTCACCAACCAGCACCGATCGCCCGTGTTCATTGACGAGGCCACAATCCGCATCAAAGCCGGAGATGGCGGCAATGGCTGTGTCGCCTTCCGCAGGGAGAAGTTTGTTCCTCGGGGCGGGCCTTCCGGCGGCGACGGCGGCAAAGGCGGCGACGTCATCATGACGTCCAGCGAACGCCACAACACGCTGGTGCACTTTCGCTTCAATCCCGAATATAAGGCGCAACGAGGCAAGCATGGGGAGGGCTCGAACAAGACCGGGCGGGAAGGCGAGGACGTAGAACTCAAAGTGCCGGTCGGAACTCTCGTCTATGACGCCGAAACCGGGGAAAAAGTCCACGATTTCTCCCGTCCGGACGAACGCATCGTCGTGGCTCACGGCGGTCGTGGGGGAAGAGGCAATGCGCAGTTCGCCACTTCGACCCATCAAGCCCCGCGGGAGCGGGAAGAGGGACGTCCGGGCGAAGAACGCGTCCTTCGCCTGGAACTGAAGCTGCTGGCTGACGTCGGTCTAGTGGGGTATCCGAATGTCGGCAAATCCACTTTGATTTCCCGCATTTCCGCGGCACGCCCCAAGGTTGCCGATTACCCGTTTACCACCCTCGAGCCGAACCTGGGGGTGGTCGTCGTAGGCGAGGGATCGGAGCAGCAAAGCTTTGTGGTCGCGGATATTCCCGGGCTCATCGAAGGGGCACATCAGGGTGCCGGGCTCGGCACTCAGTTTCTGCGTCATATCGAGCGGACGCGCCTGCTGGTGCACCTGGTGGATACGTCCGACTGCAGTGGCCGTCCGGACCCCATCCGTGATGTCGAGGTGATCCTGGCTGAGCTGAAGAGCTTCGCGGCCAACCTGGAGGATAAGCCGATGATCCTGGTGGGGTCGAAAATCGATGTGGCGGACAAAACCAAGCTGATGAAACTCAAGCGCTACGCGAAGCAGCAGAACCTGGAGTTCTTCGCCATCTCGGCGGTCACCGGCAAGGGCATCAGGCAACTGAAATATGCCATGGCGGCGAAGCTAAGGGAAATCGAATCCACAACAGCCGCGGAAGTTCCTCCCGAGTACACCCCGGCGAGCTCCGGCAATCGGGCCGAACCGGAAGAAAATTGAGCCCGCGAGGAAGCACCGCCCAAGGCGCGGTCCCGGGTGTCCTCTCGCGCCAGAGGCAGGCCGTGCCTCGCCCCACACCGGATGGAGAGGTTGGCTGCTAGGCTTCCGCTACCCGCGAACCCTGCTGGAACTGGTATTGGAGAATTTTGGCCGCGAGCATCGGCTTCATCGCCGGTGTGTCGGCACCGAGCGCGCGTACAATTTCCCCGCGGCATAGCACCTCGGCCGATGTCAACCCGGCGATCTCCGGCGGCAGGACCAAGTTAATTTCGAGCTGTACGTTGGGCAACATCACCGATTCGGCCTCGAATAACATACCGGAACGGCTGATGTTTTCCGTGGTTCCGGCACGCCAGTCCGGGGCTCCGATCTCGCGATATCGCAAGGGAAGGTGAAGCCTGAAGCGTTGAGCGCGCAGCGGCGACGGCTTGGTTCTACGACGAGCTAGAGCGCAACGAGCGACCATAAGAGCCTCCTCGGATGGTGGTCGATCGAGTACTTGGCGAACCTTGGTTTTGAGCGTTGGTAAGGCAAAGGGTTTCTGCAGCAAGTTGATGCCGGCTTCGAGCGTGCCATCGTGGCCGACCACATTCTCGCTGTATCCAGACATGTAGAGCACTCGGATCTCTGGCCGGGCCGAAACGATCCTCTGTGCCAGCTCACGGCCATTCATGCCGGGCATAATTACATCGGTCAGCAAGAGATGGATGGGACCGTTATGAGCGCTCGAGATTTCGAGCGCAGCCGCCGGGTCGGGTGCCTCGAATACCTTGTAGCCGAGCGTCTCGAGATATTGCCGGGTCAGCGCACGCACGGTGGTTTCGTCTTCCACCAGCAAGATGGTCTCGTGACCTGGAGAAACCTCGGTCCATGCCGGCGGAGCTTCCGCCGCCGCCTCTTCGCCAGCTTCGCTGACCCGGGGGAGATAGATTCTGAACGTCGTCCCCCGGTTGGGCTCGCTCGAGACCCAGATGTACCCGCCGCTCTGCTTAATAATGCCGTAGACCGTAGACAGTCCCAGCCCGGTGCCCTTGGTCCCCTTGGTGGTGAAAAACGGTTCGAAAATGTGCGTCTGGGTTTCGGCATCCATCCCCGCACCGGTGTCGCTTACGGCCAGCATCACGTAATCGCCGGGCTCGGCCGGCACGGTACGGTTGGATCTTCCATCCATCGTGACATTGGCGGTGTCGATGGTGAGTTTTCCCCCTTTGGGCATGGCGTCGCGCGCATTCACCGCAAGGTTCATGATCACTTGCTCGATTTGCCCCGGATCGGCCTTGACCAGTCCCAATTCGTGGGCCGGATTCATCACCAGCTCAATGTCTTCTCCGATCAACCGGGTGAGCAGCTTCAGGTTCTCACCCACCACTTCATTCAGATCCAATACCTTGGGAGTGAGCATCTGTTTTCGGCCGAAAGCCAGCAGCTGGCTGGTCAGTGAGACGGCGCGTTTGGCGGCTTTCGAAATCTCCTCCGCCGGTCCGCGGATCGAGCGATTCGCTCCCACCTCGTCCAGCAGAAATTCGCAATAGCCTGAGATGACCATCAGCAGGTTGTTAAAGTCGTGCGCGATGCCCCCTGCCAGCCGTCCCACGGCTTCCATCTTCTGCGCCTGCCGGAGTTGCTGCTCCAAAGCCCGGTGCTCGGTGACATCTTCGGCAAAAAGCTCGAAGTAGGTGGTGTGATCTCGATCTCGAATGGTGAGGGCGGAAAGCCGCACGGTCAGGCGCGCATTGTCCTTGCGAACCCAATCGGCAATGAGCCCGGTGAAGCGTTCGGCGGCACGAAAGTGGTCGGCCGCCGTGAACCATTGCTGGGACTCTCGAAACAAGGTTGGTAAACTCCGGCCCAGCAGTTCGGCCTCGGAGCTGTAGCCCAACATGGCCACCAAAGCCGGATTGGCGTTCACCAGAATGCCCGCCGCGTTGCAACGGCAGATTCCATAGGGAGCATTGGTCACCAGGGAGCGGAAATTGACCTCGGATCGCCACAGTCCTTCTTGGGCCGAGCGCAGCGCGGCATTGAACCAGCAGATCAGCAGGGCCACGACGACGAACAGGATGAGATGTATGATGGCTCTGCCGTATTCGGTAGGCGAATGCCCCTCGCCCAGGGAAAAATAAGCGCTTACAGTTAAGGCAAACGAGGTTGCGACTAAGCCGGGCTTCCAGCCGCCGTACCAGGCGCTGACCATAACGGCCACGGCAAACACCACCAGGCGGCTCTCGACCAGATCGGAAAGCAGCAAGGCGGGGATTAAGGCGAGAATGACACTGAGCAGAGCCACCCCATAGCGGAGGACCGGAGCCCGAGCCGGCGAAACACCGCGGGGACGAAGGAGGGGGACCTTCATGGGTATCGAGACCACTCTAGTGACTGGTCGCGAACTCTGCGAGTTACTGAAGGGCTGACGGCCTTGCCTAGACAGGGCGCTGGCCCCTGGGACAAGTCCGTTAGGACAAAGGCAGGACGGGAATTTCGACCACTGGTCGGGCGCCTGTCGAGCAGGAGGAAATTTTGCGCCAAGCTCCCGCACAACCCGGTAGAGTTTGGCTGTTGCTTACGCGAAAACCATGAATATCGGCCTGTTTGGCGGGACGTTCGATCCCATTCACAACGGCCATCTCGCCCTGGCGCGGGCGGCCAAAGAGCGTTGCTCCCTTCGGCGGATTTACTTCGTTCCGGCTAACGTGCCACCCCATAAGCAGATGCAACCTCTGAGCTCGTATTTCGACCGTTATGCCATGGTGGTGCTGGCAACCCTGGGCGAGAAGGCCTTCCTCCCTTCCCTGCTCGAAGCGCCGAATTCGGAGGCGCTCGCCCCACCCCCGAAGAAGGGTTCCTCCGGCAACCGGGTCTCGGGCGCCAATTACAGCATCGATACCGTGCACCGTCTGAAGGACACGCTCGAAAAATCCGACCGCCTGTTTTTTCTGATTGGGATTGACGCCTTCCGCGATATTGCCTCCTGGCGCGATCCCGAGGGGTTGCTCGGCGAGTGCGCGTTCATCGTCGCCAGCCGACCAGGGTACTCTTTGGCAGACGTGGCGAACGCGCTGCCCGAGGGCTTGCGCCCGAAAGCCTCGGTGACCAAGCCGTTTTCGAAACAGCCGGCGCGGGGGGAACTGGTGTTGCCGGGTGTGACCATACATCTTCTCGAAAACGTGCAGCACAACGTTTCGGCTACAGCCATTCGAGAGGCGGCGGCTCACGAGCGTCGCTTGACGAAATTCGTCAGCCCGGCGGTGGCGGAATACATTCAGAAGAGGAATCTCTATAAGGGTGGCTAATCACCGGTCCCGAAACCATGGCCCTCCTAGCTCAATTACAATGGGAATCCGTACAGTCAATGAAGAAGAACGATGTGAAGCGACAGGTATCAGAAGCCATCAGCGCCTGTCAGGAAAAAAAAGCCGAGCAAATCACCATCCTCGAACTGGAAAAAGGCTCGGGAGCGTTCACTGACTATTTTGTGATCTGCAGCGGAACCAACCCGCGCCAGATCCAAGCCATATCCGATGAGGTGGAAGATCGCCTCGAACGCTCCCGACTCCGGCCCACTCATGTCGAAGGCTACCGCCAGGCCGAGTGGGTACTGCTCGATTACATTGATTTCGTGGTGCACGTGTTTTCGGAGAAATCGCGGCGCTTTTACGATCTCGAGCGATTGTGGAAGTCGGCCAAGCGGCTGGAGCCAACCGACCTCGCGCACAGCAAGACCCGCCGGCGACGGGACGAACCATCGACCAAAAACCTGCGATTGAAACGAACCTAGTCGCGGATCTCTAAAGGCTGGCGCTCATCTTTCCTGCCATCGGCCGCCTTTGTGTTTAAACTGATAGCGTGAAGCTCAAGGTTGCCTGGATCGGCAAGACGAAGAATCCCAACATCCAGGCCCTCACGGATGAATACCTAGCGCGCCTCGGGCACTATGCAGAAGTAGAGGGCGCTGTCCTCAAGGACGAATCCGCGGTGCTGAAGCTCTGCCGGGAAGGCGCACGTCCGCTGAGGTTTGCCCTCGTGCTCGTCGATTCCCGGGGCAAGGAGGTTTCCTCGGAACAGTTTGCCCACTGGCTGCGAGACCACCGAGACCGGAATTCTCTGCCTCTGTTGTTTGCCGTGGGAGCGACCGATGGTTTCAGCGAGGAAGCGCGCCAAGCCGCCACCCTGGTGGTGTCCCTCGGCAAAATGACCCTGGCTCATGAACTGGCCCGCGTCGTCCTGCTCGAGCAGATCTACCGGGCGTTCACCATTCTCGCCGGTCATCCCTATCACCTGGGCCACTGACTTCACCACTTGTCCTCGAGGAGAGGAAGTTCTCGAGTTCCCTGTACAATCTAAGTTCACATCCCTATGCCTGACATCCGTCGAGGTTTGATTCTTGTGCACACCGGGCCGGGAAAGGGAAAAACCACCGCCGCCATGGGAGTTGCCTTGCGGGCCGTGGGTCAGGGTATGCGCGTGCTGATGCTGCAATTCATCAAAGGATCCTGGCACTACGGCGAGCTCGACGCTGTTCAGGCGTTTGGGGATAAGTTCGTGATTAAGCAGATGGGCCGCGGCTTTGTAAAGGTGGGAGGAGAAAAGCCGGACCCGCAAGACGTTCGCATGGTGGAGGACGCCTGGACCGAGGCCGAGAAGGCGATTCGCTCGGGTCTCTGGGACCTGGTGATCTTGGACGAGATCAATTACGCGATCAGCTACGGAATGCTGGCTGCCGAAAAGGTCGTCGAGGTGTTGCGCAACAAACCCGAAATGGTGCACGTGATCTTGACGGGCCGGAACGCACATCCGACAATTGTCGAACTGGCCGATATCGTGACCGAAATGCGACAGCTCAAGCATGCCTATGAAAAAGGTGTGTTGGCGCAGAAAGGCATCGAGTATTGAGTAGCTCGTAGTCTATGGCCTGGTTCAAGCGACAGTCCGGCGATGTTGACGCCTCGGGAGAAAAGAAGATTCGAACCGAGGGGTTATGGGTGAAGTGTGACGGTTGCCGCCAAATCATCTGGAAAAAAGATCTGGAAGAAAACCTGAACGTTTGTCCCAAATGCGACCACCACTTCCGCATCGATGCGCGCGCCCGGCTGGCTCTGCTGCTCGACAACAACCGCTACGAAATCTTTGACAGCAACCTGGTTTCGACCGATCCTCTGCACTTTGTCGATCTCAAAGCCTACAGCTCTCGACTGGCGCAGGCCCAATCCGACACCGGGCTGACCGACGCCGTGATCAATGCCCGCGGCAAGCTCAACGACCGCCCGGTCATTGTCAGTGCCATGGAATATGCCTTCATCGGCGGCAGCATGGGCGCCGTGGTGGGTGAATCGATCACCCGGGCCATCGAGCAATCGATCCAGACCAAAGCCCCCCTGATCATCGTTTCCGCCTCCGGGGGAGCCCGCATGATGGAAGGTGTGGTCAGCTTGATGCAGCTCGCCAAGATCTCTGCCGCTCTGGCGCGGTTGGATGAGTCCCGCATTCCCTACATCTCGGTGCTCACCGATCCCACGACCGGAGGCGTAACCGCGTCTTTCGCCATGCTCGGGGATCTCAATATCGCCGAACCCGGGGCGCTGATCGGGTTTGCCGGACCGCGGGTGATTGAACAAACCATCCGGCAGAAGCTCCCGCAGGGATTCCAGCGCAGCGAATTCCTTCTCGCGCATGGAATGCTCGACGCGGTTGTCCCCCGGAAACAGCTGAAACCCTATCTGAGCCGCGCCCTGGACTTCATGAGCGGAGCGGCCTAGGAAGGCTTCCTCGCGGATCCCTTCCCCGGAATCCTGATGGCTGCTCTTGTTCCCGGACGCATGCCGCCAAGTCGAAGGCCAGAAGCGAAACTGATAAGCTGTTAGCTGCGGAGTATCGATTGGGGGGAAGCTCTTATCAAGCCGCGGTTGCCCGCATGTACGCTCTGGGCCACGAACTTGCGCATCCAGCGTCGCACAAGTTTGACCTGGCTCACATGCGAGTGTTGCTCCGAGCGCTGGACCATCCCGAGCAGCGCTTTCCCTCCGTCCTCGTTGCCGGGACCAATGGCAAGGGTTCGGTGGCGGCAACCTTGGCGTCGATTCTCCAGGCAGGCGGTTTGCGAACCGGACTGTACACGTCGCCTCACCTGGTGCGAATCAACGAGCGCATTCGTATCAGTGGCAGCCCAATTTCGGATGGAGATTTCGCCTGGCGGCATGACCTGGTAGAGCATACCGCGGCGCGTCTGATCGCAGAGGGAGAGCTGCCCTGGCACCCCAGCTTTTTCGAGATGGTCACCGCCATGGCTTTCGAGCATTTCGCCCGCGAGAAAGTAGACCTCGCCGTGCTCGAAGTGGGGATGGGCGGTCGGTTGGATGCCACCAATGTGGTCGAACCACGGGTAAGCGTCATCACCGACATCTCGCTCGACCACCAGAAATTTCTCGGCGATACCGTGGCTGAGATCGCCACCGAAAAGGCAGGCATCGTGCGCCAGAAGGGAGTCGTGGTCACCCTCCCCCAACAACCGCAGGCCAATGACGTGATCGGCAGGGCGATTTTGGAACTGGACGCGCACGCCGCGGATGCCGTGCGGTATGTGCCGCCCGTGCCGCCCCTGTCTCCAGCCAGCAGCCGCTGGCTGGTCCCGAGTGCCCGTCGCGAAGACGCGAAGGAAGCGAGCGCCCGAGTCCCGATTTCGCGCTATCCCCTCGAGGTTATGGGCAAAAGGATTCTGGTCGAGTCGCCCCTGGTCGGGCGGCATCAGTTACGGAACATAGCCCTGGCCATCGCGGCCGCTGAGCAGCTGGCCAAACAAGGATTCCGCGTTACGCCCGAGGCAATCGAGCAGGGGATTCGCCAGACCGACTGGCGAGGGCGCTTCGAAGTCGTGCCTTCGCAGCCCGGCGCACCGGAATATGTCCTCGATGTCGCTCACAATCCCGCCGGGGCTTGGGCGCTCCGATCTACCCTGTCCGAATACTATGAGGATCGGCCGCTTACCTTCATCTTTGGAGCGATGCGAGACAAGGCCATTGCCGAGATGGCAGAGATCTTGTTCCCCCTGGCCGAGCGGGTGATTGCCACCCAGGCGGACAATCCACGGTCGGCGACGGTCGAGGAGATTCGCCAGGCGGCCGCCCGTGTGGCAACCGACATCGAGGCGGCTGAGGAGGTTGGCGCGGCGCTCGATCGAGCCACCCGATTGGTGTCTGCTCGAGGCGTCGTGGTCGTTACCGGCTCGATTTACGTTGTGGGCGAGGCTATCTCTCACCTAGGGGGCAAGGTTTAAATTTGCAGGAAGTAAACACATCCATTGGCGAAGATGATAGGAGCGCGGAGCGCTTGGATCGATCGCGTGCCGCTTATCCCGAGACGCCGCGGACGCATCCTCACCGCCAGTACGGGTGGTTGAGCCGGCTGCGCTCGTATTTCATCTTTGATCCGTTGATCTGGGCTTACACCGTCCTGCTCGGGACGATCTCGATTCCCGTCTCCCTGTTCGGAAACAAAGATCGAATTCTGCATGGCTTTGCCCGATTGTGGTCACAACTGATCTTGGGAACGATCTTTTCTCCGGTGAGGGTCCTGGGTCTCGAACAGATCGATACCTCAAAGCCGCATGTCTATGCGGTCAATCACGCCTCCGCGCTGGACATTCCGGTGCTCTACGTGCATTTGCCGTTTCCGTTCCGCATTGCGTTCAAGAAAGAGCTGTTGAGCTATCCTATCGTGGGATGGCACCTCAAACGCTCCGGCCAGGTCGCCATTGATCAGCAAAATCCCGCGCGCTCGATCGCCAGCATTCGTGCGGCATTGAAGAGCCTCAAGGCAGGGATGCCTCTGGTGATCTTCCCCGAGGGAGGCCGAACCCCGGATGGCGAGATCAAACCCTTCCTGCCCGGGGCGTTTTTCCTCGCCATCAAGGCGCAACTGGATATCGTCCCCATCGCGCTGGTAGGGACCTTCGAACTGCTGCCCATGAACACCTACCACATCAAGTCCCGCCCGCTCGAAATGCGGGTGGGTGAACCAATTTCTACCTCGGGTCTAACCGTAGAGGACATGGACGCGCTCTCGGCCCGGGTACGGAGCCGCATGGAGGATCTCTATTACGCGGGCCGAACCCCACCGACCCCGTAGTCCATAGATCTGCCAGGGACTTGCCTTTACCTGTTTTATACTGACTGTGCATGCCAGCCAGCATTCAAATCAAGCTTCCCGACGGCAGCACGAAAGAAGTAGCGCAGGGCACGACCGCGCTCGAGATCGCAAAATCCATCAGTCCGAGGCTGGCCGACGCCGCCCTGGTGGCCAGAAGCAATGGTGATCTTGTCGACCTTATGCGACCTCTCGAACACGATGTCGCCGTGCGCATTTTGACCGACAAGGACCCGGAGGCGCTCGAAGTCTATCGCCACTCCTCGGCCCATTTGATGGCAGCCGCCGTGCTCGAATTGTTTCCCGAGACCAAGCTGGGCCATGGCCCGGCAACCGAGAGCGGATTTTTCTACGATTTCTACCGGCCGACTCCCTTCACTCCCGAAGACCTCGAAAAGATCGAAAGGAAGATGCAGGAGCTGGTCGACCGGAATCTCCCCTACGTGCACGAGTTTCTGCCCCGGGAGCAAGGCCTGGCCCAGTTCAAAAAAGAAGGCGATTTCATGAAATGTCATTTCATCGAGCAATTCACCAAGCCCGACGAAAAGATCTCCCTCTATCGCACCGGCACGTTCCTCGACTTCTGCCGCGGCCCCCATATTCCGTCCACGGGAAAGATCAAAGCCTTTAAGCTGACGAATATTGCCGGCGCCTACTGGCTGGGCGATGAAAAGAACCCGCAACTGCAGCGCATCTACGGAACCTCCTTCTTCTCCAAGAAGGATTTAGAGGCTCATCTCCACCAGCAGGAAGAGGCCAAGAAGCGCGACCATCGGGTGCTGGGACAGCAGCTGGACCTGTTCTCGATTCAGGAATTGGCCGGGCCGGGTCTGATTTTCTGGCATCCCAAGGGGGCCATCATCCGCAAAGAGATGGAAGATTGGATGCGCAACGAGTACATCAAGCGCGGCTACTCGCTGGTGTACACCCCGCATGTCATGCGCAAACAGCTGTGGCAAACCTCGGGCCACGAAGGCTATTACGCCCAGAACATGTTCGACGTGATGGAGCTCGATGATGCCGAATACCGCCTGAAGCCCATGAACTGCCCCGGTCACATTCTGATCTACAAGGATTCGCTCAAGTCGTATCGTGACCTGCCGGTGCGCTTGGGAGAATTGGGCACGGTATACCGCTACGAGCGCTCCGGGGTCATGCACGGATTGCTGCGCGTGCGCGGGTTCACGCAAGACGACGCCCATATCTTCTGCACCCCGGAACAAATGGAGGGCGAGATCGAAGCCTGCCTTGATTTTGCCTTGGACGTGCTCAAGGACTTCGGCTTCGAGGAGTTTCAAACCGAGCTTTCGACCTGGAATCCGCACGACCGGGAGAATTTCGTCGGCAGCGAAGAGCAGTGGACGATGGCCACGCAGTCGCTCGAGCGCGTGCTAACCCGCCGCGGCATCGAATTCAAAACCATTGCGGGAGAAGCCGCGTTTTACGGGCCGAAGATTGACATCAAGCTGGTCGACGCCATCGGGCGCCTGTGGCAGCTTTCGACGATTCAATTCGATTTCAACCTGCCCCAGCGTTTTCAACTGGAATACGTCGCGGAAGACGGCACCCGCAAGCAACCGCTCATGGTGCACCGGGCCCTGTACGGATCGGTCGAACGATTCTTTGGCGTGTTGATCGAGCACTATGCGGGAGCGTTTCCCGTCTGGCTCTCTCCGGTGCAGACCACCGTGATCCCGATTGCCGAGCGCCACGTTGCCTACGCGAACCAGGTGGGAGACAAGCTCAAGGCGGCAGGCGTACGGGTCGAGATTGACGCGCGCAACGAAAAGATGAACGCCAAGATTCGCGAACATTCGCTGGCCAAAGTGCCGTTCCTGCTGGTGGTTGGGGATAAAGAGGCCGAATCCGGCAAGGTCAACGTCCGCATCCGCGGGAAAGAGGGAACCGAGGACATGCCCAGCGAACAGTTCGTCGACAAGATTCAGCAGTTGATCCAGAGCAAGAGCTCCCGGCTCTCCTGAAGCTGGCGGTGGTCTCCTCGGCTAGCGCCGCGCCCCGGCCGGCTGAATCCCTTCGACATCCACCCCATCGGTTGGGTAACAACCCGTATAGCAGGCCGTACAGTAGGTGGTTTTCTGGCCATCACCGCAGGCTTTCTTCAAGCCCTCGACCGAGAGATAGGCCAGCGAGTCGGCCCCGATAAACTCACGAATCTCTTCGATCGACTTATTGGCGGCGATCAACTCCCGCATGGAAGGAGTGTCCACACCGTAAAAGCAGGGGGAGATGGTCGGCGGGCAGGAAATGCGCATGTGCACTTCCCGGGCACCCGCACTGCGAACCATGCGTACGATCTTGCGGCTGGTGGTGCCGCGCACGATGGAATCGTCGATCAAAACCACCCGCTTGCCTTCGAGCAGGCTGCGCACCGGATTCAGCTTCAATTTGACCCCGAAGTCACGTACCGCTTGCTTCGGCTCGATGAAGGTGCGGCCCACATAATGATTGCGGATCAGTCCGAAACGAAACGGAATTCCGCTTTCGGCGGCATAACCCATGGCCGCGCTGACTCCGGAATCGGGCACCGGCACCACGATATCCGCTTCGGCGGGCGCCTCGCGCGCCAGTTCTCGACCGAGCTCCGCCCGGCTTTCCTCGACTGCGCGGCCAAACACCAGGCTGTCGGGGCGGGAAAAATACACATGCTCGAAAATGCAGCTGGCCTGCGGCAGGGCGGGAGCGTAACAGTGCGAGGTCATGCCCGAGGGACCGACCACCAGCAGTTCTCCCGCCTTCACATCGCGTTCAAAAGTGGCGCCAATCAGGTCAAAGGCACAGGTTTCCGACGCGAACACGATGGTGTCCTGCTTGTGTCCCGCGCCCGGGGGAATTCTGCCTAAGGCGAGCGGCCGGAAGCCGCGAGGGTCGCGGGCGGCATAGATTCGATCGGGACTGATCATGACGAGCGAGAAAGCACCCTCTACCTGCCGCAGCGCGTCCGCCATGGCTTCCGGCAAGGTTGGCTCTTTCGACCGGGCAATCAAGTGCACGATCACTTCCGTATCGCTGTTGGTCTGAAAGATGGACCCCTGGCTCTCCAGCCGCCTGCGGATGTCGCCGGCATTGACGAGGTTGCCGTTGTGGGCCAGGGCGATCGTACCTTTGTTGGACTGTACCCGGATCGGCTGCGCATTGAGCAAGGCGGAATCGCCCGCGGTCGAATAACGCGTATGTCCGATGGCCAATTTTCCGTGGAGCTGGCTGAGAACTTCCTCGCTAAAGATGTCTGCCACCAGGCCCATACCCTTGTGCAGGTGCAGGGCCTCGCCATTGGAAGTAGCGATGCCCGCCGACTCCTGGCCGCGGTGTTGCAAAGCGTGCAGCCCCAAATAGGCGAGCTTCTCCGCTTCCGGGTGGGCATGGATGGCCACCACCCCGCATTCTTCCCGGAATTTGTCAGGCTTCAGCATTCCGCCATCGTCCTTTTCCAAGCACCCTGAGCCCTGGCTGGGTTGACCTGAATCAGGCTGACGCCGTAGCGTGTGCTTCCGGGTCGCTGTGCAACCCTGCTTCGAACGCGCTCTCATAGCGCTCCCGGAGCGCCCCCACCGAGGACGATACCACCACTCGGTGATCAACCGTGATCTGCAGTTGTTCACCGACGGTCTCGCCGATCGGCTCCGCGGAGATTCCGTATTTGCCCGCCAAAGTTTTGATTCGGGGAACGTTGGCGTGGTCGCAGGAGATAACAATCCGGCTGGCATCTTCTCCGAACAAAACGAATTCCGGAGCTAACCCCTCCGAGTTCAGCTCGATTGCCGCCCCGACCTCACGGGCGAAGGTGGATTCGGTCAAAGCGACTGCGATTCCGCCCTCCGAGCAGTCATGGGCAGAGTCGACCAAGCCGGAGTGAATCATCTCGAGGATCGCCTTCTGAAGCGCTGCCTCTCGCTCGAGTTCGAGAGCAGGAGGAAAGCCCCACACCTCGCCCAGCACCTCTTTGGCATATTCGGAAGAACCAAACTCCGATTGCGCATCGGTGAGATCCCCGGCTTCGGAGGCCCTCAACAGGACCACCGCCCGCCCGGGCTCGCGAAAGTGGGGGAATACGGCTTGGTGAACATCATCGAGAATTCCTACCACCCCCAGAACGGGGGTGGGGTAGATTGCTTCCCCCAGCGTCTCGTTGTAGAAGCTGACATTGCCTCCTGTGATCGGTATATCCAGCTCCTCGCAGGCTTTGCTGATCCCACCTATGACTTGCGAGAACTGCCACATGATTTCCGCCTTCTCGGGATTGCCGAAGTTCAGGCAATTGGTGGCCCCGGCGGGAGTCGCCCCGACGCATGCCAGGTTGCGAGCGGCCTCGACCACCGCGTGCATCGCACCCAGTTGCGGATCGAGATAACACCAGCGACTATTTCCGTCGAGCGCCATGGCCAGACCGCGACTCGACCCTTTGATGCGAATCACGCCCGCGTCGCCTGCGCCCGGCCCCTCGACCGTGTTGGTTTGCACCATGTGGTCGTATTGCTGCCACACCCAGCGTTTGCTTGAAATATTCGAGCTGGCCAGCAGTTGCTTCAGATCGCCCGTAAGATCGGCCTTCTGGTTCAGAGTGACGGCGGACGGCATTTCTCGCGCCACGGGCGGTTCCCAGCGCGCCATGGGGCGACGATACGCCGGCGCATCGTCGGTGAGCGCCGCATTAGGGATCTGCGCCACCATCTTTCCGTGTTCCAGTACCCGCAAGTTGCCATCGCTCGTGACACGTCCGATCTCGACCGCATCCAGCCCCCACTTTTCAAAAATGTGGAAGACTTCCTGCTCCCGGCCCTTTTCGGCCACCAGCAGCATGCGCTCCTGCGATTCGCTGAGCATGATCTCGTAAGCACTCATGCCGGTTTCGCGTTGCGGCACGCGATCGAGTTCGATCTCGATGCCGACTTGTCCGCGCGCCCCCATTTCCGAGGTGGAGCAGGTCAAACCGGCCGCGCCCATGTCCTGAATGCCGATGACCGCGCCGGTCTGCATGGCCTCGAGGCAAGCTTCGAGCAAAAGCTTTTCGAGAAAGGGATCTCCCACTTGCACGTTGGGGCGTTTGGCCTCCGCGGCTTCGCCGAATTCCGCGCTCGCCATGGTGGCCCCGTGAATACCGTCGCGGCCGGTCTTGGCGCCCACATAGATGACCGGATTCCCTTCTCCGGCGGCTCGGGCATAGAAGATTTGCTCTCGCCGGACCAGCCCCAGGGCAAAGACATTCACCAAGGGATTCGCCGAGTAGCAGGATTCAAACTTGGTCTCGCCGCCGAGGTTCGGCACCCCAAAACAGTTCCCGTAGGAGGCGATGCCACTCACCACTCCTTCGAGAAGAGCCTGGTTCTTGCGGATCTCGGAGGGCCCGGTACCCGCGCTCGCCGCCTCGATGGGGCCGAAGCGCAGCGAGTCCATCACCGCGACCGGCCTTGCCCCCATGGTGAAGATGTCCCTCAAAATGCCGCCCACTCCGGTAGCCGCCCCCTGAAATGGTTCAATGAACGAGGGATGATTGTGGGATTCGATCTTGAAAGCGCACGCCCAACCATCCCCGATGTCGATGATCCCTGCATTTTCTCCCGGACCCTGCACGACGCGCCGGCTGTGCGTGGGCAAACGCCGGAGGTGAACGCGGGAGGACTTGTAGGAGCAGTGCTCGCTCCACATCACGCTGAAGATGCCGAGCTCGGTGAGGGTAGGCTCGCGACCGCCAAGCAGTTGTTTGACCTTTTCGTATTCTTCCGGCGTGAGATCGTGTTCCTGAACCAGTTCCGGGGTGATGGCTGGGGCGACAAGGGTTTCCATGGGAAATTCTATTTTCGCATGGCGGGCGGGGGATGGATTCAGAATTTTAGAATCGTTGGGACAGCGCCCTCGTGCTTCGGGAAGGGATCGCTCCCGAGCTCGAGAGCACCCTCTTCTAGTATGATTCCCTTCCGATGAAGTCCGCCATTGTCGGTACCGCAGGGCACATCGACCACGGGAAGACCGCACTGGTCAAGGCGTTGACCGGGATCGACGCCGATCGACTGGAGGAGGAGAAGCGGCGCGGCATCACCATCGACATCGGATTCGCGCATCTCGATCTCCCCAGTCCGAAGGGAGACACCCTACGCCTCGGCTTCGTGGACGTCCCCGGCCATGAGCGCTTCGTGCGCAACATGCTGGCGGGTGTGGGCGGCATCGACCTCGTGCTCTTGGTCATTGCCGCCGACGAATCGATTAAGCCGCAAACTCGCGAGCACTTCGACATTTGCCGTCTGCTCTCGGTACGCCGTGGCATCACGGCGCTTACCAAGTCGGATCTCGTGGATCGAGAAACCCTCGAGGTGGTGCGCCTGGAGGTCGAGGAATTCCTGCGCAACTCATTCCTCGACGCCTCTCGAGCCCCCATCGTGCCCGTCAGCTCCCTGACCAGAGCCGGCATCGAGGATCTCAAGCAGGCTTTGGTCCAAGTAGCCGCCGAGATCCCGGCACGCGATTCGGCGGCCTTTACTCGTTTGCCCATCGATCGGGTGTTTACCATGAAAGGCTTTGGCACGGTGGTTACAGGAACGCTGATTTCGGGCACGGTGCGGAAAGAAGACGAACTCGAGGTCTTTCCCAACGGACCGCAAGTCCGGGTTCGCGCCGTCGAAGTGCACGGGAGAGGAGCCGATCAGGCAGGGGCGGGCCAGCGTACCGCGCTCAATCTCGGGGGTGTAACCCGAGAACAGCTGGCCCGAGGTATGACGCTCGGTCCTCCCGGAGTATTCCGGCCCACGTCTCGCTTGGATGTAGAGTTGTCGCTTTTGTCCTCCGCTAAGCCCCTGAAAGAACGGACTCGCGTGCGTTTTCACTCCTACACCTCGGAGATCATGGCCACAGTCATTCTGCACGGGGAAAAACAAGTCGGTCCGGGAGAAACGGCCTTCGCACAACTGCGGCTGGCGCATCCGACACTGCTCGTGCCTGGGGACCGTTTCATCCTCCGCCAGTTGTCTCCGGTCATGACCATCGGCGGAGGTGTCGTACTGGAAAACACACCTTCCCGCAGAATCGGAAACCCGTCCGAATACATTTCCTTCCTCAGGCAAATCCGTGTCTCGAACACCGAGGCCTTGCGAGCTCGAGTGGCAGCCGCCGGCAGTGCGGGTCTGACCCTGAGCGATGGCATGGCGCGCACGGGTTGGACGCGGCGACTCTTGAGCTCTACCCTCGCCGGCATCCCAGAGATCGCCGCGGTTGGCGAGTACCTTATCCTTAATCATGCCCTGGACGGAATCGGGCAGCAGCTGTCGTCCACGCTCGAGGCGTTCCATAACCAGAATCCGCTGGTTGCGGGCATGAGCAAGGAGGAGTTGCGCGGCCGCTTCCCCGAGGTTTCCCACGAGGTGTTCTCCCGCGTGCTGGAGCGTGCGGTCGCAGGCGGCAAAGTCGAACTGGCCGGTGATCTTGTCCGTCTCCGGGGGCGCAACGTGGTGATGAAGGATGAGGAATCGGAGTCGAAGAAGATTCTGGAGGCGGCATTTCAGACAGCGGGGCTCAAGGTTCCGGCCATGAAGGAGGTGCTGGCCGGATTGAAGGTCGACAGGGCGCGCGCCCAGAAGATCGTCACCCTGCTTTTGCGCGATAAGGTGCTGGTAAAGGTCTCTGACGATCTGCTCTTTCACCGGGACGCGCTCGACGACCTTCGCCGGCTCATGGCACAGGAGAAGACAAAGAACGTAAGAATCAACGTCGCCCGTTTCAAGGACGTGACCGGTGTCACCCGCAAGTACGCGATTCCCCTGCTCGAGTATCTGGATCGGGAGCGCATTACCCGTCGAGTAGGGGACGAAAGAGTGATCTTGTGACGGACAGGAATCCGCGCTGCTCGAATGATTGGCGCCCATGCAAAACAAAGTTTCGATAATCGGGGCTGGCTTGGCAGGATCGGAGGCGGCCTGGCAGTGTGCCCAGCGCGGCATTGCCGTGGAACTGTTCGAGATGCGCCCGCAGCGCATGACGCCGGCCCACCAGAGCGGGGATTTTGCCGAACTGGTGTGCTCGAACTCCTTGAAGTCGGACAGCGAGAACACTGCGCCCTGGCTCCTCAAACAGGAGCTCGAACGCGCCGGGTCGCTGCTGCTCGCGCTGGCGCGAGAATGCGCCGTGCCCGCGGGACACGCCCTGGCGGTCGACCGGAGGAGGTTTGCCGCCAAGGTCACGGAGGCCATCTCCCGCGAGACTCGCATCAGGATTCGCCATCACGAAGTCACCGAAGTAGATCCCGACCAGATCACCATCGTTGCCCCCGGCCCGCTCGCCTCCGACGCCCTGGCGCAGGAGATCGCTCGCCTCAGTGGCAGTGCCCATCTTTATTTTTACGATTCCATCAGCCCGATCGTGGACGCCGACTCGATCGACATGGCCAAGGTGTATTGGGCTGCGCGTTACAACAAGGGAGACGCCGATTACATCAACTGTCCGCTGTCCCACGAGGAATATGACCGATTCTATGACGCGCTGGTCACCGCCCAATCCGTCGAGGAACGGGACTGGGAGAAGCTGAACTATTTTGAGGGCTGTCTGCCGATCGAGGAGATTGCCCGTCGCGGACGTGACACGCTGCGCTTCGGCCCTATGAAGCCGGTGGGATTGAAAGACCCGCGAACCGGGCGAATTCCCTACGCTGTGGTGCAACTACGCCGGGAAAATCTGCGGGCGGACTCCTACAATTTGGTGGGCTTCCAGAACCACTTGCAGTTCGGGGAGCAAGGGAAGGTTCTGCGCCTGATCCCGGGCCTCGAAAATGCCCGTTTCCTGCGCTACGGGCAGATTCACCGCAACACCTACATCCATGCTCCTACGCTGCTCGAGGAAACCTTGCAGATGAAGCCCCACCCTAGGATCTTTTTTGCGGGGCAGATCTGTGGCGTGGAGGGATACGTGGAATCGATCGCCACTGGCCTGATGGCAGGTAGGCACGCCGCCGCCTTAGCGAGCCGGCGAGAACCAGTTGCCCCTCCGCGGGCCACGGCGTTCGGGTCGCTCGTCCATTACATCACCCACGCCGATCCCCAGAATTTTCAACCGGCCAACATCACCTTCGATCTTCTACCGCCTCTCGAGGAAAACATCCGCGATCGAAAGGAAAGACATCGCCGGCAATGCAGTCTTGCGCTGCGCGAATTTGATCAGTGGATCGCCGGCCCCGCCCCATCCGCAGGCTTGGCTTCGCCGCTAACCAGCCGTTCCGCCTTCTGAAACCATTCCTCGAACCACTCGAAGGTGCGCACCAGGTAGTCGCGCGCATCGCTGGGATTGACGAACACGTGGCCTTCGTTCGCATAGACCACCAACCGGGTGGGCACCTGCTTGTCCTTGAGCGCGTGCCACCATTCCACCGACTGCTCCATGGGAACTTCGCCGTCACGGTCTCCCACCAGGATCAAAGTTGGCGTCTTCACGGCCTTCACAAAATGCATGGGATCGCTTTTGGCGTAGACGGCCGGATCATCGTAGACCGAGGCTCCGAAGAACGGGATCATCCACTCGTCGATATCGTTCACCCCGTAATAGCTCTGCCAATTGGAAAGCCCAGCGCCCGCAACCGCGGCAGCGAAGCGCTCGGTCTGAGTTTCCACCCACATCGTCATGTAGCCGCCGTAGCTGTGCCCGCGAACGCCCATGCGGTGAGAATCCACCGGATACTGCTCGAGGATGGCATCGACTCCGCTCATGATGTCACGATAATCGCCGCCGCCGAAGTCCTTGACATTGGCCTGGGTAAAGGCTTCCCCCTGCCCATAACTGCCGCGCGGATTCGGGCAGAAGGCAAAATAACCGAGGGCCGACGCAATGCCCATCGCTCGCGTATCCCAGTGGGAGACACATGCCGCCGAAGGTCCACCGTGCACGTTGACGACCAGGGGGTACGTCTTGCCCGGAACGAAGTCCTTGGGCAGCATGAGCCAGCCTTCCAGCGACGTGCTCCCGTTCTTCCAATGGAAATTGCGCATCTCGCCCCAAGCAGGCTTCAGACCGGCGTTGAAGGTAGTCAATTGCTTCCACTTTGCGATGGGTCCGGCCCAGACCTCGGGGGGAGCACTGGCCGATTGGCGCACCACGGCCGTCAGCAGTCCGTCGGCGGAGAAGGAAGCGCTGGGTGAGGAAATGTCCGCCGTCCCCACAAATTCTTCCCCGGTCCAAATTGTCTCGACCGCCCCGCCGGATCGGCTGACGGTGGCGAATCCGGATTTTCCATCAACATTCTGGGCAAACACGATTCGATCAGGACCGCTCCAGGCGAGCGACGAAGGGGAACTTCCGAGGTTGGGAGTGAGGTTCCGTGCCGGGCCACCCGCTAGCGGAACGACGAAGATGTCGCCGCCGGTTACGCCCTCGTCGCTCATCAGTCCTTCGATAAAGGCCACGCAATTGCCGTCGGGCGACACCTGCGGTTCCGCGATCTGCCATCGCGGATGGTGGATCTCTCGCATCTGGCCTGATGCTGCGCTGACCAGATAGAGGCGCGCCACATACCAGTTGGCGTCACCGGCGCCGCGGGCGGCCGTGGCCACCCAGTTCTTTCCGTCGGGAGTCCACTCATATTCATAGACGTACATGTCGGCGGGCGTCACTGTCCTGAGCGTGTTGGTGCGGAGATCGATGGTCGTGAGGCGCTGCTCGTAGGTTTTTTCGTCAATGACTCCCGCGAGCGGAGTCATGGGTTGCAAGGGACCAGCCACTCGCGGCATACCTTCGATGAAGAGCAGGGCCAACCTCGATCCATCGGGAGCGAACTGAACGGCCTCAGCGTAGCCTTTCAGTTCCGCTCTCTTCACCTGAGCTGTGCCGTCGGCAGCCGCCGTCCACACCTGAGCCGCGGGAGCCTCCCCGGGGAGATCGGCAAGAAAGGCGATCTGTTTGCCATCGGCCGACCAGCCAACATCGCGCAGCCGGAGCCGGCTCTCAATCTCGATCGGACGGGGAGCTCCGCCGCGGAGCGACCTTATGGTCAGCTCTCCTCCGGCAACAACCGCGACTTCAGTTCCGTCGGGAGAAATCGCAGCTTGCTCGATCGACCGCGCGTAGGGCATGGAATCGATCGTGTCAGTTACCCGCGAACGCGAGGCCGTCTGGGCGAGGACACCCACGGAACTCAAAATCAGGAGGGCTGCGATCTTATTCAGAAGCCAAAGTGAACTTGAGCGGCATGCTAGTGTCATCGCAAGAGAGTATATACGGCAAAAGTGACCTTTTTGGGCTAAGGCGCTCAAAGTGACGGGGGCGCGTACAGGGGGTCGGCTATCGGTATTTCGCGGAGCGTTTGGGCATCGCAACTTGGCATCTGCAGATACGTCAAGAACTTTGGGACGGCAATGGGGAGGTTTACGCCATTAGCGATGCGTGGGCCTTGGAAGAACTGAAACGCCAACTGGCCGAGGGGCCGCGCGGCGCACGTGTTGCCGCCGTCGATGAATCGGACGAGCCCGTGGACAAGCGGTACAATCGCTTCCTCATCGAGGGGGTTGGTAAATTCGCAATCTGCGAGGGAATCTCGCGAATATGCCAAAACTCAGTGAAGAAGAATCGAATGTTGCGCGGCACTACGACGAGAGCGTCTTCGCAGACGAACTTGCGCGCCTGCCCCAGGAATGTCCAGTGGAAATGGCGGTTACCCTGCGGTGGCTCGGGCGCGTGGCGAAGACGGGAGATCTTGTAGCTGAGATCGGCGTAGGTGGTGGCCATTACACGGAGTTTCTTGCCCGGAGGAGTTGCCGCTTGCACCTGGTGGACGTCTCCGTGCGCCTGCTTGAAGCGGTAAGTCAGAAGCTTCGCAAGGCCGGCTTCGCAGACTCCGTGGCGGGTTGCCATCACGCCTCGGGCACGAGACTCGAGGGTCTTCAGTCCGAGAGCTTTGACCTGGCTCTATTGATGGGCCCGCTCTATCATTTGCGGTCGCTTGAGGAGCGCCGACGCAGCGTGAAAGAGTCGGCGCGAATTCTAAGAAAGGGCGGGACACTATTTGCGGCGGGCATCAATCGCCTTGCCTACCTGCGGGACCTGCTGAGATTCAAGTTCGCACCAGTGTCCGAGCGTGTGGCATTCCATCAACAGTATTTGCGCGATGGCAATCTGGACCCTGAGCACGCACCCCCCATTGGCTGGGCGCATTTGACCACGGGAGCTGAGTTCCTTGCCTTGTTTGAGGAAAAGTTCGAGCGGAGAGCTTTCCTTGGCGTAGAGTCATTCACGACTGCATGGCAGAAGACCTTTCGCGAACTACCGGCAGCAGAAGCGGAACTGTGGCTGGACTTGGTCGAAGCAACCAATCAGACCCCGGAGGGCGTTAGCCAGTCGGACCATTTCCTTTTTATCGGCCGGAAATTATGAAATTGCGAAGTGCGGATAAATATTTAGAGCCAAGGGAGTTATAGTCGAGTCCCACCTCCTCACCCGCTTCGGCGCATAGCCTTGAATGCCACACCTGCGTAGCCCCGTCCGGTGAACTAAAGGGGAACTAACGTTCCAGGTGCTTGCAGACTCGACGCCCGGCATCGCCTTTAAGCGATCAACGAGCTGGCCAAAGAACACCGCGGCTTGATCGTCTGAGTAACCGATACCTCGCAGATCCATGTTAGAACCCGGTTCGATCTCCCCAGCCGCAGCACTCACTCGAGCCACGGATTGTTGAACGTCCGATGTTTGGGGAACGGAATCGCGGCCCAGCGCGTACCTAAATTCGAGAAGCGGAGTTGGACTGACCCGGCTCACATTCGTCGGGATGCGCCGTCCAATCGAAGGGATGATCTTCGAAGACCTCATCGGCGATGTGCTTCGGACCCTGTGGGCGCATAAACTGCGCACGTTCTTGACCATGTTTGGCATCGCCTGGGGGGTGGTGTCGATCGTGCTCATGGTGGGAGCCGGAGAAGGTTTGCGTGTGGGCCAGGCCAAAGTCGCGGAAACCCTGGGCAAAGACGTCATGATCGTCTTCCACGGGCGTACCAGCCTTCAGGCGGGAGGAGCAAGGGCGGGAAGACTTGTCCACTGGGAAGATCAGGATGTGCCGGTGGTCGCGGCCGAATCGCCCGACTGTCAGTACGCCATACCCGAGCTCGAACAGGAGACCGTCCGTATCCACAGCAACTATAACAATGCGGCATTCCTGGTCACCGGCTCGTTTCCCGAATACGGCTATATTCGCTCGCTGAATGTCGGTCAGGGGCGCTTCTACGACTGGGAAGACGAATACCTCGGACATCGCGTGGCGTTCTTAGGGAGCGATGCCGCCAAGCAGCTCTTCCCTGGCCGCAATCCGGTCGGGGAGAACCTCTATCTGAACGACTTCCCTTACACCGTCATTGGGGTGATGGCACAGAAAAAGCAGGACTCCAGCTACGACGGTTGGGACGTGAACAAGGTCTTCGTCCCATTCGCAGCCATGCGAAGGGATTTTCCCGACAAACCTCCCGGCACTTCGACCACCTTCGATCAGCTGCTGGTGACGCCCAAGTCGGTGGCTCAGCACTTGGCGTGCAAGCATGAAGTGCGCGCGGCCTTGGGACGAATGCACCACTTCGATCCCAACGACAAGGAAGCCTGCCCGATTTGGGACACCGTCGAGGAAGCCCAGGCGTTCCGGCAAATGACGGATGGGATGAAATATTTCCTGGGCGCAGTCGGATTGGTCACGCTTCTGCTGGGAGCGCTGGGTGTGATGAATGTGATGATGGTGGCGGTGCGGGAGCGCACCCGGGAAATCGGCATGCGCAAGGCCCTGGGCGCGCCAGCCCACACCATTCTGAAGCAGTTCTTTCTCGAAGCCCTGTTGATTGCCCTGCTGAGTGGAGGGGCCGGGCTGGGGATTGCCTACGGAATTTGCTATCTGGTGGATCTCGCTCCCATGCCGGATTTCTTCGCTGGCCTGTTGCCCACCTGGACGACCAGTGCGCTTGCCTGCGGGTTATTGGGCGCTACGGCGGTCGTTGCCGCTCTCTACCCGGCACGAAAGGCAGCGGCGATCGATCCCATTGAAGCATTGCGATTCGAGGCGGGAAGCTGACACCCCGCGAAGCCGACGAAAGAGCACGGAAAGAACGCAGGACGCAAAGCTCGAATCTCCTAAGCCTGTTCGGAGAGCCATGTTAGTCGAGATCATTCGCGAAGCCTGGATTGCTCTGAAGCGGAACCGGACGCGTTCCTTTCTGACCGTGCTCGGCATCGTATGGGGGATTTCGACGGTCACTCTGTTGATCGCCTACGGCAGCAGCTTTCGAACCATCCTGGTGAACGGCTTCAATGCCTTTGGAAAGAGCGTGGTGATCTGTTGGCCGCAACAGACCAGTGAACAGCCGGGAGGGCAGCGAGCGGGAAAAAAGGTGGTGCTGGAGCAAGCCGATCTTGACCTGGTCAAAGAAACCGCGCCCCTGGTCAAGAACGCCTGCCTCGAAACCGTGGACCGTCCCGGCATCGCCTACGGCGAGCGTCTCGTGGGTACAGCGGCGGTCCGGGGGGTTTGTCCGGAGTACGGAGAGATGCGGAATGAGGTACCCGGGGAAGGCCGCTGGATCGATGGCAGCGACTTTATGGAACGCAGACGCGTAGCCTTCCTTGGCGGGCGGATCCGCGAGCAGCTCTTCAGCGGCCGTCCCGCGGTGGGGGAAACGGTGCTGATCGGAGGCGTCCGCTTTACCGTGATCGGCGTCATGGCTCGGAAGATCCAGCTGAGCAATTATTTCTCGAGTGATGACGAGTCGGTCTGGATCCCTTATACGACGGCAGGGGACTTGTGGAACACCCGCTATGCCGCCGTGCTGGTCTTCGAGCCCATTGCTCCGCAGTTTGAAAAGCCGGCCATGGCCCAGGTATTGGCGGCGATCGCCACACGCCAGCAATTCTCACCCACCGACAAGAAAGCCCTGCAGATGTTCGGACGGGACGAATTTCGTCCGATCATTGACGGCCTGACCATCGGACTCGAAGTGCTGCTCACTTTCATTGGAACCTTAACCCTGGGGATTGGCGGGGTGGGCGTCATGAACATCATGCTGGTCTCGGTGGAGGAGCGGGTTCGCGAAATCGGGTTGCGGCGTGCCCTGGGTGCGCGAAAGCGCCACATCTGGTGTCAATTTCTGGCCGAAACCTTGCTCATCATGCTGCTGGGCGGAGCCCTCGGGGTGCTGCTCTCTTACGGCATCGCTGCTGCCGTGGGCACCTTGCCGTTGATGGGCGCGCTCTTTGAGGATGACTCGGGGAAGGCGGATATCCATCTCAAAATCTCAGCCATGATTCTCGTCGTATCCACGCTTGTGCTTCTGACCGTCGGCGTAATCAGTGGCCTGGTTCCGGCCTTTCGTGCCGCCAAGCTAGATCCCGTCGAGGCGCTGCGCTGCGAATGATTGGCTTCCCGGCTTCGCGACCCGTGAACCCGCATCACCCGGTTTGCCGACGATTCGCGATATCATGGTGGCGCGTCTTTCCCGCTATAATCTTTCCCGCTATAGTTCCGCGTACACATGGGTCTTGTGTCCGGTACGAAACTCGGTCCCTATGAGATCCAGTCCTCGTTAGGCGCTGGCGGGATGGGAGAGGTGTATCGCGCACGGGACACACGGCTCAATCGTATCGTTGCCATCAAAATCCTTCCTCCCGACCTTTCGCGCAATTCCGAGGCCCGCGAGCGCTTTGATCGAGAAGCTCGCACCATCTCGTCGCTGAACCATCCCAATATCTGCACGCTTTACGACGTCGGACATCAGGACGGGACCGACTATCTGGTGATGGAGCTGTTGGAAGGGGAGACCCTGGCCGATCGTCTGCGTAAAGGTCCGCTGCCCCTCCATCAAGTCTTGAAGTACGGGATTGACATTTGTGAAGGTCTCGAGAACGCCCATCGTACCAGCGTCGTCCATCGCGATTTGAAGCCGGGCAACGTCATGCTGACCAAGACTGGAGCCAAGCTGATGGACTTTGGCCTGGCCAAGGCGATGAGCGCGGTTGGAGCCGCCTCGTCGAGCTTGACCATGACTCTCTCCGGCCCCTCTGCAGATCAGCCGCTGACGGCCAAGGGAGTGTTAGTCGGGACCTTTCAGTACATGTCCCCGGAACAGTTAGAGGGGAAGGACGCCGATGCGCGCTCCGACATTTTTGCCTTGGGCTCAATTTTGTACGAAATGATGACAGGACAGCGCGCCTTCCAGGGAAAGACGACAGCGTCGACCATCGCTGCCATTCTCGCGGCTGATCCGCCACCGCTTGCCAACCTACAACCGATGTCTCCACCTGAACTGCAGCGGGTGGTAAAAAGCTGCTTAGCCAAGGACCCGGAGGAGCGGTTCCAAACCGTGCACGACGTCAAGCTGCAGCTGAAGGGGATCGCCGAGAGTGGATCGCAGACGGGAGTCTCCAGACCGGTGGTTTCCGCAGGAAAAGGTCGCGAGCGAATTCTCTGGCTGGCGTCAGGAATCTTGCTGGGAGCGGTGGCGGCATTTTCGCTAATTCCGTTCCTGCGGCCGAAGATGGCGGTTCGTGGATTGCACGCCTATATTCCAGCGCCGGACAGGACCGAGTTTGTCTTTGTGGGGGACCGCACCGCGCCGTTAGTGATCTCGCCCGACGGTACCCGGTTGATCTTCGGGGCAATGGACATGGAGGGTAAGCAATTGCTCTGGGTGCGCGCCCTCGATGCTTCCACCAGCCAGCCTCTGCCGGGAACCGCGGGCGCAACCTATCCCTTCTGGTCCGTCGACAGCCGGTTCATCGGATTCTTTGCCGAAGGCAAACTCAAGAAGATCGAAGCCACCGGCGGACCGGCACAGATCATTTGTGATGCTCCCGACGGCCGCGGCGGGAGCTGGAGCCGTGAGGGCACCATCATCTTCTCTCCCACCTACAACGGTTCGATCTACAAGGTGACGGCCGCAGGGGGTACGCCCGTACAGGTGACGGAGCTTGATCCGCAACATGAGAACACGCATCGTTGGCCGCAATTTCTTTCCGATGGCCGGCACTTCCTTTACTTCACACGCAGTTCGCAGGGGGAAGCCTCCGGTACCTATGCCGCCTCGCTCGACGACAGAGAGAAGAAGTTGGTCTTTCGCAGCCGGTCGAACGTGGTTCTTGCGACGGCCGGGTATCTGCTATTTGTCCGAGATGGCACCTTGATGGCACAACCATTCGATGAGCAGGATCGCAGCGTGCATGGAGACGCCGTTCCCCTGTTCGACGGCGTTCTGGAGAATCCTTCCTATAGCCGTTCGATAGTGTCCGTGTCGACCAATGGGATCCTCGCCTATGGGGGCGCTGGCAGCAAGGCGGAGCCTTCCCGGCTGCTCTGGTTTGATCGCGGCGGAAGGCAAATTGGCGAGGTGGGCGAACCCGGTGGGAACTACGTCTACACGGCTCCTCGTTTGTCTCCCGACGGAAAGAAGCTAGCCGTCACCGTGGGTGATCCGGGGCGCGGCGCAACCGATATCTGGATCTACGATCTGGGCGGCGGCACCAGAACCCGGCTCACGTTTGATCCCTCCGTTAACAGCCAGCCCATCTGGTCGCCGGACGGCGGGGAGATCGTGTTCTTTTCCAACCGCCTGACGTCATTTCCGCAAATGTACCGTAAAGCTTCGAATGGCGCGGGCAAAGACGAGTTAGTGCAGAATTCCCATGGGCAGGACCGTCCCGACGACTGGTCGCCGGACGGCAGGTACCTCATGTATGAACCGAACACTTCGGTAAACACGCTGTGGCTGCTGCCCCTATTTGGCGAGCGCAAACCTTCGGTGTTCATTGGGGGAGAATCAGGAAATTTTCCCGGGCAAGGAAAGTTCTCTCCCGACGGAAAGTGGCTGGCCTACGCGGAATACGGCCAGGGTAGACGGGAGCTGTACATCACGCCATTTCCGAGCAACACGGGCAAATGGCAAGTCTCGGCCGGCGGCGGGCAATACCCCCGTTGGCGGGGTGACGGCAAGGAATTGTTCTTTCTCGCGCAGAACGGCACGGTTCTGATGGCGGTGGAGGTGGATCTGAGCGGTTCCGCTCCGCGTATTGGCATTCCCAAGAAGTTGTTCGAGATGCACCCGGTGTACTCACCCAGCAGCCCCGAAGCGAGTCCCTACGATGTAGCCGCAGACGGCCAACGCTTTCTCATCGATTCGATGGACCACGTACCCGCGCCTCAGCCCATCAACCTAGTCCTCAACTGGGAGGCAGAGCTGAGGAAATAGCCGTTGCCATCGCATCGAGTCCTCCCTGCGAACCTGCGATGCCGGGAAGCTGCCTCTCGAATCCAGTTAGTCAGTATAATCGCACACTTATGACCAAGATTCTCCGTGCAGATACCCGATGGGTTGTGGTGGCGGCGATCGTTCTGATCTTGTCCATGGCAGTCCGTGCTCGAGTAGGGCAAAAAGCCGGGGGTTCCCCGGCGTATGGTTCCTCGTCGTCGCCCGAGCTCGCGAAATTCTTCTCCGACTATTTCGAGCAGACGTTGCGGGATTCGCCGGAGTATGCGACTTCCATCGGGCGGCATGAGTATGACGACCGCTGGTCGGATCTCTCCCGGCAGGGCCGCGATTTGCGCCGCTCGCATCTCGAGCAGGCACTCGCCCAGGCCGAGAAGTTTTCGAGTGGTGCGGGTCCTCAGCGACTTTCCCCGGAAGACCGGCTCAGCCTCGATTTGCTGCGCTACGACCTGCGCACGCAGCTCGATGCGTTCGATCTGCAGCTCTACCTGTTCCGCGTGGGGCAGATGTTCGGCTTCCACAATGCCGTCTACGTGACCATCGACCGGATGCCGGCCTTTACGGTGAAGGATTGCGAGAACATCATCGCGCGGCTGCAGGCCATCCCTGCCTATGTCGATCAGAGCATCGAGATCATGAACGAGGCGATTGCGCGCGGTATTACCCAGCCGAAGATCGTCTCCGACCTTGTCATCGAGCAGCTCACGAAGCAGGTGAACCAGGATGCGGACAAAACCGCGCTGCTCGAGCTTTTGAAGAAGATGCCAGCCAGTATTCCGGAGGCCCAGCGCGAGCAGCTGCGCCGGGAAGCCACCGATGCGTTCGAGAACGATTTTCGTCCGGCGTGGCGGAAAATACTGGCCTACATGCAGACGACCTATGCGGCGCAGGTGCGTCCGCAAATTGGGATTTCCAGCTTGCCCAACGGGAAACAGTATTACGCGATCCTGATCCGGCGGCTGACAACGACCCACGAGACGCCGGAGGAAATCCACAAGATTGGGCTCGCCGAGGTGGACCGGATCGAGGGCGAGATGCTAGAGATCGCGCGCCAGAGGGGATTTCAGGGAACCGTGAGCGAACTCGAGGTGAAGCTCGCGAATGATCCGGGCGAGAAGTTTCACTCGAAGGACGAAATGCTGATGTACTGTCGCAACGTGGCGAAGATCGTCGAGCCGGAGCTGCCGAACCAGTTTAAACACATGCCGCTGCTGCTCTATGGAGTGCGGGCGATTCCGGAAGACCGGGAACAGGTGACGGCATCGAATGCCCAGGCTCCCTCGCCCGACGGGAGCACGCCGGGATGGTTCAATTTGCAGGCTTATCAGCCGGAGAAGCAGGTGAAGTACGACAAGGAGGCGCTGGTGCTGCATGAGGCGGTTCCAGGGCACATCTTTCAGATCTCCCTGGCGCACTCCTTGCCCGGCCTGCCGGACTTTCGCAAGTTCTATAACAACAGCGCCTATGCGGAAGGTTGGGCGCTCTATGCGGAGTCGCTGGGTTCACAGCTTGGCGTGTACAAGGATCCTTATAACCGATTTGGGCAGCTGGCGAGCGAGCGCTTTCGCGCCGCTCGGCTCGTGATTGATACCGGCATCCACGCGATGGGATGGACACGGGAGCAGGCCCAGAACTATCTGCGGACCCATGCTCCGACCGAGAATCTGGCGGAAGTAGACCGCTACATCAGCTGGCCGGCGCAGGCGCTGGCGTATAAGACAGGACAGCTCGAGATCGTGAAGCTCAAGCGGCAGGCGGAGAAACAGTTGGGGCCAGAGTTTGATGTGCGCGACTTTCATGATGCCGTTTTAATGAATGGCGCACTGCCACTGGAACTGCTGGATGCGGAAGTGGGGAGGTACATCTCGCAGAAACAGTCGTTGGTTGCCAGGGGCCAGTGAGGGTCAGATGGGGAGCAGCAAAGCGTAAAACCAGAGAGCAAGCTGACCCGCAACTCATTGATGAATAGGCAGATAGACGCTACCTTGCATGGCTGGTCGATGCCCGCAGCTGATTGCGAATTCAGTTGACCTCTTCGCTTGTTCGCTGTAACGTTCTGCCATCCCCCCCCGACCGCGGCGAGGTGTTCGTTGCCAATTTCCGCCATCGACGCAATCAGTCCAGCCTTTGAGCATACCAAGCAGCAACTGTTTCAGCCGTTCCGGGCGGGGCAGTGGGCCAAGCTCGCACTGGTGGGACTGTTGGCGGGAGAATTGACCACCGGAAGTTGCGGCCATTTCAACACCAACTTTCAGGTTCCTAAGCGCCCCAACCCACACCCCATCGCCATCCCGTCGATCAATCCTGTCACGCTGGCCCTGCTGTTTGCCTTGCTGATCGTGCTTGGCTTTGCCTTCTCTATGTTGCTGCTTTACCTGCACAGCGTTATGCGATTCATCCTGTTCGATAGCGTCTTGACCAAGCGATGTGAGCTTGGACAACAATGGAACCGGCGGCAGGGGGCAGCCCTCAAGTACTTCCTTTGGCAGATCGCCTTCGCCCTGGTGACGGCCCTAGGACTGGCGTTCCTGATCGGGGTTCCTGCCATCTTCGCCTTCGCCGCCGGATGGCTGACGAAACCCAAGGAGCACCTGCCGGCGTTGATTCTTTGTGGCCTGGCGTTGTTCCTGGTGGTCATGACGTTCCTTTTGGTGTGCGCCGTGGTACAAGTCTTCACCAAGGATTTCGTCATCCCGCAAATGGCGCTCGAGGACCTGGACGCATTCGAGGCCTGGCACCGCCTCTTGCCGATGCTGCGCGCGGAAAAGGGTCCGTATTTCGGCTATCTTCTCATGAAGATTGTGATGGCGATCGGAGCCGGAATTCTTTTGGCAATTCTCGCGACCGTGGCCGTCATAATTGTGCTCATTCCGGTTGGAGGCTTTGGGGCACTCGCGGTGCTGGCCGGGAAGGCCGTCGGTTTGCAATGGAACGTCTACACCATCACCTTCGCGGTAGTCGTGGGGTTGATTCTAGCCGCGGTATTTTTTTACTTAATTGCCATCATCGCCGTGCCGGTGATGGTGTTCTTCCCTGCCTACTCCATCTACTTTCTGGCCTCCCGCTACCCGAGTCTGGCGAATGCGCTTCACCCCGCGCCCCCGACTCCTCCAGCAGCCCAGCCGGCCGTACCGCCCATCTTGCCTCTCCCCGAGGCAAGCAGCTAGCTCCACTCGCCGCCTCTTGAACCCGCTACTCCCGGGCCCGATTCTTGAGCCAGATCGGGGTGCCTAAGAACCCAAAAGCGTGGCGAATCTGATTTTCCAGGAATCGCTGATAGGAAAAGTGCAGTTTCACCCGGCGATCGGTAAAAAGGATGAACGTCGGGGGAGCCACGGCGGCTTGCGTCATGTAATAGATCTTGATTCGTTGGCGCATGGGGACGGAGGCCCGGTCGAAATCCACCCGCTCGAGAAAGCGATTCAATTCTGCCGTAGGAATGCGTTTGCGCCGCTCCTCGGCAACCCGCTCGAGCAGGGGAAAGAGCTTTTCGATCCCGCCGCCCGTCGCCGCCGAGATAAACAGCACCGGGGCATAATGGAGGAACTTCAGCCGGTCGCGAAGCCTCTGTTCGAAGACGCGACGGTCATTCAGAGGTTGGCTATTCGCCAGGCGAGCGGCTTTCGATCGGCCGACCGGCTTCTGCTGATCGCTCCGCATAAGGTCCCACTTATTGACCAGCACAATGACCGAGCGGCCGCTTTCGTGGGCATAGCCAGCAATGGTAGCGTCGAGGGCGGTAACACCCTCGGTGGCATCAATCACCAGCAGAGCAATATCGGCCGAGGCGAGGTGCTTACGCGCCATCACCACCGATAGTTTTTCCGCCATCAGGCGAGTCTTGCCTTTCCGGCGGATGCCGGCCGTGTCCAGAAACCGGAAGCGCCGGCCATCGCGCTCGAGAACCTCATCGACTACATCGCGGGTGGTGCCGGGAATGGGGGACACAATGGCGCGGGTGGTGCCGCTCAGGCGGTTCAGCAGCGTGGACTTCCCCACATTGGGATGGCCGATGATCGCGACTTTGGTTTCCCCGGTTTCTGCCCTCTCCTCCTCCCCTTCCTCGCCCCTGCTGAGCTCTTGCGGAGAGGTTTCTAGCACCGCATCCAGCAACTCATCCACCCCCCGACCGTGCTCGGCAGAAACGGGAAACAGGCGGCGAATGCCCAAGCGATGGAAGTCGAAGGCAAGCGTCTGCTGCTTCTCGGAATCAATCTTATTGACGGCCACGAACACCGGCTTACCGGTGCGAATCAGCAAGCGGGCCAGCTCCAGATCGGGGGCCGCGAGCTCGCTGCGCCCGTCGACGACCATAATGATGGCGGCCGATTCCTTGAGAGCCACCTCGGCCTGACGATAGATCTCAGCCGCCATCGGGTCCGTACCCGGGGAAACGATTCCGCCGGTGTCGACCACGCGGAGGCGGCGCCCGCGCCATTCCGTTTCTTGATAGAGGCGGTCTCGCGTGATTCCCGGCTCGTCGCCGACGATGGCGCGGCGGCGGCCCACAAGACGATTGAAGAGCGTGGATTTGCCCACATTAGGACGCCCCACGATGGCGATGGTGGGAGGCAGGAACGATTTGGGTGTGCCGTTCGTCAAGGTTCGGTTTGCTAGCAGGTGTCCCACCCGTCGAGAGAATAGCTGGGCAGATCTCAGTCGCGGGCTTCCATCTCGAGACCCGGAAAACCTGACCTCGGACCAGGACTGCGCCGGGCATCGACAGCCCTACGGTGGCTTATTATAGAGATTCCGTGACCTCGAGTTCCGAGCCGGCGGTACCCAGCATGAAACCGGGCGTCTCGCTCCACCAGTTCTTTGCTCCGCGCGGCCTTCTCTCGCGCACGCATCCTGCGTACGAGTTTCGCAGAGGACAACTGCAGATGGCGCAGGCGGTGGAACAGGCGCTCCAGCAAAGGCGCCACCTGATTATCGAAGCCGGCACGGGCACGGGCAAGACCCTCGCCTATCTGGTGCCCGTGATTCAGTCGGGGAAACGGGTCATTATTTCGACCGGCACCAAGAATCTGCAGGAACAGCTTTTCTACAAAGACATTCCGTTCCTGGAGCAGGCGCTCTACCCCAATGGCCAAGGCAAGCTCAACGTCTGCTACATGAAAGGACGCAACAACTATCTCTGCCGGAAGAAACTCTACGACCTGACCCGTCAGCCTGTACTCAGCGGGCTGGACGAAATCGAGCACTATCGCGCCATCGCCGCTTGGGAGAAGACCACCGCAACCGGGGACCGCGCCGAATTGGCTGCCCTGCCCGAATCGAGCGCCTTGTGGCACAGGTTGGATGCCCGCTCGGAGACCTGTCTCGGTCAAAAGTGCAGTTCCTGGGAGAACTGTTTCATCACCGAGATGCATCGCCGGGCGATCGAGAGCGACATCATCATCGTCAACCACCACCTGTTTTTTGCCGACATGGCCATCAAGCAGGCGGCGGACGGCGCGCCTGATGCCGGCATCCTGCCCGAGGCTGCGGCGGTGATCTTCGACGAGGCGCACGAACTCGAGGAAGTGGCTTCGAGTTATTTCGGCGTATCAGTGAGCAACCTGCGCTTCGACCAGCTCGTGCGCGACGTAG
>DASPTQ010000059.1:0-5251 GCA_035623335.1 Terriglobales bacterium
GGCAAACACACCAGGTATAACGGTTTCCAGCGTCAGCGGATCGGCTTTGAGCGTTCCCCACTTTGTGGTTTCCACTCCCAGACGTTCTCCAAGAGCGCTCACATCGGGAGACTGGCCGATGGTGACAATGACCGCGTCACAAAGCAAAACAAATTCGGATCCGGGGATGGGTTCGGGAGTCGGCCGCCCACTGGCGTCTGGTTTGCCGAGCCTCATCTTGACGCACTCGAGGGCAGCGACGCGCCCATCGGGGCCGGATCGGAACGATTTGGGCGCTGCAAGGAACAACAGTTTGATACCTTCGCGTGTGGCGTCCTCAATCTCACGCGGATCGGCGGGCATCTCCTTGCGGGTGCGGCGGTAAACGATCGTGACGTCTGTCGCTCCGCAACGGAGGGCAGTGCGCGCCCCGTCGAGAGCAGAATTTCCGCCGCCAATCACGAGCACACGCTTGCCGGGTGCCACCGGTTTATCGAGATTGACTCGGCGCAGAAACTCCACGCCACCCATGACGCCAGCCAAGTCTTCGCCGGGAATACCAAGCTTCCGCTCGACGTGGGCGCCGATGGCAATGAAAACCGCGGCGTAGCTCTTGCGCAGCTCCTCGAAGGTGATGCCGCTGCCCACGGGAGTGTCCAACAAGATTTCGATCCCCATCGCGCGCAACCTGTCCAGTTCAGCGTTTAACAAGGCGCGGGGTAACCGAAAGGAAGGAATACCGGCTGCCAACATCCCACCTGCCACCGGAAGAGCTTCGAAGATCGTAGTGCCATAGCCTTTCTGTCGAAGATGGTAGGCGCATGAAAGACCAGCCGGGCCCGATCCCACGATCGCAATTTTCTCCGTACGATCGGTCACGTTCGGCGCCAGCAGCTTGTAATCTCGAAAACGATCGGTAATGAAGCGCTTTAATGCCGGCAAATTCAACGGGTCATCCACGTTGCAGCGCGTGCATACGGCAGTGCAGGGGTGGGTGCAGATGCGGCCGCAAATCGAGGGGAGGGGATTGTCCCGCAGAATGACTTGAAGCGCCTCCTCGAAGCGTCCCTGCGCGATGAGAGTTATATATCCCTGTCCGTCCTGATGAACTGGGCACGCGGCTTGGCAGGGAGAGGTGCCACGGCGAGAAATTGCGAAGACGTTGGGAACGGCTTGCGGATAAGGCCGGAAAATCGCTTTCCGCTCCCCGAGGCCCTGGTCGAACTCCGACGGCAGGGTTACCGGACACTGCTCGGTGCACGCGCCACAGCCAGTGCATTTCGTCCCGTCAACGAAACGCGCCCGCTGCTTGATCGTAACCGTGAAATTTCCCGGCCGGCCCTCAATGCGCTCAACCTCGCTCAAGGTTAGAATCTCGATGTCCTTGTGCCTCCCGATCTCGACCAGCCGCGGGGCCAACGTACACATGGCACAGTCGTTGGTGGGGAAGGTCTTGTCCAACTGCGCCATGACCCCGCCAATGGCAGGTTTGCTCTCGGCGAGATAAACCTTGATGCCAGCGCTCGCTAAATCCAAGGCTGCCTGCATGCCGCCGACGCCGCCCCCGACCACCAAGGCAGCACCAACCGTACATGGCTGTGGTTGCTCAGGCTGCATATGTAACGCGCTCCTGAACAGAAACTGCTCTTTCTTCAGCCCGGTCCTTGACTGCTTGGAAATACACGGCCAATGGCCGATAAACCATGTGCGCCCATTTGCCGAAAGCCATCTCCACGACCAGCATGGGAGTGGCAAAGATCACGTGCACTCCATATACAAAATGGCAAGTAAGGCCAAAGCCCAAATAGCGAGAGGCATGTGCCATCAGGCCGGTGACTACGGTAAGAAGAAGCAGGACGGGAAGGACCAGATCGGGGAAGTGGGTCTCCTTATATATTTCTCTCTGCGCGCGGTACCGTCCCCAAAGAATCCCCCCGACTCCGTAGAGAATGAGTGCAGCGGCCAGATAACCGAGCCATCGCTGCGGGTGATACAAAGGATAGAGATTGTCCGTCTGGAACCAGCGCAGCCCGAACAATTTTATGGCCAACATGATTGTTGTACCCGCGGCCAGCATCCAGTGGCCCCTCCATCGCTGATGTTCCGGGCATCTGTGGAGCAAGGAATAAGTCGCAGATTCGCGGATGTAAGTCCAAAGCTCGCGAACGTAGATAGAAACGGGGATTCTGCGCTCACCCATCGTGAGTCGCCAGATGCGGAAAATGCGCGAGAACAGCAGCAGGACTGGCAGCAGTATCACCGTAACCGTGTAGTAGGTCATTAGCGGAAACATGTGCTCCAGGCCTAGTGGTGTCGATAGCTGTGAGAAACTCAATCCCACATACCAGAGGTGGTAGCAAAGGATTAGGCCAATTACGAGAAGCCCTACAAACAGGAGTGAGCCCAGATACCAGGCCCGCGATGTAAGCAGCCTGGAAGCCATCCCAGTCCAATCGTACTGGGCGGCGAGGAAACGCCTCAAGGTGGCCATTGAAATTCTGGGCTCTGCCTGGCGCGGACAGGCGATGGAACAATCGCCGCAGTCTTCACAAATCCACGGTTCGAGGCTCGCCAACAACGGGGCCCGTAATCCGAATAGGGCCTGACGAATGCTTTTTCGAGGAAAGGTGATGGAATCGGAGACCAGCTCGCAAGAAATTGTGCAGGTACCGCACTGGTAGCAGGCCGAACTATCGAATTTTCCGTACTGCCGGATGCTCTCCAGCAGTCTGGGATCGCTCACAACCGGCAATGTACCGCTTGCCATTTCCACCCCCTAGCGGGGGCCCCACTACGAAGCGACGGGTGCCTGCTTTACAACTCGTCGGGTGTAAACCAGAAGCTTTCCTTCTTGTTCCACCACTCGAACTTCGAAGTTGTCGTTGCGGTAGGACTGCTCTGCGGCGGAGGCGCCTTCCTTGGTCGAATAGAGCTGCCCATCCCACATGAACTTTTTCCCGTCGCTGATCATCGCGAGGTTCGCGCTCATATCACGCTCATCAAACCGGTCTTAATGCCCTGACCCCCGTCCGCCCCGGGTAAGTCACTTCGTCTGTTTTGCGAACGTGGTTTCACTTATCGACCTCCCAACAGGGGCCTGCAGTGATTGTGGTCACCACGGGTCGTGAGCAGAACGAAAACTGTGAAGCCGATTAGTGGTATACGGTTTAGCGACATTGCGCGAACACACTGCTGTCTGCAGATTTAGCGCAACCCAAGATGGTAGTGATATTCATCACTGAGACCAGTGACAACTAGCCCGAAAAAAAGTGACAAATGCCCCCGATAAGCGCGCTAAGAAAATAAGAATACCGGTGTTACCTGCCTGCAGATCGAGCAAGCATGGCAGGCCGAGAAAAATTGCCCGAAAGTGCCGACGAAAGCGCCCCTGCGTTTCGAAAGCTTCGGCTGATTAGATAAAACACGCACTGAGTAATCACTAGAAATGGTGACTCCTATCACTGAATTTCCGTGATCTTGAGGAGCATAAGTCTTAGCTGGATGATACTAAGTCTCACTCGCTTCCCGCTTAACCGGCCTGCGGCTAGTCTCGTGTCTAGTCCGTGCCGGTTCCACTGACTTGAAATGGAGTTGTGGCGATGAACTCCACGCTCAGCCAAAGGCAAACAACGATGAACTCGCGGTCTGCCTTCCTTCCGGCGGTGATCTCCTCTTATGTGCATCTGACATCAGCACAAGAACACCGTAGCCTGTACGAGTCTTTGTTGACGATCTGATAGCTGCTCGTTCGAGGAGGGTGATTATGAATCACCGGTACTCCTGTTCGAAATTGCAGCCTGGCACTAGCTGGCGTAACCAAGTCTTGCTTTTCACCAGCACTTGGTTGGTTCCACTCTCGGTCTGGCTCGCCGTTATGGCGATGGCATTGGCAATCGCTGGCCTGTTGCTGGGTAACGAGTAAACACGCCACCTAGGAAGCGGAGGACGCATGGTCATATTTGTTATGGGTGCTGACGGCTCCGAGCGGAATAGCTTAGGTCGCATGCTGGCAATCACATTGGACTGGGAATTCGCCGATGCCAATGAATTACGTCCTACCTATGTGTCTGGAGTCAACGACAACATTCAAGATGCGAAGACTACAAGCTTGAAAATATTGTTTGCGGCTTTGCAGTACTGGGTCTACAACTGGCACGATATAGTCGTTTCTTGTTGGACGTTATCACAGCAAGATCGCGAGTTCCTCGCAAAGAATTTACCCTTAGTCAAATTTACTTACTTACGTTCACCTAACCCTACCGTTGAAGGCGAGTTCTCGGAAGTGAAGAACAGCATAGCTGCAGTTGGGAAACAAAAACAAAGTGCGGCGAGGGACAGGGTTTTAATAGTAGATCCTTCGCGCAAAACCAAGGAAGTCATCGCAGACATAGTTGCGGTTCTCGTGCTCAACCGGAGGGCACCGGATGCCGTCGCAAGTTGAAAAGCTGACATTCGTGCGCAAAGCTGGGTGAGTTCATAGGGGGAGTCTGTCACGGATGTGGAACTAGGTTTGTACCTGCGCCTGATATCTGCGACGAAGAACGAGTTCGTCTGCAGATTGTGGCTGAATTTGGAAATCACACCTCGGCCGGCCAACCGCGCGATTCCGAGCTGCTAAATAAACTGAAATGGCTGCTTTGAAGGAAGGACGATTATCAGAGCGACTCGTCAAACGAACCGGCGGAACCCTGGGGCTTAACAAGGCCGATACTTAGACACTTCGAAAGTACGGCATTTCCCTGGCAATGCATCGGTGCTCCCGTAGATTAACTTAAGCCGTCTTAGCACTTGGTTTCAAATGTGCCCGGAGCCATGACCACGAAGCTCTTAGCACAACCCATCCAAACATACTGACGATGCCTAGAAGCCCGAGGACCGCAATTCCCATAAGAACAAAGAACGCGTACTTGTAGAATGAGACATCCATAGCAAACCTCTCATTCTCGAACATCCACCAATGCCGAGCGTGGGCTGAACGGATCGCATGCTCTCGCGAGTGGAAACTCGCGCGAACTTCTTCGCCACTCGGTGAACTGGTGAACCACCACCCTGGTTGGTGCACAATTGTCTGCGCACTCTAACCTCTGGGCTGTGACCTGCGACACCTATCCAGGTGACGACAACCAAAATCGAAAGAGCTTGCCTGTGAGATTTCCTTTTTGTTGCGTAAACCATTCTGGTTGATAAGGGCTATGCCCCTTCTAAACAGCATACTTGTCTGGGTTTTTGACATCGCATTTTCAAGTACATCAGGCGAAATCACATCACATGC
>DASPTQ010000060.1:0-46478 GCA_035623335.1 Terriglobales bacterium
TAACTTCTGGAATTTTTCTTTTGGCCGGATGCCCGCCGCACGTGAGCATCGCTAAGATCAACCGGGATCCCGGACGCTATGCGGGTCAAGAGGTTACGGTTGCGGGAAGGGTAGTCGACTCCTACGGCATCATTGGACGGGGTGCCTTCCAAATCGATGATGGTACGGGAGCGATGTGGGTACTCGCCGGGCACTATGGGGTACCCGAAGCCGGAGCCAAACTGGCGGTCACGGGTCGCATCGAGCAGGGTTTCACCTTGGTGGGGCGAAACTTTGCCACGATCCTGCGTGAAACCGAACGTCGCCATTGAGCTTGCTGAACCAGCCGGGCAGCCGTGGCGGCATGGGGCTGGCATCCGACCGCGTCCTGGCTTGGCACCAAACTCGGAACTGCCTTCCCCGACCCGGTGTTCGTTCATCGTGCTATATAGCAGACCTGCCATCTCTCTTTCCCACAATTACTTAGCATTGGCACTGAAGGGACTTAGTGACAGGTCACAAGTGTGCGGAAGCCAGGAATTACTCGAAATTCCTCTGGTTTCCCGGGTCATTGGCACCAGATTGGCACCAAAGAAAAAGTGAAAGGCTCCGGCAGATCACGACCTGCGGATTTTCGTCCTGGTGGGCTGCACGGGGGACTTGAGAACTGACGAATAAATAGCGCGACATCTCCTTGGTTTCGCTAATTGAGATCGAGCTCGCTTCGGAATTGCACGTCAGCTAGGAGAAGTTAAACGGTCGCAATCAGATAGAGAATTCCAAGGCTATTGGACAACCTGAACCTCGAGCCCCATTAATTTGGTGGGATCGATCACGATCTTATCTTTCAGCTCTTCTTCAAGCAAACCATTCTCCTTAAGAAATCGGCGAGCCCGACCAAGATCGGGCACCTGAACCACTATTGATCTAATCGCGTCAGTGCCGGAAGGAACCAGACGCAGCGCGGGCCCCTGTGAGGCCTTCAACGCTTCACCGGGGGACGGAGTTTTTTTGTCTAGCAGCTTTCCCCACAAGCTTGCAGTCGTCTTGTAATTTGAGGCTTCAATCACGACCTCCTTAACGGAGTCGATTCCTAGCGGCCCACCGTGACGCTGCTTGAGTTGATCCGTCAAATATCGTCGGTTGTCTTGAATGTCTCGACGCGGAGGGTTGTCCGTTCGAAATAGATCGTTGCTATATTCACAAAGAAAGATATCCATGTTCTGGGAAAGTTCATCGAGATAGACTGTTGTCCAGAGGGTCAACTTCTCACCAGTTTCATCTTGAGTCTGCTGGTAGGCATCAGGTTTAGAATGGCGCAAACCAAGCTCATCGAGCCTGGCAATAGCGTCTGCGAGCGGCACGGGTTCAAGTCCCAATCCGCCAAATCTCGCGTTTGCAGCCCGGCCCCCATGGAGGACGCCGCAGGCGATTCATCTTTGGAATAGGCGAATTCGAGATTTACATTTCCGACGTTTACTCCACCGCTGAAGAATTCTTTATAGTCGGAGGGCGGCCAAGCGACCGGGAGGTTCAGTGTTTTCGAGAATACGGACCACAAGGATTTCGGGTTCGCAACTGTGTCGACTTGCACAACAATGTGGTCAACCTGCCGCACGACTGATCGAGGTCCACGCCCGTTAGTGAAACTTGGGCAAACATTGAAGCCGCCGTACAGAGGGAAAGGCTGAGCAGTTTCTTGTTCATCCGCTCTGCTCCTCAATCTAGATATAGTACAGATTAGCCGCGACTCCGTCGCTGGTTGCTTCCTGAGTCGTCGACTCGCGAAACGAGAACAGCTGTCAACCGGTGAAAAATCGGCATAGCGCGAAATGACCCCCGCGACGAGGCAGCAGCCTGCCGAGAGCGACGGATTAGGGTATGGGGGTGGGGCTATGCAGCTCTTTGGCCGGTACTCTGCTCACGCTGGCGAATGATTCTTTGCAGGCGCTTCATGAGTTCTGCAAGACGGAGAGATTCGTTCTTTCGCTCTTGCTTGAGCCTGACGTCCTTCACTTTAAGTTCGGTAAGTTTGGAAAGCTGCATGGTCAGAATCCTCATAGTTTTTTAATTATCAACTCTGCGCCAATCACTGTCTTTGATGCAGCGCAACCTCACATCGACCATTGCAGGAGTGGAGCTTACTGCAAGGCCTGTGGGTTTTCGTCCTGGGTGTTTCCACGGGGACTTGAGAACTGGCACATAGATAGCGCAAGCTTGCGACATACCCTGTTTGTGTAAATTGACGGCCTGATCTTTTTCGCCAGACTGTTTCGCAACTGCCCAAACCAGCCACCAGCAAAGCGCGTGGATTGTGTGATACCTGTCACTATAGTTGGCTGGTCACATGTCCTTGACAAGATAGCCCTTGAGGGATAAACAACGAGTGAACGAAAGGGCAGGCGTACCGACGGCTCGGTGACGCCGCTTGACCCGTCGATCCTCCCGCCTAACTACGCTTGCCCCCGATTAAGCACACAAACAACTTGTCTCAAGCAGGAAGGAGATTCTCATGCGGATCAGATTCACGAGCTTTACCGTCGGACTATCGTTGGCATTCGCTTTCATATTGGCCGTCTGTGCGGCGGCCTGGTCCCAGGACGTGACGGTCAACTACATGCCCGGCACAGACTTCTCACAGTTCAAAACCTACAAATGGGTTCCCATCGAAAGCAACATGCACCCGGACCCGATGGTCGAGCAGCAGATCAAGCAGTCCATTGACAATGAACTGGCATCCAAGGGTTTCGTCAAAACCGACGATCCAAATGCCGATTTGTACGTTGGCTACCAAGTCTCGATCCAGGAGCAGAAGGAGTGGGACGCCTATAACATGGGCGGTGGCCCGCGATGGGGATGGGGTATGGGCGGCATGGGAATGGCCACAGTTACCAGTACCACGATTCAGGTCGGCACACTTGGTTTCGATGTCTACGACCGGGCCAACAAGAAGCTCATCTGGCGCGGGTCCGCAACCAAGACTCTGAATCCGCCCAAAGACCCAGAGAAGAGACAGCGGAACCTGGACAAGGCAGTGGCCAAGCTGCTGAAGGACTTCCCTCCGGCTCCGAAGAAATAGTCCGGGCGCTGGGGACGCACCTTCGTCCGCTTCACGTCAGCCTCAGAGGAGCTGCCACAGCACTATCTGCTGTGGCCACCCAGACTTTGGACACTCACGACCTGCGGATGTTCGTTGTGGTGGGCGGATCTATCAGGGTACGGTGTGATTTAATCGTGGGCTATCAAATGGGGACGATGCAATGCTGAAATTCCTGGAGGAGCATCCGGGTCTAGCCGTATTGATAGTGGTGTTGTTTATTGGTGCCATTCTTAAACGTGTTCTTCGTCGCCGTTCTCGGCCATGAGCCCGTCTTTCTTCTGAGGCAACTCATACACCTCCACCTCGCGGCAGCCACTGGCTTGCGAGGCGCTGCCTCTGCCTTCAATTTGGCCATGGTCAGCAGCAGCCCTCAGGAGAAACCAGCACTCAGCCGGGACCAGGGGTGGGCACTGTGGGATGCCCTGGCGAAACCAGAGCACCTCCGGTATCGGGCAGCATTCGGGGTGCTCCTGTTCACCAGTATCAGGACGGGTGAGATGCTTGGACTGCAGTGGCAAGACTTGGATTTCGGTATCCGTACAATCCATGTCAGACGGCAGATCTATCGCAACCAGGTGACCACGCCCAAGACCAACAAGAGTCTCCGGGATCGCAGGATGTCGGAGGAGCTGTACAAGGCACTTTTGCATCACCGGCAAATGTCGCAATATACCTCACCAGGGGATTTCGTGTTCACCACTAGCACAGGTAGGCCTGCAAATCCGGATGATCTGCGGAAAATCCTACAGCACCTACTGCGGGATGAGCTGGGCATTCGCCTGCCTAAGGGGTGCGATGGACTACACCTCCTGCGGCACACTTCTGGCAGCTGGGTCTATGAGTCTGCGGGTCCGAAAGAGGCGCAGGCAGCACTCGGATACAGCAACATCCAAACCACTCTTGGGATCTACACCCACCTCGCAGAAGGTGCCGAGGATACGGTGACTGATGCCGTGTTCTCCCGACCATTGGCACCAACTTTGGCACCAGAGCACGTAAACTAATGAAAACATGGCAGGCTGGCTATATAGCAGATATGCTTACGACGCGGTGGTCGCCGGTCCCTCATGCGCATCTCCCTAGAGATTCCTCCGGGACACTGTTAGTTAAGCGCTGAAACCATGCCTCTTACTCGAACCGATTGGATGGTGATCGTCGGTTATCTGTTGGTCAACCTGCTGATCAGCATCTATTACCGGCGGCGCGCCGGCGGGAATACCGAGGAGTTCTTCATTTCCGGTCGCGATGTTTCCTGGTGGCTGGCCGGGACGTCGATGGTTGCCACCACCTTTGCCGCCGACACCCCGCTGCTGGTCTGCGGTTTGGTGGCAAGATCCGGCATTGCTGGGAATTGGATTTGGTGGGGGTTGTGCGTCGGAGGCATGTTGACGGTATTCTTCTTTGCCCGTTACTGGCGACGTTCGGAAATCCTGACCGATGTGCAATTCGTGGAAATGCGTTACGGAGGAAAGCCCGCAGCGTTCCTGCGTGGTTTCAAGGCGGTTTACCTCGGACTGTTCATGAACTGCTTCATCCTCGGATGGGTGACCCAGGCGATGATAAATATCATCACCGTGCTTCTCGGGCCGGCCATCGCGGAAGGACGGGTGCTCCGACTCTCGATCGGCAGCCAGACGTTTGCCTACACCTTGGGCAATCCTCACACCACCTCACTTGCAATCTGCATCTTTCTCATCATTCCATTTACTGGCCTCTACACCTTTATCGGTGGGCTTTGGGGTGTCCTGGTTACCGATCTGTTTCAGTTTGTCCTGAAGATGACGATGATTATTGTCCTGGCTTGGGTGGCGGTCGCCAAGCTGGGCGGAATGGATGCCCTTGAGCGGCATCTCGAGACGGTGGAGACGAGCGTGCGGCTGAGCGGTACAACCGCGGCCGATCCTTTGGCTTTTCTGCCGGATAGGCATCTGGGTCTGATGAGTGACGCCCTTTGGACCCTCCCTTTGCTGACCTTCTTTGTTTATTTGTGCATGCAGTGGTGGCTGGCTTGGTATCCCGGAGCTGAACCCGGGGGCGGCGGCTACGTTGCCCAACGCATGTTCAGCGCCAGAGATGAGAAGAACTCGCTGGGTGCGACGCTGTGGTTCAATGTTGCGCATTACGCCTTACGGCCGTGGCCGTGGATCATTACCGCCTTGGTCGCGATTGCCGTGTATTCGCCTCATGGAATCCATCCCGATGCCGCGTTCACCCAAAACCCGGAGCAGGGCTACGTCATGGTGCTGCGGGACTACCTGCCGCCTGCGTGGCGCGGGTTGATGGTCGCGGCATTCCTGGCGGCTTTCATGTCTACGGTAGGGACGCAGCTGAATTGGGGCTGTTCCTATCTGGTTAACGATCTGTACCGGCGCTTTCTGGTAAGGCAGGCGAGCGAGAAACATTACGTGCTCGTCAGCAGACTCTTTACCGTGCTGCTCGTGCTGGCGAGCGGGTACACTGCTATGCAGCTGACTTCGATCAAACAGGGATGGGAACTGGTGTTGAATATCGGCTTTGGCACAGGCGCGGTATACATTCTCCGCTGGTACTGGTGGCGGATCAACGCCTGGAGTGAAATCTCGGCCATGATCGCGGCCGCAGCCGCCACCGTGGCGCTCGAGAGCGTGGCGTTCAGCGGAAACGGTGCCGTGGTCTATGCTAAGAGCGCTCTCCTCACCGGCGGCATTACGACCGTGGTCTGGGTGGCAGCCACCTTCACCACCAAGCCTGAATCCGAGGCTACGTTGGTCGGATTCTACCGAAGGGTGCATCCCACCGTGTATGGGTGGAGACCAATTGCCAGGCTGGTGCCCGAGTTGCCAGAAGTCCGCGATGTCGCCGCCAACGCCTTTGATTGGATGATGGGAGTTATTCTGGTTTATGGATGCCTGTTTGGGATCGGCAAACTGCTGTTCGAGCGCTGGACCGAGGGCGTTGTGCTGTTGCTAGTTGCAGGCCTTGCCGGCTATCTGATCTTCTGGGATCTCTCGCGCCGGGGTTGGGCAACGCTATCGGGAGGCTCGCTCCGGGCTCCTACCGAGCACACCGCACAGGCCGACTAGACCCCGTTCCAGGACATGCCGCGACAGCTTGGCCTTTAATGATGGATAATGAAGGGAAACGTTAAAATTCCTCGGGAAATACTTCTTGGGTTTTGAAAGAGGTGGCGACGTTTGTGTGGAATTGTTGGCTTTACGCATAAGAACTGGGTTCCTGATGCCGAGCGGATCCGCAGCGCGACGGCCACGCTCGTCCACCGTGGACCAGACCAACAAGGCGTCTTCGAGTCGAACCTGGTGTCCTTGGGGGCGACGCGGCTGAAGATCATCGACCTGGGCTCGGGCGATCAACCCATCACCACGGCCGGTACCACGATTGTTTTCAACGGTGAAATTTACAATCATCTGGAACTGCGCGCCGAGCTCGAAGCGCGGGGGCATCAATTCCTCTCCCACTGCGACACGGAGACCGTCCTGCATGCTTTTCTCGAATGGGACGTGGCCTGCTTTGCTCGCCTCCGGGGCATGTTCGCCCTGGCGTTGTGGAACCAGGCCGAGCGACGTCTTCTGCTGGCCCGGGATCGCATGGGGATTAAGCCTTTATTTTTCTTGCGCCGCGGGGAAGACCTGTTCTTTGGCTCAGAGCTGAAGGCTATTTTCGTGCACCCGGAGGTGGAACGCCGTTTGAGCCTGGAGGGCCTGGATTGTTACCTCTCCCTGAATTATGTGCCCTGTCCGTGGACGCTGGTCGAAGGCCTGGAAAAGCTTCCGCCCGGACAGTGGATGGAATGGAAAGACGGCCAGGTTTCCACCCAGGGTTATTGGACTCTCCCTCAGCCCGCACCGCGTGAGCGCAGGCTCGAGGAGGCCAAGGAGGAGCTCGATTGGCTGCTCCGGCAATCGATCCGCGAGCACCTGATCTCGGATGTACCCCTGGGAATGTGGCTGAGCGGCGGCATCGACTCCTCCACCATTCTGCATTACGCATCGACCGAATCGAGCGCGCCCCTGAAGACTTTCTCAATTTCCTTTCGCGGACGCAGTTTCGACGAAAGCCGCTACATTCAGCAAGTGGCTGAGCACTATCGCACCGAGCATAGCGAGATCGATTTGAATCCGGAAGTCGATCTTGAGGGCGCCATCGAGGAATTCGCTTACTACTGCGATGAACCGAGTGCCGATGCGGGAGCACTGCCGGTCTGGTTTCTGTCGAAACTGAGCAAAACCAAGACCACAGTAACGCTCAGCGGAGAAGGGGCGGACGAGATCTTTGCCGGCTATCTCACGCATCGCGCCAACCTTCTGGCCGTCCCTATGCGTTGGTTGCCGCCGAGCGTCACCCGATTAGGGCTGGGGGCCCTGCGGCACTGGCCGGTTTCGGACGAGAAGATTGGGCTGGAATACAAGGCCGTGCGCTTTCTCGAAGGTTCCTTGATGGCCGCCGATCGTGGGCATGTACATTGGAATGGAACCTTTTCCGATCCCGAGAAGTACCATCTGGTCGAGCCCCGCCTTCCCAGCTCCCTCCACCGCAGCCTGCGCGAACTGCGCTCCCTGTTGCGTAAGGGCGATAAGTTGTCGTCCTATCTTTGGTTTGATCAGAGATACTTTCTGCCGGACGATATTTTGACCAAGACCGACCGCATGAGCATGGCACATTCGCTCGAAGTGCGTCCGCCGTTCCTCGACCATCGCATTGTGGAATTCAGCGCGACCTTGCCTGCCAGGCTCAAGATTCGCGGCTCGAAGCAGAAATTCATTCTCAAAGAATTGATGAAAAACAAGCTACCGGCGTCGATTCTAGCCCGCAAAAAGATCGGATTTGATATTCCCGCACACGATTGGCTGCGCGGTCCGCTTCGCCCGTTGCTCGTTGACACCTTAAATCGAGGCGCGGCCGAGTATGCCTGGTTATTCCGTCGAGGAGTCATCAAGACGTATCTCGACGATCACCTGGAGAGGCGCGCAAATCTTGGATATCACCTATGGGGATTGATGGTTCTGTTTCTGTGGATGAAAAAATGGCGGATTCAGGCAGCCTCAGCCGCGGCCAGAAAGGAGTGGGTGCAGGAAAGAACGGGTACGTATATGTAGGGGTCCTCGTCGTCGCCGCGGCAGTTTATCTGGGTTCAATCGTTTCTCCGCCTTCCTTAATGGATGATGTCGATGCCGTACAGGCGCAGATCGCACGAAACATGCTGTCCTCGGGTGACTGGGTCACGGCCCGGCTCGACGGGGTGGTGTACCTCGAGAAGGCCCCCCTCATCTACTGGCTCATGGCGGCATCGTACGCCGTCTTTGGCGTGCACGATTGGGCGGCGCGCATCCCGATTGCGCTGTCGGCAGTAGGGCTTTGCTGGGTTACGTCGGCCTTTGGCGTTTGGGCCTTTGGCAAGCGGGCGGGAGGCTATGCCGGTTTGGTCTTGGCTACCTCGATCGGTCTGTTTCTCTTTACTCGAATTCTCATACCCGATGTCATCCTCACCTTAACCATCACCCTGGCCCTATGGGCATTCCTGCGCGCCTTGGAGCCCGAGGAGGCGCATCCCCGATTCTGGGCGATGGTGATGGCGGCCAGCCTTGGCCTAGGGCTGCTATTGAAAAGCCTGATCGGAGTCGTTTTTCCCCTGGCTGCTGCCATCCTCTACCTGTCCTTTACCCGCCAACTGTTTTCCGCCTCGACCTGGAAGAGACTTCATCCCTGGAGCGGCATCCTGTTAGGACTAGCCATTGCCGCGCCCTGGCACGTTCTGGCCACACTCAGAAACCCGCCTTACTTCGTCTTCACCCTCAAGAGTGGCCCCGGGCAATACCACGGCTTTCTTTGGTTCTATTTCATCAACGAGCAACTCCTGCGTTTCCTGAATATGCGCTATCCCCGTGACTACGACACCGTACCGCGGCTCTATTTCTGGCTCTTCCACCTGCTGTGGTTGTTTCCCTGGAGTGTCTATCTGGCGGCTCTCGGCAAGCTCTCCTATAAGCCCATCGACCGGGCGGGCCGTACCCGGCTCTTGGCCTTATGCTGGGCGGGATTCATCCTGGTCTTTTTCACGTTTTCTACCACCCAGGAATACTATTCCATGCCGGCGTATCCTGCGCTCGCGCTCCTCTTGGGTTCGGCACTGGCGCTCGAGGGTGCATGGATCCGCCGGGGCAGCCGGGTACTCTCGGTGGTTGCCCTATGCGCGGCGATCGCCTGTCTAGTCCTCCTGGTCCTAAGCCGCGGCTTCTCCCCGACCGGGGATATCTCCTCGGCGTTGATGCGGCATCCGACGGCCTACAAATTGTCCCTGGGCCATATGGAGGACCTGACGATCGCATCTTTTGCGTATCTGCGCCTTCCGCTTCTGCTCGCGGCCGGCGCTTTCGCCATCGGAGCTTGCGGAACCGTGAAGGCAGGTTCCCAACGCGCAGTCCTGGCGGCGGTGCTGATGATGGTGGTCTTCTTGCATGCGGCTCGCATGGCCATGGTGGTCTTTGATCCCTACCTTTCCTCGCGACCGTTGGCAGAGGCTCTCAAGCGGTCTCCACCGGGAACCCTCGTGGTGGATCGCCATTACTACTTCTTTTCTTCCATCTTCTTCTATACGGGCCGTTCTGCGCTGCTTTTGAATGGTCGGTTCATGAACCTGGAATACGGTGCTTTCGCTCCCGGGGCACCCGCTGTATTTCTGGACGATGCTCAATTCAGCCGGCTTTGGAGCGAGCCCGGTCGCGCCTATCTGGTTGCCAGCCAGTCTCGGATCCCGCTTTTGGCCGGGCTAGTCGGGAAGGACCGCCTGATTGTGCTTGCCGCCAGCGGGGGCAAGGTTGTGCTCACCAATCAGGTTCTCCCGGCTGTGGGACTGGCCGGTACGGAGCGAGGCGGGCGGGTTAGAGCCAGGAGGGGTGCGATGTGGCCTGAGATGGCTCAGATGGTGCTCCCCAAGGCAGGAATGAGCCCGCGAAGGGCGCCGCTTGCGATAAAATAGGTATTCCGAGCACACAGCCTCACTTGAAGATATTGCACAAGTCACAGTCTTTCTCGCAAGGTGCATGCCGCCACGGGCGCCACGAACACCTTTCCGGAACCATTGAACTTGACGGTAGTCAGGAGGACAAATGCGAATTGCGGTCTTAGGCGGAGACGGATATTGCGGGTGGGCGACCGCGCTGTACCTTTCGAGTCGCGGGCACTCCGTGTCCATTGTCGATAATTTCATCCGTCGGCAATGGGATCACGAAGTGGGGGCGGAGACCCTAACCCCGATTCGCCCGCTCTCCGAACGCCTTCGAACCTGGCGGGAGCTGACCGGCAAGGTGATCGACACGTTTGTCGGGGATGTGATGGATTATGACTTCCTTTCGACAACCGTGAAGGAATTCAAACCGGAGGCGGTGGTGCACTTCGCAGAGCAGCGCGCCGCTCCCTACTCCATGATCGACCGCAAGCACGCGGTGTTTACCCAGGTCAACAACGTCGTAGGAACCCTGAACCTGTTGTTTGCTCTGCGCGAGTTTGCCCCCGACTGCCATTTGGTCAAACTGGGCACGATGGGCGAGTACGGCACGCCCAACATCGACATCGAAGAGGGCTACATCACCATTGAACACAACGGACGCAAGGACGTGCTGCCGTATCCGAAACAGCCTGGCTCTTTCTATCATCTTTCGAAAGTCCACGACAGCCACAACATCATGTTCACTTGCAAAATCTGGGGACTGCGCGCGACCGACCTCAATCAAGGGGTGGTGTATGGAACGATGACGGACGAGGTCGCGCTCGACGAAGCCCTGATTAATCGCTTTGACTACGATGAGGTGTTTGGCACGGTGCTGAACCGCTTCTGCGTGCAGGCCGCCATCGGGATGCCCTTGACAGTCTATGGCAAAGGTGGACAAACCCGCGGATTTCTGGACATTCGCGACACCGTGCGCTGCATTGAAATCGCCTGTCTGAATCCCGCGGGCAAAGGCGAGTTTCGTGTGTTCAACCAATTCACGGAGCAATTTTCGATTCTGGATTTGGCCCGAATGGTCGAAGCCGCAGGCAAGAAGCTTGGCCTTACGGTCGAAATCGATCACATTCCCGACCCCAGGGTTGAAGCCGAAGAGCACTACTACAACGCCAAGCACTCAAAACTGATCCAACTGGGCTTGCAACCGCACTTGCTCTCCGATTCCTTGCTCGACTCTCTGATGAATATTGCACTCCGATACCGGGAGCGCGTCGACACGTCGATGATGATGCCCAAAGTGAACTGGCGGCAGGCGCGCAATGATCGCCAGAAGCACACCGACGAGCCGGCCAAGCTGGTAGCCTCGGCGACAGGACTGGAAACCGTGTCCACGATGTCGGATGGCAACGGGAATCGCCGTTCCCGGGCAGGTGGGAAACCAGAGCTCGCCTACAGCAAGCGTTAACCGACGGAGAGCTGTTTTTCCGCTGGATTCGCGGCGACCGGAACCATGATGCCATCGCGAATGCAATACTGTCCGTCGCGCCAGCGGAAGCGATTGCGCCCAAAGCTGATCAGCCAAAGGCAAAAAGCCATGGCATCCCAAACCGGGATGAGCCACAACTTTTTCCAAAGTGCCCGATCCTTCAACCCCCACATGCCGATCATCCAGCTGGTTAGAACTCGCAGTGCCAAATAGCAGCCGAGATAACCAACGGCGACGGGAAGAGTCGGGTGAATGGCAACGGCCGCCAACGACCACGGTAGCCCCAGGGTGAGCAGCAAGCCCAGATGTCCCCAGGGGCGCATGTGCCGCATGACAACTACCCAGCGCAATCGCTTATGCACCAGATCGGGCATCGACTGGTAATCGGCGACCGTGTCGATGGTGTAGGGCAGCAATTCGACCCGATGGCCCTGTTCCGCGATCAGCCGTCCCACCAGCAGATCGTCGCCGGGACGGTTCTCAATCGCATGATACCCGCCGAACTCGGCGAGGCGCGTGCGCGTCGTGGCAATGCTCGGACCGAGGGCAAATTTGACTCCATCCAGCTGGCGGGCGACCAGAATGCTGGGGTAAAAGTCGGAGACCATACCAATCGTTTGCAGGCTCTCGGCGAGAGACTTCTCCTTGATGGGGACGTACAGGCACGTGACCGCCCCGACCTCCGGGTTGGCGAGTGGGGCAACCAGGGTGCGCAGGTAATCCGGTCGCGCTCGCACGTCACTATCGCTAATAACCACAATTTCATGGTGCGCCTCGCTGACTAAGCGAGCCAGTTTCGCCACCTTGTCGTTGGGCGCGTTGCTGCCGCTACCGACCAGCACTCGGATCCGACGATCGGGGAAATCACACTGCAACCTTTCCAAGATTGCGACCGCGGGATCGTCCTTGTCCCCTACGCAAAAGAGCAACTCGTAATCCGGATAGTCTTGTCGACAGAAGCTGGCAAAGTTCTCATACGCGTCCGGATCGATTCCGCGAATCGGCTTGAGATTACTGACCGGAGGAGTGAAGCTCGAATCGGCTGGAACCCGACCTGGCGGACGATGGAAAAACCGCCAACTGCTGTACAAGCAGAGCACGTAATAGATGAAGGGTAGAGTTGCTACCGCAAGTACCACAGGGTCGAGGATTGTCGCAATCATCCCTTTTCAGCTTAGCTAGATGCGGGAGGTCTGTCAAAGATTCTCCGTGGGAAAACCGCGGACATTAACCCCGAGCTTATCGCCAATAACCCTTTCCTGCTGGCCTGGATTGAGAGCCTACTTGGAGGCAGCCAGGATGCGCCAGATGGATCCCGACCCGTCGTCACTTACTAACAAGGATCCGTCGGGAGCCAAGGCTATACCGACCGGCCGTCCCCACACCTTCCCGTCGTCCAGCACGAAACCGGTTACAAAGTCCTCGTACTCGCCGCTGGCCTGACCGGTTTGATGCAGCGGGACGCGAATCACCTCATACCCCGCTCGCACGCTCTTGTTCCAGGAGCCGTGCTCGGCGGCAAAAATATCTCCTTCGTATTCGGCGGGGAATTGTTTGCCTTGGTAAAACAGGAACTCCAAGGAGGCGTTATGGGCCTGAAGCAGCACATCAGGCACGATGACTTTGTCCTTCAATTCGGGATGCGTACCTTGGTGGGTGGGATCCTGGTGGGCACCAATGTACCACCAGGGCCAACCGTAGAACCCTCCCATCTCGACATGGGTGATGTAGTCGGGCACCAGATTGTCACCGAGGGAGTCGCGCTCGTTAACCGAGCACCACAACTCGCCAGTCTTGGGATTGATGGCCAATCCACCGCCGGCATTGCGGATACCGTATGCATAGACTTGCATGGCGGAGCCATCAGGATTGAATACCAGGATGTCGGCCCGATTCTTTTCTCGAGGCGTGGTGTCAGGATCGTCGCTGTTCGAAGCCGACCCCACCGCCACAAACATTTTTTTGCCGTCCGGCGAAAACTGAATGTCCCGCGTCCAGTGGCCCTTCCCGTCAGGTAAATCGGCAATGTGTTCCGGGGGGCCGCCGGCTTTTAGGCTGCCATTTTGATACGCGAAGCGGAGAACGGCGCCAGGTTCGGTAACGTACACCCATTGGGGGTTCGGGCCGGGGGGATAGAAGTTAATACCGTATGGCTTTTTCAAGCCGCTGGCGAACACCGCACTCAACTCAGGCTTGCCATCGCTGGTGAGCCCGCGGAAGAGCCGAACGCGTCCCGCTTGGCTTTCCGCCAGGAAGATGTCGCCGTTCGGCGCGGTGCGCATCAGACGCGGTTTCTCTAGACCCGTGGCGTATTGTTCCACTTTGAATCCTTGCGGAGCCTTGGGCCACACGTCCGCGGGACGAGGCACGATGTCCGGGCCGTTGTCCGACGAGGGGGTTGCATTCGGCGCGGGCAGGTCCTTCACCGTAATCTTGCGAACTTTTCCCGGCTCTTCGTAGCGGAAGTCCGTGAATGGCGGATCGGGTGGCGGTGCATTCAATTTTGCCGCGTGGGCCGCACCAGTTCGAGAGTCTGCTGCAGCGCCGCTTGGTGTCCCGGGAAGGCCGAGCGCCCGAAGGTAGGTCACCAGCTGCCAGCGTTCGGGCTCGGGCAAATTTCCCGCGGCTGGCATGCCACGCTGCGGCTCGCCTTGGGTGATAAACCAAAAGAGCTCTCCCGGGGTGACCGACTCAAGCACGCCGTCTACCAGCCCGGGCACATCCCCGGAACCCTCCGCATTGCGCCCGTGACAGCGTGCACAGTGAATACCAAACAACTGCTTGCCCTGGGCTCTGTCTTCTGCGCCTTCGTAGGGGTCATGAACAAGCTTGGAGGCATCGGGGGCGTTATGAAAGTTGGAGTCCTGCGCTTGCAGAACTGCAACCGGCAAGAATGCGCTTAAGGCTAGGACGATACTTGAAGCAAGAAATCTCACGAGCGATTTCGACATGACGTTCCTCCGTTGCCAACGGCGGTTGCAAAATTCGATTCTAAGTAAGGCGCATGCGATGCAAAGTGTCCAGCTCAGGCTCGTCAATTGCGCCGGCATGATGTAAACGTTGGGTGAGACCTTTGCACCAAACCTCAACCCAATTGCCTAGCTGAAAGCGATCCTGTCCGTGGAGATGTCCGGGACCGAACCCATGAAATTGTAACGCGGCTCGCTCTTCTCCTAAACCGATGGATGGAGGCCTCGAGGGAATCAGTATCCGGTAAGGAGCGGGAGTGCCCCAAGGTTGAACGAAACTCCCGGGCGCCTGGAAGTCACATAAGCTGAGGACGGGAGTGCTCGATTCCGGTGCGGTTAGTTTTCAGCTGAGGTAGGGCGGCGGCAATCGCGTTTCCGCCTGAGCGCTGCTTAGACAGGCATGTTTTTCGAAGCCTTCCTGCGCAACCCGGTTAAACGCGAGTGCAGCGACGGTTGTCTCTAGGTGGGGTGCGATCAAGCCCCACAGGCAATGCGAGCAGCACCAGCCCGTAAAGTCTTCGTTGTCGGCCCAGATCATGTGTCTAGTCATGCGTGGTTTCTGCGGTTCGGGTTTCTGCGGTTCGGGTTTCTGCATAAGGATCGATTTCCGTCGGAAGGAAGAATATTGCTGACCTGCTCGAGCGCGGAAGGTAACTCGTGCCCTCGCTTAATGCCAATGTCTCATGGAACTCGAGGAAGGCAAAGTAACTAAGGGGGCAGCGTCCGATGGGCCGGGTGAACGTCTGGTGCTCATGCCCGGTTGACATAACACGGCTCGGCTTGGAGTGCATGTCCCGATCCGACCGCCCCCACCGGATGATAGAAAGGTCGGGGACTGCACACGAAAGCAGGGTATAGACTCTCGACCGGCACGGCGGCGTGGGTTAATGTGGAGTTATCCGACAGGATTCAAAAGGGGGATGCTTCTAGCATTGCAGGTCTCCCGTCAATTCCGACCGCGTGGTCTCAACCGTTTCTGGTTGGTCGCGGCAGCGGCCGTCCTCGCCTTTACCGCCACGACAACCAGTCAACAAGACGCTCCCTTCAAGTACACCAACCACCTCATACACGAGAAGAGCCCGTATCTGCTGCTGCACGCGCATAACCCGGTTGATTGGTACCCATGGGGTGAAGAAGCATTTCGAAAAGCACAGCGGGAAAACAAGCCGATCTTCCTGTCGGTCGGCTACTACACCTGCCACTGGTGCCACGTCATGGAACGCGAGTCCTACTCGAATCCGCAGATCGCAGCGATTGTAAACCGGGATTTCGTGGCCATTAAGGTAGACCGGGAAGAGCGCCCGGACGTAGATGAGGTCTATACCCGCTATCTGGACGCCACGACGGGCAGTGCCGGCTGGCCAATGAATGTCTTTCTGACTCCCGACTTGAAGCCGTTCTTCGGCGGAACCTATTTCCCTCCCGTAGATCGCGACGGGCTGCCGGGACTTCCCGAGGTGCTCAGGAAGGTGGCAACGGCATGGCAACGCGATCACGAAGAGGTTTTGGGTACGGCAGCCAAGCTCGCCCAACAACTGAGTGCTTCGAGCGGTGGAAGCTTCGCCGCGGTTGCGCCGGCCGCTCTGCCGACAGCCTACGGCGAGATGCGGGTCGCCTACGATCGAACCAATGGCGGCTTTGGCGAAGCACCGAAATTTCCGCGTCCGGTTGCCCTGGAATATCTGATGCGTTACTCCTTGCGGGAAAAGAACAAGGATGCGCAGGACATGGTGCTGCATACACTCGATCGCATGGCGATGGGAGGGATCCACGATCAGCTCGGCGGTGGATTCCATCGCTATGCGACCGATGCGACTTGGCGCGTACCCCATTTCGAGAAAATGCTCTACGATCAAGCGCAACTGGCGCTGGCCTATCTCCACGCCTTCCAAATCACCCATAACGACGCCTATGCCCGGACCGCGCGGGACACGCTCGATTTCGTTCTGCGCGAAATGCGGAGCCCGGAGGACGGGTTCTATTCGGCCCTCGATGCCGACAGCCCGGCACCGCGGAACCTCGGGCAAAACCGTGAGGGAGCCTACTACGTATGGTCTGCCGTCGAGGTCAAGGGGGTGCTGGGCGAGGCCGACGCGCCGCCCTTCGAATATCGCTACGGAATAGAGGCTGCCGGCAACGTACCGGCGGCGCAGGATGTCGAAGGCGATCTCAAGGGCTGGAACGTTCTTTACCAGCAGCACTCGGCGGCCCAAACGGCCTCCTATTCAAAAACCGCCGAGCCAGCCATGGCACAACAGCTTGAGCGCGACCGGAAACGACTGTTCGCGGCCCGTACCCAGCGTCCTCGTCCACCCGTGGACAGCAAAATCGTTACCGCGTGGAACGCGATGCTGATCTCTGCGCTGGCGATTTCCAGTCAAGTGCTGCATGAGCCTGGCTATCTGCAGGCTGCCGAGGCAGCTGCGTCCATGCTCGAAACCCGTCTTTATTCTTCGCAGACGGGCCGGCTGAAGCGGCGTTATCGCCTGGGCGCAGCCGAGGTGGATGGTTTCCTCTCCGACTACGCAAACCTGGTTGAAGGCCTGCTCGACCTCTACGAGGCATCGTTCGATGTGCGGTGGCTGCACTGGGCGCTGCGACTTCAGCGAACACAAGATAGTCTCTTCTGGGACAAGCAAGGTGGGGGCTATTTTACGACGACGGCCTCGGACCAACATCTTCTTTGGAGGGATCGCGAGGCGTACGACGGGGCCGAACCATCACCGAATTCCATTGCCGCTATGAACTTGCTGCGAATCTGGCAGATGACCGAGGACGATACGGCACGAGAGAAAGCGGTGAAGACGATCAGCGAGTTCGGAGGCCAACTGAACAACAACCCAGAGTCGATGCCTGCGATGATGTCTGCCTATGAGGCGCTGACCTCCCCACAACGACAGATCGTGATCGCGGGAGCACCGCGGGCCGCAGATACCCGTGAAATGCTCGATCTGGTGTGGGAGCGCTACCTACCGAACAGCATCCTCATGCTCGCCGATCAGGGAGCCGGACAACAAGAGTTGGCCCGCAGCCTGCCTTTCATGCGAAACATGCGGCCCAAGAACGGCAAAGCCACTGCCTATGTCTGCCAGAACTATCTCTGCAACCTGCCCAGCAGTGACCCCAAGGTTGTCGCCCGCTTGTTGGATGGTGAACTCCCAAGGCAATAGTTTCGCCCGCACCTCCGAACTAACCTACGGGATCCCGCCCCGCAGCCTGGATTCGCAACTTGCGGCTCCAGATCCTTCTATGCAACACTTTCACGAAGACTCACTCCGCGCATCACAGCTTCAAACTGGCGCTCGGCACAGGCAAGTGAACCGCTCGAGTGCCTGGGACTGACGCCCGACACAACCCAGGTGGGAGATTGATGGACCAGAAACAGCGAGCCAGACCAACGGCTGTCTCGAGCTTTCTACTTGTGGGTTGGCTTACCCTTTCCTTGGCGGCGATTGCCCAGAACCCCACCGCATCCCTGCGTGGTTACGTGCAGGATTCAAGCGGCGCCCGCTTGGCGCACGCACACATCACAGCCCGGGCGCGCGAGTCGGCTTCCGAGCGAGGGGTCACGGCCAATGATCGCGGAGAATTTCGGCTGAACGACTTGCCGCCGGGGAACTATCGTCTGATTGTCGGTGCCCCTGGTTTTGCCGAGGTGCAGGCCGACGTCAAACTCATCGTCAGCTCGGTCCGCGATTACGTCATCACCATGAAGCCCGCGGGTGCCGAGGAAGCAGTGCAGGTTGAGTCGCAAAGTTCCTCGGTTACCACTCAGCCAATTGAACTGGCGAGCGCCGTGCACCAGACGGCGGTCATGTCTCAGGACCTCGAAACTCTGCCTTTAGCCGCGCGCAGCTTTGCCAACATCGCGTATCTCGCCCCCGGAACCGAGCCGGTTGAGCCGTCCGACCCCACCAAGGCGCGCATCACGGCGGTTTCTACGGGCGGAAGCTCCGGCCTCAATAACGTACTGTCCGTGGACGGAGTCGACAATTCGGATGACTGGATCGGTGGATTCCTGCAGAATTTCTCGCCCGATGCCATTCAGGAGTTCTCCGTGCAGACTGCCCAGGAAGATGCCGACACAGGAGGCACCACGGCAGGCTCGGTAGTCATCACCACGAAGCATGGGACCAACGAATGGCACGGCGACGCGGCATTCTATGATCGCCAGGCGGCACTGAACGCGCGCTTTCCCATCGAGAATCCTGCACCCAACCCCAAGCAGCCGTTTTCCCGGCAAAACTACGTGGGCACAATCGGCGGGCCGATGCAGAAAGACAAGGCGTGGTTTTTGGCCGCCTTTGAATACGTGCATGAGAATGCCAGCATCGCCTACAGTCCGGCCAGCATTACGCAATTCGATGCTTTGGCTACTCTGGCTTCCCAAGAGCTGGTCCCGGGCGTGAGTTCGATTGCCGTTCCGAACTTCGTTCCGATTCCATTCCGCGATTACGATGGCTCGGTGCGCTTCGATTGGGCGCAGTCGCCCAAGTCGAACTGGTTCCTGCGGGTTTCAGGCGACAGCTACATCACGCACAATAACTTGGTACAACAAGGGACTCTTCCCTCGACGGGACTCGTAACCCACAACAATTACTGGAATGCCGCCATCGGCAACACCTATACCATTAGCCCAACCTGGCTTAGTACGCTCACCATTGGCGTAAGTGAACTGCACCTCACGCAGGCGCGCAACTCAGATCTCGGCTACGCCCTCGCCTTTCCCTTTAGTTCCACAACACTCACGGTTTCCGGCTTTGAAACCTTCGGCGACAATCAATTTGCTACGCCCATTACTTTTTTTCCCGACCTGCGCAACCAGGAAAAATATCAATTCCGTGATGACGTGACCCACGTCATGGGGCGTCATACGCCCCGATTCGGCATCAGCTTCATTCACGAACCGGTGCTGAGCGGCGCCTTTCCCGCCAACAACGAAACCCTCTATGCCTTTCCTCAGAATCCTACCTATTACCTGACGCAACCCCCCTTGGTATTCACCAACGACCGATTGGCGGGAGCATCGACTTCCAACCTGGGTGGAAGTTTCTCGCAGAACGTGCAGCGGCTGGCTTTCTATGCCGAGGATTCCTGGCAGGTGACCTCGCGTCTCACCATGAACTACGGATTGCGCTATCAGGCGAGCTTAGGATTGTTCGAGGGGTCGGGGCGCAGCCAGTTAGAGAACCCGGCGTATCTCACGTTACAGGCCTTGCAAATTCCGCTGCAGTCGGGCGCACCCCAGGATTACCCTAAGCAAATCGGGCCACGCCTCGGGATCGCTTATGCTCCGGGCCAAAGCGGCCGAACCGTGATTCGTGCCGGGTTCGGAATGTTCTATGACGATCTGGCGCAGAACGGGTGGGCAACTGCCTTCCAGGCCGTGAACCAGCCATCCGGACCCTGCCGCTTTGTCAATGTCCCTGGCAACTACGCCTTAGTGGGCCCGGGATGCATTCTTGGCGGCGCAAAAGCCCAAGGCAATCTCATCGCCTCGAACTACCGGACTCCCTATAACATTCACGCAACCGGCGGCGTCCAGCACGCCTTCAATCAGAAGTGGATTGTCAGCGCCGATTACACCCATCAGGAGGGCAACCACGGCTATCGGGGGTACAGCTACACCAGCGGGGTCAATCTTTTCACTCCCCTCATTCCCACCTCAGATCCCAACTACGCGGCCGACCAAGCGCGCGTCGTTCCCAATCTCCATCTATTCAAGTCCGACAATCGCTCCAGTTACAACGCTTTGATGTTTCACATGCAAGGCAACGTTTCCCGACGGTTCAACCTGGTGGCCAACTACACTCTTTCGAAAGCCCAGACTTGGGGCTGCGTCCTCGGGGAACTTTTTGATTACGTGAATGGTGTTTGCAATCCCCTGAATCCGTTTGGACCCGGGGACTACGGCCCGTCAGGGGAAAATGTCACGCATCGCCTTGTGCTCGCCGGCACTGTCTATCTTCCCGGCGGATTCGACCTGACCACCTTGACCCAGGTCGAAAGTGCCCGTCCGTTTACCATCACGACCGCGGACAACAGCCAGCGCATCGCCGTGAATGGGGTGCCTACAAGTCTGGATGAATTTCGCGGGACCCCCTATATCCAGGCGGATCTTCGCGTCAGCCGGCCTTTCCATTTCCATGAACGCTGGTCGGTAATTCCGTTCGTCGAATTCTTCAATCTCTTCAATCGTAATAATCCCGGAGCCAACTACGTTGCCAACGTATCGGACCTGCCGGTTCCGCTGGCAGACCAGCAGTCCGGAAACCTAACCGCGATCTGCACCAACCCGGCTTGCACCGCTACGGAACCGGTCAGCCGCTTACAACAACTGGCCGTTCCCGCCGGCGCGCTGGGAGACTTTTTTGGTCCGGGCACGACGGTCGGCATTCCCTTTGCTGCCCAGATCGGAGCGCGAGTCACGTTCTGAGGCGCAAAACGGTAGAATGAGAATTCCCAAGTCTCATGCCCTTACCAACTCGCCGCACTTTCCTCCAGGAACTCACCGCATTCGCGACCGTCGGATTGCTAGCGTCGAACCGAACGAACCCCGCCTCGCCGGAACCGCACATAGCCTTTCCCAGTGCGCCCCGCGATCGCATTGCCATCGCCTCGTATCCCTTTCGCGCTTACATCGAGAGTCCCACCAATCCGAATCGTAACCGTAGTCTGCCGGGAATGGATCTTACGGAGTTCGCTTCGCAGATGGTGGCCAAGTTTAATGTTCACAATATCGAGCCGCACTACCGGCATTTTCGCTCACTTAAGCCGGATGATCTTGCCAGTTTCCGGCAATCGGTAGCCAAAGTGAATGTGAAGGTTGTGAATATTGCGGTCGGCGGCGAGGCCAGCTTCTACGATGCCGACCCTTCCACCCGCAAAGAAGCAATCGCCTTCGCCGAGAAGTGGGTGGACGTGGCGGTGGCGATCGATTCCCCGAGCATTCGTGCGCACATTGAACGTGCCTCCAATTCCTCGCCCAATGTCGAACGTACAGCGGACAGCCTCCGCCAACTGAGCGAATACGCGGCCGGGAAGAATATCGTGGTGAACCTCGAGAACGACGACTTGGTCAGCGAGGACGCATTCTTCTTGGTGAAGGTAATCGAAGCCGTCCACAGCCCGTTTCTGCGCGCCTTGCCCGATTTCGCGAATTCCATGCTGACGGGGAATGCTGATTTCAATTACCGGGCGCTGGCAGCGATGTTTGACCATGCCTACGGGATTTGCCACGTCAAGGACGGCGAGGCCGACGAGGAAGGCAGACGGTTCAGCATTGACCTAAAGAAATCGTTCGCTATCTTGCAATCCAGCGGTTATCGCGGATATTGCTCGATGGAGTTTGACGAGCCGGGAGAACCTTACGGACCGACGGCCAAGCTTGTCGAGCAGAGTATCGGTTATCTGACGTAATCGCAGGAACTCGGGCTAGCCCTCCGGCACACGATCGAGAATTGTCTCGTTCACCGCATCCCAATACTGCTTCTTTCCCGACCAGTAGGATTGGGTTGCCATCATGCAGGCTATGGAGTGAGCGAAGCCGTCGTGGACCGTGCAATGAGGCTGCTGGCGGGAGCGCATGCACTCGAACCAGTTGGCCATATGTTCCGTCGTCAGGTCATCGATGCCCATCGGCGGAAGCTTCGTTTCGCCGGGGAGAAGGACGTATTTCGCGGGTCTCTTCTGGTCGATGCCGGCGTCGTCTTCGTGATTTCCCTTTTCCTGCACTAACTGATAGCGCGGGCTGCCCTCACCTCCGAGATTGATCAGCGTGGCCTGTTTTCCCATGTAGCGTGTGAATCCCGGCGCATCGTTGCCAAAACTTGTCGAGTAGCTGACCAGAAAACCTTTGGGATATTCCAGGAGGGCCTGGAACGTGTCGGCATTCTCGCGGCCGTCGTGCCAGGCGAAAATCCCACCGTGCGCGACCGCGGAACGGGGATAACTGTCATTCATGAACCAGTGCACGAGGTCGATCGCGTGACTCATCCATTGATCGGGAATGCCGCTCGAAAACTCCTTGTATAAGCGGAACTCGCAATAGATTTGCGGGTCAAACGGGCGATACGGCTTGGTCAGCAACCATTTGCGCCAATCCGTATCTTCCTCGCGGAGCAATTTGGTTTCTTCGCGCCCGCGCCACCTTGGTCCGTGGTAATTCCAGACGATTTCCACTTTGCTCACGTCTCCGAGAACACCGGTCTGCACCAAATCGTGCGCAGCCCTGGGATGAGGCTCGCTGCGATGTTGCGTGCCCACCTGCACAATTCGGTTATTTTCGAGGACCGCGTCCCGAGCCGCCTTGGTCTCGGAAAGCACGTTGCCCATCGGCTTCTCTACATACGCATCCTTGCCGGCTTGGGCCGCCATTTTTAGGATGGGCGAGTGAGAGTGCTCGGGCGTCGAAATGATCACGGCGTCGATATCCTTCACGGCCAGCACTTCCTCGAAATCCGCAAAAGCGCGTGGTGATCGGCCGTAGTGCGCCGCATTTGTCGCGACTGCTTTCTCGCGGTTCACTCGCCACAGATCGCAGACCGCAGTCATCTCCACGTTGTGGCTGGTCTTAAGTTGCGAGACGATCCACTCCAAATCCCCGCCCCGACTCCCGACACCGATGTGGCATAGCGAAATACGGTCGTTCGCGCCGAGAATCCTAGCGTACGAAAAAGCGTTGCTGGGTAAGACCGCTCCTGCGGCAATCAGGGCTGCGGAGTTGGTCAGGAATTTTCTCCGATTGATGGTACCCTCTGCCTGGCTCACGTTTTCCTCCGGCTTGGCGTGTTCTCCTTATTCATTCTCTCCCATGAACCATCGACAGCATCGGTGATCTCGGCCGAATTCGCCTTGCATTTCGCCGAGAGCAGCTTGGCCAGCGGCGAATCTCCCGGCATGCGGAGTGGCACCAAGCATGGCTCGAAAGCTTGCCCCCGCTGCGACAGACAGAGGACGTGCCTGGGGGGAACATACCGAATAGCCTCCATCTTCCTCGTCGTCTTCAACGTCCTTGTCCTTTTCCCTGCCGTTGTCTTCATCTTCCTCGTCGTCATCTTCCTCATAAGGCTCTTCTCGAAGCAGGGCGTGGGTGCCTAGCGAGCGATCATAGGGAGCTCGATCGAGGTGTTCCGGGGGCTTCGAGCGCATGCCACCTAATGGTACGCCGTCCACCTCGCAACTGCAGCGACAGACCGCTTCCAGGAACGCTGGCCATGCACCTTGTGTGCAATGCTTAGGTGGCTAGTCTGCCACCGCGCGTAGCCACTCTCGACTCGAGGCCAACTCGTTACGATTCAATGACATGGCTTCCGCTCTTGGAACTCTGCGAACGGCAAGAACGTGAACCACGACGGGTCCAACGATTTCCATGTTCCCGAACAGGCCACCATCGTGCCCCCCACCCGTTCGCCATAGACGGCGCAAACCAGAAGTTGGAAAATCCGCATAACCCGCTCCGGGGAGGTCCGGAGAGAAATGAGAAGTTCGAGGAAGAACCAGAAGAGAACTTAAATACCTTTTGTATCCTTCGAAATGGGACAGTTAGGTGTTCGAGAAAACCCCCGAGCAAGAGGGCAAGCTAAATGAAGAGCATTCTGCAAGAACCCTTGACCATTATAGTCACCCCATTAGCGGGGGGATTCCAGTTGGATATGTCACACTCGGACGAGGACCGGACATTGGCGGAATCAGTGTTTGAAGCCGCATTGCAAACCTTGTTCCGTTCCAGCCAAGACATCGCCCACCACCGGTAGATAGGACCGCAGGGAAGTAACAAGCGAGAATCTGCCCGTTTTCGATGCACTTCCTTTGTTTATCGGATTCCTAAGATAGATCTGCAGTGCTCAAAACCTCTTACCCTGAGCAGAACAACCAGGATCGGTGAAACCTGAATGAAGCGTGTGGATTAGGTCGCTTGATTGCCTTCGTGGCCGGCAAGCGAATCTTAGGCTGGCAAGAAATTGCACCGGAAGGAGCAAAAGCACCCACCAATTTTCCCCGATGAGTCCCTCTGCGCTTCGCGTCTCTGAGGGGCCTCACCTCCCCCGGAGGACGCCATCGTATGAACAATCCGCCCTACCGACAATGGCCAGTTCGTAACGCGGGCTGAGTACGTATGGGCACTGCGGACCCCTCGGACTGCCGCAGTCGAGGCTCGTAGAAGGACAACCAGACTCAATGTCCATAGCCAGAACCATCCTCGGAAACCTTCCCTCCAAACAATCGATAGACAATCACAAAATACAACGCCGCCAGGCACATGCCTAAGGTCCACCATACCAGTCCGACGCGGAGAGTGCGCGGTCCGGAGAGTGCATTTTGAATCGTGATATCGCGAGCAGGATCATTGCTCGAAGGCAACAGGCGTGGATACAAAGCCAGAGCAGCGCCCACCAACATGAACGTGAGATAGGCACACGAGCATGCAAACGCCTTGCGGTCGTCCGCTTTGCGCCAGAAAACAAATATGCCCATCAACGACGCCATCACCGCCGTCGGAACGAGCCACGTACCGGGGTAGGTCCGGTAGTTCGTCAGCGAATCGGGGCGAGCAAGAATCGAAGCCGGCAGGCTGATTGCGGTTAGTGCTACGACACCTACCCAGAGAATCTTGGCCGCGCTTTTCGAGCGCTGTTGAAGCGGACCTGCAGTCTTAACGGTTAGATACAGCGACCCATGCAGTGCCAGTGAAATCAGCGCAACCACCCCGCCCATCACCGTGTACCAGTCGAGAATGCCGGGATACGGTCCTACACGCCAGTTCGTCCAAAGAGGGAGAAAAAAGTAACCGTCTTCGCCGAGCGGAACGCCTCGGATTACGTTGGCCAGAGCCGCTCCATAAAACACAGCCAGCAGCGTGCTGGAGAGAAAGAACAGACCATCGAAAAACGACCGCCACACACTGATCCCTAGGTTCATGCGCAGTTCGATACTCACTCCGCGCATGATCAACAGCCACAAGACGATCATCAGCGCCAAATAGAAACCGCTAAACGCCGATGCATACAGCAGGGGAAAGGCGAAATAGAGAGTGCCGCCGCCGGCAAGCAGCCAAACTTCGTTACCGTCCCATACCGGTCCGATCGAGCGCAACATGCTCTGTTTTTCCTGTTCGTTGCGCGCAAGAAACGGGTGCAAGATACCCACGCCGAGATCAAATCCGTCAAGCACCACGTAGGCGACGAGCATGACCGCCACGTTCCAGAACCAGATGGATCCCATCTCTTGCTCCCTTGATTACTTCTCACACCGGATTTACAAAAACAGTCGCCGGTCTCGTCTCAGGCTCGGTTGCATCCGGCCCTTTGTCGATGATGCGAGAAACCAGCAGAATAAAAAGAATGGCCAACACGGTGTACATTCCCATGAAGCCCAGTAAGGTGAACAATCCATTGCCTGCGGAAACATACTTGGAATATCCCTCCGAGGTACGAATCAGGCGGTAAACTACCCACGGCTGGCGGCCGATCTCGGCGGTTAGCCAACCGGCGGTATTTGCGATATAGGGCAGGGGAAAACTCAACATCAGCGCCCACAACGCCCATCGTGTATGGAACAGCTTGCCGCGCCACAGGAGAAACGCACCCACCACCATGAGCAGCGCGAAATAGGTCCCCAACCCAGCCATGATGTGATAGCTGTAAAACAGCAGCGGCAGCGGCTCGGGCCATTGATCGCGCGGCACTTGATCGAGCCCCTTGACCTCCGCGTGTCTGGTGCCATAAATCATAAAGCTCAGCACGTCATTCACGACCAGCGGATTGTCGATCGTCTGCGTTTCTTCGTTGGGTTGTCCCATCAGGACGATTCCGGCCCCCCGCTGGGTGTTGAACAGGCCTTCCATGGCAGCCATCGTAGGCTCCTGATGCTTGGCCAGGTAGCGACCTTGTAAGTCGCCGGTGGGAAAGATCTGCGCGAGCGAAGCCAGCACCCCGGCGAACACACCGACACGGACAAAAATTTTACCGTGCTCGGCGTGTCGATCTTCGAGAACATAGAACGCGCCCACAGCGGCCATGACAAACGCACCCGTAATTACCGCGCCTGACATGTTGTGCATGTATTCGAGCAAGCCCCACGGATTCGCCAGGAGTCCCCAGAAGCTTGTGACCTCATACATGCCATTCGGCAACACACGATAAGCAACCGGATGCTGCATCCAGGCATTGGTCAGGATGATGAAGAACCCGGAGATCCACGATCCCACGAAGACCAGGAATGCCGATGCCCAATGCATCCCTTGCGAAAGACGTTTTTCGCCAAACAAAAAGAGCCCCAGAAACGCGGATTCCAAAAAGAAGGAGAAGAGACCCTCCATGGCCAGGGGTTGCCCGATGACGCCGCCGGTCGTACGCGAAAACTGAGACCAATTTGTGCCGAACTGAAATTCCATCGGAATGCCAGTAACGACGCCGATCAGAAAATTAACGGCGAAGATGCGCGCCCAGAATCGTGCCGCCTGGTTATAGCGCTCGTTCTTCTGGTAGATTGCAAGGCTCTTGAGGATTACGATCAGCAGAGCCAGTCCCATGGTCAACTGGGGGAACAGGTAGTGATATGTGACGGTGAAGGCGAAATGGATACGATGCAAGACCAGAGAAGACACAGGTTACACTATACGCGCTAGCCGTATGCCTGGTGTGATCTCAATCCTACTCTTGGTATTTGCGCAGGCGTCCGTCCCAGAGACTTGAGGGGAGCCTGAGGACTAACCACCCCGATTGGTGCGCGGCCAGTCAATTCGCCAGCGCTCACCCGGCAGGGATATCCAGCACAGATGCTTCGGAGCCGTATCCCGCGCATGATGATAAAGCACAGCGGCTCGTTCATAGAATCCGCGCGTGTGCCAGGAATCGGGAAGCCCGAACTTCTGAAAATCGAGATGGTGACAGAATTCGTGGCAAAGCGTGCTCAGGAACGTACCGAAGGAGGTAACCTCTTTTCGCACGGCCGTCCGCATCCAGACCCGGATCAGCATAGTTTCGGGCGCGTAGTCCCCGAAGAGTTCGGTGGTCCAGCGTTCGCGCACTCGCAGTGGTCGGGCGGCAAGCACGCGCACTGGGCAAGCAGGCACCTTGTAGAAGTTCGATGCGGCATCCAGAAATTCTTCGCAGGCACGGTGGACATCTCGGCTGGTCCCAGCCTCTATTGCCGAGCCGATGGATTTCGTGATCCAAGGCAAACGCCGATCCTGGGGGAGATCGAGAGTCTTGATCCGGTCACTTTCCAGAAATCCGCTGCGGTTCGCCCTCCGAGGTGGGGTGTCGGTGAGCATCCATCACTCTTTTTAACTCAGCAAAAGGGTTGTGTCCACCCCCTTGTAGCACAGCCGACTTCACCTGGACCAAGAGTGCTCGGTCAACTCCCGGACCAGCGACTAAACAAAACGCGAAGAATAGACCATTTCGTTCACCGCGAGGGCGCGCGGGGAAGTTCGGCGAGACCGATTCCGTTATCGTGTCGTCTTTGTGTACAACGCGAATCCGGTGGTCGGTGAATGTGGCATGCATCCCGGGGATTTCCTGCTTCGGCATATGGCAGGTTACGCAATCCTTGGTGCTTACTCGGCAAGCCGCACCCGGATGATCCGGGGTGGGCATGGATTTGGAGGCGGGTGTCGTAGTGTGGCAGGCCAAACAGCGTTGGTCGTACGAGGCCAGATCGCGCACCAAAGGCTCGTGGGGGTCGTGGCAAGCTGTGCAAACCAGGCGAGCATCCCCTTGCCCCCAGCAGCGGCTGGTTTCCAGGCGGTAAGGCTGAAACCGAAGATTGAAGATTCCTTTCGAGCCTGCCAGCGCCACATCCCAGGCTGTCCGGTGACAGGCACCGCAGAACTCGACGGAGTCGACCGGCTTCAGCGTCCGAGGATTGAAAATCGTCTTCGACTTCTGATTCTCGACTCCCAGGCTCATTTTCTCGACGTGCTGTGCACCGGGCCCGTGGCAGGCTTCACAGGTAACCCCGGAAATCAGATGACTGGGGTCAAACTGGTTGCTGGTGGTCGATGCCGTGCTATGGCAGCCGAAGCAAAGGCGCGGCTCACCAATCTCGAAGAGCCGACCGAGAGCGCTCCCCAAGCTGCTCGGAACCGTGCGCTGGTGGCCGGGGCTGTAGTCCAGGCCCTGAATATTTTTGTAATAGCTTAGATGGCTTTCGTACCACTTGCCATCCTGTTCATAAACGTAGGTTTGCCCCACTTCGCCAATGCCAAACGCCCAAGCCAGGGGAACGGAGACAGATTTGGCCCCGTCGCTGGCGGAATAGGCACTTCCTTCGGGTGTGCGGACGATTTCATAGTGATAGGGACCAATCTGCGTCTCGAGCCGATCGTGAGAGCGCAGAATTTCCGAATCGGCCACAGCCATCGAAGCGTGGGCCATCGGACTGTTTCTTGCGCTGTTGACTTTCGCGCGATGACATTGCCCACAGGCATCCGGGCCTACGTACTCTTGCCGCGCCGGCGTGCCCTTCGTTGGCCACCAAGTGGGACCTTGGACTCGATCTGTGGTTGCCATCGGAGTGCCACCCGTCGATGGTGCCTGGGGTAAGGCGACGGGGATCGTTCCAAGCCATGCTATCAACCACAGCAATCTCGGTGTGCTCATGTGCGCAAAACGGGAGGTAATGGTCGAACCTGAACAAGAGTGTACACTCCGCCCTGCTGCGCGTGTCCACACAGCACAATCCATTCGAGGCTCGAGCCAACAACCAGCGTGCGGGCCGCGAGTCAATCCGGAGGTGTTCAACCGGATCCTTGGGGAAGGTCTAATGGGGGACTATCCGACGATCCGGTCGGGGGCGGGGATGAGGCACCGGCGGACGCAACCCGAGACCCAGCTGTCAGTACCATTCCTGAATCGAAGTAACTTCTACCACCAAGTGGATGGCTGGTTTCTTACGAAAGGAGGCGCCCTCCTTACTTAGAAAGGGGGGAGGCCCAAGCTCATAGCTTAGGGCACGAGTCGCTCGGTGAGGGAATGCATGAGCAGCATAACGGGGCCAAGCTTTGCAGCCACACCAAGAACAGCCGCGAAAGCGAGAGGGAGGGCGTAACACCAACCGTTGTGAGCCGCAGCCGAGTCTTCCTTCCACGCGAGCAGGCGGGCGACGCGCGTGGCCACCGAGCCAGGAACACTCACAAGTCCGGTGGTAAATGCCGGAGCCGCTTGAGACGGAAAACGGCGCGAGAGCTTGATCAATGCCGCTGCCAGATCCAGAGCCTCCTCACGACTCGATACCGCGCCATCGTCGGCGGCTAACTCTGTGGCCTCCTGCCAGGCTCTTTCCAGCCCTGCCATGCCAGGAAATGGAATGCAACTCAGAATTACTTTCTTCAGGTTGTCACGCGAGCGCAAGTGCTCAACCTCGTGACGCAGGGCCGTCCGCAGCTCTCCTTCGCTCAGTAATTCGTGGGCCGCTTCGGAAATGAGAACCTTCGGCACGCGGATGCCAACCAGCATCAGAGGCAACACGCTCTGAGACGATACGAGTGCCGGCGTGGCGTCATCGGCGCTCAACCCACGTGCTCCTTCCAGGCACTCCCCAACCAGGCGACGGGTTTTGGCGGCTGTGGCCGTCACCTGATAGAGGCCCGCACCGAGCAGCAATGCGGCACTCGCACTCAGTACGAACGTGCCTAAGTCCTCATCCATGGAGTGCGCTTCGAGGAGCAGAAACGATGGGAAGACAAGCAATAAAGTGATCGCTGTGGAAAGAAAAAAAGGCAACACTCGCAGTCCAAACAAGAGGTTGACCGAAACCCGTCTCCATCGGGAACAGAAACGTAGGCCTCGCCAGGCAAGCAGAGCTAGCCAGGAAAGAAAGCTGTACGTTAGTGCAAAGAACGCGAGCGACACCATGATTCCGCGGGCGGCAAAGATCACTTCAGTGCCCTTTCCTTAATTCCGCTCGCTGCCGTTCCACGAGCGCTTCCAACTCGTCCAGCAATCGTTCGTCTTGTGTGCCGGCCGCCTCGACCAGATAGGACAAGTGCAACGAAGCATTCTGCGAGCTCAGCAGTTGCCGAATGCTCTCTTCTGCCGCGATCCGCTCCAATTCCTCCGGTCTGTACCGCGGACAATATCGGAACGCTCGACCTTCGGGCACGCGGTTGAAGAGTCCTTTCTTGAACAAACGGTGCATCGTCGTCATGATCGTGGTGTAGGTTTGCCAGAGTTTCCCATCTCGAACCACCTCGCGAACTGTCGCCGTTCCCAGCGCCCACACCACGTCGAGGACCTGACGCTCGAGTGGTCCCAGGTTGGCTCTGGGGTGGGCTTCGAAAGAAGAGAGGACCTTATCCATATCCATCTGGAGAACTAACCTAAGAAGTTTCCTGCGGAGAGAATGAGTTTAATGGTGAGAGCTTGCTCCGTCAACGAGTCCACTAAAAAATTAACACTGCAGCAACAAAGTCGGCAGGATGGTACAACCTCAATCGAGCACGGACAACCGCGTCGACATCGGGCACAAGGCGAGCAATTACTCATGGTCGCTAGTAGTATTGCTGATAGTAGATAGTTCGTCGATCAAATTTTCTTTCAGAATTAATCAGCCAGCCGTATGATCGTAACAATCCGCCTCTACCTTGCTCTCTGTGTTCCACGACCGCCGCCCAAGAAGTCCAGCGTTTTGCCAAACTAAAATCTTCGTTAGCCATCGGCATCACATAGGAATGTAGAGGAGCCGAGATGAGAAAAGGACCTGTCATTCGACCAACAGCAAGAGTCCTTCCGCTGGCCAATTGCTGGGCGATAGGCTGCGTGCTGGTCGCATGGGCAAGCGGCGGGTTGCTGATCGCCCAAAATGTTGTGCTGACAGGTGCTCTCAGCGGACGGATCTCCGACCCAAGCGGAGCCGTATTGCCGCGAGCATCGGTGGTTGTCGAGAGCCTGGCGACGGGGGTGCAACAATCTGTCGTGGCCAATCACTCCGGCCTTTATCAGTTGCCTGCGCTCATGCCGGGAACGTACTCCATCACAGCAAGCCTCCAAGGCTTTCGTGATGTCCAAGTCCTGGCACGAGTGCTGGTCGGAAATACCACGGTCCAGGACATCAAGCTGCCGGTGGGAGCCGGCGGGGACACGGTGAAAGTAACCGGCAGCACGCCCCTGCTGCGGCCGGTGGAATCCTCGGCCAGCACGGTGCTCGAGCGGTCCTTAGTCGAAGATTTGCCGCTCAACGGACGGCGTTACACCGACTTCACCATGCTGACCCCGAATACCAGCTATGACGGCGACACAGGCCTGGTGAGTATCGGGGGACAACAAGGTGGAGAGGACTCGGGCTATGCCAACGGAAATGGTTCCAACGTTTTCACCGTGGATGGAAGCAACAGCACCAGCAACTATTTCGCCGATATCATAGGCCGTTATCGCATTCCTTATTTATATGGGGAAGATGCGATCCAGGAGTTCCAAGTCTCGGTCAGTCCCTATTCAGCCGTCTATGGAGGTGCCGCGGGCTTCGTCAATGCCGTCACGCGGTCGGGGAGTAACGCCTTTCACGGTAGTGCGTTCTACTACAACCGGAACTCCGCCACCGGAGCGAATGACGCTATCGACAAATCCCTCGGCAACCCTAAGCCCCTCGATGTCTTGCAGCAATTTGGTGCTGGAGTGGGCGGACCCATCCTCCGAAACCGTTTGTGGTTCTTTGTCGATTATGAGCAGCAACTGCGGAACGATCCGATTTCAGTGATCAATTCTGCCTTGGCGACGACGCCCGAGGACCTGGGCTCTTTCTTGGCGGCTAACTTTGGGATCCCGGCCGGGACGGCTCTGCCTCCGCCGAACGGGCCCCTGCCCCTGCCGGGCAGCGACACCGCGCCGAATCCGGCCAATCCGGTCTACCTGCAGCAAGTGTCGAACGTGGTGAATGCGTTGAACTCCAATCTTGGCCTAAAGCCAAGAAAGCGCGACGATCTGGTGATTACGCCGCGGCTGGACTATCAAGCCAGTTCCCGCGATGACCTGTTCTTGAGCCTGAATTTAAATCGCTTCGACTCGCCGGGAGGGGTCATCACCGACCCCACGGTCGGCAATTATGGCTTCGAAACACTGGCGAACGCCTACGTACATACCTTTGGAGCCACGGTGGGATGGACGCATACGTTCTCCTCGAGATTGCTGAACGAATTCCACGCGGGGACCTCGCAAGATAACCAAATCGCGACCCCGACTGGTCTGGCACCCAATACTCCTACGGTGGTTCTAGACAGTCCTGCCGCATTCACCTTAGGAAACGCCCCGTTCTCGATCGGAAGAGTTTTTGAACGGCAATACTCCCTGGCCGACCGGGTTGACTATGTCATGGGCAAACACACCCTGCAGTTCGGCTTTGAATACAATCGCGCCTGGGATGCGGATACGGATGATGGCGGAGCGGATCCCAACGAAGCTATTGATTTCGGTTCACCCCTCGGCCTCTATGAATTCTCAAACCTGGAAGACTTTGCCCTCGGTCAGTACAACCAATTCAGCCAGGCGGCGGGCAAGCCGACGTTTTCTTTTTCCGTACCCTACTATGGATTTTACTTGCAGGATACCTTTCGGGCCTGGCCGCGGCTAACGCTCGAAATGGGTTTGCGCGAAGACTTTCAGGTCTATCCTCAGCCGACGGAAAATCCCGCTTTCCCGCTCACCGGGCAGTATCCGAACCAGTTCGCGCGGCTAGCTCCGCGTTTGGGATTCGCCTGGCAACCGGCATCGAAGACCGTAGTACGGGGAGGATTCGGAGATTTCTACACGAACATGAACGGCCTGAACTACCGCAACGGGGTGATCTCGAACGGACTCGCGTCCCAGCAGTCTTCGGTGAATGTCAGCTATGTCTCAGGTCCGCCCAACTTACAGGTGCCAGCCTTCCCGACCATCCTTCCGGCAAATTCCCCGCTGTTCGCGGCTTCCCCGGACATCTCCCTGATTTCACCGCACTTCAGGGTCCCCTATATTTTGCAGGCGAGTCTGCAGATCGAGCGCGAGATTCTAGAGAACACGACCCTCAGTATTGGAACCATGTGGAACCATGGGGTGCACATCCTATCGGGCAGCGCTTATGACTTGAACCTGAATCCCTTGCAGGGATCAACCACCTACGTCATGTGTCCTCCCAGTGCAACCACAGCACCCTGCAGCGGGCCGACGATCACCCTGCCGAACATGGACAATGGTCTGCTCACGGAAGGTCGCATCAGCTCCCAGTTGGGCCAGATCAACGAACTGATCAGCCCTGCACAAAATTATTACAACTCCCTCTTCGTGCAGTTGCAGCGCCGCATGTCGCAAGGTCTCTCTTTGCAGGTTTCTTATACCTTCGCCAAGAGCATCATGCTCGATGGGATGGACTTCAATAATCAGTTCAACTTCGGCAATACCCATGCTCCTTCGCTACTCGACCAGCGGCACCGCGTTACTTTTGCCGGCGTTTACCAACCGCGGCTGGAAAGACTGACCGATTCGGACACGGGACGCGCTTTGCTTTCGGGTTGGAGGCTGAGCAGCGTTATGGAGTTCTCTTCCGGGCGCCCCTACGCGGGTTTGATGAGTCCAGCCTGTACAAGCTCGACCCTGTCCTTTACCAATTGCGACGGCGCCAATGGAAACCTGAACGATACGGCATTTAACCAAGACACGGCAAATACCGCCGGGGGCATCAACGGAAGCGGCCCCACACCCGGAATCGGGCTGAATTCTTACTATGGCCCATGGCTTGAGCGGATCGACGTTGGACTGGCCCGTAGTTTCGCCATCAAAGAGGGCATGGAACTGGAGCTGCAAGTCCAAGTCTTCAATTTGTTCAACCACGCCAACTACTACGTGCAGAATGGCGACGGTATCAACCAGCTGCAATACAACCCCATTGGTACCACCTGCGGCGACGGCGCAACTCTCCACCAGACCTGTTATCTGGTGCCCAATTCTGGTCCTGGCAATTTTGGGACTCTGCAGGAAATCAGCCCAAACGGCGAGCCAAGAGTGTTCCAGTTCTCCGCCCGATTCACCTTCTAGGCTGTTGCGCTGGAGGATTCGCCGCAGGCAGACGTCCTCCGAGGCGCCTGTCCGCGATGTCGGTGACGGTTTGCGGTAGAACAGATAGAATCGGAGTCTTGTGAGAATCTCTGCTCCGGCTTGAGTAGTCTGATGGAACATAACCTGCCGCACACCCTGTCGCTTCTCGCTCGTACCCCCGCTGTTTTCGATGCTCTTCTGCGCGATCTGCCCGAGATTTGGACGTTGCGCAATGAAGGTGACAAGACCTGGAACGCATTTGATATCGTCGCCCATCTCATCCACGGCGAGCGCACGGATTGGATGCCCCGGGCGAGGATGGTGCTGCACTCTGGCGAAGCTCAGACGTTTGTACCCTTTGATCGTTGGGGACACGTACGCGAGAGTCAAGGGAAGTCACTGGGGCAACTATTGGATGAGTTTGCTCGTTTGCGGTCAGCCAACCTGGGTGAGCTGCGCGCATGGAATTTGCGAGCAGAGGACCTTGAGCGGCGTGGAAGACATCCGGCCCTTGGAGTCGTAACTCTGTCCCAGCTGCTAGCCACCTGGGCAGCGCATGATTTAACACATCTGCACCAAGTCTCCAGGGTCATGGCCCACCAATATCGAGAGGCTGTTGGTCCGTGGTGTGCATACCTTGGGGTGCTGCAGTGCGCCGGCCACAGCGCTCCGTAAAGTACCTCCCCATAGGCGGAGTGGTCGTGGCAATACTCTACGATCGTGGTCCGCAGGCCAGCTAGCGAGGAGATCAATTACATCCGTAACTAGCCTTCGTCGACACCCTCCACCATACTGAGCCCATGACAATCACAAAGAAGCAGGAGAAGGTATCGCTCGCCCCCGTTCCTTCGGAGATCAGCTTGGTCAAGGAGTTCACTCGTCATGTGCTCTATGGTCTTCCGGTGAGTCAGGAACTGCAGGCGATCATCGATGATCCAGAACGATACAAACAGTTCTGCGAAGGCACGTCTCTCGACCCTGAGATCCAAGAGAAGTTTGAGCAGTCGAAGAGATAATGCAGCATCGGTATGCGAGAATCTCTTGTCGCTGAACGCGAACTCCGATTAGGCGCTACCAATCTCTATCCGCTTCCGCCATCAGCCTCACGTTCTGCTAATGGCTGGTCGCCCCGCTGTCGTTACTGACCATAAGGCTTGAGACGTTAACCGGCTCGAAGTCGGCTAAGGTAAGACTTGTAAGGCAGGCAAGATCGGCGTCGTTCCAGCGCGCGTCGGGTGTGCCGATTAGCCCCCCGCTGTCTCCATTGTCGGCCAGGATGATCCCATAGTTTCGGAATGCGGTGATGATAATGGCCGCTTGTGGACTGGTGGAAGCACAAGAGGGAGTCGCGACAGAAGCCTTGAGTCGATAGATTTCGCCAGCGGGTCCGGACATGGTGCAGCTTGCGGGAGGAGAAGATTGAGAGATTTCCGATTCGACACTAATGGAACCTCCTCCCGTCTCCGTGCAACTTCCCACGCCTGCGGTTTCCGTTGCCGGCCAGACCCAGTAGTTCAACATATGGTTGAGGGTGAAGCGTATGGGATGCTGAATGGTACCCTTCGGTGAGCTGGGTGTGCCTGCGCCGATTACCTCGTCGGCATTCGCGAGCAGCGGCCCTACCGGCAGTCCGGCGGCATCGGACGTTCCCATCCCTTGGGGCGTCAGGGCATTCGAGGAGACGTCAGGCCAAAGCGCGTTCGAAGAGTCGGTCCAGGGACCGCCTTCATAGATTCCCTGCCACATCTCGTAGAGGGCAGGATTGTGTCCGCCGCCTGCCTCCTGGTAGACCAACACGTGCCGATCTCCCGTGGAGTTGCTTGTGCCCTCGACGGGTGCATTCGCCGGAATGGGCCCAGAGGTAAAGTAGGACTGATATACGGTGGTGGTCACCGACACCATTGCCTGGTTGGACGGAACCTCAATGGCAGGTATTCCATTCGGGAATGGAGCATTGGAATTGTTCCCGAAGAATGGCTTAACCGTCGCTGACAGATAACCGCTATAGATTGGCGCTGCGGGGGATGTATCTACGGGCAGGCCTGTCGTTGCTGCGTCCACCCGATGGTGAAAGATGGAAGTTGCGGGAAAGATGGTTGCCAGAAACGCGTTGTTGCCGTTCACGGCGATGCTAATGGCCTGCGTCGCCTGGGTACCGGTCGAGTCCGTAACCACAAATTCGGGCGTGTAGGTGCCTTGGCCTCCAATCCGTGAGCTACTGACGTTCCCTGTCGTTCGATTGAGAGACATCCCCTCCGGTAATGGAGGAAATCCGGAACTGGTACTTTCAGAAAAGGTGTAGGGTGGAGAACCGCCGCTGGCGACGATGGTGCAGCCTGCATAGGCTGCCCCTTGTGTTCCGCTGGGGCAAGAAGTGGTTGCGATCGCCAAGGAACCGCCGTCCGCTGTTACCGTGATTTTTGCCGTCGATGAGGTCGAGCCCGCGGCATTCGTTGCCGTCAGCGTGTAAATCGTCGTCGCCGTTGGGCTGACGTTGGTGGAACCAGTTGCGGAGGTAGAAGTGAATGTTCCGGGCGCAATGGCAATACTCGTCGCTCCTGTTGTCGCCCAACTCAGTGTGCTGCTTGTACCCGCGGTCACGGCTGTTGGTTCCGCGGCAAAGGAGGCAATCGTCGGTGCGGAGGTCTTTCCAGGAGAGAAAGAAGATGAGGTCGAAGAGCCGCAATCTGATAGCCCGAAACAGGTAATTAGAATGACAGCCAGCGCGCAAAGATCTGGGACCGAAGAATTGGGTGCGCGAGGGCTCAGCTTACTTCTGACAAGCCAGTAATGGGAGTCCATACGTAAGTTTTCGCCGCTGTTGGTTACCCCTGTAATCGCCGCAAGAACTCAGTCTATTGTTCGCGCCGTGGTAGCTGTAGCTCTCTATGGCCGTAGTCCCTTGGACCACCTTGGCGGGCTCAAGAATGGTCCTTGGTGCAATCCTGTGTTGCACCATTGGGCTGGTTCGGTCGGAAGGGCGATTTTCCCTCTGGCCTGGTTATTTACTGGTTGAGTTTGCGGAGTTTGAGACTACAGCCGCCGTGTTCGTTAGAAGGGTCGCTACCGAGGGGACACAACCGAGGACAGATGGCGGGGGAATTCCAAAGGATTTACCACCCCGAGCACACGGGGGATTCGCCTTGGGTTCTCAGCCCTAGAGATTCTTGAGGAGATCAGCTAGGCGGCTGACCTGCCTTGCCCGTAGGCTTCGTTCAATGTTGCGATATCAAACTTTTTCATTTTGAGGAACGCTTCGGTAACGCGTGCCACTTTCGCCTTGTCTTTGTCCATCAGCATCTCTTCCATAACCGTAGGCACAATTTGCCAGGAGAGGCCGTACTTATCCTTCAGCCACCCGCACTGCTCTGCGCTTCGGTCCGCCGACAGCTTTGTCCAGTAGTAATCGATTTCTTCCTGAGTGGAGCAGGGCACCATAAACGAAATCGCTTCGTTGAAGGTGAAGTTCTGGGCTCGAGCGCTGTCCATGGCCGCGAAGGTCTCGCCTTCCAGCACAAAGGTGGCATGCTTAATGGTTCCCTCTTGATTGGGCTCTTCACCTCTGCCGTAGCGGAGAATAGGGCCAACTCTTGTGTCGTGGAATACCGAGGCATAGAAATTGATCGCCTCTCCCGCTTTTCCGCACTGATTGCCGACAAACAGCAAGCTGGGTGTGATCCTCGGTCCGTTGGCACGCTCCTTCGAGAACATCACCTGCCAGGAAAGGCCGTATCGGTCCTCGGTCCATCCATATCTCTCACTGAACGGATATTCGCCGAGATCCACGAGAACCGAGCCCTTTTGGGAGAGTTCACTCCACAGGGCATCGACTTCGTCTTTCGTGTCGCAGCGAACCAGAAACGAAACCGCCGGAGTGAACTTGAACAGCGGACCTGCACTGAGGAGACTGAACTCAAGTCCCGAAAGCTCGATGGTTGCCAGATCCACCGTGCCGGAAGGAGTGTCGGCGAGCGTCGCCATGCTCTTGATCTTCGAATCCTTGAAGATGGATGTATAGAAGCCGGCCGCCTCTTTAGCTTCCTTCTCAAACCAAAGGTGTGGTGTGATTCTTGGCATAGGGATACTTACTCCTCTCGGTTCGGATCAAACTGGAAAAGCTCTAGGACCGCCGGTGAATAGGATACATCTTCCCCGGCCCAGAATCTCCACCACAAGGGCAGGACCCTCGACGAGAAAATGTGCAGTCCAGAAAGCTAGCCCGGGTTGATGCGCTCGCTCTGTCAGAACTCGAATCGCACTCCGAACTGGAAATATCGGGGTAGGTATCCCGCCGCCGAAGAAGTGATCGTTCCAAAGCCCTGTCCTTCAAAGGCAGTGTCCGGCGAAGCGAAGCGTGGATGATTGAAAAGGTTGAACATCTCGGCTCGGAGCTCGATCCGCGTGCCTTCTTTGGGCACAAATGACTTCGAAAAATTCGCGTCGATGTTGTGGACGCCATTGACGCGCAAGCCGGGGAAGTAGCGGGGCGCATTGCCGGGGATCTGGTCGCCGGGATGGGCAAAGCAGTTGCTATTGAAGAAGGAGAGCGGATTGTCAGAGCTCCAGCTCTCGGCTACCTCCTTCATGCTGATGCCGGTCTTGAGATTGGAGCAGATAACATTGGGGCGTTGAGTGCCATTCGCGAGCGCCCCGGCGTCATCGAAGATGTTGATGGGCTGGCCCGACTGTTCCGAGACCATGGCGTTGACCGACCAGCCTCCGACGACTGCGTCGAGCACGCGGTTCATATTTCCGCCAATGGCCTCATTGCGGCCGACGGGCAAGTCCACAACCACAGCCGCCGCGAGCCGCTGCGGAGTATCGTTGGCGCTGATTGAGTGCTCTAAGTCCAGCCGGTCGAGCTGCTGCGGAATGCCGGCCCCAAGCGAACCCACCCAATTATTCCTCCCCGCCGAGGAGTCGTCGGTGAACTTCGACACCGTATAACTGCCCTCGAAACTGACATGGTGCGTTGCGCGCTTCTGGAAGCGGATCTGCATCGCGTTGTACCAGGAACTGGCTTCTTCGATCATCAGCCCCTCGAAGTCACCAGTGAATTGGGGGTAGGGATTGAGGAGATACCCCAGGGCAATTTGCGGAGATGTATACACCGAATCTGGCGCGTTGAAGCATGGGGCGGGTGGTTGAGGGGTACAAGGTGTGGTGAAGAGAGAGAAGAAGGGATTGTTCACCGTGTTCGACAGGAAGCTGCTCACGCAACCGTTGGCATCGCAAGCCCCAGAGCCGTTTGCAGCGTCGTATTGGCGATGCAAATTTGTTGAAATCTTTGACAGCAAGCTCGACGAGATGAAATCCCGGTTGTTCGTGCCGGCCCAGGGCAGGTGGGTACTCCGGTTGGCAACGTAGTCGATGCCAATGACGATTTGGCTAGGCAACTCCCGTTGGATTCCAAGATTCCACTGGTAAATGTCGGCATCTCGCGCCGCGGTCGTGCCTAGGTCATTGCCGTTGCTGTATCCCCATACGGCGTAGGGGCCGTATTGCTTACCCTGGGGCTGGGGGGGTAAGCCGCCGTTGGCGGGGAATGGATTGGACAGGGTCGCGTATTGGGTCTGAAAATTATCGGTGGTAAATAACATCGTTGCGTTCTTGCTGAAAGCGGCTCCAGGATATTGGAAGTTTGTGGCCGGGCTCATCCCGAAATAAATGCCGGCTCCGCCGCGCACGACCGTCTTCGAATCGATGCCGTAAGCGAACCCGAACCTCGGTCCAATGTCGCCGTAGTATGTGGGAACGCTTCTCATGGACGAAGTGGGGAACTCGGTCGTGCCGGGCAACTTCTCCGACGATGGGAAACCGACCCCGATCCCCGCGAGCGCCGCTTGGGCGCTGCTTAGATCGAGAGTGTACCCAGTCTGGCCGGTGAAATCGCTGAACTGGATACGGTTGTAGCGCTCGTTGTACGGGGTGCTCCACTCATAGCGGACGCCGAGGTTCAGAGTGAGTTTACGATTGACCTTCCAATCATCCTGAATATAGAACCCGGTCTCCTTGGACTTGTTGGCTACGGAGGGCATGACGAACAGCGACGGCGTTGCATTGGAGGGGTTGATATTGTCGGCGTAGCCGAAAAGCAGGCTGGCAAACGGGTTGCCGGCGACGTTGCCAGCCGCATCGGTCTCGCTGTTCGGAGACGGTGAAGTGACGAAATCGGTAAAGCTGTAGACGCCGGTGGGGCCCGGAGGCTGGAAGAAGTTATTGTAGAAAAGTCTCTGCTCCCCGCCGAATTTGATCAAATGCGAGCCTTTGGACCACACCATTTGAGACGAATAACTGTACAGAGTGTGGGCAAAGGTGGTGTTGACGCAGCACTGATCATAGAGGTCGCCGGGTGCGTTAGCGGCAAGGGCCTCCCCCGACATTATGATCTCGGGCATTCGGTCCACTCCATTCGCTTGCATGAGCAGGGACGGTAATTGCGGAAGGCCGGCGGCCGCTTGTTTTTGGTTGAAGCTTTGAATCGTAGGAATATTGGTGTTCTCGTTTTCGGACACTCGGTCGATGGCAAAGTGGTTGGTCCAGACCATTCGCGGATTGATGGTCCAGGCCCATTCGATCGAGCCATTTTGTGCCGTGACATTGTCCGCGGCGATTCCGTCGCCGGTTCCGTTATTCGTGAAACCGTCCCCGAGAATCATGGGAGTGGAATAACCCGACACTCCCCGGCTGTAGCGGCCGCTAATGCGCTGCTTGTCGTTGATCTGGTTATCCACTTTGATGTCGAACTGATAATCGGGCGCCTCCGCTGTGCCGCTGAGCAGGAAGTTGTTGAAATATCCCGGAAGGTTGGGTTGCGGGTAGAGATTGAGAATAGCGCGACCGAGGGGGTCGACTTCGTTGTGGGGAATGATGTTGCCTGGGACCTGCGGTCGGCAGGTCGGTTGACAGGTGGGATTATAGCGCTTCGGGTCGTAAATGTTTGTCCCGGTGTTCGAGAAATTGGGATCCAGGGCTCGCATCTCCATGGTCGGCACCGTCGCGACGTTGTTGAACGCAGAGGTATTGGCGACTTTTTCGAAATCCCCAAAAAAAAATGTCTTGTTCTTCCGGATCGGCCCGCCGAGAGAAAACCCTCCCTGGTCGCGCTGGCTATTGGGTTTGGGAAAGGGTGCCGGGTTAAAGAAATCGCGCGCGGCCAAGTCCGAACGCTGGAAAAAATACCAGGCACTGCCGTGAAATGCGTTGGTGCCGCTCTTCAACACCATGTTCACGACGGTGCCGCCGTTGTTGCCGAACTCCGCCGAGAAGAGGTTGTTCTGAACCTTGAATTCCTGCACACCCTCGACCAAGGGCTCGTAGTAGACGTTGGAGTTTCCTCCCTCGCCCTGTTCGGGCGCGCTGATCAAGGACCCATCGATCCGGATCTCGGCCGTCGCGTTGCGTTGACCATTGGAGACAAAGTTGGTTCCGGTCGGATAATTGTCCATTGCCCCCGATCCGGCCGTTTCGGTCACACCTCCGGCCAAGAAGGTCAGGCCGAAGAAGTCGCGGTTCAACAAAGGCAATTCCTTGACATACTCGCTGGTGATGTCGGTGCCGAGCGTCGCGTTTTCCGTATCCATCAGAGGTGCCGTGGTTGTAACTTCTACCGTGGTCGATACCCCGGCCATTCCCAGAGTGAAGTTCAGCGATGACTCCTGGTCAACCGCCAGAACTACGCCGGTTCGCTCCGCTGGACGAAAGCCGGTGCTCTCGACTTTCACCGTATAGGTGGATGGACGCAGACCGGTGAAATGGTACTCGCCTTTTTCGTCGGTGTTCGTGGAACTAGAGATGTTCGTACCCACGTCGGTGATGGTCACTCTCGCGTTGACGACAACCGCTCCGCTCGCATCAGCAACCACACCACGCAACTGGGCTCGATAGCTGCCCTGGCCGACAGCCAAGGTCGCGAAGCCAAGGAACAGGGAAGCCGTCAGGATCCAAGAAGAAATCTGTCGAGTCACCCGCATTGCGATCCTCCGCGTACATTGCCGGCGCTGGTTCCTTCGCCGCGCCGATTCCTCTTGTTTGCGAATTGTTACGATTTATTACGGATGGCCAATCTTTGGCCATTTCCTGAAACTTTGTCAAGCGAAATCTCTCGCCTTCATGGTCGATACCAGAAGACTCCGCCCTTGCCCAGGGGTGGCAGGGTAAACCTTACGCGACCCTCTAGTGTGGTGCCGGCCAATTTCTGGACCTCGCCCAGGAAAGGCAAGAAATATCCCGAACCGCCGGGCGGGGCCGGCAGACTGATTTTGATATCGGTTTGCACGGTCTGGACCGGGTTCTTGCCGCCCACCAGGCCGGCGAAATTTGCCAGGAACACATGGTCGACGCCGTCGACCTGAGCTACCGAGGTGGCCACCGAGGGAGATGCCGAGATTTCGACGCCATGGTTGGGGGCCAGGCTGTCGAGGAACGCCCGCTCGCTCTGCGGAGTTGTGTGCTCGAAGTCCGCCTCCAGAGCTGCAACATAGGCCTTCCCGGGGCAGGTGGGAAATTGCACCACGTTGGCCGGATTGCCGGCGTGAAGCGGGTTGTTCCCGGTAACGATGAGCCGCTTCCCCTGGCTCACGTAGTGTTCAAGCCAACTCCGTTCGTGCTCGCTGAGCAGACGAACATCAGGGAGAACGAGAGTTTCGCCGTGAAACCGATCGATGGTCCGGGGTGTGACAATCTGGAATTCTCGGTGGGACTGCAGGAGCAGAATGAGAATCCCGCGATAGGACTGAATGAAATCCTTGGCATAGAAGTTCCGGGTTTGGGGAGAAAAGTAGACTCCTACGGGATCGAGCGGCAGGCGAGGAAGGTAAAAGGTCTTTTCGTTTTGCTTGATCCACGCGAAAATCTTTTTGCGTGTCGGAGGATCGTTCGACCCAGCCATGGAATGTCCCGGCGCATCCCAGAAATTCGCCCCCGCCATTACCTGAGACATGGCTAGATTCATCATGGCTTCGCGGATGTCTACCTTCTTGTCTCCGTCCCATGAGTAGTTCAGAATCCAGGTTGCCTTGCCTTGGGCAAAGGCGCGAAAGGAGTGCATACCGACCTGATAGGCGAACCAGTCGAATGGCGTGCGCCCAGACGCCATGTGATCGCCTTCGCCGAATTCATATTCGTGGGCAATGACATCGACTACGGGATACAGGCTATAAACGTCCGCGCCCACGCGCACGGATTCTTCTTCAATGCCCGGATAGATCTCAGGGATGGTCTTGATGGCAGGATTGACGGATTTGGCGTTGTGATCAATCTCGCTGAGAAAGTCGGTGAAGGTTTGAATTCTAAACTCAACCCACTTTCGAAAATTGGGGTCGGAAAAATCTCCGAGTTTGAGGTCGTGTTTCGCATCCAGTCCGGTTTGTTGCTTGAATGCCGCCACCGTGTAGTCATCAAAGCTGGCCCAAGTATCTTCCCAGCCTTCGAAGTGCGTCATCCAATAGGGAATGTCGACATAGATGCCGTCGATTCCGGTGGCGGCGATCTGCCGCACCCGTTCCATATAGGTTTTGCGCCATTCCGACGCATACGGGCTCACCCAAACATCTTCGTCGCCCTTCCTGATCCAGAAGGCCGCGCCCCCACCGAAAACCGCCGGCTCTCCGGTAATTTTGCGTTGCAGCCAGTCGGGGTTATCTTTGGCGAGGGTATGGGGTGTCTGATCGGCATTGGCCGTGATGCATTCCGTTCCCGCTATGTAAACAAAGGCGTAGTTGCCTACCCGATGGGCTGCCTGGGCAACCTGCTGGATCGCCTTCAGCTTTTCCTCGGGATGGAGGTAACTCTCATAGCGGCCGGGAATATCGTTGTCCACCTCAATACCGAAGACACCGGTGTCCTGAGCATTGCCCACAATCTTGTCGGCATTGTCTGTCCTAAGCCCGTAGGCACCAATGCGGGCATAGTTGGCCCAGTCTTGTTGCACGGCGGTCTGAGCGGAGGAAGCGCCCAGGAAAAGGAGGAGACAAGCAACGACGGCGACTCTAGGCAGGTGCATACGGGCTCCAATCACGCTGCATGTACGACAGGACATTCGATACCAGAAATTCAGCGACCAGGCTGCCGGCGAACGGCGATGAGCGATACTTGCTCCAACCCGGGGAAGTGATCTTGTTTGTCGGCTTTGCGTTCCGTGGGTGCAACTTGCTGAATGGTGGTTCGCGCCGGCAGCACATCCCCGAAATACTGAGCGTACACCTGGTCAAAAATCTCCAGCTCTGACAGATCATCCAAGTACACGTTGGTAGCGACAGTCTGGGCGAACTTCATGTCAGCTTCTTCGAGGTTGTCGAGAAGGTTCCGCATGGTCTGCCGGAGTTGATGGGGTGTAGTCGTGGCATAGACGCCGCCGTGAGGCCCGGGAATAAAGCCATCTTTGGCGGAACAATACAGAGTTTCGCCGGCGAAAACACAGGGGCTTGCCGTGGGGCTGGGAGGCATGTTCTTGGGGCGCACGGCTTTCCGTTGCTCGAGATCACGCACGGCGACGCCCGTGTACTCGATGTGGGCTCCACCCGGCAAGCTCGACACCTCGATCGTGGCCCGCGCCGGCGTGTTGCCGAACTCGAAGCGCCGCGCATAGCGTTCATTCATGACCCGCATCGGAATTTCTGATGTCAGATAAGGATTCACGAAAACCATATGGCTGAGTTCAAGGCCAGCCGCCTTCACGACCGCCTGCAAACGATCGAGGGCCAGATCGACCTGTGCGGCCGGATCATCCGGCACCTTTCCACTGACGGGATCGCTGCCGGGCATGCTGGATATGAAAAGCCGGTCGTGCGTGAGAATGCCGGGCGAAGCCGACTGGCTGGGAGGGTAGTTTGGGGGAGAGACGGCCCGCCGGTCGGCCAAACTGCGCACTGCGACCGCGCTGATCTGAATGGGTGGCTCGGCGATCCGAGCAACGCCCAGCACGGCACGAGCGGGCGGAGTCTTCGGGAAGTACTCGGCGAAAACTCCATTCATTTGGTCATACTTGCTGATGTCCTCCAGATAGACCTGCATGTAAACCACATTCTCCATGCTGAGGCCGGCAGACTCGACGATTGCCTTGACGTTGTCGAGCGCCTGGCGGACCTGGGCGGCAAAGGTTGCGGGCGAACTACCGTCCGGGCGTAGCGGGCCCTGCCCGGAGACGTAGACGTAGTCTCCTGCGTCCACCGCCGGCGAGCAGAAACGATTGGCGTCAGCGGAAGTCGTTGCGGGAACGACGGCTCGCACTGGCCCCTGGGCCACGATCATCGATGAAAGCAGAAGCACAACCAACGGCAGTCGCATGGGAACCTTCTGACTGATCTCCATCGGCCACTCCGGCCTAGGCAGCGGACTTCTTCTGCGCGGCACCGAGAACGGCACGTAGTCTTTGCCCGACAATGATCTCCTCCCCTGGCTTGATGGTCATCGAAACTAGTTCAATGCGGTCGGGCTGTTTACGTTCCTTGCGATTGGGATTGGGATTACCCTCACGAACCGCCTTCACCAGACTGGGATTGTCGGGACCGAGCACTTCGATGACGGGATCACCTGCCCGCAGCTCTCGCACGCAATCGGCGGGCGTAAATCCCCAAGCGTTGGTATCCCAGGAGACCCGGAGGGTCGGATAGCGGTTCCCATCCTGAGGAACGTAGATGTCGGTCTTGACCCCCGGCACGGTCTCCACCAGCTTCCGGATGCGGTCCACGCGGCCATTCCAGTCCGCGTACAGCTTGGTCTCGTCGATTTTCAGCCAGGTCTCAAGCGCCGTGAGGCAACCGATGATTTCCTCCTTGCCGACTTTCATCGGACGGCACACCGCTCCCTCGCGGGGATTCGAGTTCAGGAGGGCCGACTCGATGAGATCCTTTCGCCCCAGCAGCAACCCACTGCACTGCGGCCCGCAGAGTCCCTTCCCGCCGGAGAAACAGTAGAGGTCAATGCCCATCTTGGCGTACAGTTTGGCGTTGTCGGCGGGTGGTATGCCGGCAGCGTCATCCAACAAAAAGGGAAC
>DASPTQ010000061.1:0-2604 GCA_035623335.1 Terriglobales bacterium
GGCCTGGATGGCGTTCTTCTGCCAGAACATGATCGAGCTGAGTGTCGAGCTGGCTGCCGCCGACCCCGCGTTCGAGGACATGTGCTACAAGTTCGTCGAGCACTTCTTCTGGATCGCGTCGGGCATGAACCGGGTGGGCCCCGATGGCATGTGGGACGAGGAAGACGGCTTCTACTACGACGTGCTCAGATTTCCCGACGGCAGCGCCCAGCGACTGAAAGTGCGGTCGATGGTGGGGCTCCTTCCGCTCTGCGCGACGGCGGTCGTCGAGAGCTGGCAGAGGGAGCGGGTGCCCAAGGTATTGGAAACCTGGCTCAAACGCATCCAGCGGATGCCGGACCTGCTGAAAAGCGTTCACGCCACCGGAAGAGAACGACGAGGGGTCGCGGATCGCGGGAGTCTTGCGCCACCGCTATGCACACGTTTAACATTTCGCTTAAGTACCTCTGAAGGAATAGTTTATGTTGCAAGAACATAGTTGAATTCACTTCAGATTCAGATTTATAGTGAATTACAATTGCTTAGAGTGAGAGGCTGATTGTCAAAATGGGATATATAGGCCAAGATGAAGATCACCTAGAGTCACCAGGAACCCCATCTTGTGACAGTCTGCAAACATCCAATCCTATGCAAAGCAGTGGGGTGAGGCTGACCTGATGAAAAGTTGGTCTTGACCTGCCAAAGTCACCTTGTCCGATTCTCCATCTTTTGTTGCGCTAGTGCAGGTTTAGGGTGTTCCCAAGGACGCGGCAACAGGAGTAACGCATGGACGCTACCCTTTCAGGCGAAACAACGGCTCAGGCTCAGAAGCAGACAACCAAGGAGTACAAGAGCCCACCGCACGCTCTGATTTGGTTTTTCCGGAAAAGCCGGGACCTTTGGAAGAGCAAGTACCAGGAACTCCAGGCCTCGATCAAGCGGCTCAAGAACCGCGTGGCCGATGTCACCAAGAGCCGCGAGCAGTGGAAACTCAAGGCTGAGCAGAGCAACAACCAACTGACCGTCCTCGAAGCCGAGAACGCTAGTCTGCGCGCCCAGATCGCAACGTTGGCAGAAAAAAAAACGACCAAGCCGTCCAAGGGCTAACGTTCGACTCGGCCGAGCAACACGTACCTTGCGGCCAGCAGTATTCCGTTCACATGGTGCAACGGTTCGTGTCGCTGGTCACCGTTTGCGGTACGTCCCTGCGTTGCGCCGCCAACGTGATAACGCTCTACGGCCCGTCGGCGCGGTACGACGAAACCGCCCCCGATTGGTCGACCGGCCGACTGTGGCTCTTGCGGATCGGCCTGGCGGCCCTGCTCCGCCCCAAGGTCGTCGCCGAGGACTGGGTCTGGATGATCGACCATTCGATCCAGATCGGCCAGTGCAAATGTCTGGTCATTCTTGGCATTCGGCTGAGCGAGCTTCCCGTGGGCCAGCCGCTGTGCCATCAGGACATGGAGTTGATTGCCCTGGAGCCGATGACCAACGCGACCAAGGAGACCGTGGATGTGTGCCTGGAGGATGCCGTGTCGAGAACGGGCGTTCCCCGCGCGATTGTGGATGACCACGGGGCTGACCTCCACGGGGGGGTGAAGATGTTTATCGATCGCCATCCCGAGACAGACGAGGTCTACGACATCAAGCACATGGCAGCGTGCTTGCTCAAGGCTCGGTTGGAGAAGGACGAGCGATGGAAGAGTTTCGCCAGCCAGTCGGGACTGGCGAAGTCTGCGATCCAGCAGACCGAGCTGGCGTTCCTGGTGCCGCCCAGCCAACGGTCAAAGGCTCGCTTCATGAACCTGCATGAATTGGTGAAATGGGGTCGGGAGGCGCTCGCGTTGATCGACGATCCCTGCAGGCTGGAGGCGGCGCCGTTCAAAGTGTCGATGGAGCGAGTGCGGGCCAAGCTGGGCTGGCTGGTCGAGTTTCGGGAGGCGCTGGCGGAATGGTCGCAATGGCATGAAGTGATTGAAGCAGCCTTGAACTTCGTTCGGTGCCGGTGCCTGTACGTGGGAGCAGGAGTAGATATGGCGGCGGCCTTGCCGGCGGTGTCGGCAAGCACCGCCATTGAGTTGCGCGAGGAGTTGATCAGATTCGTGACGGTCGAGTCGTCCAAGGTGCGGATCGGCGAGCGCCTGCCCGGGACGACAGAGGTGCTGGAATCTTGCTTCGGAAAGCTCAAGGGGTTAGAGGATGGACAATCCAAGAGCGGCTTTACCGGGCTGGTGCTCAGCCTCGGGGCGATTGTCTCGAAGCGGAGCATTGAAACGATCGGCGAGGCGCTTGAGCGATGTCGGGTTAGGGACGTCTGGGACTGGTGCCGAGAAAAGTTGGGAGTATCGGTTCAATCCCTGCGAAAACAGGCTTACACCAAAACAAAATGCGCAACAAATCCCGAATGAACGAGAAGTCGGCACAAGGCCAAGTTTTCATCACGTCAGCCTCGCTCTCCCAAATCCGGTCAAAAATGAGACTGTAGCATCGCTACCGGGGCCGATTCGAAGATCGCTCGGCAGGAACAAGGAGAATCGACTTGGGACCCGCTCCAGGGCCACCGCGTCACTTTTTCCTGAGTTTTTTGGGTTTTTCTGTAATTGCTAGCTATTGTATATATAATTT
>DASPTQ010000062.1:0-46954 GCA_035623335.1 Terriglobales bacterium
GCTGCACACAGGGGATCTCGGCTACTTCGATCGGAACGGGAATCTATTCATTACCGGCCGCAAGAAAGACGTTATCATTCTTAGCAACGGCAAGAATATCTATCCCGAAGAGGTCGAGGCTCACTACCTGAAATCACCCTATATCAAAGAGATTTGCGTCATGGGCCTCGAGCGACAGGCGGGAGACCCCACCTCCGATCAACTGCACGCGGTGGTCGTGCCAAATTTTGAACGGCTCCGGGAAAGAAAGATCGTGAACGCGAAGGAAGTCATCCGCTTCGATATCGAAGATCTGTCTGCCCAGCTGCCTTCCACCAAGCGGATTGCGAGCTATGAAATATGGCCGTCCGACACTCTGCCGCGCACCACCACGCGCAAGCTGAAGCGCTTTCAAATTGAACGCATGGTGAGGGAAAACCAGGGGCGAACGGCGGATCGCACCCCAGCTCCCGATGAGCCGCGCTCCGCCGAGGAATCGGCGTGGCTCGCGGACGAAGAGGTCCAAAGGGCTCTGCGGGTGATTCGAGAGGCGGTGCGCAGCCGCCCGTCCGCAATTCGTCCCGCCGACAATCTGGAACTTGATTTAGGGTTGGATTCCATGCAGCGGGTCGAACTGCTGGTGGCGCTCGAGCAGGAACTCGGCGGTTCGGTGGAGGAATCGCGTCTGGCGGAAGTTTACACCGTCCGCGAATTGGTCGATCTGGTGCGGGCCAGCGCCAGCAGCGGGACCAAAACCCCTGCCCCGAAATTTGCCGGCTGGCAGGTTGTGCTGGCGGAGCCGCCCGAGGATCCGCAGGCCCTGTCGCTGGCCCGTCGGCAGCTGCTGCGGGAGCAGGTTTGGTATCTGCTGACGCGCATGGCCGCCATGTTCGCGTACGATCGTTTTCATCTCCGGGTGAGCGGACTCGAAAAACTCCCGGGTCACGGCCCCTTCCTGCTGTGCTCCAATCATCAGAGTTTCATCGATGGCGCGATTCTGAGCAGCGTCTTGCCCTGGACGGTGTTCCAGGACATTTTTTTCGTGGGAACCAGTGAAATCTTCGGGCACGGTTTTCTGCGCATCTTGGCGCGATGGCTGCGCATCATCCTGGTCGACCCCGATGCCAACCTGATTCCGGCAATGCGTGCAGGAGCGTACGGTCTGCGCCATGGGCGAGTGCTCGTTCTCTATCCCGAGGGCGAGCGTTCGATCGACGGGACACCCAAGACGTTTAAGAAAGGTGCCGCCATTCTTTCGCTACACCTCCAGGTCCCAATCGTCCCGGTCGCGATTGAAGGCTTTCATGAGGCTTGGCCGCGGGGCAAAGGTTTTCAGAAATTCGCCCCCCTGTGGATACGATTCGGGGACCCGATCCATCCGCCTCCGGAATCCGAAGCCTCGGAAAAAGCCTACGAGGTGCTCACCGCGGAATTGAAATTGCGGGTGGTCGCCATGTGGAAGCAATTGCGAAAAACCAGGATGGCTGTCACCGGCGGCTGACCTGGTGCGGACCGAACCACAGGAGGTCAGGAGTCATTTCGCCCGGGGGTGTGTCTGATCGTAAACCTCAAGCAGGTGTTTGATCGAAAGCTGGGTGTAGCGCTGGGTAGTCGAAAGACGCTTATGCCCAAGCATCTCCTGAATGGCACGCAGGTCTGCCCCTTGCTCGAGCAGGTGGGTTCCAAAGGCGTGACGCAGCGTGTGGGGATGGACATCGGGCGGGAGGCCTTTGGCAACAGCCAGCCTCTTGATGATCCGGCCAACGCTGCGCGTCGTCAGCCTTCTGCCGTCGCGGCGGTTGATCAACAGGGCATGCACGCTTTTCCCGCGTCCGGCAAGAAGCTGCTGGCGCACGGGCAGGTATCGAGCGAGAGCGGTTTTCACGGAATCGCCGAAGGGCACATACCGCTCTTTCTTGCCCTTGCCGCGGATGAGAATTACCTCGGCACGGAGCTGAATATCATCGAGATTGATGCCGACTAGTTCGGAATTACGAATGCCGCACCCGTACAGCAATTCAAACATGATCTGATCGCGCTCGGGAAAGGCGGCAATTTCCGGCATCTTCCCGTCGAGCAGGCTGTTCATCTCTTCGATGGTCGGGACCCGAGGCAGCTTCTTGGGCAGCTTGGGGGTGGAAACCAAGGCTGCAGGGTTCTGCGCGACCATTTCTTCCTGCGCTAGCCAGCGGTAGAAAGAACGAACGACGGCCAGGGACCGCGCCACCGAGGTCTTGCTGAGCCCCCTCTCGTAGAGATGGGAGAGAAAACCGCGGATTCTGATGTGATCGATGTCACGCCAATTTCGAGATCCTACATACTGGGAAAAGCTGACCAGATCTTGACGATAGGCCTTGAGGGTGTGGGAGGAAGCATTGCGCTCGATCAACGAGCGCAGAAATCCCTCCACGGCCTTCGCCACCTCGGTTCGATTCTCCGTCGTTCTCGCCGTGGCTTCTCCTCGGGTTTCGATCTTCGACTCGACTTACTACGACCTTGACGAAAAAGTTTATCGAGCCTTGGCTCGCGGATGATGTTTCTGATACACGCTTTTTAGCCGGTCGAAGGCCAGATGGGTATACACTTGCGTGGTCGAGATGTCGGCATGGCCGAGAATGGTTTGTACGGTGCGCAAGTCGGCCCCGTTTTCGACCATGTGAGTGGCGCAGCTGTGGCGCAACATGTGTGGACTGGCAGGACGGCCTGCGTTCCTCGATGCCTGCCGGACCATTTGCCATACCCGCTGACGAGTCAACTTGCTTCCTCCCCGCCCCAGAAACAGTAGCGGAGAACTTTTCTGCCCCAAGAGCATCGCTCGCGGGCTTCCCAGGTACTCGGCCAGCGCTTGCTGCGCTTCTTTGCCCAGCGGCACGATGCGCTCTTTATCCCCTTTGCCCCGCACCAGTACATAACCAAAGTCCAGTTTCAGGTCCGCAAGTTTGACACCAATCACCTCCGAGACGCGCAAGCCTCCGGCATAGAGGACTTCGAGCAGGGCACGATCCCGCAGAGCGATGGCCGGCGCGAGTCGCTGACTTGAGGTCGATGGCGGACCCTTGAGCAGGGCTGTCAGTTCCTCGAGAGCCAAAGACTTGGGCAACACTTTCCACTGCTTGGGCGAATCGATGTTCAGAGTCGGATCGTGCCCGATCAGCCGGTCGAGCAGCAGGTAACGATAGAGGTGGCGTAACGCCGAGAGCTTTCGTCCCACGGAGCGACCGTCGACGGAATTCGAAAACAGCTCCCGCAGGAAATCGCGAACATCGTTGCGGCGGGCGTTCGCGAGGGTGCGTTTGTGTGCGCGAAGAAAACCTTCGAACTGCCGAATGTCGGTGGCGTAGGCCGTTACCGTGAGGGGAGCTAAACCTTTCTCGACCTTCAAGTAATCCAGGAAGCCCGACACCACCGCAGAATTGGCTTCCGCCGCCACACCCCAAGTATGCCCGCCGACCAAGGTCGGGAAGAAGTGCACAGCGGGATACGCAGCCCAACTACATTAGCTGCAATGGCTTCGGCCGATTGCGCCGTGAGAACTAGAGGATCTTGGTGCTCTATCTGTTATCCAGCCGTTGCCAAGCAGCGAGTGGCCACTCGAAGAAACGGGGAAAAGTAAACCCTGCCAGGGTCACGGGTGGCTGCTGTGGGCCGCGATTTCCTTCAGCAGGTCGATGGCATAGAGCGCCCCTTGTGGGGTCTCTTCATGCTTGAAGTAAGCATAGACAGTACGTTCGGCCGCCAAATGCTCCCCCATGCGAGTGATCATGGCCTGCCGTTCCTCGGGTGTGTAGCCCGGCTTGCGGTAGCGGTAATAACAAAAGTCCGCCGTGACCACATCGGGTGTCACCCGTTCCTCGGTCTCGGCGACGCATAACGCACGGTTATATTTTCGCAGCAGATCGAAGGTTGGGTCCTCAAACCATGAGGTGTGCCGGAACTCGAAGGCCGCGGGAACTGCGCGCGGGAAACCCGCCAAGAATTCCTCGAGCAGCACCGGATCGGCTTTTAGATTGGGCGGCAGCTGAAATAGGAGCGGGCCGAGTTTGGCGGCGCGCTCGAGCGGCTCCAGGCTGCCGAGAAAGCGCCGGACAAAATCTTCCGTCTTGTTGAGTCGTTTGATGTGGGTGATAACCTGATGAGCCTTCACGCTGAGTCGAAACCCTGCCGGCGTTTCACCCACCCACTTCCCTGCGGTCGTCTCTTTTAACAATTGGCGAAAAGTGAAATTGACTTCGACGGCGTTCAGCTGTGTTGCGTAATAGGACAAGAACTTGGTTTGTGCGAGCTTGGCGGGATAGAAATCGGGCTTCCAACTTGGGTAAGCCCATCCGCTCGTGCCGGCATAGAGTTGCGCCATGGTTGGCCGTCTGGCAAACGCCAGGCATTATACCTTTCGCGCTTGCTTCTTGGCCGCCGCTCGACGAGAGAGAGACCCGGCAGGTCGCTCGGATCTTTTTCGAGCGGGCTCAGCGCCTGGCTCGGCCGACTTTGGTTCGGTCGCTTCCGGCGGGGATCCCGCCATACCCGGCAGCTTGGGCAGCTTCTGCTTGAGGGTAAGCACCGGCGCAAACAGGTCACCCCGCTTGGCCACCCGTTCGAGCACCTGGTGTGCTTCGAACACGAGCAGATTTGCATCCCTTTTTTTCAGGGCTTGCTCGACTTCCTCCCACGTCACCGGAGTCGACACCGTAGGGTGCGGGCGGGCGCGCAAGGAATAGACGGCAATGGTGGTCTTATGTTGATCATTTTGGCTCCAGTCAACGAAGACCTTGTTGGTCCGCCGCTGTTTGCTCATGTCCGACACCACCAGTTCACGATGCTCGTCTTCGAGGAGACCGGCTAGGGCGTGGGCAAACGGTTTGGTCGCGTCGTAAGTGGTTGTCGTATTCATGGGGACGTAGATCTGCAGTCCCTTGGAGCCCGAGGTCTTGGGGAAACTGCGCAATCCCAGGTGTTCGAAGATCTGGCGCAGCCAGAGAGCGACTTGGCAGCATTCGACGACATTGGCGGGCGGCCCGGGGTCGAGGTCGAAAGCAATCACCGTGGGCTGCTCGATCCTCCGGGCGAGGGATAACGAAGGATGTAACTCAAGGGAGGCCAGATTCGCGATCCAGAGGAGGGTGGGCAGGTCGTCGGCCAAAAGGTAGTTTACGGTCCGCCGGTTCCCATCGCTCCAGATGGGTGCAGTCTTGACCCACTCAGGACGGTATTGGGTGGCGTTCTTTTCAAAGAAAAACTCCTGATCGACGCCCTCCGGATACCGTTTCAGCGTCAGAGGCCGCCCCGCCAGTTGCGGGATCAAGACCGGCGCAATCCTGGCATAGTAGTCGATCATCTGCCCTTTCGTGAATCCGGTAGCCGGATAGAAGATTTTTTCGAGATTGGTGAGCTTGAGCCGTTTGCCTTCGATCTCAATCGTCTGTGAGCTGCTCACGCGTCATCCCTCGCTTGGCCCTAAGGTCCAGATCCGCCGGAAATCTTCGAGCCCTCCTGTATACCGTCAACTCTTCTCGCGAATCAACTGTCGTCCTCGCCAGCCATGTTTGACAACGTCCCCTCGACACACGTAATTTCACATTCTTAGCCACGCCCAACATGGTGGAGGTCCCGTGAAAGACAGCTTTTCGCCCTTGCCGTGGGTAGTTCGGTTCCGGCGAGCCAAGACTCGCGCTTCCTGGGTAATCGGGATGGTACTTTGGCTCACCGTGGTTGCCTGGCCGCAGGATGTTGCTTCCTTTGACAAGCGCATCACGCTCAAGAAATTGGGGAACGGTCTGACGGTTCTGATTTGTGAGCGTCCCGAAGCGCCGGTATTCGCCTTTCACACCCATGTCGATGCTGGTTCCGTGCAGGACCCGCAGGGCCAAACCGGGCTGGCGCATATGTTCGAACATATGGCATTCAAGGGCACCGACACCATCGGCACCAAAGACTACGCCGCCGAGAAAGTGGCACTCGCAAAGGTTGAGCAAACCTACGCCGGCTACATCCGCGAGCGCGACCGGCGGATCAACCCCGACGTCCCCGAAGTGAAGGCACTCGAGAAGAGCTGGCACGACGCGGTCAAGCAGGCCAATCAATACGTGCTTCCCAATCAATTTACGGAAATCGTGGAACGGAACGGCGGCGAGGACCTGAATGCCAACACCACGGACGATGAAACCAATTACTTCTATTCGATGCCCGCGAACCGCTTAGAGCTGTGGGCCTATCTCGAATCCCAACGTTTCCTGCACCCGGTGATGCGGCAGTTCTACGACGAACGCAATGTCGTGCAAGAAGAACGCCGCATGCGCGTGGACAGCAACCCCATCGGAAGGCTGCTCGAGCAATTCGTGACCGCGGCCTTCTCGGCCCATGAATATCATAGGCCCACGATCGGGTGGATGTCGGATCTGAATTCGTTTTCGGCCACCGACGCGGAAGCTTTCTTTGAGCGGTATTACATTCCTTCGAACATGGTGGTCGCGGTCGTCGGCGACGTGAAGGCTAGCCAGGCCATGCCCATCATCGAAAAATACTTCGGCAAGCTACCCTCCCGGGAACAGCCCGACGAGCGAACCACGCTCGAGCCGCCGCAGAACTCCGAACGCAGGGTGATCTTGCGCGAAGCCACCCAACCCCTCTACCTCGAGGGATATCACCGACCCGACTATCGCACGCCCGACGACGCTGTCTACGATGCCATTGCTGATCTGATGTCCAACGGGCGGACCTCGCGTTTGTATCGCGCCCTGGTGCGCGACCAGAAAATCGCCTCCGACTCGGCCGGTTTCACCGGCTTGCCAGGAAACAAGTATCCCCACCTGTTCGCCTTCTATGCCTTTCCCATGCCTGGACACAAGCCGGAGGAGATGGCGGTCGCCATCCATCGAGAGATCGACAAAATTCAGAAAGAAGAGATCAGCGACGATGAGCTCAAGATGATTAAGACGCGGGCCAAAGCCAATCTGATTCGCAGCCTCGGCAACAATCCCGGCTTGGCGTTCGACTTAGCGCTCTATCAGGCACGCTATGACGACTGGCGCGAATTGTTTCGCCAGGTGGACCGCATCGACAAAATCACCAAAGCCGATATCCGCCGGGTTGCCGCCCAGACCTTTGTTCCCGAAAATCGTACCGTAGGAATCATTGAGACCGCTCCGCCGGCCTCGAGTGAGGGCAGACCAGGAGGTGGGCAATGAAGCGGGAAGCGCCGATGGTTGTCGCACTGGTCCTGGCGAGCATTTTGGGATTCGCTCCCCGCGCCCAGGGTCAGACCACGGGTTGGCAGCAGATCCCGATCCCACCACTCCCCGCCTTTCACCCCAAAGAACCCAAGCGCATCGAGCTCCCCAACGGCATGGTCATCTTCCTCCAGGAGGACCACGAATTACCCCTGATCGATGGCATCCTGACTATTCGCGGCGGCTCCCTCGGGGAGCCCGCGAATGAGGTCGGGTTGGTCGATATGTACGGCGAGGTTTGGAGGACAGGTGGCACGAAAACCCAGACCGGCGATCAACTCGATGACTATCTCGAAGTGCGCGCCGCGAAAGTTGAGACCTCCGCCGGCCCGGATTCCACTTCCATCTCCTGGACCTGTCTCAAGGGGGACTTTGACGACGTCTTCAAGGTTTTCGCCGACGTACTCCGCAATCCGGAGTTTCGTGAAGACAAGCTCGATTTGGTGAAGCGAGAGATGGACGATGCCATTTCCCGGCGCAACGACGAAATCAGCGAAATTGCCGGTCGAGAGTCGATCAAGCTGGCCTACGGGAAGGACAGCCCCTATGCCCGTCAGCCCGAGTACGCTACCGTCGCTCGAGTCACGCGTCAGGACCTCATCAACTGGCACCACTCGCATGTCGCTGCGAACAACATGATTCTCGGGGTGGTCGGCGATTTTGATGCACAGGCGATCGAAGCGAAGTTGCGGGAAACCTTCGGACAGTGGCCCAAGGGCAATCCGGTGAAGTCGCCAGAGCCTGTTGTTTCGCCCGCCAAACCCGGCTACTACTTGATTCCCAAAGCCGACGTCAATCAGAGTGAGATTCAGATGGTCACCCTCGGCATCCGCCGGGACAGTCCGGATTATTTCGCCGCTCGGGTCTTCAACGAGGCCTTTGGCGGCGGCTTCTCTTCGCGACTTTTCCGCAGCGTCCGGACGGCCAAGGGCCTGGCTTACGCCGTGGGCGGAGGAATCGGCAGCGCGTTCGATCACCCCGGAACCTTGCGATTCTCGCTGGGAACCAAGAGCGCAAGTACCATCGAGGCGATCCAGGCGGTCTACGAACAGATTGACGCTTTGAAAACCAATCCGATTTCGGATGAGGAAATCCAGCTGGCCAAGGATTCCATTCTGAATTCCTTCGTGTTCAACTTCGATTCTCCCGAGAAGGTGCTGCGCGAGCGCATGTTGTACGAGTTTTACGGTTATCCGGCCGATTTTCTGGAGCGGTTCCGCAGCGGGGTTGAGAACACCAAGAAGGAAGATGTGGCAAGAGTGGTCGCCAAGTACGTCCACCAAGATCAACTGAAGGTGCTGGTCGTCGGGAACACCGCCGAGTTTGATAAGCCGCTTTCCTCCCTGGGGCCGGTCACCAATCTCGACATCAGCATTCCGCCCCCGCCCGGCCAAAAGAACGAAGCACCCGCCGAGAAACCGACGGCCTCGAATGACGAAGGAAAAGCGCTAGTCAACAAGGTGGTGGAGCGAATGGGTGGATTGGCGAAGCTGCACTCGGTGCGGGCGATGCGGGCGGAACTGACGGAGAAACCAATGGAGAACGGACCGGCGACTCCGTTTACCCTCACCATCGTGTTCCCCGACCGTATGCACGTGGACATTCAAACACCGCGGGGTCTCCTCACCATTGTGGTCACTCCCCAGAGGGGCTTTATGTCGGCCAGCGGCATGGGTGCACGTGATTTGCCGGCATCCGAGAAGGAAGAGAGCATGACCCAGATCCATCGCGACATGATCTATATCGGGCAGCACTTGGACGATCCGCGATCGATTTTCTTCGCCGACGGTACGGCTCAGATTGGTGAAGTAGAGACCCGGGCGGTGGACGTACGCGTGGGCGACACGGCGATTCGTTGGTTTGTCGATCCCAAGAGCGGATACCTCCTTCGCGAGACGTACGAAGGCGTTGCCGAGTCCGGACCGTTTCATGGGGAAACCGACCTGAGCGATTGGAGGACGACCGAGGGAATTACTTTACCCGCGTTGCGTAAGAACAAGCAAGACGGGAGGCAGACAAGCATCGTCGAGTTCACCCGGATCGACTTCAATCCCACGATCGACCCCAAGCTGTTTGAAAAACCGGCCGTGGACAGTGCCACACCGTCCCGCTAGCTAAGCGGTTGCCCTCCCGCCCCGCAGCAGCCAAGTGTTATCTCTTCAAGACGTTACCCCAACCCCTCGGCAACCGTGCACTTTCGTAACCGACATCCATCGATCCGGACAACCTTCCGGCGGCAGCCTTCCGATATCATTTTCCAGTTCGGTGGGTTGCGGCTCTGGATCGACCACACCAGGGCAACCTGCTGGCATGGAAATGAGTAGTCCGTTAGCCAAGTGATAGACATAAATTTCAATCTTGCCTGGCCCTTCTTCTCGACCGCGAATCAACACGCAGAAAGGATAGCGGTCTCTGCCGATGGGCAGGAACATAGCTACCGTGCGACTCTCGCGGCGGTGCGGAGGATTGCGAACTGGCTGAGTGATTCTGAGCAGACGACGCCTCGCTATGTCGGCATCCTCGCCTCGCGGAGTTGGGAGGCTTGCACGGCTATTCTGGGAACAGCGTGGTCGGGAGCAACCTACGTTCCTCTCAATCTCAGCCAGCCTCCCGAGGCTCTCGTTCGGCTGCTGAACAGGCTCGATTTGGATGCTGTGATCGCGGATTCATCCGGAATGGGCAAGCTGACGGCGGACGTTATCCCGCATCTACCGCGCAAGGTGCTGATTCCAGGGCGAGAGACTCCGCATCGAGATTCCGATTGGCGCACGTTTGCCGATCTCGAAGAAGAGTGCAGCTTCGAGCCTCGAAAAGTAGCGGCGGACCGCCCTGCCTATATCGAGTTCACTTCGGGCAGCACGGGCACTCCCAAGGGAGTGATCATTCCCAATGGCGGCGTGTTCCACTTTCGTAGGATCATGCAGGACCGATATCAGATTCGACCGGAAGACCGCATCGCAGAAACCGCCGACACCAGCTTCGATATCTCTGTATTCAACATGTTTATGACTTGGAACGCGGGGGCTTCCCTGCATGTTGTGCCCAAGGTGCAAGCCATCGCTCCCGCCAAGTTCATCCAGGACCATGGCATCACCGTCTGGTTTTCTGTTCCCTCCCTGGCTGCGGCGATGAGCCGCATGCGCATGCTTACCGCCGGAGCTTTTCCCAAGCTCCGGATCAGTCTGTTCTCGGGCGAGCCCCTGCCGGCCCGACTCGCCATGGCCTGGAAACAGGCGGCACCGAACTCCGTCGTGGACAACCTGTATGGACCGACGGAAGCCACGGTGATCTGCCTCTACGAACGCATCGAGGAAGTACCCAACGTCTCCAAGGAACGCGACGTCGTTGCCATCGGGAAGCCACTCGAGGGTGCCGAAGCTTCGGTCTGGGATACATCGCACCGCCGCGTGCCGGCCGGTTCGAGCGGGGAACTGGCGCTCGCTGGTCCGCAACTGGCGCTCGGCTATCTCGCCGATCCCCAGAAAACATCCGAACGCTTCGTCGAACAGGATGGCAAGCGCTGGTACCTGACCGGTGACCTGGCCTACCAGGACGAGGACGGCCGGTTTCATCATCTCGGACGAATCGATAACCAGGTCAAGGTTCTCGGCCACCGAGTGGAACTGGAAGAGATTGAGACTCACCTGCGGGACGTCTATTGCACAACCTCGGTGGTTGCCATCGCCTGGCCGATGGAGTTTGGTACCGCTTCGGGCATCGTCGCCTTCGTCAGTAACCCCGGAAAAACCGCCGCCGAAGCCACCGAGGAATTGCGACGACGGATACCGTTGTACATGGTTCCCGGCAAGGTACACGTGCTGGCGGAACTGCCGACCAATTCAAGCGGCAAGGTGGACAGAAAAATTCTCGCCCACAAACTGCGAGAAGGCGAATTTTGAGCTCCGCGGTTTTGCCAGGGATTGCCTTCTCGAACCCTTCCCAAGTCTCCTATCCCTAATCAGAACAAGGCCGATCGCCAGGTGCTGATTACGATCCTGGAGCCGCCAACTTTCGCCTAGGGAAGCCAGGACCTCGTGGCCATTTCGGTGGCGGACAGCAGTGCCTCGCAGTCAACGCTGCCGCTAGCTCCGTGGGGGAAGGAATCGACCAGACGCACGCTTGTGGGAACAGATTGACTCTCCAGCTTGGCGCGGCAATGCGAAACCAATTCGTCGGCAAGCTTTTCCCGCATCTCGAACTGTCCGGGCGTGTTGGAATAGTAGGCGAAATCGGCGGTAGTCGGGTGGGGCCAGTTGAGGGGAGGAAAGCTGCGATCTCTTGAAGCCCGTCGCCGGATGAACGCCGCGTCGTAACTTCCGTCACGATAGCAACCGGCCCAGCTAATAGCGACCTTGCACCCTGTTTCGTCGGCCAGGCGAACGATGGCTTCCGGATGAATCCCGCGCGTTTCGCGTTGGGCAAGCTCCTCCCGCAGTTCGCTGAGCGTTTGCCGAGAGTCGGCATTCGCAAGGCGATCCAGCAGGCGAATGTCGGCCTCGATTCGCGAATTGCGGATACGAGCGAATCCGATCCCGTCGGCGGTGTCTGCCGCCAGCCGCGACTGCATATTGCCCAGGTTCCATCCCTCCGGGGGAGGATCGACGAATGGAATCCCGGTCGTTGGCGCTGATGCCGGTCCGACCCAAAGCACGGCGTCAAAGCGGAAGCGCGTCATTTCGTTGTCGCGGTCTCCTCGCCTGGGATGAATCTCGACGCGGGAAACCTTGGGAAAACGCTTCGTTAGCGATAGAAAATAACTGGGCGACAACAATAACTGTTGTTCTTGCCGAATGTGCCTGTCGACCCGGCTACGAAGCTCGGCTACTGTCACCTCCGGCTCTGCCTGAAACGCCTCAATGGAGGCTGCCGTGGCCTTAAGGAGCCGAAGGTTGCGCTGATCGCCAAGAAAAACCTGGCCGCCGGGCCTGACGACACGGATGGCTTGTTCCACCACTTGATTCAGATAGGTCCGGCTGGGAAAGTACTGCGCCGCGGAATTCACGATGACCGTGCTAAAGGAGTTTTCGCGAAAGCCCTCGAAGTTGTCCGCCCACCGTTCCAGCAACTCCACGCGGGCGTTGAGATCGGCGGTTTGCGCCAGCTGTTCCCGAAGTCTCAGGAGTACGGCAGGCGCGAAGTCGACACCCACGTAGCGTTCCGCCGTGGCCGCCAGACGCAATAACAGCAGACCTGTGCCACAGCCAATCTCCAACACCGCCGAAGGGGTGAGCGTGGAGATACGGTCGACGGTGGTGTCGACCCACTCCTGCATATCTTCGGAGGGAAGAGGCTGTCGCGTATAACTGCTGTTCCAACCGGCAATGTTGAACGCGAAGGGAGAAGCCGCTGCCGCTTTTGCTAGTTGGCTTAGATCGTAGACCTTCCGCCACCTTCGCATTTGAACGCTGTCTGCGGCTTTTTGCCCCAGGCTGTCTTCGATGTACTTCTCATCCGGGAGCACAAAAGCCACTGCGGCGGCATCCTCGTGATTCGCCGGACGACATACGACGGCGTCGCGCACGGCCGGATGCTCGCTCAGTACAGTGGCAGCCTCCGGCAGCATCGCCAGCCGAGAGGTCTGGTCACGATCTTGCTTCGGACTGACGCCAATCTGCATCGAACTATTTCGCGACGCCGGCGTTCTGAACGAGCGCATCGATGGCGTCGACACTATCGAAGTGGGTCTGGTCAAACCCGATCTGTGCGAAATCGATCGCCCACTGCTCTTCCAGAAAAACGACCACTTCCACGACGTCCACGGACTGCAATCGGCCGCTGAACACCAGCGAATCGCTATCGCGAAACGGCCGCTGGTCCCCTTTTTGAGCGAGCAGGCGCTGGATAAATTGCCGGATCGCCGATTTGTGATCCACCGACCCTCCTAGAAGTTAATGCCAAACAGATGGCCCAAGAAGCGAAAGTGCTCCGTCAGGGGGTAATTTCTCTGCGTTGAACCGAAGACGTCGAGCAGGCAGTAGAAGAGCAGGACGCCAGTTGCCGGCAGCAAGCGGCCACAGAGGAACCCCGAGCGGGCAGCGTTCCTGCGACGTAATTGCGAGATGCTCAAGGCTGCCCCAAGGACCACACAGTAAAAGGCAAAGACCTGGAAATTAATGCAGGCGTTCACCAGCCCCAGGCGAGGAATCATCCAATAATCCCGGGTGAAGTGGAAGAACATGTTCCCAAAGGTGGCGGCGGCAAACGTGGCTGCCACCACCCGCAGCCGGCGATGCCGTTTGAAATAGCGAAAAAACGTCGGATAAAAGAAGAACTCGACGAGCAGTTCTTTGAAATAGAAATAAAAGCGATTGAAAAATTCGAGGATGGTCACCGAGGAAAGAGGCCGGTAGGTGTTGCGCAAGGCATTGAACCCTGCCATCCGGCAGCCCGCGATGAACTTGTGCCCAAAGATAGAGAGCACCAGCAGGAACTCGAAGAAGGCGAGCACTTGGCTCTCCCAGCACACATACCAGGGATAGGGAGTCCGGCGGACGCTCATGGCCAGGGCCTCGGACGCCGAGGGAATATGCAGATACGTATGAAAGCCGAGGATCCAAAGGCGCTCGAACACCATTAGCAACAGTGCCCAGGCGAGCAGCTTCAGTCCTTTTAGCTGTGTGACGGCAAACTGTTCCGCGTCCCGCGCTTCGATGCGCCGCAGGTAGGCCGCACCTTTGGGGAATGGCGTCGTCGTAGAACCCCAGAAGGGTTGCAGGGACCCAATCTCCAAGGGAACATCGCTTCCCAAAGACGCCGTCCGGTCCATCAGGGCATAACCGATGAACCAGATGTAACTGGCCAGTACGCCGACCGTGATCCAGGCTGGTGCGAACCAACTGGAGTTCCTCGCAATCGTGGAACTCACCAGGATCAGGAGGGTGAATCCTGTGAGCAGGGTCGCGACTGGTCTCCTTCCAAACGCGGAGTGCGGCCAGCGCCTGGCACACCAGAACAGCAACAGTCCAAAGATGACTGCCAGAAACAGGTATTGCCCTCCGGGTTGGACCGCAGTGGTCACCAAGGTGCCCAGGGCCACAAGCTTCCAGCGCAATTTCGGCAGAAAGGTGATGAGTCCGAGAGTGAGCGTGATCAGCAGCCAGGCCGATGGCTGGGGCAAGAAACACCCGTACCCCAAGCCGAACGCCCCTACGATGGCCAGCTTCCCCGCGGGAGTCTGCGTGAAGGCAACGACCCTAGGATAGGTTTCCAGGGGCGGAATCAGGCGCAGGCCGGCGAGCCGACTCGGTTCCGACGCGTAACCGACAACGGAAGATGCGCTCATTTTCTAAAGCGTAACCCATCGGCAAGCATGCCCGTTTGCACTTTGGTAATCAGCTTCCGTTTGGGGATGGTCTTCTCGCCGCACCCTTTCGATATCATCATGGCGAAACCGATCTCTCGCAGGAGAGCACAGGAGGAAGAATTGTGAGCGCTGCCGCTTCCCCTGGATTGCAGCTCTCCCCCTCATTACGGGGCGGACGGAAGTTCCGTCTGGTTCCGCATTTCGAAGAGGACTCTCAAGTCATCGCCTTTGCTCAAACCGTCCCGGGGAAGCTCACCCTTTTGGCGGTGTTCGGTCTCAGCTTGAGTCTGCTCGATGACCGCTGGCCGCTACAACTTGGCCTGGTCTCGTGTGCGACGTTTCTGCCGCGGACGAGGCGCCTGCTCGTGACCATCGGTACGCTACTGGTCACTGATTTTTTTTGGTTCGAGCACGGAACTCTGAGTCTGGTTACCGTCCATTCCGCAACGAGATTCCCGCGAGTCCAGGAATTCTTGTGGATCGTCGTTCCGTTTGTTTTTTTCTGTGCCGGATTGATGTTGTGGTCGGTGAAATATCCTAAGAGCCTGGCCGGGCAACGGCCGTTGCTCACCCTCATGGCCATCTGTGCAGTCTTGGCATTGGTGGGCTGCTACGCACCACTGACCGGCTTCCCACGATTTGCCATCTGGGCTTTTCTCGGCACATTTTGCCTGTACGTTTGGTTTTTGGCCTATGCGATGTCCGATTGCGCAAAACCTGGGGGCGACAACCTGCTCTACCAGGCCGGAACGTTTCATCCCTTCTGGGGATCGACGACCGTTCCGCTTCCGAAAGGTGCCAGCCATTGGCGGAAAATAGAAGCCAAGACCCCGGAAGACTTGGCCGTGACCATGGTCAAGGGAGTGAAACTGATCATCTGGTGCCTGCTGCTGAGTCTGATAAGGACCGGCTATCGAACTCTCATCCATGAAAAGCTGCTGATCCCCGCGCCGAGCTACTGCCTTCAGACCTTTCAGGCGGGTAAGCCTCTGTCGTGGGGGTTAAATTGGCTGAGTTGGCCGGACGACATGTTGCTGGATCTGCTGTCGATGTCGATCTGGGGACATGGGCTCATTGCGACCTGCCGTATGGCTGGTTTCCGCGCGCTGCGCAATACATACGCCCCTCTGTCCTCGAGAACCATCGCGGAGTACTGGAATCGCTATTACTTTTACTTTAAAGAATTGTTGGTGGACATGTTCTTTTATCCCACTTTCATCCGCTACTTCAAAGGGAACCCAAAACTGCGGATCTTCTTTGCCACCTTCGTGGCGGCCTCGCTCGGAAATACCCTCTTTCACTTTCTCTCGAGCCTTCACGTCGCCGTTTCCTTCGGTTTGATGGCTACCATTCGTGGGTATGAAAATTACTTCTTCTACTCGGTTCTGTTGGCACTGGGGATAGGACTCTCCCAAATCCGGACGCGAGAACGTCTCGCGTCTCCAGGATGGTTCCGGGAGAAAATCGTAGCGCCCGCCTGCGTTTTGGGCTTCTATTGCTTCCTGCACGTGTTTTCCCTAAGTTCACCCGGCACGGGCCTACGCTATCTTGGATTCTTGCTGAGGGGGAAGTGACGCCACCGCAAACTCCGCCCTTTCGATGAGTCAAAGGTTAGCTCGGAAGTGGAGCTGAGGGGATTGAATCCCCTCGAGTCTGTTCCGGCCAGCGCCAGAGTTACTTTCGTGCTACATCTTGCATGCTAGTAATTGTCGAGCACAGTGCACATTCAATATGATCGGCCTGCATCGTTCGTGCTCGATCTCGAGGTAACAGATCCCCGCTGAGCCAACCGTGAATAGCATTGCGGACCAAACTAAGGAGACGCAAGTTCAGCTTTCGGACAGCCTCCTGAGAGTATTGGCCGCGACGTTGTTCGGCCTGCTCATCCTCTTCACCTGGATTGGCCTGCCCTTCGAAATTCCCTATATCGGTTATGGCCTGGTCAGTGCATTCATATTTCAGGTTGCCGTGCGGCCGCGGCGGTGGGAGATTCTCGCGGTTGTGCTGGGAGGCACGGTCCTCACTGGCTTTGACCAATTCATCGTTCATCGAGGAGTATCGGGATTTCATGTCACGGCATGCTTTGGATTCCTGGGATTGGTGAGTTTCCTGGTGCTCGGTTTTCGAGCCATCTGGGCAGAGAGCCAAGAGCGCCAACAGCTGAAGTCGATCTTGATTCCGGCCGCGGCGTTCACATTCTTCGTCTATGCGTCCCAGAGCCTGCTGAATCTTGCCGGCCTGCTGCTACTCAATACCGCAGACTTGTACGCATATGTCTTCGACGGAAGCTTGGGGTTTCAGCCCAGCTTTTTGATTGGCAGGCTGTTTAGAGACTACTCGCTGATCAACACGCTGGGGCAGTTTACCTATTACTTTCTGCCCGTCCCCATGGCCTTGGTCTACGCAGCTCACTTGCGGCGCAGACAGAGAACGCCACTCTTCATTGTCGAGCTATTCCTCGCCGCTGGATTGTTGGGGTACTTGCTTTACCTGGTGTTCCCAGCGGCAGGTCCGAGGTATATTGCAGGACCCAAATTCCCGGCTTCGCCTTTGTCGGTCTCTGACCTGCACGCACTGCGTCCGCATGCCGTTTTCGTGGATCGGCTGTTTCCCCGTAACGCCATGCCCTCGCTGCATATGACCTGGGCCTTGCTGGTATGGTTCAACAGCAAACCGTTTTCGCGTCTTGTTCACATCCTGGCCTTCGTGTTCGTGCTCACCACGGTATTCGATACTTTGGGAACGGGTGAGCATTATCTAATTGATTTGGTAGTTGCCTTCCCTTTCGCCGTGGCCGTACAAGCTCTCTGTACTGGCGGGCGCCGCGGAACCTGGCGTTCTCTGGCTGCTCCGCTTGCGGGTGGATTCATCCTGACCCTGCTTTGGTTACTTCTACTCCGCGTCGGCGCCGACATTTTCCTGCTGACGCCGGTCATACCCTGGACATGCATAATCCTGTCCACCGCTGTTTCTGCCTTTTGGATGGACTTGGTACTATCGGCCGACGATCGAGCGCCGGTGAACATGGCTCGGGGGAAGGCCGTAGGAAATTAAGCTCTTCTGACCCGAGGTCCTGCATCGCCACGGCCAGGTTACGTGGTTGCCGAGCCACGGCCAGCACTTCATCGCGAAAATTCCTTGGTTACCAAAGGAACTTCGAGTTCGATTGCCTCCCCCTTTCCGCTCTCTTGCGGGCGCATAATCCGCAGGGAGGAGCTTCCGGGCTCTGTTCGGTTCCCGACTTTAGCGCCTTATGCCTTGGGAAGGCTGGAAAACCGCAACTTTCGAGCGCAAGGTGCTGCTGACGGTGGCCAGCGTAGTCTGGTGCCTTGTGCTGGCCTTGACGGCTCGTTCACTGGACCTGAGCGAGCCGTACCTGGCTCTCGCCATCGGCGGCGGATTGATCTTTTACTTCCGGAGCCAGCCGAACATCCGAGAGCAAGTTGCCTGCGTCCTAGCATCGATCGGGTTCGGGTTCGTGGTCCGCTTTCCACCCACGAAGGACTGGATCATAGCCGGATCGTGCATGATCGCCTTGCTTGGATTCGGCGCTTTCCTGATCTTCGGTTTCGCGTGGATTTGGTCAAGCGATGTAGTGCGCCGGCAGACCATCGCGCTGTTTGCCCCGGCAAGCGCACTCGTGTTTTTCGTCTTTTCGGCGCAGCACGCCTTGAGTCTCGCCAACCTTTTCTATCCCAAGACCTATGATCTCTACCTCTATGCGGCCGACGGGTCCTTCGGACTGCAGCCGAGTTTTCTGTTCGGCCAAGCCATGGCCGCATCTCAAGTCCTCCGTGTCGCATGCGTGCTCGCATATTTGTTCCTGCCCCTGGTGATGGCCTTGGTGTATGCCGTGAGCCAGCCGATCAAGGCGGAACGGGCTTCCTGGGACCTCATTTCGTTGCTCATGCTGGCGGGTATGAGCGGTTGGGTCCTCTATAACGTGGTACCTGCGACCGGGCCGAGATATGTATTCGGCGCAAGCTTCCCCTATCACGGGCTTCCGTATCACCTCCTACCCAAACTGCTGCTGGAGAAAGTTCCGGTTCCAGGCACCGCACCGCGCAACGCGATTCCCTCGTTGCACATGACCTGGGCTTTGCTGCTTTACTGGAACACGAAGGGAATGTCCCGCATCTTGCGCGCGTCCTTGGGAATCTACCTTGCTCTGACGGTTGTTTCGACCCTAGGTACGGGAGAGCATTACTTCGTAGATCTGCTGGCTGCCGTGCCCTTCGCCCTGCTGGTCCAAGCGGTAGTCTCACCAGGACGCCATCTATCGCTCTCGAGGCGTGTTCTGGTTTCAAGCTACGGGTTGGGCTTGACTCTAGGTTGGTTGTTGTTAGCTCGCTACGGCATAAAGCTGATGCTGATTTCGCCGGTGGTGCCATGGGCAATATCTGCCGTGACCTGCGGAACGGTGTGGAGGATGAGTTCCTGGTGTGGATCACTACCCTCTCGGCCCTACTCAGAAGCGAACCCGTCACAACCCAGTGCGGCTGTTGCCGAGAAGGGCTTGGCGGCCACCGCCTCCCATTAACCAGACCCGACGCTGCTCGATCATAGCCCGCTCTCAGGCAAAGCTCCTGTGGCAACATACTGATCGGGGGCGGTGGGCTATGTCGAAACATATCGGGAAGGAAGTTGTGCACTAAGACCTCCTACTGAGTAAAATGTTTGCCAGAGGCGAGCAGAGAGTCGGCTTGCATCCTATTCAGTCTCCACTTGACCCTGCTGAGTGACGCGCAACTTGTCACGAATCCCTTGAGGCTGGGGAAGCAGTCATGGGAATCCCTGAAACCACGCTCGACAGGCCCAAAACGCAAAGGTTGGGATATCGCCTGGATTGGTTTACCGTGGCGATTACTGCCGTGGTGGCGCAGGCAGTCGTTTCCCTGGCTTTGAAGGAACCCGCTCTAAATATATGGAGCGCCTGCATCAACCTTTTCCTGCTGCTGGTGGCCGCTGGTGTCACCACGCGAAATGCAATTCTCAACCAGCAGGCAATCCGCCTATTTTGGTCATTTCTCGCAGCCGCTTACTGGGTGTGGGCCCTGCCGCCGTGCGTCTGGTTCTACTACACGGTGCTGCACGGGAGGGAGCCAAACATCCTGTTGATGACCTTTCCCTGGTTTCTGCACATCGTGCTGATGATCGCGGCCATGGCTGCACGACCCCACCTGAGAGTGCCGGTTCAGAGGCCATACGCAGTGACGCTGAACTTCCTTACTGTGCTTTTCCTTCTGATCTTTGCCTATGCCTACTTACTATTTCCGTACGGCTACCTGCCTGGGTTCCCTGTGGTGATGCGCAGGTGGGCGTCCATGTATTCCGGAGAGAATTTCATACTTCTGATAGTGTTAGGCGCCCTAGTCCTTAAATCTCAACGTCCCTGGAAGTCAATCTATTGGCACCTGTTGGGTGCCTCGACGCTGTACGCACTTGCGTCCGAGATCGCGCATCTCGTCTTCGCCTCCAACGGCAGATTTACTGACGGTTTGGTTGCCGTACCCTTTAATGTCTCTACGGCTTGGTTGATCTGGGTCAGCCTGCAGGGTCGAAAACAGGCCTTGGAGCTCTCGCAGACAGTCCAGCCGGACACAAGTGATCGCAGGAACGCTTCGGTCTTGGCGATGACGGCAGTAGTGGCAATCCCCCTTGTCGGAGTATTTGAGCTGTTAAGGCCGAATAAAGCACCCGATGTACACTTGCTTCGCCTGCTGATTGTATTGGTCTCTGTCGTGCTCCTAGCCGGGGTGGCGTTTATCCAGGACTATCTCTCGAACCGTGAGTTGGCATCCGACGTGTGCATTGCGAACGACCGCCTTCGTTTGGCAGTGGAATCGGGAAAATCAGTGGTGTGGGAGTGGGACCTGGGGAGCGGACAAAATTCTTGGTTTGGCGACCTGTGGACGATATTCGGGATGCAGTCCGCCACATACGTGGGAGAGATCGCGGATTTTCGCCGTTTCCTACACCGGGAGGATCAAGAGCAGGTTTGGGAAGCCATACAGGAGGCGATGAGAAACCATGCGCCCTTCGCGGGAGAGTTCCGCATCGCTCGGCCAGACGGGACCATCCGTCAGGTTACCGCAACGGGAAAGTGCTATTACGCTCCGAATGGTCAGCCGGAGCGCATGTTGGGTGTCACGGTAGACATCACCGACCGCAAGCAAGCGGAGCAGAAACTGCGTGAAAGCGAGGAGCGCTTTCGCCTGGTTGCCAACACCGCGCCGGTCATGATCTGGATGTGCGACGAAGAAGGTAAGATCAAATACCAGAATGACCACCGAGTCGCCTTTCTCGGCGCCGATCCAAATGCGGGTTCCGGCGAGACTTGGAGTTCCTACGTCCACCCCGACGATCTGAGGCGGCTCGAGAGCACCTTTTCGTGGGCCTTGAAAAGCCGCCAGCCATTTTCCGAGGAGTACCGCCTTCGTCGCCACGATGGCGTCTACCGCTGGATGTTCGATGTAGCCTCCCCGAGAGTGAAGGGAGAAAGATCGTTTGCAGGGTTTATCGGCTCGGCCATTGATATCACCGACCAGAAGTTGGCCCAGGAAGCCTTGGAAAAAGTAGGCGGCCGGCTGCTGGAAGCGCAGGAGGAAGAGCGTCGGCGCATCGCCCGGGAGCTGCATGATGACATTTGCCAGAAGCTGGCGCTACTCGCGATGGAGCTGGCGCAGGCGAATCGCAGCGTGAACGGATCGCCGGAGGCTACGAAAGAGCTGTTGGACGAACTTGAGCAACATTGTTCGGATCTTGCCCACGACGTCCAATCCCTGTCTCACCAGCTGCACAATTCCAAACTCGATTACCTGGGCATCGCGAGCGCCATCCGAGGCTTCTGCCAAGAGTTTTCGGAACAATACCACGTATCGATAGACTTTGAGGACAAGAACGTCCCGTCGCGTTTGCCCAAGAACCTCTCCTTGTGCCTTTTCCGCGTAGCACAGGAGGCTCTACACAACTCAGCGAAGTACAGCGGGATGAAGGAATTCACCGTCGAACTGAGCGCCACAACCAACGAGATTCAGCTTGTGGTGAGTGATGCCGGAGCGGGCTTCGACGTGGAAGAAGCCAGAAGAAATCGTGGACTGGGATTGGTGAGCATGCAGGAACGGGTCCATCTGGTTCACGGTCGGCTGGTGATCGAATCGAGACCTGGTGCCGGGACGAAAATCATTGCTTCGGTCCCATTGCCTATCGAGGGCGGGGAGTCTTCGGGAGAAGGGCGGCGAGATCAGGCCGCCAGCGTGCCGGAGGCTGCTTGAGAGGATCGGCCTTCCGCTGTTCGTCTTCCATTCGCAGTGTGATCACTCGACGGGTTACCTAAGACCCCTGCAACACAACGGACAAAACGCACGCAACCCCACCCTGTATTTCTGACGACTGGTGGCTCGATTCCCAGGCTGCCATCGCAACCCTGCCGGGAATCTCAACGCGACATCGCCCGCGCTTGACTGTTCTCTCTCCAAGCGTTAGGATAGGCGAACAAAAAGCGAATAACTACCGTGGCGACTCTTCCTCTCCTTTCCGACCAGGGCACCAAGCTGGTGGGCATCGCACGTCTGGCGGCAAAAGGGGAATCCCTTCGGCTAGGCCATGCCGTGGAATACTTCACCTTACCAGTCCGCTCTCTGCTGAACCGTTGCTCGGTTGATCGCATGCCCTTCACTTGGACCATCAATCCCTATCGCGGGTGTGAGTTCGCCTGCAAATACTGTTACGCGCGATACACACATGAATTTATGGAGATGCGAGATGGTCTGGAGTTCGAGCAGAAAATCCTCGTGAAGCAGCACGCCGCCGGGCTGCTGCGCCAGGAACTTCGCCGGGTGAAGCCTGGAGAAGAAATTGCCATTGGCACGGCAACCGATCCGTATCAGCCGGCGGAGCGGGTCTTTGAGGTCACGCGGGCGATTCTCGAGGAATTCGCCAAGCACAGTGGCCACGAGATCGGGATCGTCACCAAGTCCAATCTGGTGCTGCGCGACACCGAGTTGCTGCAGCAGGTTTCGAAGAACAACAAGCTTTTTGTCAACCTCACCATAACGACCTTAAAGGTCGACCTGGCCCGCCTGCTCGAGCCGCGTGCGCCCCGGCCTGATCTCCGCCTGGAAGCGGTGCGCGCCCTGAACCAGGCGGGCGTCGACGCCGGTGTCATCTGCGCCCCGGTGCTTCCCGACATTACGGATGCTCCCCGGGATCTTGAGGCACTGGTGCGCGCCACAGCCGAAGTAGGTGGAAAATACATTTTCGCCAATTCCCTATTCCTGAAGCCGTGCTCAGCGGCGATCTTCCTTCCGTTCCTCGAAAGAGAATTCCCCCACCTGGTAGGTAGCTACCAGCAACGTTTTAAGGAGCGCGCCTTCCTGACGAAATCCTACCGCCAGCGGCTCTCGCAACTGATGAACCGACTGCGGCAGAAGTACGGAATCCGCAGCCACTATGATCGCTACAGCGAGAGAGGACGCACACTTCGACCTCCGGAGACTCAAGGCCAACCGAGCCTGTTTTGAGATCCGAAGCCGATTCCGCGAGGGCGCGGACGAGCCGATCGTCAGGCGTGGGAAAATTCAGTCCTCGGGTTTGAGGACCTCAGAATAGAAGTAGCGGTGGCGTCGACACGATCACCGTCCTTCTTGTGGCGGCCGCCAGCGGTAGAAATTGTCGATTCGTTCGAGTTCGCGTCGAACGAGGGGTTCGTTTTCGTTGACCACCCGGGCGGTCACGTGATTGCGGCTCCCTAGCGGGTCCTCCGCCAAATCGTAGAAGTAATTCCTGCCATCGACGGCATCCACGATGAAAAGCGATTTCCCATTCTTGGCTAGAATCGCGTAGACCGGGCCATAGCTAGAAGCCAGGAGGTAGTACGGGCGGATATATTCGGCTTGCTCCTGCAGGGTCGCGGTAAGAAGAGGACGGCCGAACAACTCGTTATTCAGAATGGGACGGTGGCCCAGGAGATAGTACAAGGTGGGGGCGATGTCGGTGGTGAAGGAAACCTGTTGCGTGTCCCATACCAAGCCTTCCCGCATCTTGGCGGGAAGATGAAGGATGAGAGGAATGCGTATGACCTCGGGAAAAAGAAAATTGGAATGGCCGTAGCGACCGAATTCTCCGTAGGAGTCTCCGTGATCAGCCGTCAGGATGATAATGCTGTTGTCATATAAGCCGCGTTGTTCGAGGAATCTCAGGAATTCTCCGAAGGCGGCATCCATTCTGCGCAGTTCATAGGCGGTCACTGCCTTCCGCCCACCTTGGATCCGGGATCGTTCGAGAGTCAGGGTGTGTATGTTTTGTGGCTGCGAGTAAGCGAAGATGGGCCGCTTTCGTTCGACCCGGGCATCAATCGCGGTCTCGAGCTTCTTGAGAGTTGGAACAAAATCCAAGTCTCCCCACGGTGTGGCATCGCTTTCCAGTTCGGTGATGGAGGATGACGGACGAACAATGGTCCGCAAGATCGGATCAAAGCTGATGTAGCTCTGGTAGCCATCGACCTCGAGCAAGTGCTCGAGATTGTTCATAGGATAGAAGGGTTCAATGTATTGCTTGTGCAACTGCATGGCGCCCACCCATATAGCCGGCTCGGAAAGTGCGGTTCCTCCGTACCGGGTGAAGGCGTTCTGCATGACGATGCTGTCCTCGGCAAAGCGGCCAATCTCGGGGGTGTAATCAACCGCAGGGTTGTACGGGGAAACAGAATCACGACGCAAGCTGTCAATGACGAAAAGGAAGACGTTGGGAATTGGGCTGCGGGAGGCCTGGAAGCTCGTAACCAACCGTGTATCAGCAGGACCGACGCTTGCTTCCCGGCCCAAGTTCGTCCTCTGTTTCAAGAATCGATAGAAGTCTTGATACCTGCGGTTATCGAAGGAAGGGGAGAGGATGCTGTACGCGGTCTTGAAGGAAATGTCGGCACCGGAGTAAGCATCGAGAGCGCTCGTCCACACCGCTTGGGTTTCCAGATTGTCGAGCTTATGCCGCACATATTCATAACCACCCGCCGCGATGCCGCCGAGCAAGAACACCGTCCAGGTTACCGGGCGGCTGCGCATCCTGATGCCAGACCTGCCAACCACCTGAAGCGCGAGGACCCAGACTACGATGGTGGCGATTTTTTCGAGGACAAAGTCCCAATCGGCACGCCCGATCAGCACTGGAATCGAGTAGGCCGTCGCGACCAGAGCGAGCGTTAAAACCCAGATCCATCGCGGCCTTTGCTCACCCCAAATACTGCGCATGGGAGCCACCAGCGAGCGCAACCGCGTGACCCCGGCGGCAACGTACAAGATGATGGCAAAGGCGGCGGATGCGGCGAGGATGTTCGCCCCCAAGCCCTCAAACGATATGGCGGGAAACACCAGACCTCGCAACGTCTGTGTACCGAGCAACCAGACGAAGGTAACGGAGAGCGCCAGGTAGCAGGAACGCGGCTGCGGTGTTTTCTCGCTTACCCACCTTATGCCTTCCAGAATGACGGCAAAGCCGAGAAAGATAACCAAGTGAAAAATGAGACTCGTCCCAAGGCCGCGGAACGTCAATGCCCCCTGCACAACGCCGTTGCCCATTGCGGCCCGTATCATCGCGGCCATCGCGAAGCCTAAGGTCACCATCAGCGCCGTCAGAGTTGCCTTCGCTGGACCGAGAGTCGCGGAAGTTTGCGACTGCGCGCGTGTTTCTGCCGCATTCATGTCTAGCAAGGCTACCCACATCAAGGGATAGAGGGACAGCAGACCCCAAAGATAGCTTGCGGCTTCCGGGCGAAGCGTGGCCAAGGCCTGGTGTCGCCAAAGATAGCAACATGCCATCCCATTCAGCACCATGAAACCAGCCGTCGACTTCCGGGTTTTTGCCTGATCGAGGTAGGGAATCAGGGTCACGATAACGACGCCTAGCAAGACCGTGTAGAGCGCGGCGTAGTAGGTAACAAACAGGGGAATCCAGGTCAGCAGCGGGTTTTGAATGAAGCCGAAGTAGGCAAATGGTACATAGGCCAAGAGGCAGTAGGTCAGCGTAACCAGAGAGAACGCAAGAAATGCGACCCGCGTCGCCAAAAAGAAAAGCGCCCGGACGGCGACTCGAAGAACAGTTCGCGAAGGAAAGGTCTGTGCTCTGTCGGGGTTACGACCGTCGCTGGCAACACTAATTTGGGTTAGAGACGTGCCCAAGAGCACCCCGTTCGAACCAGCTCTGATGTAATTTTCCATCTTAGATGGGGCCCGAAGGTTCGCAAGTGACTTTGGTGCGCGGGCACGTGGAATCAGACTCCCGTTGCGTCAGCAGTTCCGTTAACCCTGGTATGGATGGGGCTATTGCGCAACCAGACTGTCGGTAATCTGCTCAATGGGGCGCAAGTCTGGTGAGAGTTGCAGGGCCTTTTCGCGGGCCGCCGAGGCTTCTGACACCTGACCGTTGCCCGCCAGAGCCTTTTCGAGCAACAGGTAAGCCACGGGCGAGGGTTGTATTGCAACGCACCGCGAGAAGGCTTCCGCGGCCGGGCCAAACTTGCCCAACTTTTGCTCAAGCAAGCCCAGCCCCAGCCAAGTCCTCTGGCTGCTGGGGTCGGAGCGCAGCGCAGCCCTGTAGGTTGTTTCCGCTTGGGGGTAGTTTCCGATTTGCCGATAAGCCGTACCCAGGTTGTCGAGCGCCCGGCCTTCGAGTTCTCGATCCGGATTCATGCCGAGCACGGCGTTGTAACCCGCAATGGCTTGCGGAACCCTTCCCTGGAGCTGGTCATAGGTCGCCAGGTTGAAAACGCCTAACGGTTCCCGCGGGTCAATCTCCACACCAGCCTGAAAGTGCAGGCCTGCTTCGAGCAAGCGACCCTGGGCGGCTAGCGCGCTGCCTAGATGTTCTTGCGCCTGGAAGTTGGGGCCGGTTACTTCGATGGCGTGCGACCACAAAGTGAAATCATCGCTCCAGTAGCCGAGTTGCCGGCGAGCGGTTGCCCCCAGAGCGGCGAGCGCAATCAAGGCTGCCACGGCCGGCATCGCAGATGGCCATTGCTGCCGTCGTACGATCTCCGCCACGCCCCAACAGACCATGAGAAATATGCCGACCAATGGGAGATAGGCGTAGCGGTCGGCCATCGATTGACCGCCCACCTGAACCAGGCCGATCATCGGTACCAGCGTCCCAAGAAACCACAACCAGCCCACGAGCAAATATCGGCGATGGGCAGCGACAACCAAATACGAGACAAGCCCGAGCAACAGTAAGGACAGCCCGAGCGGCCAAAGCTGCGCCGAAGACCATCGATAGGGATACATCACGGAAAGATGCGACGGCCAGAATGCCTTCTCGAGGTAGCGACCGTAGGAAAGGATCCCATTCCCTACCCGGACCGGCACGGGTACTTGCAGGATCGTTCGTACTGCTCCTCCGGCGGCCTGAGCCTTCAAAGTAATGACGGCGCTCGCCGCCGACAGCAGGAACAAGGGTATCTTCTCAAGCACCAGGTGGGAGAAAGGCAGGGCGGTAGTCGATCGATTCTTGATGTCCGCCGAGTTGGGAGTTTCCTGGCCCAGTCGCATCCGCTCGAGCGGCCAGTAATCCCAGAGCAGAAGTACACACGGGAGCGTAATCACCTGCGGCTTCGCCATCAGTCCCAAGGCAAACAGAGTGGCAACCAGGCTGTACCGCCCGGCGCGTGGTTTCTCGGTGTACCAGCGGTAGGCGGCCAAGGCGGCCAAGAAGAAGAACATGCTGAGCAGGTTCTTGCGCTCCGAGACCCAGGCCACGGATTCAACGTTCATGGGATGGAGAGCAAACAACGCGGCCACCATCCAACTGCGCCAGACCAAGCCGCTCGCTTCGAGCAGGACGATGAACAACAGCCACACATTGATCGCCTGCAGCAGCACATTTCCATAATGATGTCCGGCAGGATTCAAATGGAAAAGCTGGCAGTCCAACTGGTGGGACAGCCACGTTACCGGATGCCAGTTGGCCTCCGCCGTCGTGGTCAAAGCCCAGTGGATCGCGTTCCAGTCGAGGCCCTGGGACACGTGCGGGTTATTGGTGATGTAGTGATCGTCGTCGTAATCGGAGAAGGGTTGGTGTCCCGCTGGATTGTAGAGCACCAGCGAGGCCAGCACCAGGATCAAGCCGAGGACGAGGCGATTGGCGGTGGGCTTTAGAGGAGCGGTCACCGGTTCTCGCGAAGAGCTTGGTTCAGCTGCGAATCGCACGCATGCCCCCGAGCGATCATAGTAGTGGTGGTGAACCCGCAGAAATGACGAAGGTAACGGGGCGAATTAGAAATCCATGTACCCTCCCCGTTGGTGGATGCTCGCGCCATGAGAGACAGACTGACACAAATTGTCAGCAGAGAACCAAAATCTGAGGGATAGCGCGAGGCTCGCCGCCGACTCGACATTACTTCGGTGTGACTCCTCTCTGAAAACAAAGACGCTTGGCCCGCCACGCCCGCGACGTTGGGGATTTCGACTCTGGCCTCTCAATTGCCAACATAATCGGCAACGGGTCGTTATGACCAAACTTGAACACACGGAGAGAAGAGGAAACGAGATGCGGAAACACAAGGGTTTTTCACTGATTGAGTTGCTGATCGTGGTGGCGATCATTTTGATCATCGCTGCGATTGCTATTCCGAACCTGCTGCGGGCGCGTATTGCTGCTAACGAGTCGTCCGCGGTGCAGTCCATTCGTACCATCAACACGTCGGAAGTGACGTACCAGTCGCAGTTCCCGAACATCGGGTTCGCCAGCACGCTGTCCCAGCTGGGGCCCCAAGCTGCGAGTGGTTGCACCACGCCGACTTCAGCCCAAGCCTGCTTGCTTGACTGGGTTCTGTCCACTGCTACCGCAGCGGCGACTCCGAAGAGCGGCTACTACTTCACGGTGCCTGGAACCGTTTCGGCCGGCGGCATTTTCATTGACTACACCATCAATGGCAACCCGGCATCCTACGGCCAGACTGGCGTACGCGCGTTCTGCTCGAACTCGGACGGCGTGATCCGCTACAACTCAACCGGTACCAGCACCGCTGGCACCAACTCCACCTGCGCAGGCTGGACCGCGCTGCAGTAAGAGTTTGGCGAAGTACCTGGGGGAGGGTACAAGCCAGGGAGCAACGGAGCAATCCGTTGCTCCTTTTGTTTTGCCTGCCGTTCCCGCCCAAATGACTAAGCACCCACTCCGATCGGCATCGAGGTTGAAGAGCGAGCCGCCATCCAGGGACGACCCGCATTGTGTACTCAGACGAAGAGAACCGAAGGCCGCCGGAGAGATAGCCAAAGGAGCGGGGGACAACGCTGATTGCGCCGACGTACCTGGGCGACTTCGCACGGCGCTTCAGCGAGGCAATGAACTTTTTGTCCATCTGGGTCCAGCGCGCCTCTGGGCGTTCGATTGCGCGAGCAGATGGTCGGCAGTTCGGCAGGCTTCCTCGAAATTCTGCGACAGGGCTTGCGCAACCTTGAGCGCAGTCTCCGCCTGAACGTGCCGTCCGGCCTGGTCGAGCGCCCGGGAAAGGAGAACGTACCCCACATCGGACGGCTGGATCTTTAACGCGCGGCTGTACGACTGAAGCGCGGCATCGGAGTCTCCGGACGCTTGTGCCACGAGCCCTAGCCCGATCCAGGCTAAGACTCTTCCTGGCAGCAGCTGTGCCGCTGCCTGGAAGCTCTCTCTGGCGTGCTCCCGATCCCCGAGGCTGTTGTAGATGAATCCCATGTTGAGGTAGACATCTGTGTCCATCTGCGCGTCCTTGGTAAGCCCGAGTACCTTGCCATATTGCTCTAAAGCGCCCGCGAAATCCTCGTGCTCTTGCTCATAGAAGGCAAGGTTGAAGTTGCTGATTGGATCGGAGGGGTGCATGGTGGCTGCGGCACGGAAGTGCGGCATTGCCTCCTCCAGGCGACCCTGCTCAAGCAACAGTCCGCCCAGACCGTCCTCGGCGACAAAATTACCGCTCGTGACTTCTAAGGCGTGCGACCACAGCTTGACGTTGTCTCCCCAATAGTCGATCTGCCGATGCGAGACCAGCGCCAAAACTACCATCACAACCAGGCTTCCTCCCAGAACCAGGCCCGAGGGAACACGCAGTTTCCTCCCGCTGTCCGCCACACCCCAGCAGACCACCAGAAAACAGCCGACCAGGGGCAAGTAAGCATATCGGTCAGCCATCCCCTGTACCCCTACTTGGACCAGGCCAATCATCGGAACCAGGGTTCCCAAAAACCAGAGCCAGCCCACCAGCACATACCGACGATGCTTCAGTTGGACCGCCAACAGCGTCAGTGCCGACAACAGGAGAAGGGCACCTGCCACCTGCCACGCCTTTAACGAGGTCGACGGATGCGGATAGAACAAAGCAAGATGGGATGGCCAGATGGCTTTGCCCAAGTAACGAGCGTAGGAGACAACGGCATTCTCCGCTCGCGTCGAAAGCGAATAGCGCGCAAGCGTTCCCACCGCATCTCCGGCCATTTGCGCCTTCACCGTCAGAAGGCCGCTCGCAGCGGAAATCACAAAAAGTGGCACCTTTTCTAGCACCAGCCGGGGAAGCCGCTTCTGGCCCGGATGTGCTTCGCCGGCCTGCGCATCCGCGAACGCAACCCGCTCCAGTGGCCAATAGTCCCAAAGCAGCAGAACAAAGGGCAGTGTGATCACCTGCGGCTTGGCCATCGATGCCAATGTGAACAGGCCACACACCGTCGCATAACGCCTCCCGTTCGGCCGCAGCGCATACCAGCGATAGGCTCCCAGGCTGAGAACAAAAAACAGCATGCTGAGTAGGTTTTTCCGCTCCGAAATCCAGGCCACCGACTCGACATTGATGGGATGCAGGGCGAACAGGGCAGCGACCATGAGACTCGGCCATGCGCATCTCGTAGCCTGTTCGAGAACCCAGAACAGTGCCACAACATTCAGCGCATGGAAGAACAAGCTCGAGTAGTGATGGCCGCCCGGTTTAAGGTGAAAGAACTCGCAGTCCAACATGTGCGAGAGCCAGGTCAACGGGTGCCAGTTCCCGTCATCGTATGACGTGAAAGCCCATTCCACGCCTTCCCGGCTCAGACCGGCGTTCACGTGGGAGTTCGCGACGACATAACGATTATCGTCATAGTTGACGAAGGGATGGTGGCCGATCGGAGCGTAGAGCGTCAACGTAGCCGCGATTAGAAGCAGACTGAGAACTGCCATCCGCCCGGCTGGCGAACGGCTAGTATCCGATGCGGGCATGGCGGCTCGCTGGGTTACGGCCGGCGGCGTGGTAGTCCCGACAGCTGCTGGCGATGATGGCACGCTGAGTTCCGCTCCTGTGTATCTACGGTCGAAGCAAGCGTCACCAGAAACAACCTTTAGAGGGCAAGCAACGCAGCGGCAGTTTGGCGCGCTTGATCGAGGTCGGTGGTAAGCTGGGCGGCCTTCGCAGCTGCCGCCTGGGCCTCTGCTGGGTGGCCGGCATCGTGTTCTGCCCTGGCCAGCAGGATATAGCCGACATCGGTTGGTTCCCGCGACATGACGAGGGAGTAGTACTTGATCGCCTCGGAAAGATCTCCCCTCTTTTGCGCCAGCAAGCCCATTCCAATCAGAGCCATGCTCTGGTTTGGATCAATCTGTAAAGCGGCCGCGAAACTCCTGCGTGCCCCTTCGGAGTCTCCCATCTGGCGATAGACCGAACCCAGGTCGCTGTACGTGTCTGCCCTGGTCTCGGGATCGGTGCTCAAACGAAGAGCGCTCTCATATTCGGCGATGGCCTCTTGCACATGCCCGTGCCGTTGATCGTAGATCCCGAAGCCCAAGTGGACGAGCTGGTGTTCCTGAGGATGATTAGGATCGACGGCCGCGCGCAGTTCCGGAATCGCCTCATCGAAGCGGTTCTCCTGATCGAGTGCGTTCCCCAACTCGAGATGTAAGAAGTAGGGTCTGTCCGGCGTCACCTGCAGTGCATGGGACCACAGCGTAATCGCGTCATGCCAATAGCCGACCTGGCGGTAGGTCAAGAAGCTGAGGACCAAAACCACGGAAACGGCGACCGGGGCCAGCGGGGCACGGGAAAGCTTCCACGCTGCGGTCAACTCCGCCGCGCCCCAGGAGACGATTAAGAACAGGCCGATGAAGGATTGGTAGGCGTAACGGTCCGCCATCGCCTGCTCTCCAACCTGCACCAAGCCCAGCATGGGAACCAGAGTGCCCAGGAACCAGAACCAGCCGACGGCGAGATATCGCTGCCGCCGACAAGTCAGGACGAGCAGGGTTATAGCGATCAGAAACAGCGCCGACAAGCCCACCTGCCAGCCTCGAATCGAATCGAGAGGGTGGGGGTACATAGGCGAAAGCCGGGTCGGCCAGAAGGCGTTTCGCAGGTAGCGGGGATAGGAAAAAATGGCGTTCGCTAAGCGCAGGCGGAGGGTATAGATCGCGGAGTTGTGGATAGCGTGCCCCGCCCGCTGGGCCTTCATGGTAACGACCGCACTGACGCCCGACAATAGAAACAGCGGGCATTTTTCAAGAAACAGCCACGGCAGAGAGCGCGCTGGGGCGGGCCTTGCGGCTCCGATCATCGCGGCGTCGGGCTGAAACCTTCCCAGCGGCCAATAGTCCCAGAGTAACAGCAGGAAGGGGAAGGTGATGACCTGGGGCTTGCTCATCAAACCCAGGATGAAGAGAAAAACGACACCCAAATAGCGTCCCACTGCGGGCTTGCGGGCGTACCAGCCGTAGACCCCGAATGCGAGCAGAAAGAACAACATGCTGAGCACGTTTTTCCGCTCGGCTGCCCAGGCCACCGATTCCACATTCACCGGATGAAGGGCGAACAGAGCCGCCACCACCAAACTGCGCCAAGTGAAGCCTGTGGCTGACTGAAGCAACAGGAAGAGCAGAACCGCGTTCGAGGCATGGAGAAGCAGATTGACGTAGTGGTGCCCGGCGGGATTGGCGCGAAAAAGCCGGTAATCCACGGCATGAGAGATCCACGTCAGGGGATGCCAATTCGCCTGATAGAAGCTCGAGAAGGACCAGCGAATGGTCTCCCAGCTCGGCCCGGCCGTGACGTGGGGGTTGTGCACGATGTATTGCGGATCGTCGAAGTTGATGAAGCCATTTCGAATCACCGGGTTGTAAACAACCAGACTGACCGCGACCAGCAGCAGACACAGCACGACACTGCGTTTTTTCGGTGAGGAAAAGAGTCGCAAAGGATCAGGCCGCACCTGCTGGCGCTGAAGTCTGGTCGCAGCAGAAGCCAATCTCGATTCTCCTAGGTTCAAAAAAATTATAGACAGCGGCTACCGGCAGTCGAGCCTAGCAAGAGCCTGGAACAGACACTTTAGTCACACCTCGAATTGGCCAAAGAACGCGGTATGCTCGGTCCGGGTGGGGGGAAAGATCGACGAAACGCACTGCGAGGTGCGAGTGGGGCGGCCGACGGCGCTGCCGTTTCGGCAGGAGGTGGCGCCCCGGGGTTTTACCTTGGTAACGTCCGCCCCACGGGGCTTTGCGTATAATTTTTCATGTGCTGTGAAGGGTTTCGTTCTCTGCCCATGTCAGCTATCGAAATTCTTGGTCTGGCAAAGAATTACACCGTAGGCTTCTGGCGGAAACGCCAGAAATGCGCTCTGCGGCCGCTCCATTTGAGCGTCGAAGAGGGGGAGATTTTCGGCTTCCTCGGGCCGAACGGTGCGGGTAAAACCACAACCCTGAAGCTGCTCATGGGTCTGGTTTTTCCGAGCGAAGGTTCGGCGCGCATTTTGGGCATGGAAATCAACGACCCTCGCATGAAGGCCCAGATCGGGTTTCTTCCCGAGCAGCCTTATTTCTACGACTACCTGACGGCCAACGAACTGCTCGAGTACTACGCTCAGCTCTCCGGAGTAGACACCCGGGAACGAGGGCGCAAAGTCAGCGAGGTTCTAGCCAGGGTGGGGCTCGAGGATGTGCGTCGAACCCAGCTGAGAAAATTCTCGAAAGGCATGCTGCAGCGCGTTGGCATCGCTCAGGCAATCCTGCATGATCCCAAGGTCCTGTTCTTTGACGAACCGATGTCGGGGCTGGATCCGATCGGGCGCCGCGAAGTCCGCGATCTTATGGAGGAGTTAAAGCGGCAGGGCAAGACGGTATTTTTCTCTACCCATATCTTGTCGGACGCGGAATCTCTCTGCGACCGGGTGGCGATTATTCATTTGGGCGAACTGCGCGGCGTGGGCGCCGTAGCCGATCTCACCTCGAGCGTCGAGGGCAAGGTAGAAATCATCTGGCACGCTAGTTCCGTACCGGCATCCCTGAAAGCATTGACCTCGGACTGTCGGTTCACCGCCGATACCGTGCGTGCTGTCGTTCGCGAGGCGAACCAGGATGCCGCCATTGATGCTTTGCGGCGGGAGGGCATACGCATTGTCTCGATAACCCCGCTTCGCACCTCGCTCGAAGAGTACTTCGTGCGCAAGCTGCAACCGTCCCCGACTGCGGCCGGAGTCAGGTCATGAACTCGCGCATCGTGTACATCGCTTCGAACACCTTCCGCGAGGCGATCCGCGACCACGTGCTCTACAACCTGATCGCGTTTGCGTTGCTCATGTCGGGAGCGGCCATCCTGGTTGGCCAAATCTCACTGGGGATCGAGCGTCTGGTGGTCGTCAATTTGGGCCTCGCTGCCGTCTCCCTGTTTGGCGTGGTCATTGCCATCTTTATCGGAATCGGCTTGGTCTCGAAGGAGATCGAGAAGCGCACGCTGTACACGGTGCTGTCGCGTCCGGTCGAACGTTGGCAATTCATCGTGGGCAAGTTTCTGGGATTGGCAGGCACACTGGTCGTGAATACGGCCTTTATGGCCGTCGGCGTGTTCGCTGCCCTGCTGTATGTTACTCGGGCCTTTGAGCGGACAGATGTTTGGATCTTGGTAGCCTTGTATTTGATCATTTTGCAGTTCTTGATGATCACGGCCATCGCGCTGCTGTTCTCCTCGTTCTCTACTCCGCTCTTGTCCGCCGTGTTTGCCTTTTCCCTATTTGTGGTCGGCAGCTTTGCGGAAGATCTGCGTGGCTTCGCCGCCATGGCTCGGGGAATATCCCGCTGGCTGGCCATAGGGGTAGCGTACCTGGTGCCCAACTTCTCTTCCCTGAACGTCATCACCTCGGTGGCGCATCAGCAACCCGTCACCGGACAATTCATTTTGTCCGACAGCCTGTATGCGCTGGTATACACCGCCATGACCTTGTGCGGAGCGGTGCTGATCTTCGAGCACCGCAACCTGAAATGAAGCCCTCCGCGCGAATCACGCTGGTCGTCAGCATCTTGCTGGTTGGGTTGGTGGCGACCTCGGTCTTTGCCCTGTATCGCCTGGACCAGATCCGAAGCCGGGTCAGCCTTCGCGAGGCGGATTACCTGATGTCTCCGAAGATTGTGAAGCGGCTGAGCCTGGGATACGACGGGCTGATGGCGGATGTGTACTGGACGCGGGCGGTGCAATATTTCGGAGCGAGGCACATTGTAGGTTCGCGGCACTACGAGTTGCTGGGTCCGCTTTTGGAAATTGCCACCATGCTCGATCCTCATCTCACCGTCGCCTATCTGTTTGGAGGTAATTTTCTGGCACCGCCGCCGCCTCACGGTGCCGGCATGCCGCAGCAAGCCATTCAATTAACCGAATATGGCATCCGCAATAACCCCAGCGATTGGAAGCTGTATTACAACCTGGGGTTCATCTACTACATGGAGCTCAAAGATTACTCGAAGGCGGCCGACGCCTTCGCCAGGGGCGCGGAGGTGCCGGGCGCGCACCCGTTTCTTAAGGTCATGGCGGCGCAAATGGCGCAACATGCGGGTGAATTGCAGATGGCGCAGATGATGTGGACCACGGCCTATCAAAGCACGCAAGACCCCGACATCCGGGACAATGCGGCGGCTCATCTGCTGGCCCTCAAGGTGGAGGAAGACATCATCAATCTGGAGAAGCTGGTTTCGCTGTACCGGGAAAGAACCGGCGATTGGCCCTCCAGTTTTTCCGAACTCGAGGCGACGGGATTGCTTCGAGCACTGCCCCTTGATCCGCTCGGCCAGCCTTATAAGCTCGAGCCGGAAGGACGCGTGGAAGTGCGAGAGCCCAGCAGGTTTCGCTTCTTGGAGATGCCCTCATCTTCAAGCGATCGTTCACCCGATGGGAAAGTCTCACCTTAATTTCATAAGTTCTTACCTTCCGGGCGCAGGCGGCGCTCGCAGGGGCAACCGAACTGCCTAACGAGCTAGAATGAAGTGATGCGAGGATTCGATTAGCTCCTCGCCGGGGACCGTGGCGTCGACGATTGTGGATAGGGATTCCATCCTGCTGAAACTTATTGCCGTCTCGCTTCTCACCTCCATCGCAACCATGTCTCAAGCCGCAGACGTCCGCGCCATCGCGGAGGCCGTGGACCGGCATTACAACCATCTGCGCACACTGGAATGCGAATTTACCGAGACTTACTCCGGATCCGGCAGCGAGCGAACCGAGACCGGAACGTTGTGGCTGAAAAAACCCGGCAAGATGCGCTGGGAATACCGTTCTCCTAGAGCGAAGCTGTTCGTGGGAGACGGGAAGAACGTCTGGTTCTACGTCCCCAGCGAGCGCCAGGTGCGAAAAACGTCCATGAAAAAGCTGGACGACCTGCGCTCGCCGTTGGCGTTTCTGCTCGGTAAGACGCAGCTGGGAAAGGAGTTACTCGGATTGTCGTTGGCGCCGGAGGTGGCTCCGCTGGCCTCAGGCGACGTCATGTTGAAGGGTGTGCCCAAGGGGTTTCAGGACCGCCTAACTCAGGTTCTCCTCGAGATCACAGCGGAAAGCTCAATCCGGCGCATCGTAATGAAAGAGACCGACGGGGCCACGATCGAGTACCGTTTCAGTGAGCAGAACGAGGACGTGGCGATCAACGACCAGCACTTCGAATTTCGCGTCCCCGATGGGGTCGAAGTTGTGGACGAGAACTTTGGCCAATAGGCCGGCTGTCCTGGGTGTAACACACTTATTTTGCAGTAACTTATAATCTGGGCTCAATCTTCTCTCCCTTTCGCGTTACCCGTGGAATGGTTCCACCGGCAATTAACAGAGTGTTGACTATTTTGAATGTTAGACTTGGGGGTGGGTGCAGGGGTAACTGATTACCGATGGCCGAATTCCTGATCAAGATCGCCGATGAGCGCGGGCACCTGGTGGAACAAGTCGAAAACGGCTATTCCGAGGCCGAGGTGCGCGACCGCTTCGTGCAGCAAGGCTTCCTGGTTTATTGGGTCAAGCCGCGCGGTGTTCTTTCCGGGGACCTGTCGTTTCGGCGGCGGGGAAAGGTAAAGCAAAGCCAGTTCTTGATCTTCAATCAGCAGTTCTTGACACTGATTAAGGCGGGGTTGCCGATTCTGAACTCGCTCGACCTGCTGATCAAGAGGCAGAAGAACAAGTACCTGCACACCCTGCTGCAGAACGTGCGCGACCGCATCAAGGGAGGAGCCTTGCTCTCCGATGCGTTTGCCGCGCAAGCTGCCTTTCCCAAGATCTATACGACCACGCTGATGGCCGGGGAGAAGAGCGGCAACATGGAGGAAGTGCTCAGCCGCTATATCGCCTTTCAGCGCCTGGCCTTGACCTTCAAGAAGAAGTTGGCCGTGTCCCTCGTCTATCCCGCCCTGCTGGTGACCGTGGTTTTCGGCATGCTGATTTTTCTGGTTACCTACGTCGTACCCCGATTCGCCGCCCTTTACGCCGACATGAACGCAGAGCTGCCGACGATTACCTTGATCATGCTCAATGTGGGAACGCACTCCCAACGATATGCGCCCTTCCTGGCGATCGGTGTGATCCTCGCGGTGCTGCTGTTGTGGCAGTGGAAGAGGACCGATCGGGGGGCGGAGGCCGTCGATGGCGCCATCCTGAGGCTTCCTCTGCTCGGTGAGGTATGGCTGAAATATCAGGTCGCCAATTTTTCCCGCATGCTTTCCACTCTGCTGGCGGGGGGGATGCCGCTGGTGCCCTCGCTTGAGACCGCGGCCTCTTCGATGAGCAGCCGGCGTATCCTCAATGGGATCGAGAAAGCGGCGGTGCGCGTGCGCGAGGGGCAGGCGCTGGCCAAGAGCCTGGAAGCGCAAAAGATGTTTCCCGACCTATCGGTCGAAATGATTGAAGTCGGTGAGTCTACCGGAGCGCTGCCCGCCATGCTGAACTCAGTGGCGGAATTTTACGAAGAGGACGTACAAACGGCGTTGGGCGCCGCCATGGCTTTGATTGAGCCCATCATTTTGATCATTATGGCCGTCTTCGTGGGCGGGATTCTGATCTCGTTGTACCTGCCCATCTTTACTATAGGGTCGAGCATCCACTAGGAACGAGAGGGTTTGGCGGTACGGAACTAGAATTGCAGCAGAATTAACCAGGCAGGATCAGTAATGGCAACCATGCCGGAAAACAAAGCGGCGCTTGCAGGGGGAGGAAACGGCGAACGGGCCACGCCCGGAGCCCCGAAACCCGGAGCCCAAAACGAGGAGCTCGAAAAAGCCCAGGATGTCGCCCGGCGCTATCGCTGCAAATTTGTCGATCTGCATAATTTCCAGCTGCACCACGATCTCTTCAAGAAAATCCCCGTGCACCTGATGTTCCGCTACAACTTTGTGCCCCTCGAGGAGACCGAAGATGGCCGGCTGGCCATCGCCATCGCCGATCCCAGCAAATTGATGATGATCGACGAGATCAGCCTGTTGCTGGGCAAACGCATCATCACCAAAGTTTCTACGCTCGGGCAAATCAGCGAGATTCTCAAGAAAACCGAGCAATCCAAGCGGGTGCTCGAGGACGCGAGCGAAGGCTTTGCGCTCGATGTCATCCGGGAAGATGAAGCCGGCAACGAGGAAAGCATCAGCATCGACCGCTTGACGGCGCAGGGGGATATCAGCCCCATTATTCGCCTGGTCGACACCACCATCTTCACCGCGTTGCAACGCAGGGCCAGCGACATTCACATCGAAACCCGCGATGACTCGGTCTGTGTGAAGTTCCGCATTGACGGGGTGCTGCAGCAAGCCATGCCGCCGATTGCCAAGGAACATCATTCGACCATCATCTCGCGCATCAAAGTCATGAGCGAGTTGGACATCTCCGAGCGGCGGGTTCCGCAGGACGGACGCTTCCGCGTCAAATACGGAACTCCGGAACGACCCATCGATTTCCGGGTATCGATCATGCCTTCGATCCACGGGGAAGACGCCGTGTTGCGCGTGCTCGATAAAGAATCGATGAGCGAGAAGTTCCACAAGCTGACGCTCGATGTGGTGGGCTTCGACGATGACGATCTGCGCCGGTTCCGCCGCTACATCAAGGAACCCTACGGCATGGTTTTGGTGACCGGGCCGACCGGCAGCGGCAAGACCACCACTTTGTACGCCGCCGTGAACGAGATCAAGACCGACGAAGACAAGATCATCACCATTGAAGATCCGGTCGAATATCAGATCCGCGGCATCACCCAGATTCCGGTCAACGAGAAAAAGGGACTGACCTTTGCTCGCGGACTGCGATCCATCCTGCGCCACGATCCGGACAAGATCATGGTGGGCGAAATTCGCGATACGGAAACGGCGCAAATCGCGATTCAGTCGGCGCTCACCGGCCACCTGGTCTTCACCACGGTGCACGCCAACAACGTGGTGGATGTACTCGGCCGCTTCCTCAATATGGGGGTAGAGCCCTACAATTTCGTTTCCGCCCTAAACTGCATCCTGGCGCAACGGCTGGTCCGGCTGATCTGCGAATCTTGCCGCGACCTGGTGCACTATGAAGGCCAGACCTTGGAGGCGAGCGGACTCGACCCTGGGCAGTGGTCGCAGGTGCCATTCTTTGAAGGCCAGGGTTGCATTGAATGTGCCGGAACCGGATTCCGCGGCCGAACCGCGATCCATGAACTTCTCGAGTTGAGCGATCGAATTCGCGAGATGATTCTCGTAAAGAAGCCGACTTCGGAGATCCGCAGGGCGGCTCGGGAAGAAGGCATGCGGTTCCTGCGGGAGTCGGCTTTGGACAAGGTCAGATTGGGGCTGACCACTTTGAAGGAGATCAACAAGGTCACGTTTATCGAAAGCAATCGATAATGAGGCCAATAGCTGCTCCCCCATCGGGTCAATAGTCCAAGTGCCCTTCCAGTTATTGCAAGGATCGGCTTTCGAGCGTTCTACTAATAGAGAGAGCCCGAATTTTGAATGATTTCGCGACCTAAGCCCAAACTGGCCTGCGAAGTCGCCGCCGATCGAGTACTTGCCGCTCGGGTAGGGGAACGGGGCGACGCCATCGAAGTGTGCGCCGCCGGTGAACTGGAACCGGGCAGCCTGGTTCCCGACCTGACCGAAACCAACCTTCGCCACCGGGACCGCGTGCTGGCCATGGTGCGCCAGACTTTGGGGGCTGTGGGCGGCCGCTCTCACGACGTCATTGCCGTGCTGCCCGACACCGCCGTGAGGGTGGCCTTACTGGATTTTGAGACGCTTCCCACCGGCCGTGAGGAGGCCGAAGCCGTGGTCCGGTTCCGGCTGAAGAAATCCTTGCCCTTCGACGTCGACAAAGCCAAGGTTTCCTATCATTCCCAGGCCTCCGACAGCGCATTGCGGGTCATCGCGGCGGTGGCTGTGGCCAGCGTGGTCGAGGATTATGAATCGGTCTTTCGTGAAGCCGGCTACGCTCCGGGGGTGGTTCTGCCTTCCATGCTAGCTGCCTTGGGGGCAGCGAAGGCGGAAAAACCGACGATGGTGGTCAAGGTAGACGCCCGTACGACCAGCATTGCGATCATGGATAAGCAGCAGCTGTTGCTCTTTCGCACTCTGGAGAACCCGCGCGGAGTGGCCGTTTCGGGAGAGCAGCTGGGAGAAGAGATCTATCCTTCGATCGTGTTTTTTCAGGACACGTATCACATGAATCTGGAGCACATCTTTGTCGCCGGCCTGGCCGATTCCGGCGGTGCAGTCCCGGCGCTCGGGGCGCAAACCGGAGTTCCGGTCAGTGAGTTGGTCAGCGCTTCGCAGCTGGGACACAGCATCGGTTCTGTTCCGAAATGGAGGATGGCGGGAGTGGTGGGAGCACTGCTCTCCTGACTATGCGTCTGGACATCAATCTCGCAACCCAGCCATATGAAGATGCGCAACGCTTCTGGCTCCGCTGGGGCGGCGGGCTGGCAGCCCTGGGCGTGGTCACCGCCGGGTTGCTCTATCTGACCCTGGTGGGCTGGTTGGGGGCGCGCAAGGACCGGAAGTTGATCGACCAGTATCAGAGCCAGATTCGAGCCTGCGACCGAGAGAAAGCGGAGGCGCAGGCGCTCATGAACACGTCCCAGAATGCGAGCGTTCGCGACCGCTCGCAGTTCCTCAACGACCTTTTTTATCGCAAGGCGTTCTCTTGGACCCAGGTGTTTGAGGAATTGGAGCGGGTGATGCCGCCCCGGGTGCATGTGGTATCGATTCATCCTGAGTTGGCGGTGGACAATGAATTGGCGATCCGGCTGGTGGTCGCCGGAGATTCTCGCGAACGAGCGCTCGAACTGGTACGCAAGATGGAAGCCTCCAGCCACTTCCACCAGATCGAGATCGAACAGGAAAGCGTCGAAACCGGACAGGGAGCCAATACTGGCGATGCAGTCAGGTTTGACATCAGTGCGCTGTACGTGCCCGGAGTCGCAGGGCAGAACCAGGCGGGAGCACCGTAGTGCCTGACCTGAGAGAAACCCGTCTTAAGTTGAAAATCGCGCTGGCCGCGATGGCGCTGATCGACGTGATTGCCCTCGGGGTGTACTTCTCTCCCCTGGTCGGGCTGCAATCCTCCCGCCAGGCCCAACTCGCGCAGCTGTGGCTCATCCTGCAGCAGAAAACACGGGAAATTGCTCCGTTACGCGGGCTGGACAAGAAGATTCCTCAAGCCCACCAGCAGATCGATGATTTCTATCGGCAACGTTTGCCCGACGAGTCCTCGGCAGTCTCCGAAGTTCTCGGCAAACTTGCCGCCGAAAGCGGAGTGCGCATCGGCAGTATTAAGTACTCCTTCAAGGAACCGGAGAACGTAGGACTGCAGCGTATGGAAATCGAAGCCGATCTGGGGGGCGATTATCTGCAACTGGTTCGCTTCATCAACTCTGTGGAACGCAATCACATGTTTTTCCTGGTCGACAGCGTGCAATTGGGCGGCGAACAAGCCGGCATCGTTAAGCTGCAGATGAAGGCGGAAACTTACTTGAGGACGACATAGCCGACGTGAAACTGGGAGCCGAAAACCGGAAGAAATTGATCGTGTCCCTGGTGTTGGCGGGAACCGCGATCCTGCTCGTGGGCAGAATGTTCTTTGCCTCCGGGCCCGCTCCGGTGAACCCCGAGGCGGCAGCGTCTTCGACCCCTTCGACCAGAGTGGATCGATCTGCGCCGCGAAGCCGAGCCCGGGGCATGAAGGACCGGAAGATGGCGATGGCACCGCGATCGATCGATCCCACCCTGCGCACGGACTGGCTCAAGGTCAGCGAAGGTCAGGAATACAAAGGTGCGGGGAGAAACATCTTTATGGCGCAGGTCGAGATTCCTAAACCCGTGGCTCCCGCGGTTCCCGCGGTGGTCGTTCCCACGGGTCCGCCGCCCCCGCCGCCGATCAACTTGAAGTTCTATGGCTTCGCGAGCAAACCGGGCGAACCGAAGAGAATTTTCCTGTCGCAGGGAGAAGATGTGTTCATCGCCAGCGAAGGCGACATCATTGACCGGCGATACAAGGTCCTGCATATCACCCCCACACAGGTGGAGATCGAAGATGTACTCAACAACAACCGGCAAAATATTCCCCTAACGCAGGGGTGAAGGCGACAGGGCATGGATCAGCGGTCGGCCTGGGCTCGGCTCAGACTTGACGGCAACCGCCTCATGGCAAACAACCGATGGTTTCGAGTGTGACAATTCGCCGACGACGCCATGGCCAAAACAGGGACGGCTATATCCTCATCACCCTGATTCTGTTTGTGGCGCTTCTGGCCGTTGCCATGACCGCGTTGGCTCCGGTCATCGCGCAACAGCTGAAACGCGACCGCGAGGAGGAGCTCATTCACCGCGGCGTTCAGTACTCCCGCGCGATTAAACACTACGTCAAAAAGTTCGGTCGCTATCCCACGACGCTCGAGGCTTTGGAGAGCACCAACAATATCCGCTTTCTGCGCAAGGCCTACAAAGACCCGATTACGGGAAAGGACTTCAAGATCCTGCGCATGGGCGATGTGCAGATGTCGTTCGGGCCGGGCATCGCCGGAGCTACTTCCGCGGCCGGTCTGGCAGCGCAGTCGAGTGCGTTTAACGGGAGCGGTTCGTTCGGAAACAGCGGCTTCGGCGGTCCAACCCCGGGGGGGCCTGGTTTCGGCACCAATAGTCTTGCCGGCGGCACTTTTGGAGGCACCGGAACTCCAGGCTCCGCGAGCACAATGAACGCGAATGTACCGCAAGCACTCGGTCAGGACGGGAGCGGAGCGAGTCCCGAGCAGAGCCAGGGCATCCCAGGAGCCGCGGCCAGCGCAGGAGTCTCCTCCCAGTCAGGAGGTTCCGTCCAGGGAGGCTCCGCTCAATCAGGAATTTCCTCCCAGTCAGGCCTAGCGACCTCGGGCAAGGTTTTTGGTGGGGGCCCTATCGTCGGCGTAGCCAGCATCAGCAAAGACAAAACCATTCGCGTCTTTAACAAGAAGGATCGTTACTACCAGTGGCAGTTTATTTATGATCCAACTACGGATCGCGGCGGCCTGCTGACCACCCCGAACCAGCCGGGACTGCAATCGTTCGCGGGCGGAGTACAGCAGGGTATTCCAGGAACTCCGGCAGGACAGCCCAACTCAGCCTTCCCGCAACAAGGTTCACCGTTCGGTGTTCAAGGTGGAGCCCAGATGTCCCCGGGTGGCATGCAGCCCGGGGTCGGCATGCAGCCAGCACCATCCCAGCAATCCATGCCACAACCGCAGTTTCCGCCCGATCAAGCTCCTCAATAGCCGGGAGACATGGGACACCCGTGGCGCTCTCTGGTCGTCAGCAGAGCGAGTCTGATGGGTTTCGATTCGATCGGAGGTCCGGGCAGGGGCAATAAGGCGAAAAGCCTCGCCCAACGGCGAGGCTTTTCGATCTAGCGCAAGCTAATCTTTAGACACTGAACGATGACCCGCAGCCGCAGGTACTCTTCACATTGGGATTCTCGAACTTGAAGCCGGCGCCTTCGAGAGTCTCCACGTAATCCACAGTGCAGCCCTGCAGATACATCACGGACGTAGCATCGACGTAGACCTTCAAGCCGTCCATGTCGAAGGTCTTGTCCATCAGTCCGGCGTTGTTTTCAAAGGTCATGGAATAGGAGAAACCGGAGCATCCGCCCCCGACCACGCCCACCCTCAGGCCGGCGGGAACTGGGTCCTGTTGCGCCATAATCTCCTTAACCTTCTTGATCGCGTTGGGTGTCAGGGTAATAGGCGCTGCTTTAGGCTTAGTGTCGGGAGTCGTTGGAGTGGTTGTCGTAGCCATTCTATCTCCTTGATATCGTGACCATTATAGCAAAACCAGGCGGGACCTGTGCAAGTTACGTCGCCCAGTTTTCAGCATTTTAGATGAGCCGAGGAACCCCTAGGTCGCACTTTCGGGCCTCGAGGGCCGGAGGCCACAAAAAAACTGCCTGGCTTGATCTCTAGAGCTATAATCTCGGTCAGGAGCCTTGGGCGAGTGCCGGTTGTCGAGACTGGCACGGCGAGGGGCTCGTGAAGTCACTGATCAGCACCGAGGTGGCATATGATGTCCATGCTGATGTGGCCGCTGATAATCTGGGGTGTTCTCACCGGTGTCCTGATTATCCTTCTGATCTATCGCAGTACCCTTACGATGCATGAGGACGACCAGCTGTTTCTTGACGAGTCTGCTTCGGGGATGGCCCAGGAGCAGGCGGAGATCATGCACAAGCTGAACAAAGTCACTCCCTTTGTGAAGTGGCTTGGTGCGGCCTCCGGAGTTCTGATCCTGGTGATTGCCGGAATGGCAATTTATCAGGGGCTCAATCAGGTCCAGTGATCCTCGTGCCGATCTCTGCCCCACCTCGAAGCCTCGCCGGGTAGGGATTGAAGTTCGTCGGGCAAGAGGAATCTGTTCCTGGTTCGTGAGCGCACCCTTCCCTCCGCGGGACAGGTGTCGAACTTCAGAATGTGCTTTTCCTCGCACTGAATCTACGAACGTGCCCGGGCCGGCTTCCGGAGCGGCGCGATGACGATCCTCGAAACCAAGGCTAGGAAATTCAACCCAGGATTCGAAAGGTGCGAGGTGCGCTTTGGGCAATTCTCTGACCGCGCGCCTCCTTGGCTGCTTCGAAAAATGCTGGAATCGCGTGAGGCGAACACCATCGCGATTGTGGGAGGAGGGCCTGCCGGTGCCCATGCCGCGGCCTCTCTCGCTCAAGCCAATCGCAGAGTCCTCTTATTCGATGAAAAGCTGGCGTGGGAAAAGCCTTGCGGCGGCGGTATCACCCACAAGGCGCTCGTCGCTTGGCCATTCCTTCGCCAATCGAATGTCGATCGGAAGTGGGTAAGTGAATGCGAGTTGATAGCACCTTCGGGTCGCCGCGTTGGGTTTCCTCTCGAGCAGCCTATCGCGATTTTCTCTCGCTGCGAGTTGAATAGTTTTCTCCTGGACCGAGCAGCTCGCTCCGGCGCGGAGATCATTCGCGATCGCATTGTCGGCCTCGAGCGCGCCGCGAACCATTGGCAGATCCGCTCGCTCGGTTCTTCCTGGAAAGCTGCCTACGTGGTGATCGCAGCCGGGGTTCGCAACCCATTCCGCCAGCAACTGAGCCAACCCTTCGCTGCGCAAGATCTCATGTCCACAGCGGGATACTACATTCCTGTCCAAGCGACATCATGCGAATCCAGTTTCTCGCGGGCCTGCACGGCTACATTTGGGTGTTTCCACGCAAGGATCACGTCTCCGCTGGCATCTGCGGTCGAATGCAGGCCAAGAGTGGCGCCGAGCTCCGCAGAATTCTCGAGCAATCCCTGGCGGCCCTGGGCCTTGCCTACAAGAACGCCCAATTCTATTCGCACCTCCTGCCGGCTCTTCGGGCCGAAACCCTGCGCCGGGCTCCGGTGAGTGGCGATGGTTGGGCGATGATCGGAGATGCCGCCGGTCTGGTCGATCCGCTGACCGGCGAGGGTCTGTACTACGCGATGGCCTCGGCCGAACTTCTGTCCCGGGCTCTGGTCAGCAATCAGGCTGATCGTTATCCGGACTTGCTCCGCCAGCAGGTTCTGCCGGAACTCGAACTCGCCGCCGCTATGTCCGATCGCTTTTACGCCGGACGATGGATGGGAGAGTCCGTTCTCGAGCGCACCGTTCAATTCACCGCAGGAAGCGCGAGTTTTCGCCGCTTGATGTCTGACCTCTTTGCCGGCACGCAAGCCTACCGCAATCTTCGCCACCGGCTCTACTGCACCCTGCCTGCCATGTTGGTCGAAAGCCTGGTCAGCAGGTTCGGCGGCCGAGTGGGAAGAAGATCCCGTGAACCGATTTCTGCCGCTAAGGACGATAACGAAGAACAGCTAAGAGAAACCGTGGCCTAGGGAGAGTGGAATCTTCGCCTATGCTCGCTTCGATTCCCGCGCATCCTTTCATATTGCTTGGCACAGGGGATTAGTTGTACAATCCCGCCACTTCGGAGTCGAGAAGGACTCCGAAAAAAAATCCCTGACAAATTCCCTACGCAGCTGACCTTCCGCTCTCGATCTGCTAAGTAGAGATTTAGAAGGTTGGGGTTACACGGGGCGCGCCACGCTTTTTCAATTTTCAGCATATTCCTGCGACTGAGGTGAACCGATGAAGAAGATTAGCGTTCTCGTAGCAGTTTTGGCTGTGACCCTGGCGCTAAGCTCGCGCCGGGCTCGAGTAGTGCTCGGATCCGAAGGCGTCCTCCAACCTCTACTCACCCAACCTATCGACGAAACTCGGTTGGTCACCCTCGTCGGAAACACACGCCCCGAAGCCAATGCTGCGCATGATCGCGGCCGCTTGGCGGACAGTTTTCCGGTGGAGCACATGCTGCTGCAATTGCGGCGTCCTCCTGAACTGGAGCACGAGTTCGACCGCTATATCGACTCTCTGACCGACAAGTCGTCACCCAACTTTCGCCATTGGATCATGGCCACCGAACAAGGAGAGAAGTATGGTCTGGCGCAGCCAGATCTCGATACCATTACCGGCTGGCTCAAGTCGCATGGGTTCGAGGTAGGCTACGTCTACCCCAACCGCATGGTTATTGATTTTTCGGGTACTGCCGGTGAGATCCGCGAGGCCTTCCATACGGAGATTCACGAACTGGCGGTGGGTGGCGAGCAGCACTTTGCCAACATGAGCGATCCGAAGATTCCGGCGGCACTTGCTCCTGCCATCGAGGGTGTGGTTTCGATGCACAACTTTAAGCCGAGTGCGTTCGTCATGC
>DASPTQ010000063.1:0-7342 GCA_035623335.1 Terriglobales bacterium
ACGCAGCAGTCGATGCTGGTACTGCTCGATGAGACGGTCCAGCAAGTCCGGGTCTCGCCGGCGAAGGCCACGAGCGATAGCGCTGGTCTCGGACTCCATCCCGTTCACGAAGTAGCAGGCGGTCGCGTCCATGCTAACGGGGTATACGGGTGAGCTCCTAAAAAAGATGCATGGCGCGGTAGCCGGCCCTTCTGAAACTTTTCATGCCCGTGCCTCGCAGAAGCGTAAGGGCAGGAGGAATTGCGATGAAAACCTCTTTGACCGTGCTTGTGCTTGTCCTGCTGCTGCTGAGCATTCTGGCTGGGTGCGCGCCGGGTCCTAACCCATCCAGGAAAATGGCGAGTGAACACGGCGAATTCGCGGGCTTCTGGCTCGGTCTCTGGCAGGGCTTTATTGCTCCGTTTATGTTTGTGGCCTCGTTATTTAAGGGCGACCTCAATATCTATGAGGTTCACAACAATGGATCCTGGTACAACTTCGGCTATCTATTCGGCCTGGCCTGTTTCTTCGGAGGGGGCGGCAACCGGACATCACGGCGGTGTGGTAAGAGCAACATTGGCGCGGGCGCAAAAATAGACGACTAAATTCCTCAACCCGAAAGTGTCAAGAGACGAGCTTATCGCCATCATCTTCAGAATTGTCGGCTATCCGGAGAGCGCCGGGCTAAACCGGCATGTTGTAGGGGATGAAAGAGCCCTACAGGAAAGGAGAACAGCGACTCCGTCCTGGCCTCGAGTCTTGCAAGGGACATCGCGAGGTGTCTCGTGAAGCGTAGACCAGAGGTACCAGTGGGCCGGGCTATTGAGCTTCGAAAAGCCGATGGATCAGGATGCCGACTCCGTTCCGAGATGGAGGAAGGCAACACGGCAGCCACGTTATTCGCGAGTGGATGTCGGTCCTGCGTAGTCTAAGAACCCGCGCACGCTGAGAAACAACATGCACGAGAACCGGGAGATCTCCAGCGCGCCTTGGTCGCATGATCAAGGCCGGTCCGCGAAGGCCATGAACCGAACGGCGGACACGCACGTGCTGGAGAAGTCGGACTGTGCCGTAGTACCTGTGAACCAACCGAACAAGGGAGGGCAACCTTCGGCGGAGGCTGGGGAGGGAAGGGCACAGACGAAGGAGAACATCGTTCAATCGCGCATGCCCCCGGCACAGAACGGGAAACACATGTCCCAGGGATTGCACGGTGTGCGGAAAGCAGCAAGGGAAAGGAAGCAGGAACGGTTCACTTCTTTACTCCACCATCTGACCGTCGGACTCCTCCGCGACAGCTTTTACGCCCTCAAGCGTCAAGCGTCGCCGGGCGTCGATGGCGTGACATGGCAGGAGTATGAAACCGGACTAGAAGTTCGACTGGTTGAACTGCACAGCCGGGTGCACCGGGGAGCGTATCGGGCACAACCCTCAAGGCGAGTCTATATACCGAAGGCCGACGGACGGCAACGCCCGTTGGGCGTCGCGGCACTGGAAGACAAGATTGTTCAACAGGCCGTGGTGACGATTCTCAATCAGATTTACGAGGTCGACTTCCGGGGCTTTTCTTATGGGTTTCGTCCCAATCGCAGCCCGCACCAGGCGCTGGACGCGCTGAGTGTAGGCATACTACGGAAGAAGGTGAACTGGGTGCTCGACGCGGACATTTGCGGCTTCTTCGATAACTTGAGCCACGAATGGGCCATAAAGTTCATCGAGCATCGGGTGGCTGATCGCCGGATACTTCGCCTGATCCATAAATGGCTGAAGGCGGGAGTATCGGAAGACGGCCAATGGTCGGAAACGAAGCAGGGTACGCCACAGGGAGCAGTGGCCTCGCCGCTGATCGCCAACGTGTATCTGCACTACGTGTTCGACCTGTGGGCTGATGTCTGGCGCAGGAAAGTGGCAAACGGCGACATGATCGTCGTCCGGTATGCTGACGATCTTGTGGTGGGCTTTCAGCACCGGACGGATGCCGAGCGGTTCCTTCGGGAGTTTCGGGATCGGTTGGCAAAGTTCGGCTTGGAATTACATCCCAACAAGACACGGCTGATCGAGTTTGGGCGATTTGCCGCTCGAAACCGGAAGCAGCGCGGAGAGGGAAAACCACAAACCTTTACCTTTCTCGGTTTCACCCACTTCTGTGGGCAGCGCATCAGCGATGGAGCCTTCATTGTCTGGCGGATCACGGCGAAAAAGCGGATGGTCGCGAAGCTGAAAGCCATCAAGGCTGAGCTTCAACGCCAGAAGCATCATCGCACCGCCGAGGTCGGTGCATGGCTCCGGAAAGTTGTGCTGGGCTACTACCAATACCATGCTGTCCCGGGAAACACGACTCAGCTGCGCATCTTTCAACGCCGTGTTAATCGACTGTGGCGGAGTGTTCTGATCCGTCGCAGCCAGCGAGCACAGGTGCGGTGGGAGCGACTTACCCCACTCTTGCAACGATGGATCCCGCAACCCCACGTCCTACATCCCTATCCAGACGCTCGCTTCTATGCCACTCATCCCTCGTAAGAGCCGTATGCGTAGACGCGCACGTACGGATCCGTCCGGGGGGCGCCCAGCGATGGGCGTCCCTACCGGGACAATTATCCAGATGGGCATTGTACGAATCAGTGCCGGGAAGTCGGCAAGGGTTTACCGATCCTATTGGCACTAAGGCTTTGTCGGTACTGATCCGACGGAAACACCGATAACTCCCGGCTTGCCCTACTCCGGAGCAACCAGCCAGCTCTCCATGAGAATTGCGCTCCCAGTCGTGCGATTGGTCAGCGGACTTCTGTGGCTACGGGTGAGTCGGGGGAAGTGTAGACTACTTCGCCATCGAGCAGCGTCATCAGGCATTTCAAGTCTTTGATCTGCTCATTGGAGACGGTGTAGAGGTCGCGGTCCCAGACAGCGATGTCGGCTCTCTTGCCTACCTCGAGAGTGCCGATCTTATCTTCGAGAAACATTTGGCGCGAACCCCAGGCGGTGTAGCTGCGCAGGGCGGTGTGGATGTCCACGGCCTCTGCCATCCCGAATGGGTGTAGGCCGTAGGTGCCCTTGGCGGTTTGGCGCGCTATGGAGGCCCAGAGTCCAAAGCGGGCGGGCACTGGGGTGACGAAGTAGTCCGACCCGCCGGACCACAGAATGCCTCGGGATTGCAGAGTCCTAAAGGGCTCTAAGTGCTGGCCGCGCTTTGGACCATAACTGGCCGCATAAATGTCGCCGATCCACCAGAGAAATTCGGGCTGCATTTCCGGGTATCCGGCATCGAATTTCTTCTGCAGGCTGGCCATTACGTCAAGGGCATGCCCAGTAGGCAGGTTGGCGTGGATGATGCTGTGGCGCAGGCCAGAGTGGGGCTGCTCCTGCTCGACCAGGGCGTAGGTATCGACGACCCAGTCTATGGCGCGGTCTCCGACGGCGTGCGTACCAACTGGGACGCCGTTCTGGTGGTAAAGGCGGATCATCTCTCGATAAACAGCAGGGTCGGTCTGCGGATAGCCGCGATTGCCCGTGCCCGAGCTTGTGACATCTGGAGTCGTGGCGTTACGCAGCCAATCGTCATAAACCCAACCGGTGCGGGCCCCACCGGAGCCGTCCATGTAGATTTTGACACCGCAGGAGAGCAGACGGTCGCCGCCGAGACTGGCGGGCAGGCGAGGAACAGCATTGATCTCGGCCAGGGCTTTGCGGGCCGACTCCAGTGTCGAACCGGCATGCCATAGAACGCAGATGCGCTCCTTGAGCTGCCCCTGATCGAGGAGCGATTTGTAGGCATCCCAGTGGAGCTGGTAAATATCGGGATCTTTCACCGCGGTCATGCCTTCACTGTGCAGTACCTGTTGAATGTAGAGGATGCCCTGACGCATCTGCTCGGAAGTGATGGGCGGGATGAGGCTGGTGACGGGCTCCATGGCGGAGACTTCCTTGAGGACGCCGGTGGGGTTGCCGTGCGCATCGTGGTCGATGGTGCCAGCGGTGGGGTCGGTTGTGCCAGCGGTAATGTGGGCCAGCTTGAGGGCGAACGAGTTGGCGACTCCGTAATGGCCGGTAGTGTGGATGAGCCAGACGGGATTGTTGGGGGCGACGGCGTCAAGATCGGCGGCGGTGACGTAGCGGTGTTCGGCAAGCTTGCCTTCGTCCCAGCCGGAACCGGTGACCCATTCGCCAGACTTGACGAGAGCGATCTTGGCTTTTACACGGGCGACGATTTCAGCTATCGAAGTGGCATCCGAGAGCTTGATCCCATAGAGTTCTTCGACGCCTCCGTCAGCGATGTGGGCGTGGGTGTCGATAAGGCCGGGCGTCGCCGTATGACCGTGGAGGTCAATAATGCGCGTGCCAGGAGCACTGCCGGCGAAATCCAGAACTTCGGCGTCGGTGCCAACTTTCACGATAACGCCATGGCTGACGGCGATGGCCTGGGCTACCGAATCGGTGGCATCCACGGTGAGGATGTGGCCGTGAATCAGGACTAGGTCGGCGGCAGGGGGGGGTTGCGCGGGTAGAATCCGAGTAAACATCAAGGTACCCAGTATGATGCTAGACGCACTGAGTTTGGGGTACAGAGACATCGTTCGATTCTACTCGCGAGCGCAAATTCAACTACCGTAGATCCCCGGGGAAGGAATTCCCTTCTAAAATGCGAGTTGTTGACGAGTGAGTGAAATCGCCTGCTTAAGCGGGGACCGATCCTACTTCTGGCGCTTTGCAGCCGCCTCTACTTTCACCAGGATCTGATCAAGCTGTGCACGATCAAATAGCCGCCCATCCACGATAACAACACTGATTTTCTGGGTGTTCCGGATGTCTTCGAGCGGGTTTGCGCTCAGCAGGACTAAGTCAGCGATCTTGCCAGGTTCGACCGAACCCGAGCTGGCTTCCCTCCCCAGAAACTTGGCCGGATTGCTGGTTGCCGTTTGCAGCGCTTCCATCGGCGTGAAACCCGCTTCGACAAAATTGGCGAGCTCATCGTGCAAGCTGAAGCCCGGCATGATGTACACGCCAGGGGCGGTGTCAGTCCCGGCCATAAACGGTACTCCGGCATGGTGTAGCGCACCGACCATCTGCAGATTTCGCGTGAAGTACTCCTGGCGTAGCGCCAGCGGGTCACGTAGAAGATCCGGCATCATTTCATCAGTGAAGCGGCGCCATGTTACATCGCGCCAGTAGGCTGGAACATACTTGTCAAGAGGCTGGCGCTTCAGGTCGCGTTGGTCGAGAAATATTCCGCCGCGTTGCCAGGCCAGTGTGGGTACCTGCCATATCTGATTCTGCGCGAGCAGTTTGGTAAGCGAGTCGCATGGTTGCTGGTCCTGTGTGGTGAGTAGCAGCTTCAGGTTGCCTTTGCCCCTGATGAATTCCTCCTCCTGTGTGGAGCAACCTTCGAAGATACCCATCAGGTGCTCAATGCTCTTTTGCCCCGCTTCGACAACTTCCTCAATGCGAACCTTATCTGGTACATGGCCGACAATGGGCAAGCCTTGTTTGTGGGCCTCCGCGGCCGCGGCAAGATAGGCGTCGTGCGAAATGACGGACTGGACCTTGATGAAGTCCGCGCCCTGCATTTTGAGCGAGTCCACGGCAGCAACCGCACTGGCCGGAGTAGTGATGGCGATGGAACTGGGAAAGCGTAGTTTGCCGTCCGGTAGATACGCATCCAGCATCGGGCCGGAGATGACCATGCGTGGACCGATGATTTCGCCCTCCGCAATCTCTTTGCGCCACTCCAACAGAACCGGAGCATCTCCTCCCATATCGCGCACTCCGGTAATACCGTTGGCGATGAAAAGAGGAAGGATAATGTCGCGTCCACCCGGGAACCAATCGCCAAAGGCGGAGTGCACATGCATATCCCAAAGCCCGGGAATAAGATATTGGCCGGTGGCATCGATCACCCGCGCTCTTTTTGGCGACTGCAATTGCGCCGTATCAGCAACAGATAGAATGTGATTGCCCGTGATAACAACCGTCCGATTTGCCAGAACCGACGATGTACCTGGATTGATGACGGTTGCGTGAGTAATCACAATCGCGACCGGCCTACGGTTGTGTTTCGCGGTGCCGAGTGGTGTCAGCAGCAGACAGAAGGCGATGACCCCTGAGAGCCGTACCGCAGTAAGAATGCGCATGGATCAGAGGTTACTATGAAACCCCTCGAAAACAGATCGGTCGCCCGGTACTTTTGGCCTCCAAGTGCCAGATAACTCCCCATGTGGGCAACACGCAAGTTGTTGGTGTCGCCCATAGTGGGATCGGGATCGAGAAGTCGGCAACGGTTTACCGATCCGTCTGTCGACACCACGGCGTTTGCCGACGGAAGTCCAATGACCTCCCCGCGTTACTGTCCATTTGGTTCGATAAACGGGCTGGGTGCTTAGGGTCGGTAAATTCGAGCAGTTCGATGGGCGCGCCGTTTTCGATGATGAATGCGACGCGGACACCGTCGGATGGGCTGTTCGGAGGAATCAGGATCTCGCGGCCAGCAAGCTCAGAGGAGAGGTCGGTCACTTCAAACGCGACGTGCGGCACTCGCCGGACAAGATCGGGAACCGCCGCATCCGCTTCGAAGCGCATCCATTCCACGCCGAATTCGCTTTTCTGGTGACTGACGACAAAGAGTTTCAGGTCCTTCAAGTGGGTCTCCCCAGGCTTCGCTTCGGTAGTGGGAATTCCGATGTGGTGATATCGGCGCATTGTTTTCTCTCCGGGAGAATTGACGCAAAATTCTACTCTATTCGTTACCGCGTTTGAATCGCGAGCCTTCCGAAAACATAATCGGGCCGGGCTGAGTGGCACTTCCCGAACTGCTTAGATCAATTGGACGTGTAGGCTATCGAGAAATTACTTCCGCATTGCCCGTGATCCGTCCAGGACCTGAACGGCAGCGAGGGTGGCCGGGCGCGTTTCAACGGTTGTTGAAGACCATGTCGGGCGGCTCGACGCCGCGGTCGATGGCGACGCACGTCGTCCGCGAGGCCGAGCTCGCGCAGGCCGTGGAGGCGTTGGCCCAGAAACTGGCGTTCGGGCCGACAGAGTCATACGCCGCGACCCGAACACTCCTGAAGGTCTGGGTACCGAACACACGAAGGAAATTTGACAATGGCAACCAGTGACATCGAAAAGGTATTGATGAACCCCTGATCTCATCGTGCCGCTGCTGAAAGGAGTTTTACGCCATGAAGAACACCCTTTCTCACCGAGTACGGGTTGCGCAGGAAGTTCATAGACCTCGCTACAAAAATCTCGAGAATCTCATTCTTTAGAATCCGGCGCCAGCAGGAGGATCTTCCCAATGCCGCCTTTCTCCCCTAGCGCATGTGCTTCGGCCGCATCACGCAACGGCATCCGGCGACCAATAGGCAGAACG
>DASPTQ010000064.1:0-8172 GCA_035623335.1 Terriglobales bacterium
TAAGAGTCGAGTCCGGCAACAAACGGGATGCGCGCCGAGCCCGATAGCCACGCCGAGGCGATCCCCGCAATCGAGAGGCTCAGCACCAGCGCGAAGGGAGAGGCAAGCCAGCCGACTCCCACCTGGGCAGCCATCTGGCTGACGGCTTGCATGATCCCGGCCAGGACACCGATTTGATTTTTCGGCAACGCCAACAGCAGAGTCAGCGTAGCCCCGATGTAAAGCACTCCGCAGATGATTCCCCCCAAGGCTACGGCGCCGGGTAGCGTGCGTTTCGGATCCTCAATCTCGTCTCCCATGACTGAGGCAAGTTCGAGTCCGACCAGGCCGAAACAAATCACCCCAAAGGCACCCACCAGGCGAATATCGCCGGGGATGCGAAAGTCGGCGGCGTGGACCGTGATCCCGAAGCGATAGGCCACAATCGCGCCGAGGACGGTCAACACGGCAGCCGTGATGGCCGTGCCTATGCCGCCCAGGTTATTCACCCATTTCCCCACGCCGAGGCCAAGAATATTGAGCACGACCAGGAGGGCGAGCAAGGCGATCGAGGCGGTAAAAGTAAAGCCCGGACGATCCGCCAGGTTCTGCTTCCCGGGTCCGGCGACAAAGACCGCAATACCGACAAAATAGAGCAGTACGGTCGGCACGTAGAAAATGTTGTTCGTCCAGTAACACCAGCCGGAGAGAAATCCGTGAAAGTCCCCGAAGATGCGCTTGGCCCAGAGGTAAACCCCACCCTCTCCGGGGTAGCGGTCCGCCAGTTCAATCACGGCGATGGCTTGCGGCCAGAAAAACAACACCAGCGCCAGAATCCACAGCCAAACCGTAACCGCGCCGTTGGCGGAGATGGTGGGAACCACGTTCAGGTTCACCACCGCCACCACAAACAGTAAAACCAAATCCCAACGGCCCAGGGCACGTTTCAGATGAGGCTGGTTGGCCTCATGCTTGTTGGCTGGCACGAGCTCTCCTTGGCCTCTTTTAACCGACCGCCATCTCCGCCATGCGCTCTTGCTGCGCTTTCGCCAACCCCGGAGCTACATCGGCAAAGGCCGCGAGATGCTTGTCAATGTCGGCCTCCGTATGCTGCACCGAGATGGTCCACTGCTCATCCCACCAGTAGGGTTGTGGCATGACGCCGCGGTTGACCATAGCAAACCAATAATGTCGCCACACCTCGCTATCGATGTGTTTCCAATCGCGATAGTTGCGGATCTCCTTGGGAAAGAGCATCAGAGCGCCATTGACGCCGGCACTGGCCACATAGGCCTGCAGACCGACCTTGGCAATCGTCTTCTGGTAACCTTCGACCAGCTTCTTGCTGAGCTTGTCCACGTGGGCGTAGTTGTCGCGAGTCAGCACCTCGCGAAAGGTCGCCAAACCGGCGGCCATCGAAACCGGATTGGTGTTGTACGTGCCACCGTGAAAGACCTTGTGTTGGGAGATCAGACCCATGACCGATTCGTGCGTGCCAAAGGCCGCCAGCGGGAAGCCGCCACCAATCGACTTGGCCAGACAGATCATGTCGGGCTTTACCCCAAAATACTCGGAGGCGCCGCCCCAGGCGAGCTTGGCTCCGGTCTTCACTTCATCAAAGATCAGCAGGGCGCCGTTTCTGGTGGCGATCTCCCGCAGGCCTTCGAGGAATCCCGGCTGGGGTAGGCAGATGCCCACATTCATCATGATGGGCTCGAGAATGATCGCCGCGATCTCGCCCGGATGCTGCTTGAAGCGAAGTTCGACACTCGCCAGATCGTTGAAGGTAGCGATGGGAACGTTGGCCACCGCCGCCTTGGGCACTCCCAGACCGGCCGGCACCGCGGTGGGAGCGTTGATGTCGCCAAAATCCGGGGCCTCGGGCTTGACGCTCACCAAAGCCGCGTCGTGCAGCCCATGATAGCCGCCCTCGAACTTCAGAATCTTGTCGCGTCCGGTAGCGGCGCGAGCCAACCGGCAAGCGTGCATGGTTGCTTCCGTGCCGCTTGAGCCAAAGCGCACCATCTCTACCGGATAGCGCCCGGCAATCTCTTCCGCCAGCTGCCACTCCATGTCGTGCGGCATGCCGAACATCGTGCCCGTGCGCAGGCGCGGCTCGACGGCTTTCATGACCGCGGGGTGACAGTGCCCAGCCATTAAGGCACCGAAACACAGGTTGTAATCGATGTAATCATTGCCGTCGAGATCGCGGAAATGCGAGCCCTGCGCTTCTTTGACGAAGATCGGATAGGGATCGTAAGCCCGGTAGTTGCTGGCCACCCCGAGCGGGATGCGCTTTAAGTTTCGTTTGTGGGCGGCGGCGGATTTGGGCGTGCGGCGCTCAAACGTCGCCAGTTCTTTCTGCAATTCAGGGTACATCAAGGTCTCCAAGAAGCTCAGGTCGCAATCGCGTCCATTAGAGTGTGCCTGGGCAGCCAAGGCTGCCCGGGACTTCGGGCTAGAAATAGAACTTCAAAGCAAACTGGACCAGGCGCGGATCTTGCGCCTGGGTGATCCTTCCAAACTCCGTGGGACCATCGGAGAAATGCCCATCCGGGTTGTAGAAGTTCGTGTGATTGAAGATGTTGAACATCTCGGCCCGGAACTGGATGTACCTGGCTTCGCTGATCGAGAACTGCTTGTGAACGGCGAAGTCCCAGTCTTGCGTGCCAGGGCCGCAACAGATGGAACGCTGCGTGCCAACGTTGAAGGTCCCTAAAGGCAAGGGATCTTGAAAGGTATTGGGATTAAAGTAGAAGCCGCTGTTGGTCTTGGGGTTCAGCGTGTTGAAAGGCGCGACTCTCTGCGGCGCCTCGGTCCCGAGGAAAAAGATGCTGGCGATCAGTTCATTGTCATTTTCCGTGTCCAAGCGGATAGGATAGCCAGTCTGGAACTCCGTGATACCGGAGACCGCCCAGTTATTGGTCAGCAATCCGAGCGCGCCCTCATGCTTCGGCAGCGGCAGCTCCCAGTCATAGCTGATGACGAACCGGTGCCGGGCATTAAACAAGGAGGCCGCCCGGCTGCGGGCGAAGTTGAACGGGTCGAGGGTTTCTTCGAAAGTAGAAGCGTTGTCAATCGACCAGCCGTAGGTGTAGGACGCTTGGAATTGCAAGCCACGGGAGAAACGCTTTTCGAGCATGGCCTCGAAAGCGTTGTAATTGGAGTTGGCCACCGTGTTTTCGGCAAAGATGTCGCTGAATACCGGGACTCCGTCCGCCGGACAGCCAGCCCCGCTGAAGGGGTTGCAGCCCGGCGAAGAGTATTTACGCAGGCCCACCATCTGCAGGGTCTGTCCCGTGCCGGTCACGACTTGACCACTCGGCAGATGAAATTGGTAACCGGGTGGGACGGTTACGCTCCATTGCGTGTCTTGTAGAAACGGTCCACAATTAAACGGCGATCCATAGGAAGTTACGTTGTTGGGGAACTTGTTGGCAATGTTGATGATATCGACGCAAGTCTGTGGATTGGAATAGTTGATGTCATAAGACCCCAGCAGGCGATGTCCCTGCGCCCCAACATATCCCACCTGCAGCATCAGATCCCGCGCCAGTTGGCGTTGGATGGTGAGATTGTATTGCGCCGTGTATTGCGTGCGCAGGTGAGGCTGAAACTCGCCGTACAGCAGAATCGGACGAAACAAAGAGTAGTCTACAGGTTGTCCTTTGGTCGGCGTAAGGATCCCGTTAAAAGGATTCGGTGCTGCCGAACCTCCTAGTTGGTAAACGAAGGGAGTGTTAAGAAAGGTCTCAAACAGGGACGAACTGCCTCCGAAGGGCGGTTCCGCGCCGAATTGAGCCATAACCAGCTCTTCGATGGGATTGTAGAAGAGACCCCACCCGGCGCGAATGCTGGTCTTGCCCTGGTTGCCGAAAAGTTTTGCCATGACACCGCTATCAAAATTCGGGCTGTAGGCAAGCCCAACGCGCGGCGCAAAAGCTTTGTAATAGGTCGAGGTCATGCCCGGAGGCACGCCCCGGTCACCGGGCACCACCAGTCCGGTCGGTTGCACGCCAACCGCGCTGCAGCTAGAACTGTTTACGCCGAAGTATGTCTGACTGAGCGGGGAGAGCGCGCACGGATAGACGGTCGAGTTCTGCCCCGCCCGGTAGGTCTCTACGTGACCGGAGATATCCGTTGGCGGCGTATTGAGTTCCCACCGCAGTCCATAGTTCAAGGTCAGGTTGGGCTTGATTTTCCAGCTATCCTGGGCAAATGGGTAAACCATGGTACCGCGGACATCTTCCCTTTGCCCAGATCCCTGCGTGTAAGTGTCAGTCAGACCAAGAAGATACTCCGCATATGCGTCCCCGTCCCCGGGGAGAATGGCGTTTGGCCCTGAGTTGTTGAAGGTGTATTCGCCGCTAACGTCGAAATAGTAGTACTGGTCAAAACGCATCCGGCGAATGTCCACACCGAATTTGAAAGTATGATTGCCTTTGAGCCAAGTCAGATTGTCTGCCCATTGAAAGCTGTTTCCGACTTGAGGAAGAAAGCCCTCGAAGTTATTCCCTAAAATTGCGCCGCCACCGATGTTCATGAAAGGCACGCCGGTCAAATGCTCGGGAAGGCCGGGTGTAATTCCAAGCTTCGGATTTACGCCGTACGCGGTCCTAATCGCGGCCGAGTCCGAGGTGCCGGTGAAGCAATAAGGTACCGCGGCACCCGTACAGGAGTCGGTTACGGCATGAGTGTTTTCGGGCGTTAGGAAGCCCAACTCTCCTTCCCTCATATAGACGAAGCGCGCCTCATTAACGAGGGCGTTCGAGATCGACCAGTTGTGGCTCAAGTTCCACTGCTGAAAGCGATTGTCATTGGTATTGCCAAAACCAGGGATGTTAGCGCCTGCCTGTTCGAACTCGTCGTACGGCTGAATCTGGCTGATATCGTTGAAATAGTAGTAAGCCGTGAAATTCTGACGGTCGGTGATCTTTTGATCAAAGCGCACGGTAAACTGATCTTGGTTGTCCGTACTTGCGGGCACGGACTGATTCTGGTACGCCCCGATATTGGGCTGGGGTATGTACTGATTCATCAGGCTCACGGCGACCGGGTCCTGACAGGCGCTGGGAATTGCGCCCGTGGGGAAAATCGAATGCCAAGATAAACCAGCGGCTGGCGCCGCCCCGCCGAGAGCTGTAATGGCCGCCGTACACCCCGGACGGCCATTCAAAACCTCAGCCACAAACGGGTAGGTTGCGTTGATCCCTCCACCGCCTGGATTGTTCGGGGTTGGGGGAGCAAAGCCCCCCACGTCGGAAAAATCTCCGGTTCTTTGCGCTGCGGAGGGTACATTCACCACTTCCCCGGGAATTCCCTGTCGCACCCGCCGTCCTTCATAAGAGCCGAAAAAGAAACTTCGGTCCTTGATAATGGGACCACCAAACGTTCCGCCGAACTGGTTTTGGTTCAATTGTGGTTTGCTGGTGTCGAAATAGCCGGTCGAATCTAAGACGGTGTTGCGGAAGTATTCGTAGACGTTTCCATGAAAGCTGTTGGTCCCGGACTTGGTGATGACATTCACCACCGAGCCGGAATTCCGTCCATATTCGGCGTCGAAGGTGTTGGTAATCACGCGAAACTCATCGACGCTGTCCGGAGTTGGTTGGATGGTCGGCAAATTGACGAACTGATCGTTGGCATCGCCGCCATTGACGCTGAAGTTATTGGCGCGGGTGCGCCCGCCATTCACCGAGACCGAACCGGTGTCCTGCGACCCATAGAAAAGACTGCCGTTGCCGTTCCCCAACTGCCCCTGCACCCCCGGCTGCAACTGCAAGAATTGGTAGGTATCGCGGGTATTCAGGGGCAGCTGATTCACCGCGCGATCATTGATCACGGCTCCCAGCTGTGTGCTGGTGGTATCGACCTGGGGCGCTTCCGAGGTGACTTCGACAACTTCCTGGGTCTGGCCGATCTGCAGCGTCGAGTTCAGCGTGACCACTTGGTTTATGTCAATGATGACGTCTTTCTGGACGTTTCTCTTGAACCCCGCAGCTTCAAAGGTAACCGTGTAAGTGCCGGGCACCACTTCCACGAAGTTGTAGTCGCCATTGGTGTTCGTCGGCCGGCTTTGGCTGACTCCGGTAGCTTGGTTGGTCAGCGTAACGTTAACTCCAGCCAGCACCGCGCCCGTCGGGTCTGCGACGCGGCCCAGCAGTCGGCCGGTGATCGTTTGTCCGAGCGCGGAACCGACCAGCATGGCCAGCGCGGCCCCGAGGGCCAGCGACAAAACTGAGAGACGACTAAGAGACGAATCCAGCTTCATGGGGGCCTCCAGACTGCCGCTAGAAGATTGCTGTGCTACTGTGGCTTGCACGCCCGACAAACCTTGCTATAATCGCGCAAGGTTAAAAAACCGCATCATACACTGTCAAGTAAAAAATAGCTATCTCAGGTGGTGAATAAAGGAAAGAAAAGCGAAGACATGGGCCGGATGGAATCGAGGGCTTTTTTGAAAATCGGGGATGTTGCGCGATTGGTCGGGGTTTCCCCGTCGGTGATTCGCTCCTGGGAAAGTCTGGGCCTCACTCGGCCGCACCGTACGCCAAGCAAATACCGCCTCTATACCAGCGCGGATGTGAAGCTGCTCAAGCGGGCGCGTTTCCTGCGCAAGGTCCGCGGCTTAAATGCCCCCGCCATTCTGCAACTGTTGAAGCGGGAAGGGCTGGCCCATTCCTCCTCGAACGGTACCGGCGCCATCGGTCTACACCTGCGCCAGCTGCGCCAGCAACGAGGCCTCTCCTTGGCCCAGGTCGCCGACGCGATCGGCATCTCCATCGGCTTCCTCAGTGCCTTGGAGCGTTCGCAGATGAGCGCTTCGGTCGGCACCTTGCGCAAACTCGCCCGCTTCTACCGAACCAACATCCTGGACTTCTTCAATCCCCAAGAACCCAGCAGCCGCTTGGTGTCGCCCGACATGAGAAAAGTGCTTCCCGCCGGCCGCGGCGTGCAGATGGAGTTGCTCGCCTGGGGGAACACCATCATGGAGCCGCATCTGTTTCGCATCGCGCCCAACGCCAGCAGCGGCGATTCCTACGCGCACGAGGGCGAGGAGTTTCTCTATGTGCTGCGAGGGGAATTGCAGATTTCCGTAGGCCAACAAGTCCACCGGCTCAAGGTTGGCGATAGTTTTTACTTTGAAAGTTCCGAACCGCACCACTGGGTGAATCCGGGCCGGGTCGAAACCTATGTGTTGTGGGTCAATACGCCGCCGACGTTCTAGCGCCAGGTCCGCAACCTGGGGAGGTCAAGCGCGGCGATGGTGTCCAGGCAGGCATCGGCCGGTCGACCCGATGCCTGCCCGAGCAGTGACCGGCCGCAGGATTGAGTCTGCGATCGTCCTTGGGCAGAACATTTTGCTGCAGTACGACTAGCCATCAGCCGGCAGGCTGGGAGTCGGGGACGACTCCGCGAGCTGAACTTGCATTCGATTGCTCAGATGGAAGAAACTCGAAGGCCACGCTCATGACTCAACGCTTTCCAACCTTGCGTCTCGTTCTATGTCTGAGCCTGCCGCTGTGGCTGGCGGCCTGCGCGAAGAAAACACCCTCCCTCAACTTGCTGGTCTGGGAAGGCTACGCGGATCCGTCTTTCGTCACCAGCTTCGAGGTCCAAAATCACTGCAAGGTCTTTGCTTCGTACATGGGATCGAGCGACGAACTGGTGGCAAAATTACGCGGCGGAAGTCAAGGGAACTACGATGTCATTTCCCCCTCGAGCGATGTTGCCACCTCGATCGCTTCCGCCGGACTGGCAGCCCCCCTCGATCTCGCGAAACTGCCTGACTACAGCCAGCTTTCGCCGCAACTAACGTCCCTGCCGCTGGTCCGGGTCAATGGTCAGGTCTTCGGTGCGCCTTTCATGTGGGGGCCCAATCCCCTGATCTACGACAGCCGGGTCTTCGCTCAGCCGCCGGAGAGCTGGAACGTCTTTTGGGATCCTAAGTACAAGGGCAAGATTTCCGTGTGGGACGATCTTTCGACCGTCTACATGGCGGCACAAGTTCTGGGATTCGACAAGCCTGACACCAGCCAACTTTACAATCTCACGGATGACCAATTGGAGGCCGTCAAGAATAAGTTGCTCGCGCTTAAGCCCAACGTCCGCAAGATGTGGTCGACCGGCGGAGAGTTGACCAATCTGTTCGAGAACCACGAAATCGTTGCGGCCATGGGCTGGCCGCTGATG
>DASPTQ010000065.1:0-6551 GCA_035623335.1 Terriglobales bacterium
AGTGGCCGTGCTACTACGGCGGTTCTGCTCTCGATCCCGCTCTCGGCACTGGCCACCTTCGTGGTGTTGTATATGTGGGGAAGCACCGTCAACACGATGATCCTTGCGGGATTAGCGCTGGCGTTTTCCCGCGTGATTGACAATTCAGTCATCTCCCTGGAGAACATCTATCGCCATCTGGAAATGGGGGCGCCGCCCCTGGCCGCCGCGGAAGTGGGTGGTACAGAGGTCAATCTTGCTGTCCTGGCGGCGACTCTGGTCGATGTTGTTGACTTCTTTCCGGTTACATTTCTGTATGGCGTCAGCAAGTTTCTTTTCTCAGCATTGGCGTTGGCCTTCTGCCTGTCTCTGCTTGCCTCCTTTGTCGTCGCGATGACGGTGATTCCGTTGTTCTGCTCGCGGTTTCTGAAGGCGGTGCCACATGCGGGCGAGCACGCACACAAGGCGGGGGAGTACGAGGTAGAAGCCGCGGCCTGGGTGGGTGGGTCGTGGTGGGACCGGTTCAACGCGGGTTTTAACCGGAGGTTTAACCGGTTGCTGGACTTTTACGAGTACTGGGTGAGGCGGGCGGTGCAACGGCCGGCAATGACGGTGATGGTGCTAGGGGGAGTGTTTGTGGCCAGCCTAGGGATCTATCCGGTGCTGGGGCTGGCGTTTTTTCCGCAGACGGATGCGGGGCAGTTCACGATCAATCTGAAAGTACCGACGGGGACGCGGATCGAAGTGACGGAGGAGTATGTGGCGAAGGTGGAAGAACTGATTCGGCACACGATTGAGGGGAAGGATCTGAAGATGGTGGTGTCGAATCTGGGGGTGGTGCCGGATTTTTCGTCGTTGTACACGACGAATGCGGGGCCGTACACGGCGACGATCCAGGTGGCGCTGCAGGAGGATCACGGGAAGAGCAGTTTTGCGTACATGGAGAAGGTGCAGGAGGAGATGGGGAGGGAGTATCCGGAGATCCGGACGTTTTTTTCGAGCGGATCGATGGTGGATGCGGTGCTGAACATGGGGATGCCGGCGCCGATTGATGTGCAGGTAAGCAGTCCGGACCTGAAACAGATTTACGGGGTGGCGCAGAACCTGGCGGGGCAGATCCGTGGGTTGAAGGGGGTGGGAGAAGTCTACATACCGCAAGACATGAACTACCCGGCGCTGCGGCTGGACGTGGACCGGGTGCATGCGGGGGAGTTGGGGCTGACGCAGAAGGACGTGGTGGACAACGTGATCACGGCGCTGAACTCGAACTACATGATCGCGCCGAACTACTGGGTGGACCGCAAGAGCGGGAATGACTACTACCTGACGGTGCAGTACTTCGAGAAGGGCCGCCCCGCTATCCATAATTTTACCGATCTCACAAACATTCCTATCCACGCTCCCAATCTGCGACAACCTACAACGCTCGATACGGTTGTGAAGCTTGAAGACGTCCAGACGCCGACCGAGGTGGACCACTACCAGATCCAACGAGTCATGGACATCTACGTGACACCGGCGTCAGAAGATCTCGGGAAAGCGTCTGATGAAGTTGCGAAGGTAATTCCGCAGCTGAAGGTTCCTGAGAACGTGCGCATCAATATCCGGGGAATGGTGCAGGGCATGCGAGCATCGTTCCGCAGTTTTGCCATCGGGTTGTCGCTTTCGGTGGTCCTCCTGTACTTGATTCTGGTTGCCCAGTTCAAGTCGTTCAAAGACCCATTCCTCATCATGCTGGCTATACCGATGGGTTTCATCGGAGTGCTGGTTGTCTTGCCGCTGACGGGGACCACGCTGAACGTCATGTCACTGATGGGCGTGTTGATGTTGGTGGGGATCTCGGCCTCCAACAGCATCCTGATTGTCGAATTCACGCACCACCTGGAGGAGCAAGGCAAAACGATCGAAGAGGCGGTCATCAACGCCTGCAGGGTGCGGCTGCGCCCTGTCTTGATGACGTCCCTGGCAACGATCATCGGCATGATTCCTATGGCGCTGAAACTGGGAACGGGGAGCGAGCAGTATGCCCCGCTCGCTCGTGCCATTATCGGGGGTCTGACAGTTTCTGTTGTCCTGACGGTGTTCATTGTGCCCGCTGCGTACCTGTTGGTTTATCGCGGCCGAGAGAAAGCAGCCCAATCAACGAACTCCAAGGGATCTTTGCGAGAGGCAGGCGGCCCGGCGGCAGACGGAGGGTCGCAGCAGCAATAGGAACCTAATGCCCGGATTTTCCATTCGCAATCCGTACTTCGTTATCGTCGTCTGCCTGGTACTGCTGGTCATCGGCGTCACGAGCTTAGTGCGCATGCCGGTGGACTTGTTTCCGTCGATTAATCTGCCCGAGGTGGTGGTAGCTACCTTCTATTCGGGCATGCCGCCTCATGACATTGAGACCGACATCACGGATCCGCTGGAGCGATTCTTCACGCTGGCGAGCGGCATTGACCACATGGAATCGCGCTCGCTGCTGGGTGTCAGCATCATTCGCGTCTACTTCCAGCCCGGTACAAATGCTGACGCGGATGTAACCGAGCTCTCGAATCTTGCGCTGGCCGATCTGAAGCGTTTGCCGCCAGGCACACTGCCCCCGGTCGTGCTCAAGTTCGATGCCTCCAGCTTGCCGGTAGCCCTGGTGACGGTAAAAGGGGAGGGGCTGAACGAAACTCAGCTCCATGATTACGCGCAGTTTCAGATTCGTAATCAGATTGCCGTGGTGCCGGGGGCCGAGATTCCACCTCCATTTGGCGGGAGATACCGCCAGATAATGGTGTACGTCGACCCCTACAAACTCGCCTCTCGCCAACTGAGCCCGATGGATGTAGTGAGGTCGGTCAACAGCGCCAATCTGATTCTGCCCGCCGGCGACGTGAAGATCGGCCCGAACGATTACTACGTCTATTCCAACAGCCTGGTTGACAGCATGAAGCAACTCGGTGAGGTGCCGGTGAAGGCGGCCGGGACCTCCTGGGTTTCCGTCAATGACGTCGGCAAGGCTGAGGACGCGAATCAGATTCAGTACAACGTAGTGCGCGTCGACGGACAGAGATCCTGCTACATCCCCATCATGAAACAAGGTGGGGACACCAACACCATCGACGTCGTGAATGGGGTACGCAAGCTGGTCGCGCGCCTCTATGACATTCCCAGGCAGATGTCGGCGAATGTTGTGTTCGATCAGTCGGTCTATGTGAAGGAAGCATTGAAGACGGTTCTGCACGAAGGCGTTATCGGGCTGGTGCTGACCAGCTTGATGATTCTGATCTTCCTGGGCAGTGGCCGTGCTACTACGGCGGTTCTGCTCTCGATCCCGCTCTCGGCACTGGCCACCTTCGTGGTGTTGTATATGTGGGGAAGCACCGTCAACACGATGATCCTTGCGGGATTAGCGCTGGCGTTTTCCCGCGTGATCGACAATTCGGTCATCTCCCTGGAGAACATCTATCGTCATCTGGAAATGGGGGCGGCGCCCCTGGCCGCCGCGGAAGTGGGTGGTACAGAAGTCAATCTTGCAGTCCTGGCTGCAACTCTTGTCGATGTTGTCGACTTCTTTCCGGTTACATTCCTGTATGGCGTCAGCAAGTTTCTCTTCTCGGCATTGGCGTTGGCCTTCTGCCTATCTCTGCTCGCTTCCTTCGTCGTCGCGATGACGGTGATTCCGTTGTTCTGCTCGCGGTTTCTGAAGGCGGTGCCCCATGGGGGTGAGCACGCACACAAAGCTGGAGAGTACGAAGTCGAAGCCGGGGGCTGGGTGGGCGGGTCGTGGTGGGAGCGGTTCAACGCGGGTTTTAACCGGAGGTTCAACCGGCTGCTGGACTTCTACGAGTACTGGGTGAGGCGGGCGGTGCAGCGGCCGGCAATGACGGTGATGGTGCTAGGGGGAGTGTTTGTGGCCAGCCTGGGGATCTATCCGGTGCTGGGGCTGGCATTTTTTCCGCAGACCGATGCGGGGCAGTTCACGATCAACCTGAAAGTACCGACGGGGACGCGGATCGAAGTGACGGAGGAGTACGTGGCGAAGGTGGAAGAGTTGATCCGGCACACGATCGAGGGGAAGGATCTGAAGATGGTGGTGTCGAATCTGGGGGTGGTGCCGGATTTTTCGTCGCTGTACACGACGAACGCGGGGCCGTACACGGCAACGATCCAGGTGGCGCTGCAGGAGGATCACGGGAAGAGCAGTTTTGCGTACATGGAGAAGGTGCAGGAGGAGATGGGGAGGGAGTATCCGGAGATCCGGACGTTTTTTTCGAGCGGCTCGATGGTGGATGCGGTGTTGAACATGGGGATGCCGGCGCCGATTGATGTACAGGTGAGCAGTCCGGACCTGAAACAGATTTACGGGGTGGCGCAGGAACTGGCGAGCCGGATCCGGAGTTTGCCGGGAGTGGGGGAAGTGTACATCCCGCAGGACATGAACTATCCGGCGCTGCGGCTGGACGTAGACCGGGTGCATGCGGGGGAGTTGGGGCTGACGCAGAAGGACGTGGTGGACAATGTGATCACGGCGCTGAACTCGAACTACATGATTGCGCCGAACTACTGGGTAGACCGCAAGAGCGGGAATGACTACTACCTGACGGTGCAGTACTTCGAGAAGGGCCGCCCCGCCATCCACACCATGACGGACCTCGGCCAGATCCCGTTAAGTCCTCTGATAAATCGGAACCCGATGTTCAGCTGCGGGCCGAAGCGGGAGATTTCGCCTTCCGTCCAGCCCATGCACCTTGCCGGTTCGCCACAACCCGTTTGGACCTGCAGTCAGACAACCCCAGATCCGAAACTCGCCCAGCCGCCCAAGATGGCGGCATCGGCTCGTCCGGTGACCGTTCTCGGAAATGTGGTGAATGTGAAGTTCGTGCAGACTCCAACCGAAGTTGACCACTATCAGATCCAGCGTGTGATGGATGTGTACGTCACGCCCTCAGGGGAAGATCTCGGGAGTGTCACCGACAAGATCAAGCGCATCGTGAGCGACACGAACATGCCATCCAACGTGCGAGTGAACCTGCGCGGAATGGTCCAGGGGATGCAGGCTTCATTCAAAAGCTTCGGGCTCGGTTTTCTGCTGTCTTTTGTTTTGCTGTATCTCATCTTGACGGCGCAATTCAAGTCCTTCGTCGATCCGCTGCTGATCATGCTCGCGATTCCTATGGGATTCGTAGGAGTCTTTCTGATTCTCCCGTTCACGCACAGCACGCTGAACGTAATGTCGTTGATGGGCGTCCTGATGCTGGTGGGAATCGCGGATTCGAACAGCATTCTGATTGTCGATTTCGCGCACAACCTGGAGCAGCAAGGATTGTCGGCTGTCGATGCGGTGATCACGGCCTGCCGCGTCCGTCTGCGTCCGATCCTCATGACCTCGCTGGCAACGATCATTGGCATGATCCCGATGGCCTTGAAGCTGGGTACGGGGGCCGAACAGTATGCCCCGATGGCGCGAGCAATTATCGGTGGGCTTACTTCTTCGGTCGTGCTCACGGTTTTCATCGTGCCCGCTGCGTACTTGTTGGTATACGGCAAGAAGAATCCGCAGACGGCAACCGCTCTGCCCACGGAGAATGCTGAATGACCCCCAGGCGTTGCACTGGCAAGCTCTGCCCCGGAAAGCTCTGCACCCTTTTCGCGCTGTGCGCCACTCTGCTCACCTGCGGCATGGCACAAACCCCGAATCAGCCCGGCTTGAGCGAGCAGCTACCCTCCGCCCCGCAACCGCGGCAACCGCTGAGCTCAGGTCTTCTGGCTGCGCCGCAGGCGCAAGCGACCTTCGTGGCGAGTTCTCCAGATTCGCAAGCGTCTTCCAACGCCGCACGAGCAGCCCAGGCTTCCCATGCGCCCAGCGACCCAATGCGTTTGACTCGTACCCAAGCGGAGCAGCTCGCCTTGAAAAACAATCCGCGGATCAGCGTGGGAAAGCTGCTGGCCTTGGCGCAGCATCAGGTTTACCGTGAAACCAGGGCGGCGGAACTGCCGAATTTCAACGGAGAAATCACCGCCGTCGATGCCAACGAGGGCAGCCGGATCGGCGCCGGTTCGCTGACGGCGTCTCGTCTGCTTGAGCATGCCGGCGGCGGTGTAACGCTCAGCCAGCTCATTACCGACTTCGGAAGAACCTTCAACCTTGTGTCTTCGTCCAAGCTCTTGGAAAAGGCTCAAAACGCCAACGCGCTGGCCACAACCGAAGACATCGTTCTGGCCACGGATCAGGCTTTTTACAATGCCCTCCAGGCGCAGGCGCTGCTCAAGGTCGCGCAGCAGACAGTGACCACGCGCCAGTCGGTTGAACATCAAGTCGACGAACTGGCAAAAAGCAAATTGAAATCCACGCTGGACCTGGCCTTTGCGCAAGTGAATTTGTCGCAGGCACAGCTGTTGCAGCTCGATGCCCAGAACAATGTCGATTCCACCCTGGCTGCGCTCACTGCCGTTCTCGGTTTCGACAAGCAGGCTCAATACGAGTTGAGCGATGACGATACGCAGCCCCCAGCGCCTCCGCAGGACGTGGACCTGCTCATCAGCACCGCTTTGCAGCAGCGCCCAGACTTGCAAGCGCTCAACTACGATCAGCAGGC
>DASPTQ010000066.1:0-4344 GCA_035623335.1 Terriglobales bacterium
AGCGTCGAGGTAGTGCAGTCCGAGCAGTCCCTCGCAAGCGCCAACGACCAATACATAACCAGCCTTTACAGCCATAACCTTGCGAAGCTTTCTCTGGCTCGCGCGCTCGGAGTGGCCCGCACCAACTACGAACAGTATCTCGGGGGAAAGTAATGTCAAACAATACAAATAGGAACGATACCCACATGACATTGGTTGATGAGGAGTTGCCGGCTCTGCCGGTTGAGCCAGCGGAAAGCTCAGATAACAGCGCCACTGAGACGCGCCAGGGCACTCTGTCGAGGCGCAAGAGGGTTTTACTTGGAGCAATCGCGCTGTTGGTGCTTATTGCAGGCGCGTACTTCGTTCGCAACGCCTTTCTGTATGCAGACACGGATGACGCGCAGGTTGATGGACACGTCATGCCACTGAGCGCCCGGATCAATGGGCATATTTTGCAGGTCAATGTCGTTGAGGGCCAGTTCGTGCATGCCGGCGACGTTCTGGTGGTCATCGATCCCAAGGACTATCAGGTCGCGGCGAATCGGGCAAAGGCCAACGTGGCAGACGCGGAGGCGAGCGCCGCGAGCTCCCACTACAACGTGCCGATCACGTCGGCGACGGCTTGGAGCAACCTTGACTCGACACGGAGTTCCGTTAGTAATGCGGAAGCCGGAGTTAAGGCCGCAGAACAAAATTTGGAATCGGCCAAGGCGACGCTCGTGCAGGCCGAAGCGAACGCCGCAAAGACCGATGCCGACCTCGTGCGTTACACCCAACTTGTCGCCAAGGAAGACGTCTCGCGGCAGCAGTACGACTAGGCGGTGGCAGCAGCAAAGGCCAACCGCGCCTCTGTGGTTTCAGCCACTGCGGCGGTCCAAGCAAACGAGCAGGCACTCCATCAGGCGGAGGGAAAGCTGCTGCAAGCCAAAGCCGACCTGCGCAGCGCCCAGACTGCCCCCGAACAGGTTTCAGTCGCGCGTTCCAAGGCCGATGCCGCCAGTGCGCAAGTATTACAGAGCAAAGCGCAGTTAGAACAAGCCGAACTCAATCTCAGCTACACCGTAGTTAGTTCTCCCGTAACGGGCATCGTGGGCAAAAGGACTGCGGAGGTCGGCCAGAACGTCAGCGCCGGCGAAGAACTCGTGGAGGTCGTACCACTCGATGATGTCTGGGTCACCGCCAATTTCAAGGAGACGCAACTTGCCCATATGCGACCAGGACAAGCGGTCGAGATCAAGGTGGATGCATATGGCCGCATGTGGAAAGGGCATGTAACCAATCTCGGCGGAGGAACAGGCTCGGTCTTCAGTTTGCTGCCTCCTGAGAATGCAACTGGAAACTACGTGAAGGTGGTGCAACGCGTTCCTGTGCGAATCGATTTCGATCGGCCCGTAGACGACCCGTTCAATGAGGATGGGCTCCTGAAGCCCGGCCTTTCCGTCGACCCGGAAGTGAGGGTGCGATGAGCACGGCGCTGACAGGTAACGTGGAAGAAGCAGCTTGGAAGCCAAAGGTCAACCCGTGGATCATTGGAGTAGCGGTCTCGCTCGCCGCCTTCATGGAGTTGCTCGATGTCAGCATCGCCAATGTTGCGCTTCCGCACATTGCGGGCAATCTGGGCGTGAGCAACGACGACAGTACCTGGGTACTGACGATGTACCTAGTGGCCAATGCGATTGTGCTTCCGACCAGCGGCTTTTTGGTTAGCTGGCTGGGGCGCAAGCGTTGCTTCTTAATGTGTGTTGTATGTTTCACCGCCAGTTCTTTCTTGTGTGGCATAGCTCCCACGCTCGGACTTCTGCTTCTGTTCCGAGTGATGCAAGGAGCTTTCGGCGGTGGGTTGCAGCCCATGGTGCAGGCTATCCTGGCCGACACGTTCCCTCCGAAGAAGCGTGGCTTGGCCTTTGCGTTATATGGAGTAACTGCTGTTTTTGCTCCTGCGATCGGCCCTACAGTCGGCGGCTGGATTACCGACAACTACAGTTGGCGCTGGATTTTCTATATCAACGTTCCAGTTGGGGCCCTGGCTTTCTTCCTCGTCCATAAGCTGGTGGAAGACCCCCCTTGGCTAGCTCGCGTTAAAAAAGGACTCGCCGGGTTCGACTACATCGGCTTCAGCTTGCTCGCTTTCGGTGTAGGCGCCCTGCAGGTCGCTCTCGACAGAGGACAAGAAAACGATTGGTTTGGGTCCCGCTTCATCACGACGCTGATCATCATCGCTGCTGTAGGACTCGTTTCACTGGCGATCTGGGAATGGCGTCAGAAGGACCCTATTGTCGACGTCCGTTTGTTCAAGAGCTTCAATTTCGCGAGTTGCAACGTGATGTTCTTTGTGTTTGGAATTATGATGATGAGTTCCACTGTCCTTCTGCCCCAATTCCTACAATTATTGATGGGGTATACCGCGGAAAGGGCCGGCTTCGTGCTCTCCGCGGCGGCACTCGTCGCCCTTTGTATTCTCCCAATCGCTGGACGCCTGACTGCACGGTTCCAAGCGCGTCATATCCTGGCCGTCGGATGGATGGCATTGGCAATTGGCCTGTATGTCTCGTCTAAGCAGATGGACCTTTTGATAAATTCCAGTGCCGCAACATGGCTCCGTGCTTTGCAAAACGCCCCTACCGCCTTGTTGTTTGTTCCGATGACGGTGGCTGCATATGTGGGCCTGCCCAAGCAAAAAAACAGTGCCGCTGCCGGATTGATGAACTTCATGCGCAACATTGGGATGAGCGTCGGGACATCAATCGTGACGACAATGATCGCGCGGCGGAGTCAGTACCATCAATCCATCCTGGCAGAGCACACGCGGTCGGGTCGTTTCCAGGCGGCACTTCAGGGGCTATCAATACACCTCAGCCACGGCGGCCTGAGCCTGCACGAAGCCCGACGCCAGGGGCTTGGCAGGTTGTATGGCCTGGTTGAGGCCCAAGCTGCAGCTCTGTCGTACGTGGACGTGTACTGGATTCTCGCTGTCGTCGCCGCGATTATGTTCGTCAGCTCGTTTCTGCTGAAGAGAAACGAACCAGGCAAGGCAAAACAGGTATCCGTTCACTAGAGGCAAGGTGAGTCAGTTATTGGTTTGCTCCCGCTGGCGATCCCGGCGGTCCGCTTTGGCAGCCTCTTTGTTGCGCGCAGATCGGAGGTTTATCCGAAGCTGATCCGCTGGGAACAGGAACAATCGACTGTTCCCGAACACGTGGAGGCGGAGGCAGCGCAGTGAGATTCGACACTTCAGAAAGGATTTTTGCGATGTCTTCTTCTTGTCTTCAACATCAGGAAAAAGCTTCTTACGGGGATGATCTCCCCGCGCGCCTTGGGGATCTGCTCGCCGGAACGGGGATGAACCCCGCCGATACCGGAGGGACCATTACCTTTGCGGGTCGTGACCCACTTTTTCCGAGCGCAGTGCGGTTGGGTTCGGCATTTGCACTCGCAGCGATGGCTGCGGCAGTTGGGCCAGCTGCCATTTGGCGGATGCGTACCGGACAAGGCCAGGATCTCTTCATTGACTTGCGCAAGGCAGCTCATGGCATCAACCCGGAGTTGACATTTCATCCGACCCTCAATGGCTGGCCCTATCCCAATCCGATTGGCAACCTGCATCCATTCTCTGTCTTTCCTTTCCAAACGAAAGACTTGCGTTGGGTGTATCCCTCGGGGGTGTATCCGGCCCAGCAGTTCGCCTGGACGAGATTCTTCAATTGTGGAGCCGACCATCGCAGTATCGCGACGGCAATTGCCGGGTGGAACGCCGAAGAATTGGAGGAGGCCGCCAACGCAAAGGGGCATACCCTTTGTATCGCACGAACAGCAGAGGAGTGGATAAGCCATCCCCAAGGGCAGTACCTATCACAGGAGCCGGTGATTGCGGTGCGGAAAATTGCCGAGAGTAGGCCGGAGCCATTTCGCCCTGCCGCACGACCACTGAGCGGTATCCGCGTCCTGTCGGCCACCCATGCCATTGCAGGTCCGGTGGTGGGTCGCACGTTGGCGGAGCAAGGGGCACAGGTGTTGCAGTTCAACCACCCCGATGAGTTTGAACATCCTTGGGTCTATGACGATGCAAATGTCGGTTTTCGGTCGACATTGCTGGACCTCAACCGCTCAGAAGCGAATGCCCAGTGCCGTGAGTTGGCGAAATTAGCCGACGTCTTTGTCGAAAACTACCGGGGACGCAAGCTTGCAACTTTCGGCTTCTCCCCGGAGCAACTGGCGGAACTACGCCCCGGCATCATCGTGGTCAGTGTCCGGTGTTATGGCTGGGGTGGTCCTTGGGCAGAACGGGGAGGCTTTGACATGTTGGGAACGGCCGCCTCAGGACTCGCTCTGCTCGAAGGAGAAAACGGTAAGCCCGCGATGCCG
>DASPTQ010000067.1:0-2323 GCA_035623335.1 Terriglobales bacterium
GTCCGTATGCCGGAGTCTCTCACTCGATCGTGAACGGCTTGGTACAGTGGTTCAACCCGGCGGCCTTCGTAAATGCGCCGCAAGGTCAATACGGTACCCTTCGCCGGGGCAATATTTCAATCCCGGATACGGCGATATCGACTTCTCGGCTTTAAAGAACACGCCCATCACGGAGAGCGTCACGCTGCAGCTCCGGGCCGAGTTCTTCAACTTGTTTAACCGGACCAACCTCGCGCCAGTCGGGGCACCTACGGCCGAAATCGGTTCCGGTCAGATCACCTCCACCATTGGAGTCTTCTATGCCGCCCCGGCCTTCGGGCCTGGGGAACCCTTCAATACTCAGCTGAGCGCCAAGATCATTTTTTGAGGACGGGCGCGGCCTTGGAGGAAATCAGCCCACCGCGACCCGAATACCTGCTCGAAAACCGAAGGGTCATCCACCAGTCGTGGCCCCAAGGGAAGTCTTGATCACGGAGCGTTTTGCCGTCGGGTAGAGCGCCCGCATGGTCAGTGCATCACGGTTCCTCCGTCGACCGAAATGGTTTGCCCGGTGACAAAGGCACTCGCGTCCGAGAGCAACCAGATAAGGGTTCCAACCAGATCGGTCGGCATGAGGTTGCGCTGGATCGTCTGGTCGGTGCGGATGCGTTCCACCGCCTTTTCAAACTTCTGGCCGAAGAATTCACGGGTGGCGTCGGTCAACACCGTGCCCGGTGCCACGGCGTTCACCCGGATTCCATCTCGGCCAAGCTCCCTCGCCAGGCCGCGCGTCAGGCCGATCACGGCGCCCTTTGAGGTCGTGTAGTGCAGCCCAAAGGGCATGCCGTAGGTGGCTGCCAGGGACGAAATGTTCACGATGCTGCCTCCGCCGGTTTGCCGCATACGGGGCACAACCGCCTTGCAGCAATTCCAGATGCCCTTCACGTTGATGGCCATGACCGCATCCCAGTCGGCTTCGGCAATCGAATCGAAGCGGCCGCCGCGGAGCGTCGCGTACAGTGCAGCATTGTTCACCAAACCGTCGACGCGACCGAAGGCATTGGTCGTGCTCTCGGCCATGGCGAGCGCAGAGGTGGCGTTCCCCACATCGAGCTTGACGCCAATCGCCTCGCCACCTGCCTTCTTGACGAGTTCTAGCGTAGCCGAGCAGTCGCTGATGTCGGCGGCGACGACGCGAGCTCCAGCCGCGGCAAAGCTGTGGGCGTATTCCTGGCCGATTCCACGGGCCGCGCCGGTGACGATAATGACCTTGCTCTGTAAGCTCATCTCTCCTCCTTCTCCGTCCGCTAACGGCGGGAGCAGGAAAGCTGATCAGAAAGACCTGCCTCCTGCCAAACCTCGGCTCAAATCAGTCAGAGAGCCGGTATCATACCATCAGATCAATTGAGTGGTGGCACACCTGCTTCGAGGAGATTGGAGCCCCGGAGAACAGATTCCTCCGGAGCGGGAGCTCTGCCAGCAACTCGGCGTCGGCCGAGCTTCCCTGCGGGAAGCGCTCAAGGCGCTGGAAATCATGGGAATGATCGAGACCCGGCTGGGAGATGGCACCTACGTTTGCGAGCGTTTGGAATTTCTATCGCGTCCTCTTCTGTGGGCCATCACCAGCAGCTCGGAAGCGGAAGTCCAGGAACTGGTCGAGGCTCGCAAACCGATCGAAGTCGAACTTGCCGGTTTGGCGGCCGAACGAGCGACTTCGGCCGATCTCAAAGAGATCGGAGTCCATCTCGATCAAATGGAGGTCTCCCTGCACGATGGGGAGCAGTTTCTACGCTCCGACATTGCGTTTCACCTGGCGGTGGCTCAGGCAGCGCACAACAACATCCTGATGAACGTCTTACTTCTGATCCGCAACCTGCTGCAGAATTGGATCGGCAGCACTCTGAAGATCGCCGGGGTTGTGCAAAAGGCGCTGGAGCAGCATCAGAGCATCTTTCTGGCGATCGCCAAGAAGAATCCCGCTGCGGCTCGCTCCGCCATGCAGAATCACCTCCAGGAAATGGCGAACTTTCTGCCGGCCTCGGAAAAAGGCGAAGCAGCGGCTGGAATCGACTCCCTCTCCGGCGCCGAGCTCAAATAGCTTGTGAGGTGGCGTTGGCAAGTCCAATGGGAAAACCAAAGAAGGCCAACAGAAGCACCGCCTCTACACTAAGGATAGAGTTCTTACTGGAACTTAAAGCTTGCTGAGGAAGTCCACAATTTCCGGCTGGTTCCAATCCACGGCGCCGATGAATTTGCGACGCACGATGCCGTTGCGGTCGATAATGTAGGTTTCGGGAAACTTGAACGTCCCGTATAAGTTATTGGTTTTCTGGTCGGGATCGCG
>DASPTQ010000068.1:0-8742 GCA_035623335.1 Terriglobales bacterium
AGGGAGATTTTCCAGGAAGGTCGTTCAGGGGGAAGACTTGTCGTAAAGCAGACGGCGGAGCAGTTTAGGCAGCCCGCCGTTGCGCCTCGGCGAAGTGTTCCGGCTCTGACAGAACCGTCTGCCGTTCCGAGCTCGCAATCCTGTCTAAAACCTCATTCATGGTTTCTTGAATTCTGGTGTTTGGCTTGTGAAACTTACGGGTAGCCTTCGAGGCGAGCTGGCACAGCATATACCGATTCCGCAAGGTGTGTAAAGCGTCAAAAACTCGATCCGAGCGCATTGTTCTGTTATGTCTCCTGACCCGCCGACCGGCCAAAGTACCCACCTGAGTGGCCTAAGGGTCCACAACCAGAGTATGTAAGTAACTCATTCCAGATGGGTTGTACGGGAAAGCTCTGGTTACTTGATATAGATGCTCCCAAACAGCCGAAAGTTTCTCGGATAGGCTGCGGCTGCCAACGGGAAGCTCGTCCGACAGGATACGGAACCTTTCGGAACACTAAACCCTACGTCACATTGAAGCAAACGTCAAGCAAAACTTGCGCAAAACTTGCGGAATTTTTGGACTTCAGTAACCTCCTTTCCAAGAAGGCGGAACTGACCGGCCGAACTCCCACCCCCAGTCAAACCGTTGATTCCGTGCAGGGTGGCCCGGGGGAACCGAGATCGTCAGAGATCAAAAATCCCAAGGACCCCCTGCTGGGCGCCCCAGCCGTCGACCCGTGGGAATCCCCCTGTCCTGCGACTTCTTCGTCCGGCGCCTACTCTGCTGGTTTGGTGACCGGGCGAGCCGGACGGTGGCAATGGTGAGTGACGGGCAGAGTGGCGGAGTTCCACTCCGCTCCGTCTTGTTCACCACTCACCTCCTAGCCAAGGGCGATCATCACCGCTGATCAGCACCGCTTGATTCGGTCGGCCGGTTAGGGTGGTGTCAGGCCGGTATAATCGCCGATTACTTTGGCGTCGTAGGGCGCGTTCAGCTCGTCGAATCCGGTGCCTGCAACATTCTTACGTCCCTGCGTGAACACAATTTTCTTTTGCGGGTCGATTTCGATCACCTGATTCTCAAACTGATTGCTGATCAGCGTGTTGCCATTCGCCAGCCGGACTGCCCGGCTGGGAAGTGGGCACGTATCGGCCACGTCACAGCTCCCCGGCAAGCTGGTTGTGTCATAGTCGAACGCAATCTTTTTGGCTCGGGTAACCGCCAAGATGCGGTGATTGTTGGAATCCGTGATCAGGGTCTGCCCATTGGGCAGGCGGATGGCAAAAGCTGCGCCGCTGAGCAGGTCGATCGTGCAAGAACCGTAGCTCCAGACGATCCCCTTGTTGCGGTTGACTTCGATGACCCGGTTGTTAGCTTCGTCCGCGATCAGAATGTGGCCGTTCGCCAGCAGCTCCGCACTGTTAGGGCTGTTGAGTTCATTCGCGCCACAGCCCGCCACGCCTGTCCTTCCGTACTGCCAAACGATCTTGTTGGTGAAGATGTTGACCTCAATTACGCGTTGATTGCCCTGATCGGTAATGAGCACGTCAGCGTTAGGCAAGAAGGTGTTTTGCACCGGAGTATTTAGCTCATTGGGACCGGAGCCGGTAACCCCAGCTTTGCCGTATTGCCAAATGATGGTTCCGCTTGAATCGACGAGCATCACCCGGTTGTCGGCGCAGCCGTTCGGGCAGCCGGGGGTGCCGCCAGGTGGTATCCCCGTCCCCGCTATCAGAGTTATTTCGCCGATCCGCTGCGCGTCATTGACGCCGACAACGGTGTTTGGTCCCGGCTTGTCCGAACCGGTTCCAAAGTGCCAAACAATTTTGTGATTCTTCGGGTTAACCTCGATGACCCGATTGTTGAATTGATCGGAAATCAGAATGTTGCCGTTGGTATTGAACTGATTTCCCTGTGCCTGAGCAGCTAGGCTGCTAAAAACCAATATCCAGGCCACCCACAATGCACCCTTGAGACGAAGTGAGACTTTCATGGAATCCTCCAAGCAAAGCCGGGTCTTGATGCGCCACCCAGCATCGGCTGCCGTTGTTCATGTAAGGGGGAACTCCCAGGGATAGGCCCAGTACAAACGCTACTAATTCTGGCCAAGGAGACGGCGAAGGCTGTCACGAAATTGTCAAATCTTCGTGAATGGTTGTGAATTCTCCCGACTACGAACCCGCGGAATCGAGCCACCGCCCGCTTTCAGGCGACCATAGATGAGAAAACCGCGATCGTCTCGATGGCTAAGGGTATGTGATCCCAGGTTGCAAGGCTATTCCGGTGACCAGTCCGATCGGTTTCAGCAACCTGGCCGGAACTGACGCGCGGGATACTTCGCGGCTGGAACCGTGGTCGCGCTTGATGGAGACAGCCGATTCTATTGCGATGCCGATCCCTCTGGTTTCGATCCCCTGATCGGTGGTTCAGAGGGCGCTTCTGGAGAGTTTTGGCCGAGTTCTGGACAGAGAGAGAAAGTCAGACGAAGCTTCGTGAAGACTAGCTGAGGCGCGGATCAGAGGAAGCTACCCGCGCCATGGAACCGTCGGGTCTAACGCCCGTAGTACTTAGCGTTGCGCTCAGTGAATTGCTTCCATTTTTCCGGCAGATCATCCAAGGCGAAAATAGCGGAAACCGGACAGACCGGCACGCACGCGCCACAATCGATGCACTCCACGGGATCGATATACAACATTTCCTCCTCGCCGAATGCGGGTTCATCCTTCTTCGGATGAATGCAATCGACTGGGCAAGCATCCACACAGGCGGTGTCTTTAGTCCCGATGCACGGTTCTGCGATCACGTAGGTCATGAGTCTACATCTCTCCTAGTTGGCGCAAGCTAACAGAAGCGCACATTTTAGCAAGAATTCCTGAACGCCGCATAGGCTTGTGCCATTCTTGAACCTAGTATACGAGATCCGAGGATTCACCGTGCTCGGCGCCGGTCGCCCACAATGAGCTCCGGGTCAGGGCGTCACCGGCGAGGGAGGAGCCGACCGCGAGAGTCACCGAACTCCCGCCACTTCTCGTTCTTCGCTAGGCTCGTATTCCACGATGTATCCAGCCACGGCACTGGCCGCAACCGTGAGCGGACTCGCCAAATACATCTGTCCCGGGCCGCTGCGGCCGGGAAAATTCCGGTTTTGCGCGCTGATCACCACCTGCTCGGGTTTGGTGGTGACCCCTGGCCCGGCATTGATGCAGGCCCCGCAACTCGGCTCGATGACGTGGGCTCCGGCTTTCTCGAAGATCGCCAAATATCCCTTCCGTAGGCAGTAATCCCGAGTCTCCTGCGATCCGAACTGAATGTAGAACTTCACCGAATCGGCTACCCTCTTCCCGCGCTTCAGCGCGTCCGCCAGCACCGCCGCGTACATGTCCATGTCTTCGTTCTTGCCGGCCGTGCACGTGCCACCGTAGGCCAATTCGACGGCAATGGGAGAGTGTAGCTCCCGGATGTACTTGCCGTTTCCGGGGTCTCCCGGGGTGGCAACCATCGGGGTAATTTCCTCGGCATCGAGCTCGATCACCTGCGCGTAATCTGCCCCGGGATCGCTGTAGAGTCCCTCGACTCGGGCCTGAGCTTGCTTCCGATCCATGCCTCGCCGTTCGATCAGGAAATCCACGGTTTTCTGATCCGGTCGAACGATGCCGGTGAAACCACCGATCTCGGCCGCCATGTTGGTCATGGTGGCGCGTTCATCCACGCTCAGTTCTTCCATGGCATCGCCGGCGTATTCCATCACCTTGGCCAGCGCCTTGCCGCTGCGAACATAATCCAGACTGAGAATCTTCAAGATGAAATCCTTGGCAGCGACGTTCGGATGCTTCTTGCCATGGATGATGATCTTCACGGATTCGGGCACCCGCACCCGGACGTCGGAGGTAATCCAGCTGTTAAAGACATCCGTCGTGCCGATGCCGAAGGCAACGCACCCCATCGCCCCGACATGCGGCGTATGGGAGTCCGATCCGACGTTCAACTGTCCGGGGAGGGCATAGCTCTCGAGCACGATGGAATGACAAATCCCTTCCGAGCCCTTGCGGTCTTTCAATTCGCCGTGCAGTCGAATCCCTTGCCTTCCGGCGAACTCCTGCTGCTTGAGCTTGAGCTGTGTAGCCAGATCGAGCAGGCCCTGCTTCTTCTTTTCTTCCGAGATCACCTCGTCCAGAAATGTCAGGTGGTCGCGAAAGAACAGGATGCTCGAGGGATCGTTGACCTTCGCGTCCTTCCCCAGGTAGTGTTCGAAGAAAATCGCGGCCATGGGCGTAACGTACTCGTGGCTGAAGCGAAGGTCCGCGCGCGCGAATCCGGTATCGCCCGGCTGCACATACGCAACCCCGACTTGGTTGGCTTGGTTCACCATATGCCGGGCAAAGATCTTTTCCGCCAGGGTCATGGGACGCTTTTTGGTGGTAATCGGTGGCAGGACGACCTTGTTCTGCAGGCGCGCGACATTGAAGGGGAACAGGCCGCCACATTCGATCACCTGGCGGGTGATTTCATCCTCTCCAGCGGTGAATTCGCTGAGGGGAATTTCTTCGCCCGAGCGAATCTTGTCGAGGAGCGAGAAATTCGTGGACGTCAGCAAGCCGAGGTTTTGACAGTTCTGCTTATAGATGCGCTCGATATTCTCCGCCACTACCAAACGGATTCCGGCGCACATCTCCGCGTAGGGCGATTGCTCGCGACTCGATCCTTTTCCCCGCCGCTTGCCGCTAACCGAGCAGACAAATCCGCCGTTCTTGACGGCGCAACGCGCGATCGGCAGCACCCCCCCGCACTTCAGGCCGAGATACGGGATTTCCCCCAAGGTCTGGTCAAAGTAAAAGCAATAGTGCGCCGGCGTAATCTCATCGGTAGAAATGTCGTCCCGCAGCTTGGGATTGTTGGCCGGATTCTTGGTGTCCCAGGGCAGGTCTTCGCCCGCCAGCTGCCGCCTGATCAACTCCGGATCTTCGGTCAGAAACAAGATGCGCCCGCTGAGACGCACTTTGTCAGGTCGCTTGTCAAGCTTTCTTTCAAGTAACGAGGTAATCAAGGTCCCAGCCTTACCTGGCGGGTGGAAAGCGCCATCGACTGCTTCTATTGTAATCCCTGGACCCATGCCGGCCCGCTCACGTCGCGGCCATCAAAGATGGGAAACCGGGGACGCGATCACCGGCGATGTTCCCGCAAGTCAGGAAGAGGAGCGAGCCCGCTTCCGGCAAAGATCCTCTCGAACTCGGCCACGAGCGCCTGATGAACCAGGCCGTTCGAAGCCAGAGTTTCCCGGCTGTTGAGCTCGAATGGGCATCCACGGAAGGTGGTAACCTTCCCTCCCGCCTCCTCGATGATCAGTACGCCTGCGGCCGTGTCCCAAGGATTGAGGTTGAATTCCCAAAATCCGTCGAAACGCCCGCAGGCCACGCAGCACAAATCCAGAGCCGCCGAACCCGCGCGGCGCACCCCATGGGTGAGCAGGGTGATCTGGTGGTAGAAGAAGATGTTGGGATTCGTGTGCCGTTTGTGGCTGGGGAATCCGGTGGCCACGAGACACTCCGCCAAAGCCGCGGTTTTCGAGACATGAATGGGCTGGCCATTGAGGGAGGCGCCCTTCCCCTTCTCTGCCGCGAACAATTCGTCGCGGGTGGGATCGTAAATCACCGCCGCGATGCGCGCGTCCCGGTACTCGAGGGCGATGGAAACGCAGAAGACCGGAAACCCGTGCGCGAAATTGGTGGTTCCATCCAGAGGATCGATGTACCAACGGTATTCGCTGCCCGTGTCGGCAAAGCCTTCCTCCTCGCCGAGAATGTCGTGGGTGGGCCAGCGCTCAAGAATGCGGCGGCGGATCAGCTTTTCCGATTCGCGGTCAGCTATGGTTACCAGATCAGCTTCCCCCTTGTATTCGACGGCAACGTGCCCGCGGAAGTGGCCGAGCAACAGGCCACCGGCCTCGCGGGCGATTTCAGTCATCTGGGGAATGAAATTTTCTTCGTTGGACAAGGCAGGATTCAAGTGAGACTAGGTCAGATTGTCACTTCCGTTTCGGCGCATCTTCTGCGATGTACACGATCTCGTGCTTGAAGATGAATAAATTAGGCTTGTCTTCGCGGGTAAGCCGAAGCATGCTGCGATCGTAATACTCGATCCATCCTTGGACGACTTCTCCGTCGGTCAGCTTGATGCTGACCGGTTTCTGCTTCTCGCCGAGCGACTTCAGATAGGCCGCTTCCTCGGATGTTTCTTCAGGCGGCGTACTCTTCGGCTTCTGCCCGTGAAATGCCATCCGCCCTATTCTACACGGAGCGCCACCCTTCAGAAGGTTCGCCGTAGCAAGCCCAGGCCGCAGGCAAAAGGCCGAGATCCGTCGGACCGAGCCGAGTCCAGCGGCAGGGGAACCTTTCCCTAAAATCTGACTTTCAGAGCGAACTCCATCATGCGCGGTGATCCGAGGGTAAAGACGCCGGACCCCACGCCGATCCGGTTCGAGTTCGGGGGCTCTCCCGCGGTACCGTTCACCGATCCGGGGTTTCCGTTGAGCTGGCCATTCAGTGGATTCGTCGGGCCGTCAAAGTTTGCCAGGTTGAACGCGTTGAACAAGGAAACTCCCGGCTGAATTTCCACCCGGTCTTTGAACCTGTACACCCAGTTCAGACTCACGTCGAGGACGTTCAGCCAAGCCATGTTGGCTGCATTCGACGGGGCCAAGGATATGAGCGGCGGCACTCCACCGAGCAACTGCAGCTGTGCCGGAGTGAAAAGACCGTCGTTCAAGAGCATCTGTCCGGCGGGGGTCGGCTTACCGGCAAAGTTCTGGTTGTAATTCCGGATTACATTGTTGAGATTCGAAGGATTCACACCTCGGGCAAACGACCCAAGATTCGTTCCGGGTAGAACGTCCCCCCTGCCGCCGCTCGACGCGAAATTGCTGTCACCCGTACCGTCTCCCGTGACATCGGTGACAAAGATACCGCCGGGACTGCCCGTGGGGGGAAGCGTGAGTGTGACCGGCAATGGGCTGTAGAAATGACCCATCACGCCTACGTTGAAGGAATAGGGGAGGTCCAACCAGCCACCGAACGAGATTTGCTGGCGGCGGTCAAGCCCGTTGGGTCCGATGAAGCGCAAGGGATTGGTAAAGTCGGTGGCAATCGAGAAGAAGTCGCTGTCGGTCGCCGTGGCGGTGTATTTCGACAGCGTATAGGAGGCCAGCACATTGAGGCTCTTAACCCTCTTGAACGGATTCTGAATCCCCGTCTTGAAGGAAACGTGCACGCCGTTGTATTCGGATCGTCCGATGGGAAACAGCATCTGGTTGGCGCCGAGGTTGGGATTGATGCCCGGGAACGCCGCAGCCGGGCACGGGCGCCCGCCGCAGAACGAATAACCAGAGTCCAAACCGTGGGCGGCAAAGTTGGAGATATTTGCGCCGGCGGCGATAGCACAGTTAATCGCCGTACCGGAGGATCCTCCCGCACAGCCGAACGCAGCCGTCGTCCTAGCAATGGCGGCGTCTGCGTTCCGAAGATTGAAGTACGTCGCATCGCCGACATGGTTTACATCCTCCGCCAGCAGCATGTGCGTCCCGATGCTACGGACATAATCCAGCTTGAGCACCGAACTTTTGCCAAAGACATGCTCGAGACCGGCGTTCATCTGCGTCGAACGAGGACTCACGTAATTCGGAGCCAACATGGTAATGCCATTGACGTCGATGCCCGCCGCGTGCGTGGTTCCGATATAAGCAGGATTGGGTGAATCGGAACCTAGCGTTGCGGTGGCAGCCTGGTATTGCGCTTGCAGTGCGGCGATGGCAGGCGCCGCCTCGCCGATCGCTTGGCCACAGAAGCTGGGCGTGAGCGTACGTCCGTTGGGTAGAGGAAGCGGGACCGGCAATCCATTCGAGCAAACCAAGGGATTCTGCCGGAACAGTCCGGTCGGCAACCGGCCCGGACGATCGTAGGCGGTATTGTTCCAAAGATTGTTCTCGTAGTAGAGCCCGATGCCCGCCCGAAATACGGTCTTGCCTTGGCGACCCGGGTCCCAAGCAACACCGACTTGCGGTGCGAAATTCAGATTCGGCTGGTTCACCTTTCGACCCAGGTCGGACTGCCATAGGTTCAAGGCCGGCACGGGGCCCAGATCCGCATCGGAGCGAAAGGTGTCGCGTACATAACGCAGTCCGTACGTCACAGTCAGATTCGGCATGGCCTGCCAAGCGTCGCCAATGTAGAAAGAGGTGCGATAATCGGGGCCGGTTCCACCTTCTGGTAATCCGAACCTGGCGATCTCAGTGTCGAAGCCGATGCCGTTGCTGACAACCACGTTCTCGGCGGAATAATTGAGGGGATTCGCCGCCCCGCCAGGCAAGGCGAGACAGGCCGTACCGCAATCGGTTTGGTTCGCCCCCACCGCCGGTGCGAGCTTCGCAAAACTCGCGAATCCACCACCCCAAATGTAGTTCAGACCGCCTCCAAAGCGGAGAATGTGTTTATTGATCGCTCGGCTGCCGTCGTAGGTGATCTGGTGATTGGACTGGAACGTCTCCTGTGGCGCGACATAGCTCGGACCGGAGCAAAAGACATCCACCCCGGGGGTCAAGCAAAGCGGATCGCTGCCGATGGCCAGCTCAATGCCGGGCAGCGGGTCAACAATGCCCGTTCCGCGGGTCGCGTCCGCGATGGTGTTATGAAGTCTGCTGTAGCCGAACCGGACGCTATTCGTATATTCGCCTTTATAGAAGTCGAGGCCCGCGGCATAGGACGGCG
>DASPTQ010000069.1:0-6128 GCA_035623335.1 Terriglobales bacterium
GTTATCGGCGCGGCCCATAATTCGCTCCATGCCGTAGACAGCGCCAAGATAGTGGCTGCGCCCAATGCTCAGCGGACCGCCGGTCCCCACCAAAATATTCTTGTTGTAATTGGCCATACCGATGACTTCATGCGGCACCACCTGCCCGATCGAGAGCACCAGATCGAAATTCCCCTCGGCCACCAACCGATTCACTTCGACCGGCCAGGAGTAGTCCAATTTGTGCTCCGACTGCTCGTAAATGAAGTCGCCCGGAACGTTTCCCAGCATCACCACATCTTTCCGCCAGTTATGCACGCGAAAGAGTCCCTGCGGCACGTCCCCAAACATCTTGATCAGTTGGAGAGAGTCCATCGCTTCGTGGGTGCCAAGCGCCGGTAGGATGGACTTCAGCCTGTCCCCATAAAACGCGAGTGCATAGCGAGTCAGCTCTCCGGCCCGCGAGTGCAACCGTGTCAGGTCGGGCGGCACTGCCAGTACACGGTGCCTCGTGCCGAGCTTTTCCAACGCCTCGAATAAAGCCGTCTTGAGCTCCGCCGAAGGTAACTTCGCATTCTCGCGTCCCCAGCTGAAATACAGACTCATTGGCTTTCCCTTTCGGGGCTTATTCCGTTCGTTTGGTGCTCACCTTTGAACACGGGCTGATCCGCCACGAGCGAATGCCCGTACTTGGTCCAAGGTGGCCATTGTTGTGTCACCTGGAAACGTCGTCAGCAGTGCCCCATGCGCCCAGCCTAGTTTGACAGCCTCTTCCGCAGGCTCGCCTGAAAGAATTCCGTAGAAGAAGCCGGAGGCAAACCCGTCGCCTCCACCTATCCGGTCGTACACATCGAGTTGACATTGCGGGGAGATGAAACTCTTGCCGTTGATCCAGGCCACCGCCCCCCAGCTGTGACGATTACTCGAATGGACTTCGCGCAGAGTGGTAGCAATGATTTTGATACCCGGGTAGCGCTCTACGACCTTTTCGATAGTTGAGAGGAAGGCTGTTGGATCGAGCTTTGACGTCTCCCTGGCATCGGGGCCTCTTATTCCCAAACCTTTCTGTAGGTCTTCCTCGTTGCCGACCAGAACATCAATATTCTTGACGATCCGGTCAAGCACCTGCAGTGCCCGTTCCTGGCCGCCGGAAAGTTTCCAGAGCTTCTCACGGAAATTGAGATCGAAGGAAACGACGGCGCCGGATTTCCTGGCTGTTTGCATGCCTTCAATAATCAATTCCGGCGTGGACGCAGAAAGAGCGGCGAAGATTCCCCCGCTGTGAAACCACCGCACTCCTCCGCTGAATATGGCTGTCCAGTCGAAATCGCCGGGTTGCAGTTGCGCCGCGGCTTCGTTCGCCCTGTTGTAAAAAACGATGGGCGGGCGCATTCCATAAGCGCGGTCGCTGTAGACGGTCGCAATATTGGGCCCGGTCACACCGTTGTGCTGAAACATCTTGTAGAACGGTGTGACGCCCATGGCCCGAACCCGCTCAGCAACAAGGTCCCCGACGGGGTATTTCACCATCGCACTAACGATCCCCGTGCGCAAACCGAAGCAGTCGGCAAGGTTAGCGGCAACATTGAATTCGCCGCCGCTTACGTGAATCTGACATTCCTGCGCTTTACGAAAAGGGATGATGCCTGGATCCAGCCGATGAACGAGCCCACCGAGCGATACGAAATCCAACGCGCCCGATTCCTTCAGTGCTAAACCGTGGCTCATGGGTATCGCCTCGCAATCGGTTGAATCAATAGCATCTTGGGAGCAAAACAGCGGCTCGTCAAGCAGCGCCGGAAGAAGCACTCTCTGCGCGAGAACAGCCATGATCTTCAGGACCGTGAGAGCCTGCCGCAAACCAGCCCGATTTGCACCGAACTCCTTGGCGAGCTCACGTTACCTTTACGATGTCTTACGACGGTGGAAACACGGCATCGGTAGCGTACAGCTTTGGGCTGGGAATCGCGCTCTGCGAGCGAAAGGCAAACCGGCAACGGTACAGAAGATCCTCCCGCACGGCGACATTCGCACGACGCTGAAGTGTTGCGTCCACTCCGACCTGGATGTTCAGCGTCACGCGCTCAACAAGCTCTGATACCGCTGCAACCTGTGCAAAATGTGTTTTGGTACAAGAGACATCCGCAACTGATTGAGAAGAATAGAAGGTTGGTAGGGGCGGTGGGGATCGAATTTAGCAAGCCACGGAATTGAAAGGAACTCTGTGGATTGCTTGGGAGCCATAAGTCACTTGTTGTCTGTAGCTGGAATTGCCGTTGCCCCCGGATTGCCCCCTGATTTTCGGGCGATTTTCATGCCGTTTTTCTCTCCGGCAGAATCATCCGAACGACTTTGCTATTCGCTTCTCGCAGTGCTGGAGACACTGTGTGCGTATAGATATTCATCGTTGTCCGAATGTCCGAGTGCCTCAACAATTCCTGCTGAACCTTCATGTCTGTCCCGTAAGCGTGCAACAGCGTCGAATACGTGTGGCGGAATGTGTGCCACCCGATTCTGCCGATGCCTGCTTTTTCGGCCGCAGGCCGAAGATGGTATCGCACTATTTTATGCGCCCACCACGGCTTGCCCGTGAAAGGACTAACGAAGACCCAGCCAGTTTGCAGCAGTTCATCGGGCGTGTCGTCCCGATGCCGACAAAGAATGTCTGCAAGATTCTGATCCAGAGGAAGCCACTTTTCCGAGCCTTCGGTTTTCGTTGACTCCACTCGACCGTAAACCCAGGACCTCTGAATCTTCACTCGCAAACCTTTCCAGTCGAAGTCTTCCCAACGTAGGCCGAACAACTCACTTGCCCGAAGCCCCAGTGATACCGCCACCATGGACATCGTCTTGGTATCTCTGTCGAGATGCGACCACAGACTGTGAAGCTCCTCAACCGTCAGAGCGCGTGGTTGTTTCACGCGCTTTGTAAGTCCCTTGAGCTTCAGTAGGCTCATGGGGTTCCGGTTGTATTCGATGAGTTCCCAGCGCATCGCCCACTCGAAAAGAATGTGCATCACACTTCGGATATGGCCCTTACTCTTCGGCGCTAGGTTCAGCCCCTTAAGCCATATCTCTACGGCTAGGGGTTTTACCTTTGACAAAGGAACTTGCTCCCAATGTGGATTGATGTGATTCACAATCCAAGACTGGTAGCGATCTGCCGTTCCCTTGCGCTCGGGCAGTGCTTCTCGTAGAAAGCGATTGATGAGCGCTCCGAAGGTTACGACATCCGCGTTAGGCGGATTCGCAACGGCTAACCGAATGCCCTCAGCAGCCTTCCACGCATCTGCTTTTGTCGGGTATTGCTTTACGTCGCCCACAAAAACAGCCCGTTTTGAACCTTGCCTTCCGGGGGCACTCTCGTGATAGCGCCACACCCAAATTTCGGGCCCGCGTTTTCTCTTCTTTCTTTCCAACCAACCGAACTGATGCCGTGCACGCTTGAACATGACGATTTCTCCTCAGTTCTAGCGGCACGAGTGACCAGACGAATTTACCTCGACCCTCATCCAAGAGTCCAGTTCGGAGGGATAGAAAAACCAGCGACCAAATCGAAAGTGTCCGGGCATTTCGCCACGCGCAGCCAATCGCTTGATGGTCTTGGGGTGAACTCTCAACAGCTGGCTTGCTTCATCGCAGGTTAGCGGGCGCTCTATCCCGAAGCTAGCTGTACTGTCTTCCGCATCAGAAAGGCGAATGGAGGTAATGTGGGATAGACGAGGCAGTTCTTTACTCACGTCGCAACTCCTGGCGTTGACTTGGGCTCTGTGTCGCCATGCGAGTTCAACTGTAGGGATAGCGTTCCGGGCGGTCCAATACTTTGAAGACAGGCCCCTATAGATGTGGCCTATTCACCGCCTCGCAGGTGGCCTGCTTTTTCATGCCATTTCCGCAAGCTGCCTAAATTCGTTTTGCTGGTTCAGGTTGTCGAGACCATGCCGGCTACGTGGCTGGGGCTAGCCTTCTCTGATGCGAATAATCATGCAAAAGGGTATCTTCCGCAGGTTGAGGCTGCCTGTGCTATAAATTCAAAATGCCCAAAATCGTGGAGCGGTGGCTGCTCTTCAAGTACATCCATGGCGAGTTTACGCCACTGTCGAAACCCCTCAAGAAAAAGGAACAGGCAGAGAAGGCACGGCTGAAGTATCCAGAACGAGAGCAGAAAGCAATTGGGATCGGCATAATCCGAATCGAGGATTAGTTCAGGTTCGGCCCAAGAAACCGAAGTGCCAGAGGTGGCCTTCGCACTATGGTTCGGTGCAGGATGCTGATGCAGAAGCTCCTAAGGCTTGTTGTGTGGCGCTGTCGAGGGTTGCCTGTAGTTAGAGTCGAACTTTCCTGCAAGATTGAATGGCATCTCCAAGCGTAGTCAATTAGCATTCGGTCCAGTCTGCGACTTCTTCATAGAGCCCCAAGCAGAATTACCTTTCTTGTCGCCCTTGGGTTCGGCATTGCTGTCCACCGCCATCGTGTATCCTCCTTTGCTCATTTGCATTCAATCTTGTTGGGCAGTTCTGCTGCAACTTTGCGAGCGACGAAGCGAGCAATTCTGCTGGATAAACTTGGGCGGTAGCGACCCCCGGCGCCTGTGGCGCTGGGCGGCTGCCAAGCCGCTCAAAGAGGGGTCGCTACCGCCCAAAAAACCGTCTTCTTCTCCTTTAATTCCTTCGCTCCATAGCCTGCTATCTTCTTTCTTTTCTGTCTGCAGCTGGCGGCGAGACATGGAAACCTCGCCGCAATTCTGCACAAAACGCTTCTTTGGGACGATTTCGCCTTCCCGAAGATCGCCTTTTGCTCCGCCTCGGTTGTCGCCGCATTGCTTCGCAATTCGTTCTCAGCACATGGTTTTCCTCGTCATGATCCGGACACCTCGGCAGACCCGCTCGCAGAAACCTGCGACACCGAGCTGGCCAGACTCGGTTTCAAGCAGCTTTCCGCTTGATTCGTGAGCGGATCGGCAAACACTTTCAGCGAAGTGCTGTAGACAAGCGTCCGAAACAAGCCTCTCGGTTGTTGCAAAGAACCGTCTGAAAACTGCTTGATTTCGCAGTCGCTGAGGCTCCCGTTCCGCCAGCGTTCGTACAGGTGATCGAACTTAGGCCCTTTGTATTTGCCTTGTGCTTCTTTCAACAAAACAACGTCCGCGCTTGGTACACGCTCATCGGCATACCAACTCTCATCCAGTGATGAGACTTCGATTTTTTTGGATCTAGAACTTGGCGTAGTCTCCGGCAGAAGGAGGTGAGAATATGTGTGCGATCTCGTGCAAGATCTTGGCCGGACGGTGGCGATGACATCACAGCCTAGTCTCCTTTGTTAGAGAGATCGTCAGTGATTAAACCCTCGTGGACCACCGCTAGGACATCGTTTCGTCCGATGCCGTACTGCCCCGCTCTTGGCTTTGCCTGAACGCGGAGAATTTTTCAGCGCGCGATGGAGACAGCGTCGACAACACCATTTGGGCTAGGGTTTCGGAACGCCATAAAACCTTGGTCGAAGGCTTACCGAACACCCCTGGCTTCAAAGGTAGATGCTGAGGAGAGACCAGAGCCGTCGAAGTACGACTTGGCCTTGGCCCAGGCACGATCCGCCACCAAACGCCCGAGTTTTCGACCGGCCATATCAGCGCGCGCGAAGTGGATGCCACCGTATTGGCGCGACATCCCCGCTTCGTCTGCCGCGTCGTTAAACGTTTCCCACTTTAGCGTGATTGGCTGCGCTGGTGTCGTGCCTGGCTCAATCTTCGAACTGCCCACCGGCAAAGTGACTGAATCGCTGAAATGATCGCTCCCAGTCCAGAGCGCCAGGATGCGTGCTGCAGCGGCGCTGTAGGTGCTGTGGCCAGAGACATATTCCGGGAAAGGTGGGGTCGGGAAGGTCGCGGCCTGGTACGGTAGCCACTGCGAGCCATCCATCTCCACTGTCCCCTTGCCAGGTCCTCCCCAGGCGCGGATCTTCTTGCCTCGATACAGCAGCGAGATCGCAGTGACTGGCCGCACGGAATCGTAGGTGCGCTTAGCGTCCCACGCGGCGATGCTTGCATCGAGCATCGCGTTGTTGAGGGCAAAGAACATTTTCACATCGTCGTCCAACGAGTGGTGATCTCGCGCCGAAACGTATTGCGCGAACCTCATCCAGTGGCCCGG
>DASPTQ010000070.1:0-3250 GCA_035623335.1 Terriglobales bacterium
CTCAAAGATGGTCACGTCGTACGCACCCTCTATGGCCTCATGTTCTATTCCTAGCTGCGCAGGATCAATCTTGTTTCCCTTCGAGTCCGAAAAGTACATCAAGGAAACGATCTTCTCGTGCGGAACAATCTCGTGGTATTCCACCGCATTCCAGAACTCCTGCCCATCCGGTGCCCTCATGCAGCAGAGAAATTTCCCCCCAACGCGAAAATCCATCTGGCAAACGGGCGCAGTAAAGCCCTTCGGCCCCCACCACTGCATCACATATTTCGGGTCTGTCCACGCCTTCCAAACCAATTCGCGTGGGGCATCAAAAACTCTGGTGACAACCATCCGCTCCGTCTCACTCACCGTGTTTTTTGTCATCTCTGATCTCCGCTTTTTTCATTTGATTCACAACCACATCCAGCTTGTCGAAACTCTCTTCCCAGAATTGGCGATAGCTAATCGCCCAGTCGCTGACTGTCTTTATAGCCTCTGGCCTAAGCCTGCAGATACTCTCTCGCCCACGCTTCGTCTTGATCACAATTCGCGCCCGCACCAGGTAGGCAATATGTTTTGAAATCATCTGCTGCGAGAGTGCAAACGGTTCCGTCAAGCCGTGCACAGAGGCAGGCCCACGGGAGAGCCGCTCGATCATCGCTCGCCGGGTTGGATCAGACAAAGCCGCAAATGTTGTACCCAGCCGATCCACAACCATACGGTAGTGGATTTCGGTTGAATGTCAACTGGTATTCTCGCGAGCCCAGATTTCTGTTCCCTGGTCTCTGAACCATGACACCTGCGCGTCATAAATCGCCAATGCACTCGGTGAACAGGATCGCTACCCTTAAGTCGGCTTGTGTTTACTAACTTCTGGCAGCGAAAGCTCAGTTGGAGAGAACAATCGGTTCGGTCTCTCGACGCGGAATTGACTGCAGCTTAGCAGAGAGCTGAAAGCAGTCTTCGCTGTCGGATCGCCAGACGGACCACGCGTCCTTAAGCTATTGAAAAACTAAGGAGGTGATCCGATAGCGGCTCGTAAGCTGTTGAAAAGATGGTGGGCGCTATAGGATTCGAACCTATGACTTCCACCGTGTGAAGATGGCACTCTACCGCTGAGTTAAGCGCCCACAAAACTGAGCAAAGGTTCCCTTACATTTCTATCAGATACGGGCGATTGGGGCAAAGTTGGGGCAGGAATTCTGACGTTTTCCGAAGGCTTTTCCACAGCATCCGTACTCAGCGTATTCGGGTCAAAAATTCTTCCGAGTTCTGCTGCCACTCGCCTGTGATCTGCGCTCTCCGCATGGGTGTATCCGAACGTCGTTTCAGAGTCAGCGTGTCCGAGCCGATCCTGCCTGACTTTGATCGGAGCGCCCATCCGGTCGAGTTCTGTTGCGTTGCAGTGACGAAACGCGTGAAGCCCCATGCGTCGGGTTTTAGTGACCCCGATGCGTTCGAGCAGCGGCTTCAGTTGCCACGTCACGACGTTGTAGTTGTCCAGCGGTCTTCCTGTCCGAGTGCAGAACAGTAGACCGTCCGAGTTTTCCTTCCAATCAGCCCCAAGATATTGCCGGATGAGCGATTCGACATTTGTCGTTTCGAGTTGTTCGACTGCTGGTGCCGATGAGATCATGTTGTCTCCATTGTGTTTTTCAAATCCTTGCCCTAAAGACAAACCCCATGTTGCTGTCATGGTCCAGTCCTCTCTGCGGTGATGCGTAGGCACACGAGTGAGCCGCGTTGCTTTGCTGCTTGGGATATTCGCGCTCTCAGGATGGGAGCGACTGGGTTGGACTTTCACGCTCCGAGGTACTCAGGAGCGGTCTTGCATCGGGGGAGAAGGTTCGCTCTATCCCCCTACTTTCAAAGTTGCTGGTAGTGAAGCTGCCGAAGGAAAAGTCCCGCCTCCATCTCAGGCGGCAGGAACAAAAACAACAAGCCCTTGATCAGCGTTATCCAACCGACGAGGGTGACCACCACGGCGAGTGCACCCCCAGACCAGACATTGTGCGCGAGAACCATCGCCAGCCCAGCCGCAAGCGTGATTATGCCGACGATCAACATCATTGACGGGTTCTGAAGAAGGGCGGTCACTGTCTCCACGGTCGCTTGCCTCCGAGTCATCATCGAGAGCGCAATGACAATGCAGTACAGACCGATCAGCTTGCTAAGAAAAAGTGTGCGTGGCGACATGCTTCCCTCCAAACGAATGGCGAATCAGAATTCAACTTACATGCATGGTGATCCAATATCCGATGCCCTTGCTGACAAAAATGATCACCAGTGCGACGGCGAGATGCTTCCATAGTTCAGAAATTGCACCGACGTTCCGATGCCGAGCGAGGATGTAGTTCAACACGGTTAACAACAACATTCCCCAAACGATTCCCCCTACGGCGGCAGCGTGCGCTCGGAACAGCGCAACGATCAGCACGAAGCTTAAACACACAACGAGCCGCGTTGCGAAATTGCTCAGCGTCCCGATAAATGCTTCCTTCTCCTCAAGGCGTTCTGATTCTTGGTACATGTGAACACTCAGGGAGTCCGTAAGGTTGTCGGCAACTGCCGCGATCAGGAGGGCGCTCACCATGGCTGCTCTTCCAGCATTCGCAGCATCTAGTCCGACGATCAGAGCCATGCTCGTTACGATTGCCGCCGTCCCACCAAAGCTGATTCTGGTTGTCCTAATCATGTCAAAAGTCTAGCGTGGCTCACTCTTGGTTTGGGTGACGATCATCACAGGGGAAAGCCCCCTGCCGACCAAACGCCCCCGGACGAACCAATCCATGTGCGCGGGGTCACAGCCTTTCTGTTCGTCCAGACGGCACTATGTTGAAGTGCGGAGGGCACAACCATGCGCGGCAATGAGAAGGTAATTCAGCAATTGAACACGGCTCTTAGGTCGGAGTTGACCGCCATCGTACAGTACATGACGCAATCCGAGATGTGTCAGGGTTGGGGATACAGGCGGCTGGGCGACCTGACGAAGGCGCGTGCCATCGAGGAGATGAAGCATGCCGAAGGATTGATCGAACGCATCATTTTTCTCGATGGAATTCCCAGCATTGAGGTCGGGCTGAAGCCTCAACTTGGTAGCAAAGTGCAGGAGCAGATGGAGATCAACCTCAAGGACGAACTGGACGCGGTGCGTGAATATAACGAAGCCGCGAAGGTCTGCGCCGAGGCAGGGGACGGCGGCTCAAAGGCGCTGTTCGACAGCATGATCGGAGACGAAGAGCGACACGCCGATTTCTTGGAAGCTCAG